>NZ_KK082668.1:24209-288730 GCF_000599605.1 Prevotella sp. HJM029 | reverse complement strand
CGGCTTGCCACTCCTCAATGCAGCGACGAGCCACAAGCGGTCGGTAGGTATCTACCGACACAATAACCCCGGGTTGCTCCCGTCTTACGATGGCAAGTGCACGCTTCAAACGCTCCATCTCCTCGGTTTCGCTCACGACAGACGCCCCAGGGCGCGTAGAAAAAGCACCCACGTCTATCATCGTTCCACCTTGTTCGATAATCTCATTCGCACGATGAGCAATCTCTTCCTCGGTTTGTTTGCGACTACCTGCATAGAAACTATCGGGCGTACAATTCAATATTCCCATCACTTGTGGTGTGGAAAGATCTATCAATGTTCCTCTAACTTGAATAGAATAATGTATAGGCTTCATCGCTACAAAGATATATTTTTTTTATATAGCATGCAAATTAAATACCACGCTTACTGCAAATCATTAACATTCTATATCCATCGTCACCAAAAAAGCCTTAACTTTGTATCGACAATTCACAATAACAGCATGAATATAGAAGATTTGTATCAGCTTTATTTGCAGCATCCGTGCATCACAACCGATAGCCGCAACTGCCCCAAAGACAGCATTTTCTTAGCCTTAAAGGGCGAATCGTTTGACGGAAACAAGTTTGCACAAGGCGCTTTAGATAAGGGATGTGCCTATGCTATTGTCGACAATCCGCAATATGCCGACCCCAATCAACCCAAAATCATTTTGGTTGACGATTGCCTTCTCACCTATAAAGCATTGGCAAGAATGCATCGTCGCCAGTTCAACATTCCCATTATTGGCATCACAGGCACCAATGGTAAGACCACAACCAAAGAACTTCTCTCGGCTGTTTTAAGCGAAAAGTTCAACGTCATGCACACCGAAGGCAACTATAACAATGATGTAGGGGTGCCTAAAACACTCTTCCGCCTCAACGACAGCCACGAGATTGCGGTGGTAGAGATGGGAGCCAGCCACATCGGTGATATTAAAAAGCTTGTGGATTACGTAGAACCTACCTGCGGATTGATTACCAATGTGGGGCGCGCTCATCTACAAGGTTTTGGCAGTTTTGAAGGCGTTAAACAAACAAAAGGCGAGCTTTACGATTATCTAAAGGCAAATGACGGATTGCTTTTCCTCAACGAAAGCAACCCCGACTTAGTGGAAATGGCCAACGAACGACAATTCAACCGCATTGTTCCCTATGGACAAAGCGACGATGTGAACGTCTGTGGAACGCTCATTTCGTGCAGTCCTTTTGTGAATTTCAGCTGGACCGACCTTTCAACCCCGCACACAAAGCTGCGCACCTACGAAGTAACAACCCATCTCATTGGCGCTTACAACATCGACAACCTACTGGCTTCTATCGCCGTTGGCTTGCATTTTGGCGTCACACCTGAGCAGATTAATCATGCCCTGTCACATTATATTCCGTCCAACAACCGCAGCCAGTTGGAAGAAACGGCACACAACAAGCTCATTGTTGATGCCTACAATGCCAATCCTTCGAGCATGAAAGCGGCGATAGAGAATTTTAAATTGATGGATGTTCCCCATAAGATGGCCATCTTAGGGGATATGCTTGAGTTGGGCGAAGTGTCTGCATCGGAACATCAAAAGGTGGTCGATATGCTGCAAGGCGATGGCTTTGACAAGGTTTGGCTTGTGGGAAAGGAGTTTGAAAAGACCCACACCACCTATCGAAAGTTTAAAGATGTGGAAGAGGTGAAGGCGGCTATCGCTGCCCAACAGCCACAAAACCATTCTATTTTGATTAAAGGAAGCAACAGCATTCGCTTGTTTGAGTTGCCACCTTATTTGTAAACAGCGCAACACCTGCGTTGCCTTTCAACCAAAAGTAGCGATGAGTGGAGCAGAAATGCCCACCTCATCGCTACTTTTTTAATGTCTGCCCTACCAACGTTGCCTGCAAGATACGAAAAAAGGCGCTTGCCCATAAAATAGGTAAAACGCCTTAATGAAAGGAGGAAGTGGTACCACCAGGAATCGAACCGGGGACACAAGGATTTTCAGTCCTTTGCTCTACCAACTGAGCTATGGCACCTTTTCTTCGCTATTTGCGGTTGCAAAGGTATACATATTCTTTCACATCACCAAACTTTTCCCCGAAAAAATTCGTCAGTTCATAAAAAAACCACTACCTTTGCGGCCACAAAACACAGGTTAATCGGGATGTAGCGCAGTTGGTAGCGCACTACGTTCGGGACGTAGGGGTCGGGCGTTCGAGTCGCCTCATCCCGACGATTCAACCGCAAAGGAGCATGCAACAGTGCTCCTTTTTTGATGTATTGGCGCATCGTCCCATGGCCAAGGCTTCCTGTTCTCCATTCCTCTGCACCTCAATGCTGCAGCCTTCACAACACATCCTCCACCCAACGACGCGCCACCATCATCTCAATTTGCATGCTTTGCGCACAAAATGCTGCCACTTTGGTTCGTATTTATTCCTGCGCTACATTGTGAAGTGGCCTCCAAACTGTAAACTTTTAATACCAAAAACACTACACACCGGTTTTCTCGAAATAGCACTTCTACCGCACAAATGGAACACCTTTTCCATCTTTTTCTGTTCCTTTGCACAAGAAAAGCAATCACATGATTTTGCAAAAACGCCCATTTCATCGCGAAAATACCATGCTTTTACACGTCTTTTTTGCCCTGAAAAACATGCAAAATGGCTGAAAAAAGCCTCTATTACAAGCAATTTTTGCGTCCTTTTTCACAGGGGTTTTCGTAATGTTCTCATTATAAAAATGTTACAAAGGCGGTTTCTTTTTGTGTTATTTTCTGCAACTGCTTTCGGCGTTGTGAATATGAAAAATACAGCGAAGCATTTGTAATAGAAAATGATTTTTATAAACCTCTCAGTCAAGCCCGTATCAAAAGTGCCACATACCCTTTGCAGAAGATGGAACACGACGTGCCTGTTCCCCCGCTATTACGCGTCTATGCCTGCCGGCAGTGTTGCCCTTGACACCCAAATACAAAAAAAATTGATTATTTTAAGGTAAAAAAGAGCGATTTAGAAAAACTTATATTATTTTTGCATGTCTCTTGCATTTGAGTGAAATGAAGACAGAAGTGACAGAGAAAACCATCGATATTGAGAAGGTGCTGACCGGCAAGGTGGGCGCAAAGGCACGCTATGTGCCACGTTTTCTGATTTCCTGGCTGCGGCATCTTGTGCATGAAGACGAAGTAAATGCGTTTCTTGCAGACCATAAAGATGTGCAAGGCACAGAATGGTTAGAGGCTTGTGTGCGCTATTTGGATATGAAAATCGAAGTCGTTGGTGCAGAGAACTTGCCCCGAAAAGACGACGGAAAGCTCTACACTTTCGTATCCAATCACCCCTTAGGCGGACAGGATGGTGTTGCATTGGGAGCCATCATTGGTCGTCATTACGATGGCAACTTCCGCTATTTGGTCAACGACTTGTTGCTCAATCTTCCCGGATTGAAACCTGTCTGCATTGGTATCAACAAGACAGGCAAACAGAGTCGCGACTTTCCTCGCATGGTAGAGGCGGGCTTTAACAGCCGAAATCACCTGGTAATGTTCCCTGCCGGGCTCAATAGTCGTAAGATAAAAGGGAAGATCCACGACCTGCCTTGGAAGAAAACGTTTATCACAAAGAGCGTAGAAACCCACAGAGATGTGGTGCCTATACACTTTAGCGGACGCAATTCTAATCGCTTTTATCGCATAGCTAAGTTCAGTGATCGCTGGCTTCCATTCAATTTAGCCATGTTGTTTTTAGTCGATGAAATGTATAAAAATGTAGGGAAGCACTTTAAAATCACCATCGGAAAGCCCATACCTTGGCAGACTTTCGACAAGCAAAAAACACCGATGGAATGGGCAAAATATGTAGAAGATAAGGTGTATGTGTTGCAAGCGCACCAAGACAAATAAAGAAAACGAACGAGAGAACCCACAAAATGGAAGAAGAAATCATTCAACCCATTGACAAAGCTTTGTTGAAAAGCGAACTAACCGCTGAGCGTCAGCTGAGAATGACGAACAAAAGCAACAATGAAATCTATGTCATCACGGCACAGAACGCCCCCAACGTGATGAAAGAGATTGGCCGTTTGCGCGAAATGGCATTCAGAACGGCTGGCGGAGGAACGGGAAAAGCAATGGATATCGACGAATTCGACACGATGGAGAATGGTTGCAAACAGCTCATTGTGTGGAATCCTGAAGCCGAAGAGATTATTGGTGGCTATCGGTATTTGTTTGGATCGGATTGGCAAGTGGATGAAAACGGGCAACCAAAGCTCGCCACCAGTCATATGTTTCATTTCTCAAAGACCTTCATGCAAGACTATGCGCCCTACACAGTTGAGTTAGGTCGCAGCTTCGTTTCATTGGAATATCAGAACGTTCGCAAAAACTCTAAAAGCATTTTTGCATTAGATAACCTATGGGATGGCTTGGGAGCACTCACCATTATCAACCCTCAATGCAAATATTTCTTTGGCAAAGTAACGATGTATCCATCGTATATTCGCAAAGGGCGCGACATGATTTTATATTTCCTAAAGAAGCATTTTAATGACAAAGATCACCTCATTTCGCCGATAAAACCGCTCAAAATCGAAACGCCTATCGCAGAGTTAGAACAGTTGTTTAATCAGGATTCGTTTCATGATGACTATCGCATTTTGAACAAAGAAATCCGACAATTGGGCTATAACATTCCACCTTTGGTCAATGCTTACATGAGCCTTAGCCCCACAATGAAGCTCTTTGGCACGGCTATCAACTATGGTTTTGGCGACGTTGAAGAAACAGGTATCTTAATAGCTGTTGATGAAATTATGGAAGAAAAGCGTGTTCGCCACATCGATAGCTATGTGAAAGAGCACCCCGAAGCTTTAAATATCACCAGTGGTGCCAATAAAGTGATTTATAAGGAACGTAAAAATGCAAAATAAGGAATGCAAGCATTATCGGTAGTACCGATGCTTCCATCCCTCATTTCAAGCAGGAGCACTACACAATGGGTAGCGCTATACCCTTAATTTTTTGATAGATATCCAACGCATAGACATCGGTCATCCCACTGATATAATCAATAATAGCCATGATACGCGTCTCTAAATCCTCGCTATGGATATCATATTGGCTACTCACCCGTCGGATAAGCTGCTGTGAATAGAACCGCTTGGGGTTAACTGCCGCGTCAACAAACACCTCCATTAAAGTCTCCATAATTTGGAAACCAGATAACTCTATATCTAAAACAGGCTTACTATGGTAGATTTTTTTATAAGAAATATCTACACAATGTTGATAGGCTTGTCGCTGAAAGGCTGAGATATGCTTTATCAAACTCCCCTGAAACGCACCATTGAGAATTGCTTCTTCATTGGCAACAAAGGCTTCAACACACTCGCTTTCAAGTTTACCTATGACATTGGCACGCATATAAACAACTCGTTCATTGTCATCTGTTACACCCTCTTCTTCCATTCTTTGTAAAAGAGTTTCACGGGTGGTTTCATCAAAAAAGCCTAACAACAATTCAGCTGTTTCTTCATAAGAAAGAATCTTTAGCTTATGAGAGTCTTCTATGTCCATAATCTCATAGCAGATATCATCGGCTGCTTCGACCAAATAAACCAACGGAAAACGGGCGTATTGCAGGGGAGCTCCGGGCTGAGACCGACAAATAATGCCCAATTCATCGGCAATCTTCTCATAGTATTCGGCTTCACTTTGAAAGAAACCAAACTTGCCATGAGCTCCCGAAAGCATACTCGAAAAAGGATATTTCACAATACTTGCCAACATCGAATAGGTCATTACAAAACCTCCTATGCGTCGACCTTTGAAACGATGCGTCAGCAATCGAAACGCATTTGCATTGCCTTCAAAATGTGTAATGTCGCTCCAAAACGATGCCGAAACACGGTCTTTCAGTCGTAATCCCTTGCCCTCTGTAAAGAAAGACTGTATTGCTTTTTCACCAGAATGGCCGAAAGGAGGGTTCCCCATATCATGAGCTAAGCAGCTGGCACTAACAATTGTGCCAATCTCTTCAAACAAAGTGTTGACTAATTCGGGATGCTTTCGCTTTAAACGTGTCGCCACATCATTGCCCAAAGACTGCCCCAATGAGGAGACTTCCAAACTGTGTGTCAACCGATTGTGCACAAAAATGCTACCCGGAAGCGGGAAAACTTGCGTCTTGTTTTGCATCCTTCGGAATGGAGCCGAATAGATAAGACGATCATAATCGCGTTTAAATTCCGACCGATCATCGTGCCTTTCGGCATGCTTATGCTCCTGACCGAAACGCTTATTGGATATTAATTGTTGCCAATTCATAGGGCAAATATAATGCTAATCTATCGAATTTCACGCTTTTTCAGTAGAAAAGTGAAGTTATCTGCATAGAATTGTTTACTTTTGCACATTATAGATTGCGCGCAATGAATATTAAAATCATCAATAAAAGCCATCATCCGTTGCCTTCATTTGCAACGAAACAGAGTGCAGGAATGGACCTAAGAGCCAACCTTGAAAGCCCTGTTGTGCTGAAACCCATGCAGAGAATGTTGGTACATACAGGTCTCTTTATGGCACTTCCCATAGGCTATGAAGCACAAATCCGCCCCAGAAGCGGGCTCGCTTTGAAGCATGGTATCACGGTTTTAAATAGTCCTGGCACCATAGATGCTGATTATCGAGGGGAGTTAATGGTGCTCTTAATCAACCTTTCGGATGCCGATTTCACCATTAACGATGGCGAACGCATTGCCCAAATGGTGGTAACTCAACACGAACAACCCACCCTTGAGTTGGTAGATGCGCTGGATGAGACCGAAAGAGGCACTGGAGGTTACGGACATACTGGTGTGAAATAAACTTTAAAATCAAGGCAATTGAAACATACAAACACATCTATTGCTACGCTGTTTATCATCGGATGCGTCGCTTTTTCAATCGTTCTTCCTGCAATAGCGCATAAGAAAGCAGAGAAAAAAGACACGCAAAAGGAGGTTGTTTCATTATCACTCACCGATGAAGATAGCATGCGTTACAACCGAATGTTCTTAGATGCTATCATCGATGAGTTAGCAGATCGTTACGATTCAGCGTATCAAAAGCTCAATCGTTGCATTGCTTTAAACCCCAATGCCGCCGAGGCTTACTACTTTTTAGCAACACTCGACACCACATCGCGCGGCGATTCGTTGCGCATTGAGCGTCTTTCTCAAGCCGTAAAGCTATCCCCTCACAACGATATCTATCAAGAACGATTGGGTGATGCCTATATCGATGCAGGGCAATACGACAAGAGTATCGAGGTTTATGAGCAACTTTCAAAGCGTCATGCCGACCGAACCGACGAGCTACAGGTGCTGCTTCAGCTCTACAACCAGCAGAAAGATTATGATAAAATGCTGCAAACACTCAATCGTATTGAGCAGATTGAAGGCACAAGCGAGAATATAACGTTAGCTAAAGTACGTATCTTTGAGTTACAGAAAGATGAGGAAAAAGCCTATCAAGCATTACAAGATTTATGCCAATCGCACCCAAATGACCCAGCATATCGCATCATGACAGGCAATTGGCTCATGCAAAAGAAGCGATTAAAAGAGGCATTTGACTGCTATCAAAGCGTGCTAAAGGAAGATGCAAACAACGTGATGGCATTGGAATCGCTCTATGATTATTATGCAGAGCAGAATGATAGTGCGCAAAAGCATGCTATGATGATGCGCGTATTGTGCCACAAAGATGCAGACGCAAAGACCAAACAAGCGCTTATTCGACAGCTCATTCAAGAGGAAGAACGGGCTGGAGACGACAGCTTATCCATCATCAAGACCTTCGATTCCATTCTTAAAATGGTTCCTTCTGATACAACTATGCTCGAATTAAAGGCTGCTTACATGGTGCTAAAGAAGTTCCCTATGCCTGAAACCAATGCGGCTTTATATCGATTATTGACGTTCGCGCCCAATAATAAAGCCTCACGTATTCAGTTGTTACAGAACCTTGGAGAAGAAAAAAAGTGGCAAGAGATTCTTGATGTAGCACAAAAAGGGCTGGATTATGATGCCAATGAGACAACCTTTTACTACCTTAAAAGCATCGCTTATCTGCAAAAAGACCAGCTCAACGAGGTGATAAAAACCATTCAAACGGGGATGAAACGCCTACCAAAAGAGCCCAACAACAACTTGGTTTCCGACCTTTACGCCATCTTAGGCGACTGTTTACAGAAACAACACCGCATAAAAGAGGCCTTCGAAGCGTATGATAGTTGTCTCCAATGGAACGCCAACAACATTGAATGTCTCAATAATTACGCCTATTTTTTAAGTGAAAGTGGGAAAAACTTAGATAGAGCTGCCCAAATGAGTCTGCAGACTATTCAAGCAGAACCCAACAACACAACCTATTTAGACACGTATGCTTGGATTCTTTTTCGGCAGAAAAAATTTGCCGAAGCACGCCTATATATTGACCAAGCACTAAAGAATGGTAACGATTCGACGATGAGTTCGGTGATTTTTGAACATGCAGGTGATATCTATATCCAACTCCATCACCCCCAAAAGGCGATGGAATACTGGCAGCAAGCCCTACAGAAAAGCGATGAACGAAAAGCCATCTTGACACGCAAGATGAAGCTAAAGAAATATATTCAATGATGAAAAAGATAAAGATTGTAAGGTATAACACGTGCTTGGTGATGGCTTTGGCACTGCTTTTTGCAGCATGTGCCACGAAAAAAGCTATGGTATCGAGTAGCACATCATCGTCAGACACAACGATGAAAACACACAAAAATAATGAGAACAATGCTTTTCAAAAGCTCAATTTCATTCAGAAGGTAGCCGATAACGCCGTGTATGCAACAGACATTGTTAGTGATTTAAAGCTCAATATCAAAGCAAATGGCCGCGACATTTCCGTACCAGGTTCGCTCCATATGCGTAAGAATCAAGTGATACGCATACAGGTTTTTATCCCTATATTAGGCACAGAAGTGGGACGATTAGAGTTTACTCCCGACTATGTTCTGTTGATAGACCGACTACATAAAGAGTATATTCAGGCCAATTATCAGCAACTTGACTTTTTGAAGAATAATGGATTAAACTTCTACAGTCTACAATCCTTGTTTTGGAATCAGCTCTTTGTGCCTGGAACAAACCAACTGACATCCGACTTATTACAACGATTCGATACCCAAAAGAATGCCAATTCATCGATAATTCCCATCACTTTACAAAACGGAGACCTGCATTTCAATTGGAATTGCAACACAGAAAGTGGGCTTATTCAGGCAGCATCTGTGGCTTATCAAAGCCAGAAACATGGACGTTCAACTTTAGACTGGCGCTACGACAACTTCAAACCTGTAGGCGTTAAGCAGTTCCCTGCGTGGCAAAGTTTCACCTTTACAACCACGGCTACACAGCGAAAGCAAAGTGTTCAGCTCACACTTGACATGGAAGAGCTGACAACTAAAAGTAATTGGGATGCCAAAACAACCATTTCTCCCAAATACAAAAAGGTAGAGACGCAAGACGTTTTGGGTAAAATCATGAACTTATAAATGAAAAAAATCGTATTTTTCCTCCTCGTATTATTGTTGGTTTGCGGAGCACAGGCACAGCATAAACAAAAAAGTGCACAAGCCAAACAGCCACAAAAAACGATTATAAAGAAAGCCAATCCTACTCAAAAACAGGCAGTCCCCTCAAAGAAGGCAAAGGCAACTAAGAAAAAAGCACCCGTTTACACCAACGCTTCCATACGCGGTTTACAAGGCCAACGCTCACAAATTCAAAAGAAAATCAAAGAACAAGAGCAGGCATTGAAGAAAAATCAGGCCGATGTGAAGCAACGATTAAACACCCTCATCACACTGAACACACAGATTGATGAGCGCCAAAAGAATATCGATGGCATTCAAAAAGATATTAACAACATCAATGGTAATATTGATATTCTCAACGCACAACTTAAAACTTTAGAGCAACAGTTAGCCGATCGAAAAGAAAAATATATCCAATCGATGCGCTATTTGGCTAAACACCGCAACGTGCAAGACAAGTTGCTGTTTATTTTCTCTGCGGAAAGTTTCACACAAATGTATCGCAGATTGCGCTTTGTGCGCGAATATGCCGATTTTCAAAAGGCACAAGGCGAGATGGTTATGGCCAAACAAGCGCAGGTTGACGGCAAACAAACACAACTCAAACAAGTAAAAGGCGAGAAAAACAACCTCTTATATAAAGGTAAAAAGGAAAAAGAGGCTCTCGAAGGACAGCAAGAAGAACAAAAAAAAGTGGTCGCTTCTTTGCAAAATCAGCAGAAGACCATTCAGAAAGTCATTGCTGAACAGCGACAGAAAGATGCAGCCCTGAACGCTCAAATTGATAAATTAGTAGCCATTGAAGTAGCTAAAGCCCGTGCGAGAGCAGCCGAAGAAGCACGCCGAAAGGCTGCTGCTAAAGCAGAAGCACAACGCAAAGCGGCAGAGATTGCACGCAAAAAGGCTGAAGCAGAGGCCGAAGCGCGTGAGAATGCACGACGCATTGCCGAGGCAAAAGCCCACGAGGCGAAACTAAAAGCAGAAGCAGCCGCGGCTGCACAAGCTGCAGAACAGGCGCGAAAAGCGCAACAGAGTGCTGACGAAAATAAAAAGAAACAAGTTGCGTTGGCAACCGCACAGGCAGCACAAATGAAACGAGAAGCAGCCGAACAAGCAGCTCGTGAGGCCGAAGCTCAGCGCGTCGCAGTAGAAAGAAAAGCAAAGGTTGACGCCTCAAGACAGAAACAAGAGATTGCCGAAGCCCAAAAAGAAGCTGAAAGTTCGGAACGACTTTCGAGCATGGACCGTATGATTAGCGGTGGTTTTGAAGCCAATCGAGGACGCCTCCCCATGCCTATTACAGGTGCATATAAAGTGGTTAGCCACTTTGGACAATATAATGTATCGGGCTTAAAAGGTGTAACCCTTGATAATAAAGGCATCAACATTCAAGGTAATCCTGGCTGCTCGGCTCGTGCTATCTATGATGGCGAGGTGAGTGCCGTGTTTGGTTATGCTGGAAGCATGGTGGTAATGCTTCGTCATGGCTCATTTATTTCAGTATATGCCAATCTCAAATCGGTGAGTGTTAGTCGTGGACAAAAAGTTAAACCGCGCCAGATTTTAGGTGCAGTCGGTACCGATAACATCCTTCAATTCCAACTCAGAAAAGAAACTTCTAAGCTCAATCCCGAAGCATGGTTAGGCCGGTAATCAGTCCATCCAAAAGCAGCTTGCAGAGAAGGCATTGAATTGTGCTGAAAAAAGTGCATCATTTTGTGCGCCAATTGCTATCTTTTTAAGCGTAAAACTGATAGCGATTGGCGCACAATTTGATAGCTTTTATTTTGCTATTGCCCTACCAAGCAGAAGCAAGCTCCAAGCAACAATCAACTGGCTTACGGATAATTTTGGATGAAGGCCTTTGCTTTTTGCCCATTTTTCATTTATATATTGACATCATATTACACCTCTTCTCTCGATGTAGCGGGCCACAATTTCGACCAGACAGCAAGCCAGCTGCCCCGCAAAGAAATAAAGTCAGCATATACTTTCGCAACCGATTGGAGATGAAGGGCGTTTCACATACACACCTTTTCTATTTCCTTGTCAAAGAAAAGGTCTATTTTTGTTTTGTTGTTTCCCCATTTTCCCCTATCTTTGCATAGATTAAGTTCTAAGATTATGCAAACAATATGTCCGTTATCTGTGCTCATTCACGAGCAAGCTAAGAAATATGGTCAACGTGATGCGCTCACCTTTCGCCGTTTTGGCAGTAGAGAATGGCAGACCGTTTCATGGAATCAGTTCTCACTTCGCGTAAAACAAGTGAGTAATGCTCTGCTCAATTTAGGTGCAAAACCTCAACAAGCAATTGGTGTTTTTTCACAAAATTGTATCCAATATCTCTATACAGACTTTGGTGCTTATGGTGTAAATGTGATTTCAATCCCATTTTATGCCACTACAAGTGAGCAGCAAATTCAGTATATGGTGAACGATGCACAAGTGAGATTTCTGTTTGTTGGCGAGCAAGAGCAATATGACAAAGCCCATCGGATCTTTGCACTTTGTCCATCGTTAGAGCGTATAATCATCTTCGACCGCAATGTAAGGATTAGTAGCCACGACCCCAATGCCCTCTATTTCGATGATTTCATCGCCTTGGGAGAGAATCTTCCACGTCAAAGTGAAGTTGAGAGGTTATGGAAAAAGACCAAAGATGACGACATTTGTAATATCCTCTATACCAGTGGGACTACAGGTGAGAGCAAAGGAGTTGTGCTCACCTATGGCCAATACACAGCAGCCATGGAGGCTAATGGCAAATGTGTTCCTGTAGGAGAAAGTGACCGTGTCATCAGTTTTCTACCCATAACACACATTTTTGAACGGGGATGGGCCTACCTTTGCTTATCAGAAGGTGCACAACTAATTATCAACACCGATCCTAAAGAAATTCAAGAGAGCATGCGGGAAACACATCCTACTTGCATGAGTGCTGTGCCACGTTTTTGGGAAAAGGTGTATATCGCAGTGAAGTCAAAGATTGATGAAGCAAGCAGTGTGCAGCGAAAGCTTTTTGAACGAGCTTTAAGTATCGGACGGAAACGCAATATTGAATATAGAAGTCGTGGAAAGCGGGTACCATTGCCCTTAGAATTAGAATACCAAATGGTGAATAAGACCATCCTAAGCTTAGTTAGAAAACAGATAGGATTGCTTAAACCCAATATATTCCCCACGGCAGGAGCCTATGTTTCGCCAGAAGTTGAAGAATTTGTACATTCTATTGGCATTGAGATGATTGTTGGTTATGGACTCACAGAGAGCTTAGCAACCGTTTCTTGTGACCATAAAGGTGAGCCCTACACGGTGGGTTCTGTAGGGCGTCCCATTCATAGCATCCAAATAAAAATAGGTGAAAACAACGAGATTTTACTCAAAGGCCCAACCATCACGCGCGGCTACTATCACAGAGACTCTATCAACGCACAAGCTTTTGATGCCGATGGATTCTTCCATACAGGTGATGCTGGCTATTTAAAAAATGGAGAACTCTTTTTAACGGAGCGCATTAAAGACCTCTTTAAAACCTCAAATGGCAAATATGTTGCTCCACAAATGGTGGAATCCCTATTGTTAGTTGATAAATATGTCGATCAGGTGGCTGTGATTGCCGACCAAAGGAAGTTTGTCTCTGCACTCATTGTACCCGAATTTAGACTATTAGAAGATTGGGCAAACGAACAAAACATTGCCTTTGATAGCCGAGAAGACCTGTGTGAAAACTTGCAAGTTAAGGCGATGATGCAAGAGAGAATTGACACACTTCAGCAGCAATTGGCTCCTTATGAGCAGATTAAGCGCATCACCTTGTTGGCGCATCATTTCTCTATGGAGAATGGAGAGCTCACCAACACCCTCAAATTGAAACGCCCTGTCATCTACAAAAATTACCACGATGATATCGAAAAAATGTACGAAGAATAACGCATGATAACAGCAGAACAATTAAAAGATGTGACAGAACGTACGCAGGCTTTGCAACGTTACTTAAACATCGATGCCAAAAAGATAGAATTTGAAGAAGAACAATTGCGCACACAAGCACCTGATTTTTGGGATGATCCCAAACGAGCTGAAGCGCAAATGAAGAAAGTTAAAGACATTGAGAAATGGCTTAAAGACTATCATGCCTGTCAACAACTCGCCGATGAGTTACAATTGGCCTTTGATTTTTACAAAGATGACATGGTTACTGAGGAAGAAGTTGACAAGCTCTATGCCAAAGCACTTGCAGCTATTGAAGCTCTCGAGTTGAAGAATATGTTGCGCCAAGAAGAAGATGCTATGGACGCAGTGTTGAAAATCAACTCAGGAGCAGGCGGAACAGAGAGTCAAGACTGGGCACAAATGCTCATGCGAATGTATCAACGCTGGGCTGAGGCACATGGGTATAGTGTAAAAATCACTGATATTCAAGATGGAGATGAGGCGGGCATTAAGAGTGTCACCATGACCATTGAAGGTGGTGATTATGCCTATGGCTACTTGAAATGTGAGAATGGCGTGCATCGTTTGGTGCGCGTTTCACCCTACAACGCACAGGGAAAGCGCATGACAAGCTTTGCAAGTGTGTTTGTTACCCCTTTGGTTGACGACACCATTGAAGTATATGTAGACCCAGCCAAGGTAAGTTGGGACACCTTTCGGTCAAGTGGTGCGGGCGGACAAAACGTGAATAAGGTGGAATCGGGTGTACGTTTGCGCTATCAGTACGAAGACCCCGACACGGGAGAACATGAAGAAATTCTCATTGAAAACACTGAAACACGTGACCAACCCAAGAATAGGGCGAAGGCGATGCTGCTGTTAAAGTCACAACTATATGACAGAGCCCTAAAGAAAAAGCAGGCTGAACAGGCAAAAATTGAAGCTGGGAAGAAAAAAATTGAGTGGGGAAGTCAAATCCGCAGTTATGTTTTTGATGATCGTCGCGTGAAAGATCATCGCACAAACTATCAGACTTCGGATGTCGATGCTGTGATGGATGGTAAGTTGGATGACTTTATTAAAGCCTACTTAATGGAGTTTGCAGCGGCCGACTCGGCAGCAAAAGAAGCATAAGAATCATCATCAACAATAAAAATTTTATAACTATGAGCAATAACAAAACATTGAGAAAGGCTAAACACGCCGCTCATTTAAAGAAAAATGAAGAGCAAGGCAAGGGCATTGTTCGCATTATTTGCATTGTGTTAATCGTTTTAGCACTCCTCTATCTGACCGTGATTACCATCATGCAATGAGTGGATTAGAGATTGAACGTAAGTTCTTAGTGAAAAAAGGAGGCGCCTATCGTAACGCCTCCTATGCAAAAAGCCATATTCAACAAGGGTATATCCCTGCTGAAGGTGCTACTATCCGGGTGCGTATTCGGGATGAGAAAGCCTACTTAACCATTAAATCTCGCTCAACAGATGGTGGCCTTTCACGCTATGAGTTCGAAAAAGAAATCACCTTAGATGAGGCAAATCACTTGATGACATTATGTAAAGGTGGTCGGATAGATAAATGGCGTTACTTGATAAAGAGTGGTAAGCACATCTTTGAGGTGGATGAATTTTTAGGCGAAAACGCAGGACTTGTGATGGCCGAAGTAGAACTATCTCAAAAAGATGAAACCTTCATTAAGCCCGATTTTATTGGTGAAGAGGTTACGGGTGATCGCCGATTTTACAATTCCTCCTTGCTCATTTATCCCTTCAAGATGTGGAGAGACACGTTACCTGAAGCCTATCGTTAGCAAATAAAATAACGATAATCAGGATGAACAGAACTGATAACAGACTATTTGTCATGAAGTTCATGCTCGACATTGCTAAAAAACTTTTGATTAAAGCTTAGCACGCTCTTCTTCATCCATGACAAATGGCGTTTGTTATTCACTCCCAAAAGGAGGGACTCACATGGTAATTAGATTATAAATTACCCATGAAGAAACCTAAACAAAAGCTCGAAAAACCTCCGCTATTACATCTTTAGAATAGAGAATCATACGATTTTAAGTTCCAATCTAATTTTTTTTATCTTTCGTTTTAAATCATTTGCTTGTAAGAAGAAATTCCTTTATATTTGCAAGCATATAACTAAAAATAGTAAGTATTATTAAACTAAAACCTTTAACTATGACAAGTCAAGTTAAAAAAATTGGTACAGCGTCGACACTACTCATTAGTGTTATGATGCTGTCAGTGCCGCAAACAGGCTTTGCAGCAGAGAGAATGCCAGCTCCATTGGCAGTTGTGCAACAACAAAAGACCATTACCGGTACTATTGTTGATGAAAAAGGCGAACCCATTGTGGGCGCCAGTGTCTTCGAAGAAGGAACACGTAATGGGACGGTTACCGATGCAGACGGCAACTTTTCACTTCGCGTGAGACCTAATGCGACACTCACTGTGAGTTACATTGGTTATGGAGATAAGATGATTGCCGTAGAAGGTAAGACGCATCTCAAGATTTCTATGAGTGCGGAAGACACAGAACTCAATGAGGTTGTGGTTACCGCTTTGGGCATTAAACGTGAGAAAAAGGCTCTCGGTTATGCACTACAGGAAGTGAATACTGCTGGATTGACTGAGAACAAATCAACCTCTGTAGCCAATATGCTGCAAGGAAAGATGGCCGGTGTACAGATTACTCAATCAGGAACTGGCTTAGGTGGCTCGACACGTATCGTGATGCGCGGACTTAATTCGCTTGGTGGCAACAACCAACCACTTTGGGTTGTTGATGGCATTCCTATCAATGATGAGTCTGCACAGACTGCTAATCAATGGGGAGGAACAGATAGTTATGGGTCAGCTTCGCAAATTAACCCTGAAGATATCGCAACAATTTCAGTTTTAAAAGGTGCTAATGCGGCAGCACTCTATGGTAGTCGGGCACAGAATGGTGCGATTATCATCACGACAAAGAGTGGTGCTTATGGGCAGCCCTTAACCTTTGAATACAATGGAAATATTGAATTCACCAACATCTATAGTCCTTATCTGTACCAAAACACCTATGGTCAAGGCTCAAATGGTGTATTTAATACTGGTGCTTCAGGCAGTTGGGGGCCGAAGATGGAGGGACAAGTCATACAAAGTTGGCGCAATGTTTATGGCTATGACACGGAGAATCGTTCGTATCCTATGCTCCCTCAAAAGGATTTCCTCAAAGATTTTTACGACATAGGAAGCCAAATGAACAACTCTATTGTTGCCTCTTCTGGCAGTAGAAATGTGCGTACGCGCTTCTCTTTCACAGATTCGCGTAACAATGGCATAACCCCTAATCATAAACTCAATCGTCAGTACTATGGTGTGAATACCGAACTCAATAACGATTGGATTAGCCTTGGGGTTAAAGGTACCTACATGCACGAGGTAACACGCAATGCACCGGGTATGGGTGAATACGGAATTATGCAACGTTTTGTCCAAATGCCACGGAGTATTCGTCTGCAAGATTTGGCAAATGATTTTATTCGGAACAGGCATACCATCAATTGGACGGGGCCTTCCAACTCGAATACGAACCCCTATGGTTTGATAATGCCTGACAACGGCAATGAAAATGTACGCGATAGGCTCATGGGACAAGTGAGCGCTAGCATTACTTTTACGAATTATCTTAAGCTCACTGGACGCACAAGTATCGATATGTACAATGACAAGTATCGGAATTATACGAAGTATTTGGGTGATGGTTCAAATGATGCTTCACAATATCTCCATAGCCGTACAAGCACAAAAGAGTTTAATTCAGACCTCATCTTGGCATTTAATAAAGGATTTGGCTCTTTTGATGTCAACGTTAATTTAGGTACTTCCGTTTATAATATCACTCATGAGACGCTGTCTGGCAACGCAGGCTTATTCCAAATACCGCTTTTTATCTACATGGGTAACGGCATTAAGCGTGAGGCTTCTGAGTATTACTCTAAGAAAGAGATTCAGAGTGTCTTCTTCAGTGGAAGCCTGGGTTATAAGAGTATGCTCTATCTTGACGTCACTGGGCGCAACGATTGGTCGTCAACCTTGCCAAAAAGCAATCGTTCCTACTTTTATCCTTCAGTCAGTCTCTCGGGCATTATCTCTCAAATGGTGAAACTTCCGGAAGCGATTGATTACTTGAAAGTACGCGGTTCATGGGCGCAAGTGGGCAATGATACAAACCCATATCAGATTGCTTATACCTATGCAACGCGCTCCAGCAACGTCAATTCATTGCTCGAAATGCAACTTCCTACTACCTATCCGTTGTTAGATCTTAAGCCAGAGAAGACCAATTCGTGGGAAATCGGTTTGGAATACCGTATGTTTAAGAATCGTTTGGGGCTCGATTTCACCTATTATAATACGATAACGCGCAACCAAATACTTTCTATTGGCACCGCTTCTTCATCTGGTTATGAGGCAAGAATGTTTAATGCCGGTGAGATTACAAGCCATGGTATAGAGCTGATGTTAAATGGAACGCCCGTGCAAACCAAGGATTTACGCTGGGATATCAATCTCAACTGGGGAATGAACCGCACTAAATGTAACGCACTTACCAAGCAAATCAAGCGCTATACACTCGGTGCAACACGCGTCGCTTCAGTAGTTGTGAATGAAGGAAGTCAATTTGGTGACATCGTAGCTGCTAATGCTTATAAGCGCGATGCCAATGGTAATGTACTCGTAGGAACAGATGGTTTACCATTAAAAGAAACCGATAAAGTCATTGGAAATATGATGCCTAAGTGGACAGGATCTATTGGTAACACCGTAACTTGGCGCGATTTCTCGCTCACAGCCTTAGTAGATGTGCTCTATGGTGGTGACTTTATCTCTATGACCGATGCTTATGCTACGACTGCAGGGAACTCAAAACGTAGCCTTAATGGTCGTGATGGTATGGTTTTCGATGGTATTGTTGAGAGTACAGGGCAAAAGAATACAACCAGTGTTACAGCTGAAACCTTCTATAACTCTATTGGAGGCTCGTCTGCTGTAGCAGAAGAATTTATGTATAAACGTACCTATATCAAGATGGGTGAGTTGGCACTCGGTTGGACTTTGCCTAAGAAATGGCTCTCACAAACACCATTAAAGGCTGTAAAGCTTTCACTTGTAGCCCGTAATCTCTTCTACTTCTATAAGAAAGCTCCCGTCAGTGCAGAGTCGTCTTTCTCACGAGAAGACTACGCACAAGCCTTTGAATATGCTTCACTTCCACCTACACGGGCCATCGGTTTCTCACTTAATGTCAAATTTTAAAACTACAAGACAACTATGAAACAGTTCAATAAATTTATCGGTTATTGTGCACTTGCCATTCCATTGATGACAGCTTGCACAGATAGCTTTGACAGTATGAACACCAATCCCGCAGCAGTTTTGGATGTTAATCCGGCTTATACGCTGCCTTCGGTCATCGAATGGGCTACGAATGTCGATTGTTTTGCCTATCAGGTTGGTGAGAATCTATATACACAGTTCTATGCACAGTATTTCACAAACACGCAGAAAGGGTGGAATACCGACCGCTATGGCTACAATGATGGGTGGGCAATGGCTGGATTTTGGAACCCTTATTTCACAGCGCTTAAGCATCTAAAGATGCTCAAGAACGAAGTAGCCACCCACCCATCTTATAGCAATATCTACCAAATGATGCGCATCATCGTGGCCGAACGAACTGCCGCCATGACCGACATCTATGGTGATATTCCCTATTCTGCAGCTGCATTGGGTAACGATGGGCCGGCCTACGATGCACAGAAAGATATCTATTATGATATTTTTAAAGAGCTTACGGAGGCCAGTGATGCGCTCAATCAGAACCTTACCGGGCAAGAAACCTGCACCGATCAGCAAGATTTAATCTATGCAGGCAACATACAAAAGTGGAGAAAGTTTGCAAATTCCCTACGATTACGCTATGCACTGCGTCTTACAAACATCGATCCTGCGAAAGCAAAAGCCGAAGGTGAAGCTGCACTTGCAGCCGGTGTGATGAGCGATGAAGACGAAAGTGCCATGGAAAAAATCTTTGCTACGGCCGGATGGGGCCATCCTTTGTACATGATTTGCGCGTGGAATGGTTTCGTAATGAGTAAGACAATGGAGAATATTTTCAAGCATGAAAGCACCGTTGTTGACCCTCGTATGCCGATGTGGTTTGGCCAAACGCAAGGCTATCTCAACGCTGCTAAAGCTGGAACATTGGCTACATTCCCCGGCGAACAGTTCCAAGGTGTGCCCAATGGTGTTACCGATCAAATGTTGTTGGCTAAGGATGCGTCGGGCTATGCGCAATATGGTTTCGAGAATAACTCCTTTCCTTGGGGACTTCAAGCCTTCCCACAGTGGAACACTTCAGGCAAAGATATCGATAATACCGTCCTCACTTTACCCCTCAAAATCATGGGTTATTCTGAAGTTTGCTTCTTAAAAGCCGAAGCAGCCGTGCGTGGTTGGGCCGGAGCCGGTAATGCACAAACCAATTATGAAAATGGAATTCGCGCATCGTTTGCAGAGTCACGTGCAGGTGTTGATGATGCTTTATACTCAACAGCCAATGACAACACCTATATTACCACAGGCAATGTCGCATGGAACAACGCTGCTCCGACCGCAACCAAGCTCAAACAAATCATCACTCAGAAATGGATTGCGCTCTATCCCGATGGTATTGAGGCCTGGGCTGAGTTCCGTAGAACGGGCTATCCCAACTTAATGCCTGTTCATAAGAGCGATAATCCCGACATTAATCCTGCCAATGGTGAGTTTGTTAAGAAGCTCCGCTATCCCGATGCAGAACGACGTGACAACCCACATGCCACAGCAAGCACCCTCAATGGTGGCAAAGGAGATGGCATGAACGTGCGCGTTTGGTGGGACACCAACAGCCATTAATCCCCTATTTATCTTCGATGCTTTGCGTAAGTCACCCGACTTATGCAAAGCATCTTTTGTTTAAGCGCCATAACCATACGGTAGAAAAAGGCGCAGTCAGCATCATTTACAATACTTTTCATGGCAGAAATAGATAAATATCATCATGAAAGGAAATGCTATTCGTTATTTATTGAATCAAACTTAATTGCACTAAAAACTTTTATTTTAATAGAAAATATGGATTATTTTCTATAACTTTGCAATTCGATTAGTGTAAATTGTAATAAAATGGCAGAAGAAAGAGCAAAGTTTGGAAGCAAAATAGGTGTTATTTTAGCTACCGCCGGGTCAGCAGTTGGACTTGGAAACGTTTGGCGTTTCCCCTATATGACCGGCGAAAATGGTGGCGCTGCTTACATTTTTATCTATATAGCGTGTGTCATTGTGTTAGGAATTCCCTGCATGATTGCCGAGTTCTTAATTGGCCGTCATGGCGCTTCCAACACTGCAAGAGCCTACACACGTTTGGCAAACGGCAGCAAATGGAAGTGGATTGGCTACTTAGAAGTGCTCACAGGTTTCCTCATTACGGGCTATTATGCCGTGGTTTCGGGATGGTGTTTGAACTATGTTTATGCATCCATCATGGGCGAACTAAAGGGCGATCCCAACTACGTTAAAGACTATTTCGTTGCTTTTTCCACTGACCCTATACGTCCTATATTCTGGACGGTGGTCATCTTTCTCATCACACATTATATCATTGTGCATGGCGTGCGCAACGGAATCGAGAAAGCTTCCAAACTCATGATGCCCACCCTTTTCATCCTTTTGCTCATCATTGTTGTTGCAGCGTGCTTGCTTCCAGGCGCTTCTGCAGGCATAACGTTCTTGTTAAAGCCCGACTTTTCAAAGGTAACGGGCGACGTTTTCCTCAATGCTTTGGGGCAATGTTTCTATTCTATGAGCATTGCCATGGGCTGTTTGTGCACCTATGCCAGCTATTTCAATCGCAAAACCAACCTCACTACCTCGGCCATACAGATTGGTTTCATCGACCTTTTCGTAGCTATCCTGGCGGGATTGATGATTTTTCCAGCCGCTTTTTCTGTCGGAATAAGCCCTGATAGCGGCCCATCGCTCATTTTTATCACGCTCCCCAACGTGTTTAATCAAGCTTTTTCGGGAGCACCCGTGTTGGGTTGGATCATCGCTCTGCTGTTCTATGCGCTACTTTCATTAGCTGCTTTAACGTCTCTGATATCGCTTCACGAGGTCAACACCGCCTTCTTTTATGAGGAGTTGCACATCTCGCGCAAAGCAGGAGCATGGATTGTCACCCTCTCTTGTGCCGTTATTGGCGCTGTTTGTTCGCTTTCCATCGGTCAAAAAGACACCCTTTCATTGTTTGGAAAAGACCTTTTTGATTGTTTTGATTTCGTCACCGGACAGCTGATGCTGCCCATAGGCGGCATGCTGATGTGCGTGTTTGTGGGCTGGGTGGTGCCCCAACAGATTGTGAAAGACGAGCTAACCAACTGGGGAACCCTGCGCTATCATTGCTATTCAGCCTTCGTTTTCTCCATGCGCTATGTCTGTCCATTGGGCATACTCGCCATCATGCTCCACCAATTCAACCTCATTTAAACAACTCTACCACTCCTTTTTCAAGGTTTTCCACCATAGAACAGCAAGCAGAACCCCACCTTCCACACCCACCCTTATGCCTATAAAAGACTTTTTCTACTACAACAAGGCCGACAGGCGCGCCATCTTTGCCCTACTATTCATTGCCATTGTGGCGCTTGTCGCCGTCTTCCTGCTCGACACCGAACAAACGACGACCGAGGCAAGCTACGCCCCTTCGTCGCAAAACCATGGCTATAAAGGTCGACATGCAAAAGAAACCACCTATTACAATGTGCCGCAACGACGTATTGAGCGTTTTGTTTTCGACCCCAACACCGCCGACTCCACCACCTTTTTGCGCTTAGGTTTGCAACCCTGGCAGGTGAGAAACATCTACAAATATCGTGCAAAAGGGGGCATTTATCGCACACCTTCAGACTTTGCACGCCTTTATGGACTCACCCAGAAAGAATATCTTTCGCTCAAACCTTATATACAAATTGGCGCAGACTATCAGCCGGCAGCCCATCTTGCCGAAGCCATACGCACAAAAACGCATGGCGATAGCCTTGCAACCACCCATCCCTATAAACTAAAACCTGGGCAAACCGTTGATTTAAACACGGGCGACACCACACAATTTCAGCACATTCCGGGCATCGGTCCCTACTATGCACGGCAGATTGTTAACTATCGCATGCGCTTAGGGGGCTATGTGAAAGTGGAACAGTTAACCGAAATCAATGATTTTCCCAAGGAATCTTTAAAATATTTCGCACTCGAAAACGTTGTGCTATCAAAGCTGAATGTAAACAAATTGTCACTCTATCAGTTGCGCCGTCACCCCTACATCAACTTCTATCAGGCACGCGACATCGTGGAATATCGGCGTCTAAAGGGAAAGTTGAAGCAATTAAATGACTTAAGATTGTTAGAAACTTTTCCTCCAGAAGCCATCGAACGGCTACGCCCTTACGTTGAATTTTAAAAATAAAAAAGTATGAAAAGATTCATGACCTTGATGCTATTTATAGGTATCGCCCTTACTTCACTTGCACAAAAGAATGTTGATGAAATTATCGACCAATATTCTCGAGACAAAGAAGTGCAGTACATTCATTTACCACGCCTATTGATACAAGCTGGTGTTGCGCAGATGAAGACCTCAAAAACTACGGATGTAGCCCGCAATATCAATGACCTTCGCATCCTATTGTTAGATAATTGTCGAAATGGCAAGCGCAAAAAGTTTCGTAAAAAGGTAGAGCGACTCACACAAAACGGCTACCAAGAATTTGCAAAAATGAAAGATGCGGACGACGACATCCTCATTATCGCGCAAGGCAACACTGAGAAAATCAGTGAGATTGCAGCCTTAGTTACAGGCAAAGAAGGCTGCAAGTTTCTACAAATCAAAGGTAACTTTAATACTAAAGATATTAACGCCGTGGTCGATGATGTGCTCAGCATGTGAATAAAAGCATAGCCTTTGTCTTGTAATATCACACAGATTAGCACTCAAAATGGACGCTTTTACTCTACAATAGCAATGCTTTTTCTTTATCATTGCCTGCTCTTTTATCTTTACAAGAGAAGGGTTCACCTTCAACTTCATTACGACAACGACCTTCTTTACGATGTAACTTTATAGTTTAAAAAAGATCACGCAACACTGCAAGCGACTTGATTTCGGGGAATTTCGGCAGATGTAGGGCATAATAATGCAACACAATGTCGCAAAATCGATTACGCTCTGCACGCGACAGCTTAAACAAATGCATGTTGGCATAGTCCATTCGCGCGAGTGTTGCTACCAAGGCTGTGTCTTCAATCGTTAGAAATTGACCATGCAAGGGCAACGTTCTCACATAATACCCATTGCGCATATCAAAATAACAACCACTCACATAATCGTCCAAGTTAGGATAAATCCCTAAGAAGCGCAACAGATGAATCATGTAAACCAAATGGAAATTGGCAAAATTATCGTTGCAACTATCCAACCATTCAATGCTATGAAAAACGTAATCAAACAAGGGTTCGTTAATGGGTTCATGATGCACCACATGCAACGTAAGTTCAGAAAGAAAGAGCGTGATAGACAATTTGTAGGCATCAAAAGGGATAGAAGAGAGTGGAACTGCAAGCCCCACATTCTTTAAATGTTGCAAATCGTTCTTCGGACGATAATCAAACTCTACCTCAAGCAGCGAGAAAGGCTGAAAATATTGCTTTTTCATGGTGCCCTTTGCCGAAGCAGAGGGACGCACAACAAAGGTGACACAGCCACGATTTTGCGTAAACATCTCTACCATCAGCTTGCCTTCGCCAAATTTAAACGCATGCAACACAATTGCTTTTGTCTTGATCATCATCATGAACAAAGGTAGCTCTTATTCCTGAAAAAGCAGCCACTTACCAAAAATATTTCTGCAAATGTTTGGCTATACCAAATTAATGTACTAACTTTGCACCCGCAAAATAAGCGCAATGGTCCCTTCGTCTATCGGTTAGGACGAGAGATTTTCATTCTCTAAAGAGCAGTTCGACTCTGCTAGGGACTACAAATTAAAAAGTAAAGTATTAGCAAAGATGGCAAATCATAAATCATCCGTAAAGAGAATTCGTCAGACAAAGATGAGAACGTTGCACAACAAATATTACGCAAAGACCATGCGTAACGCTGTACGTAAGTTGCGTTCGCTTGCCGACAAAGAAGAGGCTTTGAAGCTTTATCCCGTTGTTCAGGCAATGTTAGATAAGTTGGCTAAAGTGAATATCATTCATGCCAACAAGGCAGCTAACATCAAATCGGGCTTAGCACAGCACATCAGCAAATTGGGTTAAGCATCCATTTGCAATGGTAAGGGTCGTAATTTCTACAGAAGTTGCGACCTTTATGCGTGTCGTATGGTGCAAAGACATGATGCCCGCCCATGCGATAAGTGTTTAATAGCGATGGGACAGGGGCATTTCTTATGGTGTCCAACGTCTTTATATCTGGTGTAGTATTCAAAACAACACATGCTTTCAGCATAAAAGAATAGCGGATATGGAAGTGCATGACAAATTAAAAAACGAGCAAAACCAAATTCAAGAAACAATCAATTCGCTTAAACAGCAAGGAGATTGGGCACGGTTGGAAAAGTTTCTCATGGCTTGTGTTGAGGCATATCCTGAAGAATATTATTTCCTTACAGAATTATCTTCGGTATATTATGTGAAAGGCAATGCAACGGAAGCATTAGCTACATCCCAAAAAGCGATGGCGATTGAACCGAGAGATGTGCTGGTTATCTATCATTATGGAATGGCTTTGTTTCTTAACAACCAATTCAACGAAGCCATAACCCAGTTCTACCGCATACAATGTAGAAAGTTACACACCATTGCATACGGCCAACATGGGGAAGGAATGAAGTGGGCTAAATCTATAGTGAACGACGCAGCGTATATGATTGGCGCCGCATACATGGAAAAAGGAGATTACAAAAAGGCGAAAAAATGGATACAAAGACATCTCTTTCATAGAAGAAGTGGCATTTATAGCGACTTTACCAAAAGGCAAGTGGAAAAGAGGTTGCATACACTTTCTATGCTTTCTTAAATGCGTCCTCTAACTGATTTATTCCCCTTTTTCTTGTCATCTCACCAAGAAAGACTCTGTTTTCTTCTTATTATTCCAAATGTTATGGCACCTTTTCACGCGGTGCCACATGCTTTTTCATGGCAAAAAGTTTTATAATTGCGGCTTTTTCCGTATCTTTGCAGATAAATCACACGATTCAAAACAATGGCAGAAATTCTCAATAACGAGGCCAATTATTCCGCCTCCAATATCCAAGTATTGGAAGGTTTGGAGGCTGTTCGCAAGCGTCCCGCCATGTATATTGGCGACATTAGCGAAAAAGGATTGCATCATTTAATCAATGAAACCGTAGATAACTCTATTGACGAAGCCATGGCGGGTTACTGTACGGACATTGAAATCACCATCAATGAAGATAATTCCGTTACCGTTGAAGACAATGGTCGTGGTATTCCGGTTGACGAACATAAGAAATTACACAAGTCAGCGCTTGAAGTTGTGATGACAGTCCTGCATGCAGGAGGTAAGTTTGACAAAGGTTCCTACAAGGTAAGCGGTGGTCTTCATGGTGTAGGTGTCAGCTGTGTAAATGCTCTTTCAACACACATGCTCTCACAAGTCTATCGTGATGGCAAAATCTATCAACAAGAGTATGAGAAGGGAAAGCCGCTCTATCCTGTGAAAGTGGTTGGTGAAACAACCAAAAGAGGTACACGACAACAGTTCTGGCCCGACCCAACTATCTTCACAACTACTACGTTTAAATGGGACATTGTGGCCAGCCGTATGCGCGAATTAGCTTACCTAAACGCTGGCATTCGCATCACTTTGCGCGATCTTCGACCCAATGAAGAGGGCAAAACACGCGAAGAAGTGTTCCATGCTAAGGATGGATTGAAAGAGTTTGTGCGCTATGTTGACCGACACCGCACCCACTTATTTGATGACGTTATCTACTTGAAAACCGAGAAACAAGGCATCCCTATTGAGGTAGCTATTATGTATAACACCGACTATTCGGAAAATATTCATAGCTATGTCAACAACATTAACACCATCGAAGGCGGCACACATCTCACGGGTTTCCGCGCAGCTTTAACGCGAACCCTGAAGGCATACGCCGATGCAGAGCCATCTATTGCCAAACAAATTGAAAAGGCTAAGATTGAAATTGCGGGGGAAGACTTCCGCGAAGGATTAACAGCTGTCATCTCAATTAAGGTGGCTGAACCACAATTTGAGGGTCAAACAAAGACGAAACTCGGCAACAGTGAGGTCTCAGGTGCTGTGCAACAGGCCGTAGGTGAGGCACTTTCTAACTATTTAGAAGAGCATCCCATCGAAGCGAAGAAGATTTGTGAGAAGGTTGTTTTAGCTGCAACGGCACGTATTGCCGCACGCAAAGCTCGCGAAAGTGTGCAACGTAAGAGCGTGATGTCGGGTGGAGGACTACCTGGAAAGCTGGCCGATTGCTCAAACAAAGACCCAAAGGATTGCGAAATCTTTCTTGTAGAGGGTGACTCTGCAGGCGGTTCTGCCAAGCAAGGTCGCGACCGTTACACCCAAGCCATATTGCCCTTGCGTGGTAAAATCCTCAACGTTGAGAAGGTACAATGGCATAGAGTGTTCGAAGCTGAGTCGGTAATGAACATCATTCAAAGCATAGGTGTGCGCTTTGGTGTTGAAGGAGAAGACGACAGAGAGGCCAATATTGATAAACTTCGCTACGACAAAATCATCATCATGACCGATGCTGATGTCGATGGTTCGCACATCGATACGCTCATTATG
Organism: Prevotella sp. HJM029; assembly: GCF_000599605.1. Taxonomy (GTDB): domain Bacteria; phylum Bacteroidota; class Bacteroidia; order Bacteroidales; family Bacteroidaceae; genus Prevotella. The sequence continues at coordinate 261,215 of NZ_KK082668.1, read as the reverse complement.
ACACTCTTTTATCGCTTTATGCCTAAGGTTATTGAGGATGGTCACCTCTATATTGCCACACCACCTCTCTATAAATGTACCTATAAAAAGGTGAGCGAATATTGCTATACTGAGCAACAACGCCAGGCCTTTATCGACAAATATGTGGAAGGAAAAGAAGATGATAAGGCTCTACATACACAGCGTTACAAAGGTTTAGGTGAGATGAATCCCGACCAATTGTGGGAAACTACCATGGATCCTGCACAGCGTTTGCTCAAACAAGTGACCATTCAGAACGCAGCAGAAGCTGATGAAATCTTCTCAATGCTGATGGGTGACGACGTAGAACCGCGCAGAGTGTTTATCGAAGAGAATGCAACTTATGCCAATATTGACGCATAAAACGTATAAAATTGGCATTAACATCCACTCTATAAATACCCTCTCCTCCTTAAAAGAGGGAGGGTATTTTTTAATAAATCAATTTTAAATAACTCCAATAACATACAATGATGAAAAAAGAAATCGCTACTATTTGTGTCGTTATTATTAGTTTGAGTAACTTATCTGCACAACAAACTGCATCAATGCCTAATGGCAGAAGAATTGTTTTCACCGAAGATGTGTACGATCACATCATGCTTTTACAAGGGAAAGCTCTTTCAGGAAGGGTTAAAAGTATGAGGTCTACAGACAATCCCAATAACTATTACACAGAGGACTTCGATAAAAATGGAAATCGATTGACTGAAGATTCTTACATAGATGGCAAGCGATGTATCTATAATCACTACAAATACGACAAGAATGGATTTCTAATCAAGGCCGAATACATGGACAATGGTTACAAATGCTATACCAACTATGAGAATGATGCATTTGGAAACCCGATGAAACGTCTCTATAAAGAGGATGGAGAAAAGGAGATCGCAATATTCAACTATGACTTTAATAAACGGGAAGTAGTGGCAACTGACCCCAATGCTGGGGGCTATTATCCACGCCGCATCTTCCGATTCGATGAGCAAGGCCGCATCGTTTATCGCCAAAAATTAGTGAACGTTGGCGATACTATTACAGATGAATATGCCTATAATGATAATGGACAGCTCGTAGAACACAAGAAAAACATCAGCCAAATTAATCGTAGAGATCAATATAACGAGTCCAATATTGAGACTTACACCTACAATGAACAGGGCTATTGGACCTCTATTGTGAAAAAGTCCGTTTCAAGACGTGTGAATAAAGATATGAAAGATGAGGGACAATCTCATCCTATCACCAAAGTAAGCACTACTCACTATACCCATTATCAATATGATGCACAAGGAAATGTAACGTCGGTTACTATTGAAAATGGCGTTGGATATCGAACAGACACCTACGCTTACACCTATTATGAATAGGCAAAAGAAGGAGACTGCGGCGTGGAATTGGCTGAATAAATTAATTACAAAGTGTGAAAAGAAAGTTCATTTTCAGTACGATTACCTGCATATGGTTCAGTCTTTCAGCGGTGCTGCCACAGACAAATCTGTCGAAAAGTAAGCTAACAGCAATTGACATACAAGCCCAATGTAATCGTTTTAACAGCCCTTTTCTGCCGTGGATTGGTACAAATGCTCCTGATTCCACTTCGCAAGTGTGGTTCAGACGCACCTATATCCATGCACAACGCCCCAAACGTGCATGGTTAAACGTTGCCACAACGGGCTATATTGAGGTTTATGTAAATGGCTATAATGTGTTGAAGAGCAAGCGATGGCCCTACAGAATGCAGCCCAATGACGACCGCCCCCTATATGCTTCGTTAGATGTTACGCGCTTTTTGCAGTCCGATAGTAATACCATTGCCGTATGGTTTAGCCCTGCCTTTCCTCATTTACAAGCACAACAGATTGCCATTTCCTACCATGGTGAGCAGGCAGACGGCACACCTTTTTCCTTCATTAGTGACGATTCGTGGCTTACGCGACATGCAAATGTGGCACTAACCAAAGACTATAGCGAAATATTCCATGCGCCATCGCCCGAAGAACAGCAATGGAATACCAATGAATGTGCTCTTGCTTTATGGCAACCTGCACTGCCATCGCAGCACAAAAGCGCGCAAAGTGGTAGGGATTTCAATCCAATTCGTGCCTCAGAATGCATCACACATATCCTTCAACCCAGCTACTTTGTGGTGCAAGGCGACACCGTTTGCTTCACCTTTCCACAGGCTTTCTACGGCTATGCGCGTGTAACTTTCCGACATGCACGCCCACAACAATGGGTCAATATCAACGGTTTGCACTACTTATGTAGCGGCGAAACCGACGAACAGGCCTATAGAAAATTCACTTTACAACCGATATATTGCCTGTGGATTACGGGTGATAGTGCCTTTAAACCCGAACAGATTGAAAAGGTAGAAGGCATAGAAGTTTGCCCCACCTGGCCCTATAAGTGGCACGATTAAACAGACTATTTTTATAAAACAGCACCATTTTCTTTCGTTTTTTGTACCTTTGCAAGGCAAATCTACATCAGTATGTTACAAAATCAAGATATTACTATCGCTTCAACACTAGAGCTTTATGGCGGAAGTCACATCAATAAAGACTTGTTGTTAATAGAGAACATTGCGAAATTCTCCATGCCTCAGGTATCCAGAAGAGTAGCCTGCCTGTTCCTTGCTGTATGTCGTTCAGGGCAATTCAGCTACACACTCGACACCATTCCCTACCAAATAGAGCCCAACCATATCGTCATTATCAGCCCTGGACAAACGCTTGATGATGCAAAAGTTGCTGCAGATAGCTGTGCTTTTGGCATCATGATATCTGAAGATTTCTTCCAAGAAATCATCGCCAACATACATGAATTATCCAGTCTCTTTATCTTTTCAAAAGCCCATCCTGTTTGTAAATTGCAAGCAAATGAGATGGAAAAGTTAGAAAACTATTTCAGAGCGTTGCATAAAATGGTCGATAATACGACACATCATTTCCGCACAGAAGTGGTGAAATCACTATTCAAAACCATGATTTATGACCTCGGTGACACCATGTTTCGCATTCAAAGCAGTGAAGATCGTAAGCAATATCGCGCCGATAAAATCTTTTCTGACTACATTGATTTGGTCGAAAAGAACTTTAAAGTGCAACGCCGTGTAAGCTGGTATGCGCAACAATTACACATCACTCATAAGTATTTATCAGAGTCTGTTAAGGCTGCCAGCCACCGAACTCCTAATGAATGGATTGACTATTACGTCATCATGGAGATACGTGTGCTACTCAAAACCACCGCAAAAAGCATTAAAGACATCACCGACTTGCTTCATTTCCCTAACCAAAGTTTCTTGGGAAAGTTCTTTAAAGAGCACGTAGGCATGTCGCCTCGACAATATCGCAACCAAGCATAAATAACGCTTTACCACATAGCGAGTCCATGTTTTAAGGCAATGGAGTTGTTCCTACAGACTCTATAAGATAGAAAACAGTTCATCATAGCACAGCAAAAAAATGAATAACGAGCCCTTTTCGTTATTCATTTTTTTTCGTTTCATCTAATAAAGCCTCTATTTCTTCTGCCGCCTGACATAGCTCTTTATACCAATCTTCACCAAAACGATCTATCAAAGGAGCTTTTAAAAATTTGTAAACTGGTAGATTAAGAGCCTCACCTTTTACCACAGCATCTCGACAAATGCGCCATTTATGATAGTTTATACCTACTAATCCTCCTGAAAACTCTTTAGCCCTAATGGGATAAAGTGCACAAGAAATAGGTTTTTTAAACTGCGTTTTACCCCCGCGATAGGCTTTTTCGAGTGCACAAAGACAACAACCTTCATGATCATAGGTAAAGACACAATCCTTCCCTCCTACTATACTCGTCACCAAATCGCCTTCTTCATCCACATAAGCCACGCCCTGCCTGTCGATAACTGCTTGTGCAGAAGCCTTCAAATCGGGCCAAACCACATCCAAAGCTGTTTCTGTTTCGGCTATTTCATCCATACTTATCGGTGCGCCCGCATCCCCCTCTACACAGCAAATGCCATGACATTTATCAAGATTACAACAGAATTTCTCTGTAATAATATCAGGAGAAACCAATACGTTGCCCACCTGAATAATGTGTAAATCCTCTTTGTTCATCGCGTGTTAGAGACTCGACTACCAATCAATCCCTGTCATTCCATGTGACTGAAGATAGGCATTACACTTTGAAAAATGATGATTTCCAAACCAACCTCCACGGTTAGCGGAGAGTGGAGAAGGATGAACAGACTCTAAAATAAGATGCCGTTGTCCATCTATCAAACTGCGTTTGCTTCGTGCATAGCCGCCCCACAGCATAAAAACCAAGTGCTCACGATTCGCACTTAGCGCACGGATTGCAGCATCAGTAAACACACTCCAGCCCAATCCTTGATGACTGTTGGCCACATGAGCTTGCACAGTAAGTGTAGCGTTTAAAAGCAAAACACCCTGCGAAGCCCAACGCGTTAGGTTACCACTCGTGGGCAAAGGCTTCCCCAAGTCAGCCTGAATTTCTTTAAAAATATTCTGAAGTGAAGGCGGAATAGCAACTCCTTCAGGCACAGAAAAGCTCAATCCCATGGCTTGTCCGGGCTCATGATAAGGGTCTTGCCCCATGATTACCACCTTCACTTCATCGAAAGGGCAAAGATTAAACGCATTGAAAACCAACTTCTTGGGTGGGAAACACGGACCTGCTGCATAGGCTTGGCGCACCTGTTCGGCCAAGGTTGCAAAATAAGGTTTGTCAAATTCTGCCCCAAGCTGCTGTTTCCAAGTAGGTTCAATCTTTACATCCATCACTTAAAGATTGTCCGAGATGAGACATTCTCCTGTCATATCAGCAGGTTGTTCTAAGCCCATAATATGAAGAATTGAAGGAGCTACATCCGCCAAACGACCATCTTTCACTGTTGCCGAATTATTGTTTGTCACATAAATAAATGGCACTGGATTCAACGAGTGCGCCGTGTTGGGTGTTCCGTCGGGATTGATTGCATTATCTGCATTACCATGATCGGCAATAATAATCACCTCATAGTCGTTCTTCTTTGCAGCTTCCACAACCTCTTCCACGCAATGATCAATAGCCCAAACAGCCTTTGCAATGGCATGATATACACCTGTATGTCCTACCATATCACCATTTGCAAAGTTCACAACAATGAAATCATAGATATCATCATTGATAGCTCCCACCAATTTATCTTTCACTTCGAAAGCACTCATCTCGGGCTTTAGGTCATAAGTAGCCACCCTTGGTGAAGGAACCAAAATACGATCTTCACCTTCAAAAGGCTGTTCGCGTCCACCATTAAAGAAGAAGGTCACGTGCGCATACTTCTCAGTCTCGGCCGTATGCAACTGACGTTTGCCCAAACGAGAGAGATATTCACCCAACGTGTCCTGCACATTCTCTTTCGGGAACAGCACTTCCACATGCTTAAAGTTAGGATCATACGGAGTCATGCAATAATATTTCAAATCCTTCACCGTTGTCATTCCCTCAGCAGGCATATCCTCTTGTGTCAACACTTGCGTCAATTCCTTCGCGCGGTCGTTGCGATAATTAATGAAAATCACCACATCGCCAGCCTCAATCGTACCGCTCACCGTGCTGTTGTTGATGGGCTTGATAAACTCATCGGTCACGCCTTCGTCATAACTTTCCTGCATAGCCTTCACCAAATCGGTAGCTTGCTTACCCTCACCTTTCACCAAAAGGTCGTAAGCCTCTTTCACACGATTCCATCGTTTGTCGCGATCCATAGCATAGAAACGTCCCACAATGCTGGCAATATGTGCTCCATTCTTATCACAACAAGCTTGCACCTCTTCAATAAAGCCCTTACCACTCTTTGGATCGGTATCGCGGCCGTCCATAAAACAGTGCACAAATACCTGGTCTTTCAAACCATATTCTTTTCCAATTTCGATGAGTTTAAACAAATGGTCGAGCGAGGAATGCACACCACCCGTGGAGGTTAGCCCCATGAGATGCAACTTCTTACCTTGCGACTTAGCATAACTATAAGCCTCAACAATGCCTTTATTCTTTAAAATATCGCCACTTTGGCAAGCCTTATTAATCTTCACCAAATCTTGATATACAATGCGACCGGCACCAATATTCAAATGCCCCACTTCAGAGTTACCCATCTGCCCGGCAGGCAAACCAACGTCTTCGCCCGATGTAAGCAGTTGTGCATGAGGCGAAACAGCATTCAAATAATCTAAATAAGGTGTTGGAGTATTGTATATTACGTCACCCTTTCCATGTTTTCCGATTCCCCATCCATCGAGAATCATCAATAATGCTTTTTTTGCCATAATCTTTATTTTTAATCAAGTTCTATTTCTAATGCCCACAAAGTTACTGCAAACCCATGACATAGCAAAGCTTGCCACCGCATTTTTCATGCATTAAGCGCTCACAGGGCATAAATTTTCAACCCACGAAAGCATTACGATTTGCCAACACACCATGACACATAGCAGGTGCAATCATGCCTTTAAACCGCTGACTGCAAGCCTTCTTTTCAAGCCTTTCCCTCACCTTTCCAACCATTTTCTTTCAGATTGCACGTCAATATCGTATAGATTGCACAGTAATTTGATAGAGATTGCTTCATAAAGTGGTCCACTTTACTGCATAAAGTGATAGGTATTGCGACGACAGCTACATAAATTTATTTTTGAAAAGCATTTTTTGCATATTTCAAATTCCTCTTTCATGGCACAGAGAGAGACTACTTTCCTGCAATTTCTTTTTATACATTAGAGGCACACTCACCCCACATTTAACCTCATCAAGCACACCCTATTTCACAAATAAAAGTAGCTTTCTGCACATTGTGCATTCATGCCATTGAAAAAAGTCGTAACTTTGTAGCAATCTTTTTGCAGACTACACGCCCAAAACGTGCAGGGAAGCCATCTGAAAATTGCGCACATGGCAAAGAAGCGGCGCTTGCTTGCTATCCCAATGCAGAATAACAACCGATAATGATGAAGAATTTTTTAAAAGATTTGCGTAGACACGACCACCCACATGTATTAGGTGGTTTAGATATTTTGAAATATATTGGTCCAGGATTATTAGTCACTGTGGGATTTATCGATCCTGGAAACTGGGCCAGTAACTTTGCTGCAGGTTCGAGCTTTGGCTATTCCCTGCTATGGGTTGTAACGCTTTCCACCATCATGCTTATCGCCTTGCAACATAATGTAGCCCATTTGGGCATCGTAACAGGTTTGTGTTTGAGCGAAGCTGCGGTGAAATATTCGCCAAAATGGGTAGGGAAGCCCATCATTGTGACGGCTATTTTAGCCAGCATTTCCACCTCGTTAGCCGAGATTTTGGGTGGTGCCATTGCACTACAGATGCTCTTTGGCATAGCAATCCCAACGGGGGCAGTGCTCACAACGATAGCTGTGCTCGTGATGTTGTTCACCAACAGTTATCAAAAAATGGAGCGTTCCATCATTGGTTTCGTATCAATGATAGGCCTTTCGTTCATCTATGAGTTGTTTTTAGTAGATATTCAGTGGCCTAAAGCCATTGCAGGTGCTTTTGTTCCAAGTGTGCCTGAGGGGTCATTACTTATCATTATGAGTGTGCTGGGCGCCGTAGTAATGCCCCATAATCTATTCCTTCATTCCGAAGTGGTGCAAAGTAGAGAAATACATTTGAAAGGAGATGCGCGCATTCGACATATGCTAAAATATGAATTTGTCGACACGTTGTTTTCCATGATTGTGGGATGGGCCATCAATTCAGCCATGATTTTACTGGCAGCCAGTACTTTCTTTGCTCATGGTCAGCAGGTAGATGAGTTGCAACAAGCACAGGCAATGCTACATCCTTTGTTGGGAAATAATGCCGCAAACATCTTTGCTATTGCTCTACTCTTAGCAGGAATATCGAGCACTATCACCAGTGGTATGGCAGCGGGTAGCATTTTTTCGGGGCTATTTGGCGAGTCGTATAATGCCAAAGACACCCACTCCATCGTTGGAATCGTGCTGTCATTGGGCGTGGCCCTGCTGCTCATCTTCTTCATTGGCAATGCTTTCCAAGGACTGTTGATTTCACAAATGGTACTTTCTATTCAGCTTCCCTTCACGGTTTTCCTGCAAGTGAGTCTCACTTCTTCTAAACGTGTCATGGGGAAATATGCCAATAGCCGTTTGAATAGTGCCTTCCTTTATTCCTTAGCTGCATTGGTCACAGCGCTCAATATATGGCTGTTGATAGAAAGTATCTGCTAAAGCGTAACATATTCTTTCCACAAAAGAACCAGAAAATAAAACAATGAAGAAATTAGGTAATGAGTTAACACTAATCCTTTTGATGACCGATGGCAACGACTATACGGCACAAGATTTGTGTAAGCAATTGGATTGCACGCGGCGCAACCTTTATTATTATTTGCAATTCTTGCGCGACTATGGTTTTGAAGTACTTAAAAAGGGGGATTATTACCGTCTTTCGCTACAGTCACCCTTCTTTGAACGCTTGAGAATAGCCCTTAACTTTACAGGGAAAGAAGCCGCAACAATATATGAATTAGCGCATGCTTCGGAAACAAAAAAAGCACTATTACAGTCCATACAGAAGAAATTAGCACGTGCTTATGACCTGCGTTTATACACTGATTCGCGCTATAAACGCAAGCAAATACAACACTTAGAGGATCTTTCCACGGCTATTCAAAACCACAAGGTAGTGTGTTTGCACCATTATTCATCGCCTCATAGTCGCACATACAAAGACAGAAAGGTTGAACCTTTCGCGCTATTAAACAACAACCAAGAAGTGCGTTGTTATGAATATGAATCAAAGCGCAACAAAACATTTAAGCTATCACGCATTGGACGTGTAGAGGTGCTTGAAGAAACGTGGACTTGTAAGGCTGAACATCGGCCTTTTTTTACCGACATTTTTGGTTTCTGTGCAGAAGAATCGCATAGCATCTCGTTTACAATGGGGCAATTGGCCTATCATCTTCTGACAGAAGAATATCCGCAATCTCTTCCTTTTATCACTCCCATTGATGACTATCATTGGCGGCTTCAGACACTCGTAGCCAGCTATACTGGCGTGGGGCGCTTTGTCATTGGGCTTTATGACGACATCGAAGTAGAAGGAGATGAAGACTTTAAAGCCTATCTTCATACGCGTATTCAAAAGCTATTACAACATAAGGCATTGTAAAATCTATCATCACTATTATTGAACAAAAGTCCCTTATTAACGATTTTTATAGTCAAAATTGATATTAGTCTTATGTTTAATAGCTAAATTTGCGCATCTTTTATTGATAAAACATTTAGAGTTATGAAAAAATTTAGAAATGCAATTGTATTGCTTGCTGCAGGTGTTTCTTTCGCAGCTTGCCAAAACAACGGTAAAACAGCAGCCAATGCTGGTGCCAATGATTCAACAGCTAATGATTCAGCAGTTACTGATTCTGTAGTTTATGAGGGTACAGTTCCTGCAGCTGATGGTCCAGGTATTAAGTATCAGTTGGCTTGTGTGAGTGACTCTTCAAAGGGTTTCCGCCTCACAACGATTTATCTTCAAGCAGAAAATGGCAAAGATCAAACTTCAGAAAGCAAAGGAAAGTATGAAGTTGTAAAGAAAACTGTTGCTGGAAAAGAAGGTACTTTCTACAGACTTCCTGCATCAGATGGCTCTGGTGAGACCATTTTGAAGGTTGTTAATGACAGCACTTTGCGCTTGGTTAACAGCGATTTCCAGGAAGCTGCTTCAAAATTGAACTATGATTTGAAACTCAAAAAGTAATTGCTTCTTGAATATTAGAATACAAATCATTACATAAAAAGGTTCGCATACTTGTGTATGCGAACCTTTTTTTATGCCCAACTACGCAGCTATTCACCGAAATAGGCAGCTAAAGTCTGCATGGCACTGCCATCATTATTGGGCAAATCTTTAATGATTTCACCCTTTTCCATCAGCAGAATGCGCGATGAAATATCGGCCACAAAGTTAAGATTATGGCTTGATAAAAGTACTAATGTGCCCAATTCTTCATTGATTCGTTTAATAAATTTGCTCACTTGTATTTGTGATGATGGATCAAGGAAGTTGAAAGGCTCATCGAGTATGAGCACTTGTGGATGAATAAGCATTGCGCCAATGATGCCAATCTTTTGTTTATTGCCCTGCGAAAAATCGCGAATGTATTTCTTTTTCCCAAGGATTTCATCGTGCATGAGTGGTGCATAATAAGCCAAACGCTCTTGCAAAGTGGCATCATCAATGCCATAAACGGCTGCAATGAATTGAAAATATTCTTCGGGTGTATAAAGTTCTATGAGGAAACGCCCATCAATAAACGAGCCCGTATATTGTTTCCAAGCCTCTGTCTCATTTACTTTTTTGCCATTACTACACACAAAGCCTTGTGTCGGTTCAATCAAATCGAGAATCAAACGCATGAGCGTTGTCTTGCCAGCACCATTATTTCCCACCAAACCTACTAACTCACCTTGCTTTAAAGTGAGCATAGGAATGTTGACAACCATTGCTTTTCCATACACTTTTTGGAGGAGTTGAATTTGAATATCCATTGTTTTTGATGATTTTTTTAATGTGAATAAATGCCATCTATCGTCTCATTCAACAAGCTCATTGATTGAAAGTCTCTACCAGTTGATGACGCTTAGTCCAAAAATACCTTGCCAATCGCCGTATAACGAAAGGCGAAAGACTTAACAACACGACACCGATAACCGCTAAAATGGCTTGTACAAGTTGCCCAGAAGGCAAAAAATGATAGAGCGCGAAGGTAAACATTAAGGGCAACAGCATCAATAATCCGTAAAGATGAAAGCTCATTTTACCACCCTGATAATTGAAAAATGACGTACTATTGAGGTCTAACCGCTGCGAAAACAAGCAGGAAGGAAGGAGAAAAAGGTCACACCCGGAGCTAAAAATAAAGGAGGAAAGCAACTTCCCTAAAGACCAATAGCTCAAGAAAACGCCAGGTAAAAGCACTAACATAAGCAGCGCATTGAGTTGAATAAAGAACAAAAGCTTCCGCCTTAACAAGCTCTCCATATCGAAAGGCCTTGTCAATAAGCCATGAAGGAAATTGCTTTCGACGCCTAAAAGGTTCTGTCCTATGATAATAGCAGGAAAGAATATCGGCATTAACAAGTAGGTATCAAGGAATCCTCGTGGGTAGACTCCGTCATTGTTTCCACGTGCATTGAGATAAACCTGCACCACAAAAATAGCTGAAACCAGTAAAATAGTCATGCGGAAGCGTTTGACTCGCATGAGCATCTTCCAGTCCATACTCAACAAATGCCCACTCGTTAGCCGACGTGCCACGTGCTGTTGTTGGCGATAGTCGGCATAATGAGGCAAATAGCACATATAGATGAAAAGGCAACCTGCAAACAACAAGGTGACAATGCCCCACACCATCACACGCCAAATGGGCGATAGTTGCGGCATCAACAGTACCATAAAGACTGCAGCAAACACGTAATAGACGAGCCAAGCCAACCACAAGACGAATTTAAACATCCACCCTTGTGCCTTATGGTGTGCCGTAATGAGTAACCCATCGGTCATACTCACAAGCAAAGCAAGTGCAAAAGCAAGTAAGGCATAGCCCAAAGGTAATCCCAAACAAGCAAGGATGAGCACCAAAACAGGTACGGCCCAGTTGAGATAATCTACCAGATTAAGCGCGAAAAGAAACGAGTTCCATGTGCGACGTGAAATGGGTTTGGTGTGCACATAGTCATCACTACCTGTAATATCGTGCTTCAAAAAGAGCTTCATCAGCACCTCTGACACGGAAAAGCCCACTACAAGTGGAACAATATAATACATGCTATCAGGATGATGGAAGAGTGTTGACATTTTATTTCCGCTTGCTTCGAAGCCCATCCACATACCAAAAACCATACAAAGCGCAAAATAAGCCACAACGCCTAAGCGTTTCCAGTCGAATGTTCGACACGAAATAGTCCACCAATGGCGTAATAAAATCCTCAGCATCTTTATATTTCTATTGTTAAAAACATGAGTCAAAGGTAACACTTTTCCTTAAACATTTTTCACGGCTTCACATAGAAAGGTGCTTTTTTAACGTTATTTTATGACCATAGCCTCATAAAAAACTCTACTTTTGCACCTTGAATTTGGATAATAACACAAAAGAAAATGAAGAGAATGTTATTGATGTTGTGCTTCGTGTGGGGTGTTATTGCCGCTGGAGCACAGATGGAACGTGCAACAACAGGCGACCATTGGGTGGGCACTTGGGCCACAGCACAGCAACAACCCGTGAAGAGTTTCATGCCTTATAATAACAACTTGTCTTATCGATCCGTGCGACAAGTGGTAAAAGTTTCGATTGGTGGTAAGCTCATGCGCTTAGAACTCAGCAACGAACTCTCACGCGAGCCACTCACCATTCGTTCGGTTTACATCGCTCACTCCACCGATAGTTTTGCTATTGTGCCACAAACAGCTAAATATTTGCTTTTTAATGGGCAAACACAAGTGACGATTCCAGCTGGGAAACGCATTGTAAGTGATGCCCTTTCTTTCGAGCTTCAACCTTTAGAAAAGATAGCCATCACGATGAATTATGGGCGTGCTCCATCAGTTCCTACCGTGCACATGGGCTCGCGTACCACCTCTTATATCCTCAAAGGTGTGAGCACAGCACGCAGCAACTTTGCACCTTCGTTTCGTGAAAACCATTGGTTTAATATTGCCTCGATAGCCGTTTTCGACCTCACAGTGAAGGCTATTGGTATTATCGGCAACTCGATTACCGATGGAAAGGGCACCACTGACAATGCAAACAATCGCTGGACGGACGTATTAGCAGAGCAATTACAGAAACGACATGGCGTGACAACGCGCGGCATTCTTAATTTAGGCATCGGCAATAACCGCGTAACGGTGGCGGGAGGTTTCGGTATTTTGGCCAAACAACGTTTCAATCGTGACATTTTAATGCAGCCAGGCATCGAGACTGTGGTAATTTTTGAAGGCATAAACGATATAGGAGCGGCCTCAAAAGGAGCGAGTGAACGCGTGGCTGCCGACTTGATTAACGCCTATGATGAGATGATTACCAAGGCGAAAGCCCGCAACCTGCGCATCTTCCTGTGCACCATTACACCGTTTAAAGGTGCGGATTATTACTCACTCTTTCACGAAGCTGCCCGCAAAACCGTCAACCAATGGATTCGATCACAACGTGAACGCGTAAATGGCATCTTAGATTTTGACGAACTTCTGCGTGACCCTGCCGACCCGGAGCGTCTGCAAAAGCAATGGCAGAGCGATTGGTTGCACCCCAATCCCGAAGGTTATCGTGCGATGGGTGAATATGCTGCAGAGCGCTTGAAATAGCTTTCTCACAGCAAGTTGCAGGCTTTTTGGGCGAATAGCAACGCCCTTTTAATCGAAAGTGCAAACAGAACCGAAAGTAAAGTGGGCCACTTTACGCCACAAAGTAGGCTACATTGCCATGTAAAGTAGGCCACTTTACTGCATAAAGAAGGCCACTTTGCAAACGATTTTGTGGAAAGAAGTGAGACAATGTGGAGAATTTTATGTAATTTTGAAGCCGAGATTCTCAATCAATACATACATATGCGTTCTTTAGGTAGCCTCGAAAACAGGGCTGATGCCAAAGGAAGAGCAGAGGAAAATTGCACCCATGCAAATGACTTTGGCGACACGCTGCAGGATTTTATGTGCGAGAAGTAGCCGTGGTTTTTACAGCAACGACGAACATTTAATTTGGGACTTTTAGGTCATGGTTAAGACAATAGAGGACTATCACATACCAGTGCTTTTAGAACCGAGCATTGATGGACTAAATATCCATCCCGGAGGTGTTTATGTTGACGCCACCTTTGGGGGTGGAGGGCATAGTCGTGAATTACTTTCTCGATTGGATTCAACCGCCCACCTCTATAGTTTCGACCAAGATGCTGATGCCGAAAAGAATGTTTTTCAGTTAGAGACAGGTGGACAACAACGTTTTATTGATGACCCACGATTTACTTTTGTACGCAGTAATTTCCGCTATTTACGTAATTGGATGCACTACTATGGCGTAGAAGGTGTCGATGGATTGCTCGCCGATTTGGGTGTTTCAAGTCACCACTTTGACGATGAGTCACGCGGCTTTTCATTCCGCTTTGAAGCACCATTAGATATGCGCATGAACAAACGTGAGGGTAAAACGGCCGCCGATATCGTGAATACTTATACCGAAGAAGCCTTGGCTAAGGTGTTTTATCTGTATGGTGAACTGAGAAATTCACGTCGTCTTGCCTCTGCTTTGGTCGCTGCTCGCACCATAAAGCCCATTGCAACGACACAAGATTTTTTGCATGTGGTGGAGCCATTCTTTAAACGTGAACGTGAAAAAAAGGATTTAGCGCGCCTGTTTCAAGCGTTGCGCATTGAAGTAAACCACGAGATGGATGCACTAAGTGACATGCTTTTGGCCGCCGTTGGCTGTCTTCAACCTGGCGGGAGATTATGCGTTATCACCTATCATTCGTTAGAAGACCGCATGGTGAAAAACATGATGAAGACCGGAAACATTGCTGGCGAACGGCAAGTTGACTTCTATGGGCACATGAAGGCTCCACTAAAGTTGGTTAATAATAAGGTGATTGTGCCCGATAGTGATGAACAACGCGAGAATCCTCGAAGTAGAAGTGCAAAATTAAGGATAGCAGAAAAGATATGAAAAATGAAGATATAGCCCCAAAAGGGACATCCGAAATAACATCTATTGTAGCATCATCTATAGCAAATAATGATGAAATGCAAGAGGATATTTTGCCTGCGGAGGAAGAGAAAGTACGTCCACGTATGGCAAAGGGCACTGCTGCGTCTGATGAGGGAGAGGGTCCTTCATTGAAAGAGGTGATTGAAAAGCAAGCCACAGAAGATGAATCGCCGCAGGCTTTCACCTTCACGCTGAAGAAAATCTTGGGTGGTGACATTCTCACTACGCAGACCATGCGTAATCAGATTGGTGTATTCTTGCTCATTACACTATTCCTTATTTTCTATATCGCTAATCGTTACAGTGTGCAGAAAGACCTCATTGAGATTGATCGCCTACAGGATGAATTGCAAGATACGAAATATAAAGCCCTATCCAGCAGCAGTCAACTGACTGAAAAAAGCAGAGAAAGCCACGTGTTAGAGTTGCTAAAGAATAACAAAGACAGTGTGCTGAAAATTGCAACACAGCCACCTTACATCATTAATGTTCCTGAAGAATGAGCAAGTTCAATCAAAACAAAGTGATGCCACGCTATAGTGTAATCGCCATATTGATGACGATTGTTGCCATAGGCGTGTTGGGTAAAGCGCTCTATTTGATGACTGCAAAACGTGATTACTGGCAACAAGTAGCCAATCGCGTGAAGAAAGACAGCGTAAGTGTGAAGCCTATCCGAGGCAATATCTTAAGCTGTGATGGACAACTCATGGCCAGTTCATTGCCCGAATTTAAGCTCTTCATGGACTTCAAAGCCTTGGAAGAGGCCAAGAACGATTCGCTCTGGCGCAGTAAACTCGACTCGATTTGTATGGGGTTAAACCGCATTTTCCCAGAAAAGCCAGTTTCTTCCTTCAAGCATTTGTTGGTAGAAGGTCAGCAAAAAGGGAGTCGACACTGGGCCATTTGGAACAAACGAGTGGATTATAACACCTACACAGAGGTAAAAGCGCTACCCGTTTTCAACCTTCCTCCCAACAAAAGTGGCTTTCATGTAGAAGAATATAACGCCCGAAAGCGTAGCTATGGGTCGTTAGCAGGGCGCACAATTGGTGCCATGTTTGGTGCAAAAGACACTGCAAGATTTGGTTTAGAGCTGTCCTATGACTCCATTCTTCGTGGTAGTAATGGTATCATTCATCGCCGAAAGGTGCTCAATAAGTTTCTCGATATCATGGATACTCCGCCCATTGATGGTGCCGATATTGTGACAACTATCGATGTAGGTATGCAAGACTTAGCTGAGCGTTCGGTCATAGATGAGTTGAAACTTATCAATGGGAACGTAGGGGTTGCTATCGTTATGGAGGTTGCTACGGGTGATATCAAAGCCATTGTGAACATGGAAAAATGCGTAGATGGCGAATATCGTGAGGTGCGTAACCATGCAGTTAGCGACCTTTTGGAACCTGGTTCTGTATTTAAAACGGCTTCCATCATGGTGGCTTTAGACGATGGTGTGGTAGATACTACCTATAAAGTTGAAACAGGTTCGGGCACATGGCCTATGTATGGACGCGAGATGAAAGACCATAACTGGCGACGAGGTGGCTATGGATTGCTCACCTTACCACAGACTTTAATGGTGAGTTCGAACATAGGTGTGAGCCGAATTATCGATGAACACTATCGTAATCACCCAGAGAAGTTTGTTGAAGGTATCTATAGAACAGGACTTGCTGACGACTTAAAAATACCACTTGTTGGTGCATCTTCAGCCCGAATTCGCATGCCAAAGAAGAACAATAGAGGCGAATGGGTGAACTGGAGTCACACGGCTTTACCTTGGATGAGCATTGGTTATGAGACGCAAATTCCACCGATTTCAACGCTAACTTTCTACAATGCGATTGCCAACAACGGCAAGATGATGCGCCCAAGGTTTGTAAAAGAGGTGGTGAAGAATGGTGAAGTTATCATTGATTTTCCACCAGAAGTGATGCGAAATAGCATCTGTAAGCCTAAGACCCTACATGAAATACAAACCATTCTCGACCATGTGGTGAGCCAAGGTTTAGGTAAAAAGGCTGGTTCTCCATCGTTTCGAGTAGCTGGAAAGACGGGAACTGCGCAAATGTCTAAAGGAGTTCAGGGTTATAAGAATGGCGGAGTGAACTATCTTTTGAGCTTTGCGGGCTACTTTCCTGCTGATAATCCCCGCTATAGCTGCATCGTTTGTATTCAGAAATCGGGTATTCCTGCCAGCGGAGGTGGTATGAGTGGTGTCGTTTTTCATAACATTGCGGAAGGCATTATGGCGCAGAGTCTGCGCTTAGATGTGGCTGATGCACGCGATTCCTCATCGATATTTACCCCCGATGTGAAGTCAGGTAACGTCTTAGCTGCCGATTATGTGCTGTCGCATTTAGGCATTAATGCCAATAAAAACTGGAGTGGAAGCTATGCCAATGGCAATCCCATTTGGGGAAAAGTCGAGCATCGCCCACAACAGAAAACCATCATCTTAGAACAAACCTCAACGCCAAGCCGTCACATTGTACCCAATGTTGTGGGCATGGGCGCGCGAGATGCCGTTTATTTGTTAGAGAGTCGAGGCGTAAAAACAACCATTATTGGGCGTGGAAGTGTTATAAAACAAGACATAGAAGCTGGCCAAAGAATAAAGAAAGGCATGCATATTGTCTTAACATTAGAATAGAACATCAATAGAAATAAAGATATGAAATTAAACGAAATGCTGCGCAACATCACGCCTTTGCAGGTGATTGGTGATGCAGAAATGGAGATTAAAGGCGTGAATATCGACTCACGCAAGATTCAACATGGACATCTTTTCGTGGCTGTTAAGGGCACACAAGTGGATGGTCATCAGTATATCGACAAAGCTATTGAACAAGGTGCTACAGCTATCTTGTGTGAAACTTTGCCCCAAACCTTAGCAAAAGGCGTAACTTTTGTGCAGGTTGCCGACACAGAAGATGCCGTTGGCAAGGTGGCTACCTTATATTATGGTGACCCATCTAAGCACTTAAAGCTCGTAGGTGTGACAGGAACGAATGGGAAAACCACTATCGCTACTTTGTTATATAACATGTTTCGCAAGTTCGGTTATAAGGTAGGACTGCTCTCTACCGTATGTAATTACATCGAAGATGAAGCTATTCCGGCCGATCATACCACACCCGACCCCATTGAGCTCAATGAATTGTTGAGCCAAATGGTAGCTGCCGGTTGCGAATATGCCTTTATGGAATGTTCAAGTCATGCCATTCATCAGAAGCGTATCGGCGGTTTGACCTTTGCAGGAGGCTTGTTTACCAACCTCACGCGTGACCATTTAGACTATCATAAGACGTTTGAAAACTATCGAAATGCAAAGAAAGCATTCTTTGATGGGCTGCCAAAAGAGGCTTTTGCCATTACCAATGCCGACGATAAGAACGGACTTGTGATGGTGCAGAACACCAAAGCCACGGTTAAAACCTACTCTGTTCAAGCACCAGCCGATTTCAAAGCACGCATCTTAGAGTGTCATTTCGAAGGCATGTACCTTGAGATTGATGGCCGAGAGGTGGGCGTTCAGTTCATCGGCAAGTTCAATGTAAGCAACCTTTTGGCCGTTTATGGTGCTGCGCGCATGTTAGGTAAGTCGCCAGAAGAGATTCTTTTGGTCATGAGTACGTTGCATAGTGTGAGCGGACGTCTTGAGCCTATCCATTCAAAAGAGGGCTATACAGCCATCGTTGACTATGCTCATACACCCGATGCACTTGAAAATGTGCTGAAAGCCATTCATGAAGTGCTCAATGGGAAAGGCCATGTCATCACCGTTTGTGGTGCAGGTGGCAACCGAGATAAGGGCAAACGTCCCCTCATGGCGCAAGAGGCTGTGAAGCAAAGCGACAAGGTTATCATCACCAGTGATAATCCACGCTTTGAAGATCCGCAGGACATTATCAACGATATGCTCGCAGGTTTGAACCCACAACAAATGAAAAAGGTGCTTGCTATCGTGGACAGACGCGAAGCAATTCGCACGGCTTGTATGATGGCACAGAAAGGAGATGTCATCCTTGTAGCTGGAAAAGGTCACGAGAACTATCAGGAAATCAAGGGCGTGAAACACCATTTTGACGACAAAGAAGTGCTGCAAGACATCTTCAAAGAGCAGTAATCTTGTTTACGTTTGCAATGGTTTGGAAATGAAGCTGTTAGCAATATCTCAAAAAGTGGCCCATATTACTGGGTAAAATGGGCTATATTGCGCCACAGTTTGCGCCAAATTGCCAAACGATTTGATACTTATTGCGAGGCCATCTCTGCGCAACAGTTTCACCATGCGTTGGCAACGCTTGTTTCATCACAGTTAAAATCGAATAAAAAACATGTTATACTATCTCTTTAGGTTCTTAGAACAATACGGCATCAGCGGCTCCCATATCTGGGGTTACATCTCCTTCCGGTCGCTGTTAGCCTTAATTTTGTCGTTGGTTATATCGGCATGGTTTGGCGAACGCTTCATCAAATACCTCAAGAAGAAGCAAATAACCGAGACCCAACGCGACGCCACGATCGACCCTTTCGGCGTGAAAAAGATTGGAGTTCCATCGATGGGTGGCGTCATTATCATTCTGTCTATCTTGGTTCCCGTGCTGCTTTTAGGACGTTTGCGCAACATCTACCTCATCTTAATGGTTATCACTACGGTGTGGTTGGGCTTTCTTGGCGGTATGGATGACTATATCAAAATCTTCAAACGCGATAAAGAAGGGCTGAAAGGCAAGTACAAAATCGTGGGACAAGTGGGCATAGGTTTGATTGTAGGTTTAGTGCTTTGGGCCTCGCCCGATGTGAAAATGAATGAGAATATCGCCATAGAACGGCAAGAGAATGTCATCGTAAAGCATCGCAGTGAAGCCCATAAATCGCTCAAAACAACCATTCCTTTCGTCAAAGGTCATAACCTGAGTTACAGCAATCTCATGAGTTTTTGCGGCAAACACAAGGTTGCAGCAGGCTGGATTTTGTTTGTTGTGATGACCATTGTCGTTGTAACCGCCGTGAGCAATGGTGCCAATTTAAACGATGGAATGGATGGAATGTGTGCCGGGAACTCGGCTATTATCGGGGTTGTTATCGGCATTTTGGCCTATGTGAGCAGTCATATTCAATTCGCAGCCTACTTAAATATCATGTATATTCCGCAATCCGAAGAAATAGTTGTCTTCATGTGCGCCTTCATTGGCGCGTTGATTGGCTTCTTGTGGTACAATGCTTATCCTGCACAAGTGTTCATGGGTGACACCGGATCGCTTACCATTGGTGGCATCATTGCAGTGAGTGCAATCATCATTCACAAAGAGCTTTTGCTGCCAATCCTCTGTGGAATCTTCTTCGTTGAGAGCTTAAGTGTCATCCTTCAGGTGTACTATTATAAGATAGGTAAGCATAAAGGATTGAAACAACGCATCTTCAAACGAACGCCGATACATGATAATTTCCGCGTAACCGACGACCAATTGGATCCCGATTGCCACTATCTGATTACCGCTCCTCATAGTGCTAAGCACGAAGCGAAAATCACTTTACGCTTTTGGGTCATTACCATTATCTTGGCAGCACTCACCATTATCACATTAAAGATTAGATAACAATGAAAAGAATCGTTATATTAGGTGGCGGAGAAAGTGGCGCAGGAGCCGCCGTTCTGGCCCAAAAAGAAGGGTTTGATGTATTTGTTTCCGACCTATCGGCCATCAAAGAACCCTATAAAAAGTTGCTCGATGACCACCACATTGAATGGGAAGAGGGGCAACACACGGCTGAAAAGATTCTCAATGCCGACGAGATTATCAAGAGTCCCGGCATTCCAAAAGAGGCTCCTATGGTGCAAAAGCTCATGCAACAAGGCACACCTATCATCAGTGAAATAGAGTTTGCGGGGCGTTATACGCATGCAAAAATGGTGTGTATCACGGGAAGTAACGGCAAAACCACTACGACATCGCTCATCTATCACATCTTTAAAACGGTGGGATTAGACGTGGGATTGGCCGGTAATATCGGCCATAGTTTGGCCCTACAAGTGGCTGAATCGCCCCACGAATACTATGTGATTGAGCTCAGTAGTTTTCAATTAGACAACATGTATCAGTTCAAAGCTGACGTTGCTATCTTGCTGAATATCACCCCCGACCACTTAGATCGCTACGACAATTGTTTTGAAAACTATGCCGAAGCCAAATTAAGGATTTTGCAAAACCAAACACAAGCCGACAGCTTTATCTATTGGAAGGACGACCCTGTCATCGCAAAAGAGTTGCAAAAGCATGCTGTCCATGCAAAAGCCTATCCGTTTGCAGAGCATAAAGAGAATGGTGTTGTGGGCTATATCGAACAAGAACAATACACTTTGACCTATCCTTCGACGTTCCAAATGCCTCAAAACGAGCTATCCTTAACCGGCAAGCACAACCTTTATAACAGCTTAGCAGCAGGCTTAGCGGCCAATATTGTGGGCATACCTCACGACATTATTCGCCAGGGTTTAAGCGACTTTCCTGGCGTAGAGCATCGGTTAGAGAAGGTATGCAAGGTGAATAACGTGCAATATATCAACGACTCTAAGGCCACAAATGTCGATGCTTGCTGGTATGCTTTGGAGAGTATGACAACCCCAACTATCCTTATTCTTGGAGGAAGAGATAAAGGTAACGACTACAAACCCTTATTACCTTTGGTGAAAGAGCGATGCGTTGGCTTGGTTTATTTAGGCGCAAACAACCAAAAATTGCACGACAATTTTGACGCTTTAGGGCTTCCTGTGCGCGATACCCATAGCATGAGCGACTGCGTTAAAGCCTGCTTTGAGATGGCAAAGCCTGGAGAAACGGTGCTATTAAGCCCTTGTTGTGCCAGCTTCGACCTCTTTAAAAATATGGAAGATCGCGGTGAACAATTCAAAACATTAGTTAGAAACTTATAGAGAAAAGTGCTATAAAAGGACATTCGAAGGCTGTTTCACCCACTCTTTTGCAGAAGTATAGGGCACATCTACTCATGGAACGCTGCAGATGGTGCGTAGAAAAGGGAATAAACAGGTTCTCTTTTACAGCCTTTCCAAAATCTTTTTAGTACATTCAACGCAATGGACAGCAAAACATTTGGAAACATTTTTAAAGGTGATAAGGTGATATGGATGATCTTCTTCTTCCTTTGTATCATCTCGATTGTAGAGGTTTTTTCGGCTTCATCCGAATTAACTTACAAAGGAGGTAGCTATTTTTCACCTCTCATCAAGCACATAGGCATCCTCATCTTTGGCTTCGTTAGCATGGTTGTGGTGCTCAACCTTCAGTGCAAATATTTCAAAATTGCAACACCTTTTTTCATTATTCTCTCGGTCTTCACCTTGCTTTGGGTGATTGTTGCTGGACAATCGACCAACGGAGCACAACGATGGGTGAACTTTGTAGGCATACAATTCCAGCCTTCAGAGATTGCAAAAGGCACCGTAGTGTTGGCCACTGCACAGATTTTAAGTGCACTTCAAACCGACCATGGTGCCGACAAGATTGCCTTTAAATACATCTTGGGCATTTGTTTCCTCATCATTCCACTCATTGCATTAGAGAATTTATCTACCGCAGCATTGCTTAGTTTGGTGGTGTTGATGATGATGTCGATAGGAAGAGTGCCCATGCGCCAAATTGGGAAGTTGATGGGTGTGGTTGTCTTAGGTTTGCTTTTGGTGTTTGCTGGCGTTATGTTAGTGGGCAAAGACACTCAGAATGAAGACAATGACAAGGTTTTAACGGAGCAAACACAAACCGATTCGCGGGAGGAAGGCCTATTTGGTAAAATCTTTCACCGCGCAGATACGTGGAAATCACGCATCGACAAATTTGCCAACCACAAAGAGATTGCCCCACAAGATGTAGACTTAGATAAAGATGCACAAGTGGCACATGCCAACATAGCCATTGCATCTTCTAACATTGTGGGTAAAGGACCTGGTAACAGTGTGGAACGCGATTTCCTCTCACAAGCCTTCTCTGACTTCATTTATGCGATCATTATTGAAGAGTTGGGCATTGAAGGAGCCGTGTTTGTCGCAGGACTATACATCATGCTACTCTTCAGAACAGGACGTATAGCCAGCCGTTGTGAAAACTATTTTCCTGCACTTTTGGCCATGGGGTTAGCCTTATTGTTAGTAACCCAAGCCCTGTTTAACATGTGTGTGGCTGTAGGAATCGTGCCTGTCACAGGGCAACCCCTTCCCCTTATCAGTAAAGGCGGTACCTCTTCGGTTATTAATTGCATCTATGTGGGTGTGATTTTAAGCGTGAGTCGCTCTGCTAAAAAGCGGGGAGAAAGTGAACCTGTAAAGGCTAAGGTTAGCTAACTTGTTCCCACCATTCAAGCAATCCTATTGCCATAGCAAAGAGCTGCTGACGACAGGTACTACATCAAGGCTGAAAAAGTGGGCTACTTTAGCATATAATCTCATAGAGATTGCTACTAAATTGCAATGAGATTGCATGATAATGTTGTCCACATTACTTGACCCACCATCACCCACTGAGAAACAAAGTCTTATCATCCCATAGGGAGAAAGCTTGCAAATATGCCAACAAAGGCTCCTACGAATGTGCAACAAATGCCACGATGGAGCCACTCACTCATTTGAATAAAGCATGCATTTGCTGGATTCTATTTAACAATTAATAGACGGCAAAGTAAGTAAGAACTAAAAAAAATGATTACTTTTGCAATGATATAAAAAACAAGGAGTAATGGAGCAAGAATTAAGAGTTATCATTAGTGGTGGCGGTACGGGTGGACACATCTTCCCAGCCATATCGATTGCTAACGCCATTAAAGCCAAGCGTCCTGATGCAAAGTTATTGTTTGTAGGGGCATTGGGCAGAATGGAGATGCAAAGAGTGCCCGCTGCAGGCTATGAAATCAAAGGACTTCCCATTGCAGGTTTCGATAGAAAGCACTTGCTCAAGAATGTTATTGTGCTCTACAAGATATGGAAGAGTCAACGTATGGCAAAGAAAATCATTCGTGATTTCAAGCCTATGGTGGCTGTAGGTGTTGGTGGATATGCCAGTGGTCCCACGCTGAACGTGTGCGCATCGAAAGGTATCCCCTGCTTAATCCAAGAGCAAAACTCCTATGCTGGCGTAACCAATAAGCTTTTATCAAAGAAAGCTTCGAAGATATGTGTTGCTTATGAAGGTATGGAACGCTTCTTCCCTGCAGATAAAATTATTATGACGGGCAATCCTGTCCGGCAGAATGTGCTTAACATTTCGCTCACAAAAGCTGAAGCCAAAGCAAAGTTTGGATTGGACGAACAAAAGAAAACGATTTTGTTAGTGGGTGGAAGTTTAGGTGCTCGCACGCTCAACGAGAGCATGTTGAGCCACCTCGACATGATAAAAAATAGCGATGTTCAATTCATTTGGCAAACGGGTAAGATTTATTATCAGCAGATTTTGCAACAACTTGAAGGTCACCATCTGCCCAATTTAAAGGTAATGGACTTCATTGCTGACATGGGTGACGCCTACAAAGCCGCAGACCTTGTCATCAGCAGAGCAGGTGCCAGCAGCATCAGTGAGTTCTGTTTGATAGGAAAGGCTGTTATCTTAGTACCTTCACCCAATGTGGCTGAGGATCATCAAACTAAGAATGCGATGGCCTTAGTGAATAAGAGCGCGGCTATTTACGTAAAAGATAGCGAAGCACCCGATGTGCTTTTATCAACAGCCATTGAGGCAGTTCACGATGGCGAACAACTGAAACATTTAGAAGAAAACATATTAAAACTCGGATTAAACAATGCTGCAGACGTCATTGCAGATGAGGTAATCCGATTAGCTTTGCAATAGATGGAATTAAAAGACATTAAAGCAGTTTACTTTATTGGTGCCGGAGGTATCGGTATGAGTGCAATAGCACGCTATTTTATGAAGCGTGGTTTAGTGGTTGCTGGCTATGACAAAACGCCATCAAATCTCACCCATCAACTTGAAAAAGAAGGTATGGTGATACACTATGAAGAAGATGTTGCCGAAATTCCCCACGCTTGTAAGAACCCCGAAACCACTTTGGTTGTCTACACTCCTGCCGTTCCTTCACAGCACAAAGAGTTGGTGTTTTTCCAAGAAAATGGCTTTGAAGTAGAGAAGCGTGCGCAGGTATTGGGACGCTTAACACAAGCACATCGTGGGCTATGTTTTGCTGGAACACATGGCAAAACCACCACCTCTACGATGTGTGCACACATCATGCACCAGAGCCATTTGGACTGTAATGCTTTCTTAGGCGGTATCTCTAAGAACTATGGCACAAACTATATCCTTTCTGACACCAGCGACTTTGTGGTGATAGAGGCCGACGAGTTTGACCGCAGTTTCCACTGGCTTCGCCCCTGGATGAGTGTTATCACCTCAACAGATGCCGACCATTTAGACATCTATGGCACAGAAGAGGCTTACTTGGAGAGCTTTCGTCATTACACCGAACTCATTCAACCTGATGGCGCTTTGGTGCTGCACACCGACTTAGCCATGCGAGAACATGTGCAAGAAGGTGTGAAAGTGTATAGCTATAGCCGAGATAAGGGTGATTTTCACGCTGAGAATATTGTAATTCAGAATGGTGAGATTACATTTGATTTCGTGTCGCCCGTAGAAATGGTTCGTGGCATCAGCTTAGGCCAACCCATCCCCATCAACATTGAAAATAGCGTGGCTGCTATGGCAATTGCACAGCTCAATGGCTGCACAGCAGAAGAGTTGCGGTATGGCATGCGCACATATAGCGGTGTAGACCGACGCTTTGATTTCAAAATTAAGAACGACAAGCATGTGCTGTTATCTGATTATGGCCATCATCCCAAAGAGGTATTACAAAGTGCTAAGAGCTTGAAAGAGCTCTTTCCCAACCGAAAGATTACGGCTATTTTTCAGCCTCACCTCTACACCCGCACACGTGATTTCTACCAAGACTTTGCACATGCGCTGAGCAACTTCGATGAAGTGGTGCTCACTGAGATTTATCCTGCACGCGAAGCCCCTATCGAAGGCGTGACGAGTAAGCTCATCTACGACAACTTAGCCGCTGGCGTAGAGAAGCATCTCATTGAAAAGAAAGACGTATTGGAGTTTGTAAAGCAACACGATACCGATGTGTTGGTGATTTTAGGTGCCGGGAATTTAGATAATGACGTGCCACAAATCGCACAGATTATTAATCAGAAATCATAGTTTGAACCATCTGACATGCGTATTCATTGGAAGAAAACACTCGTCATTACAACCGATATCCTGTTAGCAGGATATTTGGTTTTGGCGTTTACAGCTTTCAACAAGCCCGATGAATCGCAGCGTTTGTGTACGCAGGTGAACATCGATATCCAAGATGAGGCGACCAATGGGTTTATTAATGCACAAGAAATTAAACGGCGCTTAGAGAAAGAACACCTTTATCCTTTATCGCAGCCCATGCGCAAGGTAAACCTTCGCGAGATTGAAGAGCTGCTGAAAGCCAGTCCATTTGTGAAGACTGCTGAATGTTATAAAACTGAAGGAGGGGCAGTAAACATCACGCTAACACAGCGCATGCCAGTGGTAAGGGTGAAGGCAAGCAACGGAGATGACTATTATTTGGATGATAAAGATTGTGTTATGCCCAACTCTCACTACACCAGTGATCTCATCATCGCCACAGGAGACATTTCGAAATCGTTTGCTACCCATTACCTCTCACCCATGAGCAAGGCTATTATGGCCAATCCTTTGTGGAGTAATCAAATAGAGCAGATTAATGTGTTGCCTGACAAAACCATAGAGTTGGTACCTCGAGTAGGGAACCATATCATTGGCTTAGGCACCATTCCTTATAACAAATATAAGTCAAAGCAGAATGCAATTGTAACAGCTTTCATCGAAAAGAAATTAAGTCGCTTGGAGAAATTTTATCGTTATGGCCTCTCACAAGCTGGGTGGAATCGCTATAGCTATATCAACTTAGCATTCGACAATCAGATTATCTGCAAACGAAGAGATGGTAAGCCCACACGTGAAGAGGATGATTTACACACTTTATCTGAAAGCGATGTGATTGGCAATGTGCCTGAAACGCACGAAGAAAGGACTTCTACTGAAAAGACAGAGACGAAAGAAAAGTCAAAAGTTAGTACTCCTGAGAAGCCTAAAAAAGAAGAGGTGAAGTCAAAAAAAGACGAGAAACCAAAGGAGAAGAAAACCGAAAAGCCGCAGCATGCGGAGAAGACAACGAAGGAAAAAGCTTCAACGCACACTGCTGACAAGCCAAAGGTGCGCACAAAAGATAAGGATAAAGAAAAAACTTCGCATACGAAAAGCGAAGCCAAAAAAGAGAAAACGAAGAAACATTGATGTTGAATTGATAAAAAAATAAAGCATGGCAGAATTTATTGTTGCGATAGAATTAGGGTCAACAAAAATCATAGGCGTTGCCGGAAAAAAGAACCTCGATGGTAGTATCACCGTATTATCTGTGATAAAAGAAGATGCGTCACAATGCATTCGCAAAGGTGTTGTATATAATATTGATAAGACGGTGCAAAGCCTTACCAACATTATCAGTAAATTAAAAGCCAACTTAAAGGCCGAGATTGCTCATGTCTATGTAGGTGTGGGTGGGCAATCTATTCGCAGTGTACGCAATGAACTGGTAGAAGAGTTGCCCGCAGATACCATTGTTTCGCAAGAGATGGTGAACCAACTCATGGATAAGAATCGCACAATGAGCTACCCCGACCAAGAGATTTTGGAGGCGGCTACACAAGAATATAAGGTGGATCAGCAATACCAATTAGACCCCATCGGCATACAATGCAGCCGCTTAGAGGGCAATTTCCTCAACATCCTTTGGCATAAAACGTTCTATCGCAACCTCAATAAATGTTTTGATTTAGCAGGAATAGCCATTGCTGAAATGTATTTAGCCCCTATGGTATTGGCCGATAACGTACTCACTGAAGCCGAAAAGCGCTCAGGATGTGTCTTGGTTGACCTCGGAGCTGAGACTACAACCGTTGCCGTTTATTTTAAAAATATTCTACGTCATCTGGCCGTTATTCCTTTAGGAGGTGCCAATATCACTAAAGACATCGCTTCTCTGCAAATGGAAGAGGCTGATGCCGAGCGCATGAAGCTTAAATATGCCAGTGCCTATACAGACAACAACGACATTGACAATACACTGATGCTATCCATTGATGCAGAACGTCAGATAGAGAGTCGCAAATTTATTGAGATTGTTGAGGCCCGTGTAGAGGAGATTATAGAGAATGTTTGGTTCCAAGTACCCGCTGAATATGTTAACAGTCTTTTAGGTGGTATTGTGCTCACTGGTGGTGGAAGCAACCTTAAAAACATCGAGACTGCATTCAGAAACCACACCCACGTTGACAAGATTCGTACCGCTAAATTCATCACCTTCAATATCCATTCAAATAATGAGGAAGTGAATGCACATGATGGTACAATGAATACTGTCTTGGGTATCTTAGCTAAAGGCGACATGAATTGTGCAGGTCCTGAGCTCACGACAGACCTTTTCAGTGTAAATCAAGAAGGAACAACTACCACAACCACCAATGATTTGCACCAAAAGGCACGCACACTCAACGAGACAACAGGTAGCGGAGTGGTGCGTACAGAAATCGAAAAGCAAAAGGCCGAAGAAGAAGAACGCCGCAAGAAAGAAAATCAAATGCAAGCAGCTTTAGAGCAACAACGACAAGAGGAAGAGCGATTGGCTCGTGAACGCCGAGAAAACAGCACCCTCTATAAAGCGATGAAGGGCTTGAAAGGCTTTTTCCAAAAGATGATTTCAGAAGACGAATAAAACTTTTACCTGTTTAAAAAGATTGCTTACAGTATAAAAGAAAAAAGATATGGCAGAACAAAATAAACAAATGACGGTGGTAGATTTTGGTGATGCGCCAGGCAAAAATAGTATTATCAAGGTGATTGGTGTTGGTGGAGGTGGAGGAAATGCTGTCAACCATATGTATAGAGAAGGTATACATGACGTATCGTTTGTGCTCTGTAACACCGACAATCAAGCTCTTAACAATTCGCCAGTACCCGTACACTTGCAATTGGGAAAGGAAGGATTGGGAGCAGGAAATCGACCCGAAAAGGCACGCGCAGCAGCTGAAGAAACGATTGATGATATTAAAAACATCCTCAATGACGGCACAAGAATGGCCTTCATCACTGCAGGAATGGGTGGTGGAACAGGTACAGGTGCAGCACCAGTAATTGCTCGTGTTTCAAAAGAATTAGACATCCTTACCGTAGGTATCGTTACTATCCCCTTCCGCTTTGAAGGTGCTCGAAAGATTGATCAAGCCTTAGACGGCGTCGAAGAGATGGCAAAACATGTCGATGCTCTATTAGTTGTCAACAACGAACGCCTCAGAGAGATCTATCCCGACCTTACGCTTTTAGATGCATTCGGCAAAGCTGACGACACATTGAGCGTGGCTGCCAAGAGCATTGCGGAGATTATCACCTATGAAGGCTACATGAATCTTGATTTCAACGATGTGAAAACCATCCTGCAAAATGGTGGTGTTGCCATCATGAGTACCGGGTATGGAGAAGGTGAAGGGCGTGTGAAGAAGGCAATTGATGATGCACTCAACTCACCTCTACTCAACGACAACGACATCTTCAAGTCCAAAAAGATTCTACTAAGCTTAGGCTTTAGCAACGAAAAGGATAAAAACTCTGCACTAATGATGGAAGAGATGAATGAGGTAACCGATTTCATGTCACGCTTTGATAGTGACTATGAAACGAAATGGGGCGTCACCATCGACCCTGAATTGGGGCAAAAGGTAAAGATAACCATTCTCGCTACAGGCTTTGGCATTGAAGATGTAGATGGCATGAACAGCCATTTGAAGAAGCACACCCAAGAAGAAGCTGATAGAATGGCGCAAGAAGAAGAGCGGCGTGCAGAACGAGAAGAGCGGCGTAGTCATTACTATGGCAATATCGGGAAGAACAATCAATACAAGCGACGCCCACATATTTTCCTCTTCCGACCAGAAGATTTAGCCAACGAGGACGTGATTTTGGCTGTTGAAAACACACCCACTTACAAGCGTACGCGCCAAATGTTAGAAGAAATTCGTCAGCAAACGCCAAGTGATTCCCCCACAAAGGATGAGGAAAGACCAACAAGTGAACCGACACAGAGTGTTATCAGTTTCACTTAAACTGTAGCTCAAATTCAAATCAAACGGGTGTAATACGATGTGAAAAACAAAGTATTATACTCGTTTTCCTTTACTAACACGTCCGCTTCTGTACAAGTTCTATTCCTCACTCCTCAACAATCTCAATGAAAGCAGTAGGTTCGATAAACGAGTATTACATCAAAGAGCTACGAAAAGGAGTGCCATCGCTGCGCTACGAAGTATATTATCAGCCCTACAAGCTGATAAAAATATAGCACGTGCTCATTGCTATTTCATTTTATTTGCTATCTTTGCAACGATAACGACAGAGAAAATATGACACAAGAGGAGAAAACAAAGATTGAGGAACGTATTGTTGATGTGCTGAAAACAGTTTATGATCCTGAGATTCCTGTAAATATTTGGGACTTGGGCATGATTTATAAGATTGATGTAAAAGATGATGGTAACGTTGATCTTGATATGACTTTCACGGCACCCAATTGTCCTGCGGCCGATTTTATTTTAGAAGATGTACGCACAAAAGTTGATAGTGTTGAAGGAGTGACGGCAACCAATGTTAACTTAGTGTTTGAACCTGCTTGGGATCAAAGCATGATGACAGAGGAAGCACGCGTGGAATTGGGATTTGAATGAATTGTACTCTGCAGCAATGCGGTGGTACGATTGCGATAACAAAACTTTATCTACATGGAAAAGAACATCTACTTTTTGAGCGATGCGCATTTAGGTTCGTTGGCTATCCCACACGCTCGCACACAAGAACGTCGCATAGTGCGCTTTTTAGACAGCATCAAAGAGAAAGCTTCAGCAATTTATCTATTAGGCGACATGTTCGACTTTTGGGACGAATATCGCTATGTGGTTCCCAAAGGATTCACACGCTTTTTGGGAAAGCTGAGCGAACTAACCGACAATGGAGTAGAAGTACACTTCTTTACGGGCAATCATGATGTGTGGACCTATGGCTATTTAGAAAAGGAATGCGGTGTTATCGTGCATAAAGCGCCTCTCACAACAGAGCTTTATGGCAAGATATTCTATTTGGCACACGGCGATGGTTTGGGGGATCCAGACCCTATGTTCCACTTCTTACGTCGTGCTTTCCACAATCGTTTCTGCCAAAGACTACTCAATTTTGTGCATCCACGCTGGGGCATGGCTTTGGGATTGAACTGGGCTAAGCATAGCCGTTTAAAACGAATAGATGGCAAAGAGGTGCCATTCATGGGTGAAGAAAAAGAATATCTGGTGCAATTTGCACAGAAATATCAACAAAATCATCCAGAGATTGACTATCTGCTTTTCGGCCATCGCCACATAGAATTGGATATTACCATCAACAAAACGGCGCGTATGCTGATTTTAGGCGATTGGATTTCATTATTCACTTATGCGGTCTTCGATGGTGAACATTTACTATTGGGACAATATGTGGAAGGCGAATCGAAATTTTAATCTCTCCTAAACTCCATCTTTAGCCCATTGCTTTATTTAAGAAGCAGTGGGCTTTACAATTTCCCTTCTTCCCGATAGGAGAAATATTGTCCATCGGTGATAATGACATGGTCGAGGAAATAGATGCGCATAGTTTCACAAGCAGCTTGCACACGGCGCGTCAACTGGTTATCAGCCGAACTGGGTTGTGCATGGTTGCTGGGGTGATTGTGGGCTAAAGCCAGCACTGTGGCATTGCAGAGCAGGGCTTCTTTCAACATAATACGCACATCAACTGCAGTCTCACTCAGCCCACCATGACTGATACAAAGGGACTTTATGAGCCGGAAGTGCTGATTGAGCAACAGCACCCATGCCTCTTCTACATCAAGATCCTGCATGCGTGGATGCAGATATTCGTAGATGGCGACCGCCGAATCCAAGGCTGTTCGCTCCTCAGCCTTTTCCATAGCACGCCGTTTCCCCAATTCACATGCAGCTAAGATAGTAATGGCTTTTGCTGGACCAACGCCTTTGTAGCGCTGCAATTCCTGGCAAGTGAGCTTGCCTAATGTGTTGAGATTATTGTGACAATCGCTTAAAATGCGTTTCATCAAATCAACGGCACTTTCGTTGGGCGTGCCACTCCCGATGAGAATGGCCAGCAATTCAGCATTTGATAACACCTGTGCTCCAAGGCGTTCAAGCTTCTCGCGCGGTCGATCTTCTTCTGCCCAATGCGCTATACTATTGCAATGTTTCTCGAAGGTCTCTTCCATGTGCAATAAAAGGATGAAAAGGGAATGAGGAAAAAGCTATTGATAGAAGGTCTTTTCGTAGGCACTAAAGCTACCGTGCCGCAAGATGATGCGCTTCCAAAGAGCTTCGAAAAAACCACATCCATAACCAATGAGTTGGATATAGGCTGCAAAAATGCTCCATATTCCAATCTCAAAGCTATGGTTTTGCCGAGTAGAATCAATCAAAATGATGAGTGAATAAAGCGATATTGGTGCAAGACCACACACCATAAGCAATACACCAATGATAGAAACGGGTGCAGGCATGGTACAGAGATACAGAATAAGTCCGTTGAGAATCATCAGCAAAAACTGTGCACAAGCAAAGGTGAAAGCAGCAGGAAGCACATGAACGAACTTCAGACTGTCGGGGTATTTCATATAGAGGTTGATGCGAGCGATACCACTGTTGTAGACTTGCCGCCAAAATTTGCGAAAGTCTGTGCGGCGTTTATGCCACACCCATGCCGTAGGAAACAGACGACAACGATAGCCAGCCTTAAAGATTCGAATGCTAAAGTCGATATCTTCCCCAAAGCGCATGTTGCTGAAACCACCCAATTGCTGATAGACCTCACGACGGATACCCATGTTGAATGAGCGCGGATAGAATTTATCCAATTTCTTTTTCCCGCCGCGAATACCGCCTGTGGTGAAGAAACTTGTCATCGAATAAGAGATGGCTTTCTGCGTATCGGTGAACGATTCGTGTGCCCTATCGGGGCCACCAAACGCATCAACAGGTGTTTTTTCTAATTCATCGTCAACGGATTTAAGATAGTCTGGTGGCAAAACCACATCACTATCTAAAATCAAAAGATAGTCGCCTTGTGCACGCTCTGCACCATAATTGCGACTCATGCCAGGGCCATTATTGGACTTTATGAAATACTTGATATCAAGCTGTTGTGCATAACGCTTACAAACCTCCTCACAAGTGATTTGTGAACCATCTTCAACAATCAGCACTTCGAAGTCGGTAAGTGACTGCTTCGTTAAGCTTTCTAAAAGTTCTTCGACCTCATTCGGCCGATTAAAAACAGGAACAATGATGGAGTATTTCATAGCAACGAATGGATTTTAAATGAAAAAACCTACCTTTGTGCGGATAGATAGCACACAAAAGTAGGTTCGTTTTTGATTTATTCTGAGACGCGTCCGAGGTAACTTCCGTCGCGTGTGTCGACCTGAATGGTCTCGCCTTCATTCACAAATAAAGGCACACGCACCTCAACACCCGTTTCAAGGGTTGCAGGCTTTGTTGCATTCGTTGCCGTATTACCTTTTACGCCTGGTTCACTATGCGTGATTTTGAGCGTCGTTTTCACAGGCATCTCAGCCGAAAGGATGGTTCCATCGGTGGTATCGGTGCACACATCAACCACGTCTCCCTCCTTCATGAAATCAACACCCGTAATTTGTTCACGATTAATGGGTATCTGTTCGAATGTTTCTTGATTCATAAAAATGTGCCCTGTTGCATCTTCATAGAGATATTGATAGGGGCGATGCTCCACACGAACATCATCCAATTTGAAGCCAACCTGGAATGTTCGTTCCAAAACACGACCATCAGCAACATTCTTTAATTTCGTATTCATCACCGTGTTACCCTTACCTGGCTTACGATGTTGAAAGTCAATACACTTCCAAATACCACCATCCATACGGATGCAGGTACCGATTTTTATTTCTTGTGAATTAATCATTATTGTATAATTGATATTTATAATAATCTTTTGACCTTTCTAAAGTGCCATTTTCGCACCCCAGCCTTGGCATGCAAAGTTACGATATTTTTATAGAAAATCGCTGCACTAATGCTTAAAATTCACTTAGTTCTTTGGTAATTCGAAAATTATAAGTAATTTTGCAAGCCAAAAAGGAGGAACGAACGCAGGTTTAGCATGACCAAATAGCGCTCATACGTTGCAATAAATAACAAAATAAATAAGAAAGAAAATGAAAAGAACATTCCAGCCTCACAACCGCCGTCGCGTGAACAAGCATGGTTTTCGCGAGAGAATGGCAACAAAGAATGGCCGCCGTGTGTTAGCTTCACGTCGTGCTCATGGTAGAAAGAAATTAACAGTCTCTGACGAAAATCACGGCAAGTAGACCTGAGGAGACTGATGATAGATTAGAAAAAGCAGCAAAGTACATCGTTCTTTGCTGCTTTTTGCATTTAATTATTTTGTTGTTTAAGCCATTTATCTTATCTTTGCAACATAGGAAAAACGGAGTTAATCGGACAAATGCAGTCATCAGAATTCGTTAAAAAGTTTAGCAGTTGGTATCTGTGGAAGAATATTCTTATCATGGGTTTAGTTGTCGCTGTGTTAGGTGTGGGCGTAAAGTTTGGCCTCGACTTCTATACACACCATGGTGAAGCAATTCCCGTTCCCGACTTAAAACACAAACGTTTAACGGATGCCGAGCACCTCTTACGCGAGTTAGGGCTCGAAATTCAAGTTGTTGACACAGGTTATGTTAAGTCACTACCTGCAGATTGCATCCTTGAACAATCTCTAACTCCAGGCGAGAGAGTGAAGTCAGGGCATATCATCTATGTCACCATCAACTCTCCACAAACCCCCACAATTACCCTCCCCGATATTATTGATAATAGTTCTTTGCGCGAAGCCATGGCCAAATTAACTGCCATGGGCTTTAAACTTGGCACACCAAAGTATATTGCAGGCGAAAAGGATTGGGTATATGGCGTGCTGGTAAATGGTCGACCTGTAAATGCTGGTGATAAGATTTCTGTTGAAGCAACGCTGATTATTCAAGTGGGAAACGGCGAGCGAAGTGACGATGACTCCGTAGACTATATCGACCCAGCTTTACCACATCCTAACGAAATGGGTGATGATGTAGATGAATTTGAAGTAGTGACAGGACCTGATAGTCCTACCAAAGGGAACGACAACGTTAAAGAAAATTCAGCCAAAACAATGCCTAAAGAGTAGCATATGATTGAAGAACAAGAAATCATAGATGACGAATTGACTACCGAAACGCCACAACGTTTTGAGCATTGGAAGATAGAAGTCGATGCAGGGCAGATGCCTGTGCGCATCGATAAATACTTGACGGACAAAAATCCCTATCAAAGTCGCAACCGAATACAGCAGGCTGCCGATGCTGGCTGTATCGAAGTAAATGGCCAAGCTGTGAAGAGTAACTATAAAATCAGGCCACATGATGTGATTACACTCATGCTCAACACGCCCAAACATGATACGAGTATCGCAGCTGAAAATATTCCCTTAGATATTGTTTATGAAGATGATGCCCTCATGGTTATCAATAAAAAAGCAGGTATGGTAGTGCACCCTGGAGCAGGAAACTTCACAGGAACGCTCATCAATGCCGTGGCATGGCATCTAAAAGACTTAGACACTTTTGATGCCAACGATCCTGATGTGGGATTAGTTCATCGCATAGACAAAGATACTAGTGGGCTCATCGTTGTAGCAAAGACAGCTGATGCGAAGTCTAATTTGGGGAAACAGTTCTTCAATAAAACCACTCACCGCAGCTATCATGCCCTCGTTTGGGGTAATTTTGTGGAAGATGAAGGCACCATAGAGGGCAATATTGCACGCGACCCCAAGAACAGATTGCGCATGAAGATATTTCCTTTGGATAGCGAAGTGGGCAAAACGGCCATCACCCACTACCGTGTAATGCAGCGTTTTGGCTATGTTACATTGGTAGAATGTATTTTGGAGACAGGCAGAACGCACCAAATTCGTGCACACATGAAGCACATTGGCCATCCACTCTTTGCTGATGCAACCTATGGTGGCGATGAGATAATTCGCGGACAGCGCAGCAGTTCTTACAAAGCCTTTATCCAAAACTGCTTCAAAGCCTGTCCAAGACAGGCACTACATGCAAAGACATTGGGCTTTATCCACCCCACAACAGGCCAGCAAATAGACTTCGATTCGGATTGGCCAGTAGATTTTTCAACTTTAATTGATAAGTGGCGCGCCTATCTATCAGGTACAACACAAGACACTTTCACAATATAAAAAACATAAAACTATCAGATATGGGAAATTCTAAAAGAAACATTGCCATCGTTTGTGGCGGAGACTCTTCTGAGCATGATGTATCAATGCGTTCGGCACAAGGCCTATTTTCATTCTTTGATAAACAACGCTACAATGTATTTATTGTCGATGTGAAGAGGACCAATTGGCATGTTCACCTTGAAAATGGTGCCATTGCTGAGATTGATAAAAATGATTTTTCCTTTCAACAGGATGGTACTCGTTCCTTTTTCGATTACGCCTACATCACTATTCATGGTCAACCAGGAGAGAATGGAGTTATGCAAGGCTACTTTGACCTCATCCATTTGCCCTATTCCACCAGTGGAGTATTGGTTGAAGCAATGACCTTTGACAAATATGTGCTCAACAACTATCTAAGAGGTTTTGGTGTGAAAGTGGCCGATAGTGTATTGCTCCGCCGTGGAGAGCGCTACGATGAAGAAGCTATTGCGAAACGCATTGGTATGCCTTGCTTTGTAAAACCTGCGGCTGATGGAAGCAGTTTTGGCGTGTCGAAAGTTAAGAATGCTGACCAATTGGCACCTGCTTTACGTGTGGCATTTATGGAAAATAATGAAGTGATGATTGAAAGTTTCCTCAAAGGGACTGAAATCTCACAAGGTATTTATAAAACAAAGGATAAGGAAGTAGTATTGCCTGCTACAGAAGTAGTACCCAAGAATGAATTCTTTGACTATGATGCGAAGTACAATGGCCAAGTAGAAGAAATCACACCTGCACGCTTAAGCCCTGAAACAGCAAACAAGGTAGCTGCAGAGACAGCACGCATCTACGATATTCTTCATGCTAATGGAATCATTCGTATCGACTATATCATTTCAAAAGATCAAGACGGAAATGACGTTATTAATATGCTGGAGATTAACACTACGCCAGGTATGACCCCTACAAGCTTCATTCCTCAGCAAGTAAAGGCTGCAGGATTAGACATCAAGGATGTACTCAGCGATATTGTTGAAAACCAGTTTTAAAACCCTTTCATTATGAAAATACCTGCAGAATTTGACCCTATCAGGCCCTTTGAGCCTGAGGAACTACCCGCAGTCTACGATCGATTGCTGGCCGATGAGCAATTTAAAAAAGTGCTAAACTATCTCTATCCAGACGTGCCTCTTGAGCAAATTGCTACTAAGATGCGTGCTTGCGACACGAACCTTGCCTTTCAAAAGACCTTCTGCTACCCCTTCTTACAAGGATTGGTGCACAAGCTTTCTTTAGGATGCAACATGGATGCCTCTAACATTAACATCAAAGAGCGCTACACTTTTGTGAGCAATCATCGCGACATCGTGCTCGATTCTGCATTCTTAGACAAGTTACTCATTGATGTTGGCTTCGATACTACCTGCGAAATTGCGATTGGCGACAACTTGTTGAAATTGCCTTGGGTGCACGATTTGGTGCGTGTCAACAAATCGTTTACTGTGGAACGGGCACTCCATTCGGTTGAAATGCTACGCGCAAGCAAACGCATGTCGGAGTATATCCATTATGCTATCAACGAAAAGCGAGAAAATGTTTGGATTGCACAACGGCAAGGGCGAGCAAAGAACTCAAATGACTTAACCCAACCTGCCATTCTGAAAATGATGGCAATGGGTGGTGAAGGGACCATCATTGAACGGCTCATGCAATTGCATATCGTGCCATTAGCCATCTCTTATGAGTATGATCCCTGCGACTATCTCAAAGCACGCGAATACCAATTGCGCCGAGATCTACCTTATTGGAAGAAAGGTGACGGCGACGATATCGAAAGTATGCTCACAGGTATTCGCGGTTATAAAGGACATATCAACTATGTGTGTGCACCCTGTATCGACAAATGGCTCCTTACTTTGGATGAAGAAATGCCTAAAAATAAGCTTTTCGACACCATCGCTACACACATAGATACTGAAATTCACCGCAACTATCGTTTGTACCCCTGTAACTACATTGCACTCGATTTGATACAAGATACGCACCTCTACACCAGTTTCTATACAACAGAAGATTTACACTTTTTTGAGGAATATCTTGCAACACAGTTAGAAAAGATTGACATCGATAACAAAGATGAGAAGTTCCTACGTCTTTGTATCCTCAGCCAATATGCTTATCCTGCAAAGAATTACATGGCAGCACGCGATGGAAGTGGACGTTTAAAGTCATGGTTTAATCATCTTCCATTCGTTAAATAGAATGTGTGACAGGTCGAAAACAATCATCATAGCAATGGTAAGTTTGTGCTTACCATTGCTCCTCGCCTGCTCAAAAGACAGCTATGATGATGGTAATGGACGCTATTCCTTCTTGCAAGCCGACTTTGTTGAAGCTCCCGTACAACGACATGCCATCACATTTGCCGTTACGGATGCGGGGGATACCCTACGCTTTGCCTCCCCTTTCACAGCACCTTGGCTTGTAAACCGCGACACACTCTATCGTGCTTTGCTCTATCACCAGCCTTCATCCGCTACAAAGATAGCTGTTGATCAACTCACCCCTATCGCAGTGTTGCCCTATATTCCTCAACACCGCTTTAGGACTTTGCGCGCTGATCCTGTAATTTTTGAAAGCGCTTGGCTCAGCAAGCATCGTCAATACCTTAATATTGGATTGGCACTGAAGACTGGACAACAAGAGAATAGTATGCAAAGCCAACACCTCTCCATCATTGAAATGGATAGTGTCTCAACTGGAGGGCAACTCCAATTCATACACCTGCAACTATATCATGACCAAGGTGGTGTGCCAGAATACTATTCAACCCATGGTTATATCAGCGTTCCCATCCGCCATTTACCTCGAGGTTGTCATATAAGACTTTCCATGATGACTTATCAAGGCTATATCTATCGAAATTTTATTTTATAAATTCAAAACATAAGCATTCAACACCTTCCCTATGAAATTTATTAGACTCTCAATCCTCGCATGGTTGCTATGCACCACTTTAGTAACATATGCACAAGGCCCTAACAACACTGGTACTTATTATGCTGCTGCCAACCTACAAAAAGGTAGGGCGCTAAAAACGGCCTTCGCGACCATCATTAGTCATGGGACCCAAGATTTAGGCTACTCTAAACTATGGGAAGCCTACGAAAAGACCGACCTACGCCCTGATGGAACCATATGGGATATGTATTCAAACATCACACATTACAATCCAAAAACCGACAGAGCTGGCAACTATAGAAAAGAAGGTGATTGTTACAATCGTGAACATTCTGTGCCACAGAGCTGGTTTAACAAACAGTCACCCATGCGTTCTGACCTCTTCCACGTCTATCCGACGGATGGTTATGTAAATAATCGGCGTGGAAACATGCCCTTTGGAGAAAACCAAGGAGAATCTTACCAGTCAGAAGGTGGATTGTCAAAGGTGGGAAGATGTACTGTCACAGGCTTTAATGGCCCAGTCTTTGAACCCGCAGATGAATATAAAGGCGATTTCGCACGCACCTATTTCTATATGGCTACGCGCTATGAAGACTATTTAAACAACTGGACGGGCAACATTTTTGGTCCCGAATCCTATCCTGGAATCGTGCAATGGCAACTGCAAATGCTGCTACGTTGGGCGAAGAACGACCCTGTTAGTGAGAAAGAAACCAAACGAAATGAAGCTATCTACCAACTACAACACAATCGTAATCCTTTCATTGATTATCCTGGATTAGAACAATATGTGTGGGGGGATAGCGTAAATGTTGTCTTCCACTATGATGGGAAAACAAACACACCTATAACACCAGTGCCTCATCCTGGAGGAGAAACGCCTCCTTCTCCTGCCCCCATAACACCACCAACACCAACTATTAATCCCACGACAGGGCAAGCTACATTTAAGTTAGTCTCCTCACTTACAGAACTCAAAGCTGGCGATGAAATACTCATTGGTTATACTTCTGGAGGCACCTTCATGTGGAGTTCTGCCAAAGACTATCGCAACTCCAAAACCATCGCTATTCCACCTCAACAGACAATAAGCTTAAAAGTCAATGAAGAAAACGCCCCACGTAGTTTCATCTTGGGACAACAAGGTACAGCTTTTACCTTCTACGACCCTGTAGAGCAGCACTACCTGTCATATAAAGGGTCAAAAAATAACCTTTTTAATAGTGCATCTGCCACCTCCACTGAGGCTCAATGGATCATCAACATCACAGAAAATGCCCTTGCTGATATTGCCCCCTTAGATCATCCTGAGCGCGGAATATTCTGTAATACGCAGCATCACCGCTTCGCTTGTTATAAGTTTTCAAGGAGCGTGCAACGCATATCTCTCTTCGTGAAAGTCGTTCCTTCAGACATCAAGTCCTATCATTACAATGGGCAAACCATTGTTGACGTCTACACAATGAGTGGTAACCTCGTACGAAGACATGTCA
Organism: Prevotella sp. HJM029; assembly: GCF_000599605.1. Classification (GTDB taxonomy): domain Bacteria; phylum Bacteroidota; class Bacteroidia; order Bacteroidales; family Bacteroidaceae; genus Prevotella. The sequence continues at coordinate 220,437 of NZ_KK082668.1, read as the reverse complement.
AAATGGATGATGCACTGCAAAATCTTCCCGCAGGTATTTATATCATCGGTGGACAAAAATACGCTGTAAAATAGTTCTATATAAAAAAGAAGTATGTTTGAGCAGTCCCTTTCTGCTCAAACATACATAAAAGGGTGGGCAAATTCCCACCCACAATTTACATTAAAGTATTTAGAAGAAATCGTGTAAAACGATAACAACAGCCTTGTTCACACTGCCATTACAACCCTATTTCACAGGATAACGAGCTATTTGATAAATATAATTGTGCATAAAAAGTCATCCTTGATTACACAAAGATAGCCCCACCAACACATAGATAATTCCTAAAAAAGAGTAATCAAACCACTAAAAATAGTATCATAACACCCAAAAAGATTATATTTGCAAAACAATAAAAGAAGAGAAATAAAAGATTACAACAGATTTTCTGTATCGTAAATACTTTTCTTTCTGATTTCATTTTAATGCTACAAAATATTTATATTGATAAAAAAGAATATGAAACGATTGCAAACAATGATGAAACGCACCCTGATGACAACAGGGTTGGCTTCGACAATGGCACTCGCTGCAACCGCACAAAACGCCTCTGCCACCGCAATGAACAACCCACTGCTCCAAAAAAGCAAATTGACGTTTGGTGCACCCGACTTTAATCGCATCCAAGAGGGCGACTATCTACCAGCCTTAAAAGAGGGCATTCGACAGCAACGTAAAGAGATTCAGTACATTGTGAACAACAAACAGCGTCCCACCTTTGCCAACACGGTGCTGGCTTATGAGCAATGTGGCCAAACCTTAGACCGCGTCTCGAGCATATTCTATGCCTTGACGGGAGCACATAAAACAGCCGTTATAGCACAAACACAAAAAGAAATCACACCACTGCTCACCGATTTGCAAAACGAAATTACATTTAATGTAAAACTTTTCAAGCGCATTAAATATGTTTATGACCATCAACGCCAGCAGTTAAAAGGCGAAGATTTGCGCTTGTTAGACGAAATCTATAAAAACTTTGTTCGCAATGGCGCACTACTCTCACCCGAAAAGAAGGCGCGTATGGAGGAAATTAACAAACAGATTTCTGACCTCCAACAACAATGGAGCAATGTTTTGCCCGACGCAACCAATGCTGCTGTGGTGTGGGTAAATAGTAAAGATGAGCTGAAAGGCTTGAGTGAGGCCGACATTGCACAATGTAAAAAGGATGCAGAAAGTCGCGGTAGTAAAGCTCCTTATTGCATTGTCATCGTCAATACCACGCAACAACCCATCCTAACGAACTTAGAAAATCGCGAATTGCGCCGCAAAGTCTATGAGGCTTCGCGTCATCGTGCCGATGGAACAAACGCTTTCAACACCTACCCACTTGTGGTTGAGCTGGCTAAACTACGTGCCGAAAAGGCAAGACTCATGGGCTATCCCAACTATGCAGCCTATTCTTTGGAGAAAACGATGGCCAAAACGCCGCAGAATGTGCAGACTTTCTTGCAACAACTCACTACCGCTTATCTGCCCAAGGCACAGCAAGAGACGCTCGAGATTGAAGCCTATGCGCGCCAAACTATGGGCAACGATTTTCAATTACAGCCTTACGACCGCATGTATTATTCAGCGAAGATGAAACAAGAGAAGTTTCATTTCTCGGAAGATGACGTGAAACCCTATTTCAACATCGACAGTGTCTTGGTGAATGGCGTGTTTTATGCGGCTAACAGAGCTTATGGATTGACCTTCAAAGAGCGTAAAGACCTCCCCACTTATCATCCCGACATGCATGTTTTTGAGGTTATTGATTACGATGGCAAGCCTTTAGCCTTGTGGTATTGTGATTACTTCCGCCGCCCAACCAAACGTGGAGGAGCGTGGATGAGCAGCTTTGCTAAACAGAGTAAAGCGCGCCATCAACAGCCTATTATATATAATGTGTGCAACTATGCCAAAGCACCCGAGGGGCAACCCACTCTGCTTACGTGGGACGAAGTATCGACGATGTTCCATGAATTCGGTCATGCTTTGCATGGTATGCTGTCCGATTGTAAATACAACACACTGAGTGGGACGGCCGTAGCGCGTGACTTTGTGGAGATGCCTTCGCAATTCAATGAGTCGTTTGCCGCTATTCCAGAAGTGTTTAACCACTTTGCTAAGCATGCCAAAACGGGTGAAGCCATGCCCGATACACTGCGCAATAAAATCATGTCTGCGATGAATTATCATTCAGCTTATGCTTTAGGCGAGAATCTTGCGGCCTCTTCTGTCGACATGGCGTGGGCTACTTTGCCTGAAAACGAAGTGCCTTCGGCCGATAAAGCAGACGATTTTGAACGGCAGGCATTAAATAAATTGGGCTTATTCGATGCACAAATTCCACCCCGTTACAGCACTTCTTATTTCAATCATGTGTGGGGTGGCGGCTATGCTGCAGGCTATTACAGCTATCTTTGGACCGAGGTTTTGGCCGATAACATTGCCGATTGCTTTGCCAAGCGTGGAGCCTTGAGACGCGAAGTGGGGCAAGCGTTCCGACAACAAGTACTGAGCAAGGGCAACACCGAGGACTTAATGCAAACTTTTACCCGCTTCACAGGGTTGAAATCGCCTGATACTTCGGCCTTATTAAAGGCACGAGGCCTATAAAATGAAAAGGCTTTTGCATGGCGAACATGCAAAAGCCTTTCTTTCATTTGTTACAGATGCTTAGCTCAATGTAGCAACCAACATCCAAACATTCTTCTCTTGACCGGTCAAATAGTCATCCATTAAAGCAACGGTTACTTCGTCTTCAGCTTCTTGTGCAGCAGCCAATACACGACGTTCCTGTGCAATAATCACCTTCAACGTGTCCAAGATGTATTTCAAACCTTCCATCTTCTCGGCTTCAAAACCAGCCTCTTTCAACTGACTCTGCTTCAAATATTCGCTGAAACGATTCTCTGGACGAGCATCCAATTGCAGCAAACGTTCTGCCACCTCATCCACTTTTGCAGCTGCATCATTATACTGACCTTCATAATACTCATGGAGTTGATAGAACTTATCACCCTTAACGTTCCAATGGAAACCACGAAGATTAGCATAATAAACTTGGAAATCAGCCAACAGTTGACTTAACTCTTTTACAACTTTCTCTACTTTTTTAGTATCTAAGCCTGTGTAATCTAAATTTTTCATATCTCTATATTTTTAAAAAATAAAATGTTTATCCTCCTATTTCGTTCTCTGTTGTGGCGAAGATAGACAAAAACGAATTGCAAACCAAATGATTTTATCAATAAAAGTATTTATAGTATAAATCATGATCCATCAGTAATTGTCATCTTGTTGGCTCACCTTTATTCAATAAACGACACCCAAACTCACCCCCATCTGGTATTGATGATAGTTGTTGCCCCGATACTTTGCCGTTGCAATCGCGTCTATCCACCCCTTGATGAATGCTTTGGCGCGATAGTTTTTAAACGCGAGGGGATGCTCATAAGCGACATCTACATGGCCGAAAGCATAGTTGAGACTATAATAACGCATATCGGGCAACAGCACTTGCCGTGCATAATCGGTATGCACATCGGCCAAATCGAGTCGGCTTCGCGTAGAAAAGCTGTAGCCACCTTGCACGTTTAGTGTGACGGCATGGCAGCTTCCACCCATTTCTAAAGCCGCATTGAGTCGACGATATTGCAGTTCTGAGGTGGGCAACAAATAGCGATTGGTCACAGTTTGATAGGTAAGCAAGCCACCAATGTAGCCCCATTTACCTTGTGTTTCGAGCGTGCTCAAACGATAGTGTACGTTGGCATTGAGCACTTTCACTTGGTAACGTTTCTTGAAAGTGAGCTGATTGTCGTAGCGATAGGAGCTGATGCCCGTCGCAGGGTCGGTGGTAATAACCAACTGTGGACGATATTCGTTGGCATAAGCCTCTTCGTATTGCGCCCCCAAGTCGATGCGATGCAACAGATGTTGCGTGCGAATGAGCGTTTGATGGGTGAAACCATAATCGTAAGAGTAGTAGTGCCCAGGCCGGTATTTATATTGTCCTAACACACTTTCGCTGCCACGTTGCAGTGTGAGTGTGGTCAAACTGCGCAGCGCTTCGTCGGTTGTTTGAGTATACCAAGATAGCTCTGTGCCCAAAGTGTGGTTCACCCATTCGCGCTGAAACGCACTAAAGCCGCCCAAAGTGCCCACAGCATGCTCCATACCTGCCATCAAATAATACTTCAAGTTGGCATCTTGTTGCACGGTAGTAAGCCCATTTATCTTCTCTTTTCGGCGGTCATACCAACCCGAAAGACCGATGGCTTGCCGTCCAAAGTGGTAGAGCAGGCTCGGCGTAATGCGATAGTTCAGCAACTCAGCACGTGAACGTGGGTCGCGCAAACGGCTCAAATCACCCACCGTATAATCCAACTTCGCACCAAAATTCCATGCACCTATCTGAGTTGTTCCTACTGAAGCCGAGAGTTTAATGTTCTGAAAATCGTAACGACCTGCACGAGATGAGCCTGCAAAATAGGGGTTACTATTGTAAGGGCGCATCACATCGGCCCACGCTTTCTCCTTGGTTCGTCCCGTGTTGAAGTCAAACTTCCCATAGGCATAGAGCCATTTGGAGAGCTTTTGATAACTTTCGGTTACGAAATGCAACGCATGTGTCGATGTACCCTCTTGCACACGACGATAATGTCCGCCATCATAAGTGTAACGAAAAGCTGCTGTTCCACGGTTAGGCGATGCGTCAATGGCCAAGCCTGCCGCATTATTCGTGTGGTGAAACAGCAGTTGTTGGTCGAGCATCTGGTAGTGTCCCAGAGACATCAGACTATCGTTTGCAGACTGACTCCATGCAGGAAGTGTCGCCATCACACATAGGATGAGACTATATTTACTCTTCATATTCCCGAATATTTATCGTTGTTGAGCGACCAAAATCGCTGCTACTGTTGTTCGTATCCTGCAAAATGCGCTGCCCACTACCGCCCGTTTGCCGGGAAACACGTCGGTAAAGCACCTCGCTGTTATAACCATTCGCGGCATGAACAACCCCATATCCCGCATCAATATCATTGTTGAGGCGTTTCGTAGCCACATCAACTCCGGCAGGTTTATATTTTAAAATGTCAACACCATCCATGACATAGCGTTTAGGGATGGCCAAATATTGCATGCCATTGTTCTTGCCAAAAGCATAAATCTTTGGGAACATTTGCACACGAAGCGTCGTTTTAAAAATCACAACGCCATTGGGGCCACCCGAAAGGAAATTCATATTTGAGAGCGCAGGCAGATTAGAATACACCAAATCCAGCGCTGCAACAGCAGGATTGTTTTGTGTTCTGCCTCGTGCATCCTTCGCTTCGTAGTCGGCAGTAGTGAGGTTTTGTGCTAAAGGAATATTCAGCTTGTGGTTCACCGCACTATTCGTTATCACGACACTACCGCCGGGTTGCACCACATGAGGCGTGGAAGTGGGGATTTGAAACACCTGCTTGCACACAACAATGCTGTCGTTATATGCCGTATGGAGGTTGGAAAGGGTATAAGCCAGCGTGCTGCCTGTCTCCAATAAACCGATGTATAGGCCTGCCACATCCACAGGTTGGTCGCTCTGATTATAAAGCTCTATGTATTGTGCTGCTGTCGAATTCCGGTTGTTTCGGTCTTTGTTGCCGGCATAAAACACCTTGCTGATAACCAATGAGCGTTTAATCGCGAGGATAGTGGGCAACGTAATGGTGGTAGATTGATCGATGAGTTGGTTGTTAAGTGTGGCCGATACCACAGCACCCTCATTCACTTGTGTGTCGCCTGTGGCCTGACTGTATTCGGCAAAGGATAGGTTCCATGCCGCCGAGACGGTGTAAACGTCGGGCACAAGGTTGGCAAATGTGGCCTCACCCTGCGCATTTGTCGTAGCTGTTAGCTTGACACCATCGGCATTGGTGAGCGTAATGGTGTGTCCATTCAGCGCCATTGTGCCGGTAAGTGCCGTGGGAACGGTCAGTTTTATCGTGGTGGAAACGGCTTGTGTGGTGTCGCTATAGTCAACACAACCATTTAAAAGCAAAGTTAAAACTACGGCTATATAGCCTTCGAAGCATTTCATTCTTGAAGCAATGCGCCCTATAAAAGCAGCCTTTACAGCTATCTTTGCCGCGTGATGATGATATTTTCTCATATTTTCTTGTTGTCCATTATAAATTAAAATAAAGCTCAACGCCATAACCAAAGCTGCCCACATTGCGCTGAGAAAGCGTGGTTGTGGTGCTATTGTGCAGGTAGGGTTCATAGAAGAGGGCGTTGTTTACATATAAACTCAAGCCGCCAATATTGCCCAACTCTTTGGTTAAGCGTGCGGAAAGGTTCCAGGTGATGGGCGTTTTCGAGGGCACTGCATCACTGGCACGCACCACAACATCGCTTAAACGCACATAGTGACCGGACGGAGCAGCAGCATAATAATGGCCATCTAAGTCTAAAAAGCCTCGCATCATGTCGGGGGTAATGGGGTGATAGTTGAGGTCGGGCGTGAGATAGCCGATGGGATTAGTGGTGCTCACCTTGTTAAAACTATAATTATACCAAATCACTTGTCCCGTGAACGAAGCCACCATGCGCAGGCGTGGAATATGGGTTACCATGCGTAGCGTATTGATAAATTGGCGATAAATGTTGCGATTGCAGTCCGAAGGATAAACCATTTTGAAAGGAGTCAGCCCATAGGCAGAATAAGTAGCAGGCAAAAGAGACGGAGAAACACTACTGTATGTGCGCCCCTTCTGCCATGTTTCCATTTCAGCATAAGCCCCATTGAAATAGATAGTCGTGTTGATGGGGTTGATAACACCTAAATCAAAATCGAATTCTATGCCTTTGTTCACCGTTACATTCTCATTACCAATCTCGCCTGTTGTCATAAATCGCAGGTCACGGTGTGCGGGATTGTTGAAATTTACCTTCGTGGCTGCCCCCGGTGTGAGCACCAATCCTTGTGTGGGGGTGTAGACATTGCTATAATAGGTGATGTAGTTGAAGAGCGGACTAAAACCATTTGGCGTCCGGTCTTGATAGGCTAAGAGGCTCAATTTGCGGTTACCTGGCAAACGAAGGTCAAGGCCTAACTCCACCTTTGTTGTCGTAGCATTCTTCATTCCCTTGCTATAAGGCACCTGATAAACCTGCGTGTGGTAGAGCAATAGCTGCGCAGCGGGGTCGCCAACGGGCATATAATTCGCTGCAACATGGTCCTCATATTTGGGCGAAGGATAGAGATAGTCTAAACTTGGCGTCTTGCTATTGAGGCCGATTCCACCGCGAAGATCTATCCATTTTGCCGCTCTATACATGAGATTGAGCCGAGGTGAGAGTGCGGTTGTAGACACCTGGGCAAAGGGTTGCTGCGTCGTGAAACGCAAACCCACATTGGCACGGATGAAATGCTGTTTCGTAACGTGCCACGTAAGGTTGTCCTCGGCATAGAAAGAAAGCTGATGCAACGCCGGATAGGACGAGAAAGCACGTGGCCGACCATCGCTGTTGGGGGTATAAGGGCGTTCATCATTCTCGTTATAATAGCCTCGTCCACTATTCCAACTCACCCGATAATCAACACCCATCTTAAAGCTTTGGTTCGTTTTTCCAGCATTGAAGAAGAAGCTATCGTTTAACTTTGCAAAGAAATTGGCCGGACTACTCCGGGTATTTCCTGTGGCCAAATAGCTCGAAGTCGTCCAAGGCACGGCGTGATAGCCCGTCTCTTCGGCCGTAAGAATGGGTAAAAGTCCCGATGAAACGGGGACAATTCGGGTGTTTTTACTATTCACTTGCGAGAAACTTCCACCTAATGTGTAGGATAATGTGCGCATCAAAGGGCGGTTCATGCTAATGCGTCCGTTGTGGGTGAGGTTGAAACTGTAATTCTTATTGTTGTTTTCTGTGCCGTCATTAATAGCATCTGGGTCCTTTCCACTCCAATCATTGGCATAGAACAAACGCAGTTTGGTGTCGATATGCCATTGCTTCGAGAGGTTATAGCCATGCCCCACATTGAACGTATAACGACCATAAGAACGCGTCTTCATGCGCGGATCGCCCCACGCTTTGGCATAATCGAAATTGAAATTCATGATGCCTGCCTGCGCCAAACGGAACCCTTTGCCCAACGAATAGTTCTGTAAAGCGGGATTTACTTTCGCTCTAAACTGCCAAGGAGTGAGTCCCACTTTAGAGTGAACAATCACCAAACCGCTTGTTAAGTCGCCATATTCGGCAGAAGGAATGCCACGGACCACTTCCACATTGTCGATGTTGTCGGCGCTAATCTGACGCAAATCGGTGCCCACAAAAGCCGCGCTTGAGAAGCCTCCGGCCGTCATTGTGGCATTGTTTGAAAGGGGCATTCCGTCAACAACGATGCTTGAACCAAACGCACTGGTGTTGTTATTGACCAACGTTCTGAGCTGAAGGTTGCTCTGTTGTGTAAGGTCTAAGTTCCCCATTTGCTTGCCGGGAAGCAGCTGCATGATGTCTCCTAACGATGAAGCCTGCAGGTGATCAATGGCTTGTCGGCCGATAATGCTCGTTGTTGAAGCACCCGATGCCTTTTGTTGTGCCGTCACTACCACCTCTTTCAATGCTAAAGAGGTGGGTGTGATGCTGATTTTAAAATCTAAATCACGCGTGACATCCACAACCATCTGATATTTTTCATACCCCACATAGCGCACTTCTAAGGTATAACGCCCGTTAGGAATTTTGCTGAAAGTGGCCTTTCCATCGATATTGGTCACGGTGTAGGCCTCCAAAGGGTGCAGATAACAACTGGCCATCATGACCGATTCGTTCGTTCCTTTCTCAAGAACCGTCACACGAATAGTGAACGCATTGCTTGCCGTTTGTGCTTGTACGCGGTTCATGAGAACGCTAAAAACGACAAAGAGAATAACGAACAGGGAAAATCGCTGTTTCATATTTTGCATAAACTATTTTCGAAAAATCCTAAATACAAATTCATTTTAAACAATGCAAAGATATGAGAACAGATGAAAAACCGCAATACCTACAAATAGGTATTTATGCCTTTTTTGACTATCTTTGTCCAGAACTAACATAAAGAAGATAGAAGATGGACAACGAAGTATTAAAAGCTTTGCGCGAGCGGCGCAGCATTCGTAGTTTTAAAGCTGAACAAATTACAAACGAAGAACTGCAAACAGTATTAGAGTCGGGCACGTGGGCACCCACTGGAAAAGGATTACAAAGCCCCTATATTGTGGCAGTTCAAAACGCAAAACAGTTGGAATGGCTACGTAAAGAGAATGCAAAGCTGATGGGAGTGAGTAGCGATCCTTATTATGGAGCGCCCACCATTGTGCTGGTTTTTGCACCTCAAGAGTGGCCCAACAACGTGAAAGATGGCAGTTTGGTGTTAGGCAACATGATGTTAGCAGCCCATAGTTTGGGCTTAGGTAGCTGCTGGATTAATCGGGAAGAGAAAATGTTTGAAACTGCAGAAGGACAGCAACTGATGCGCGATTGGGGACTTCCTGAAGGACTCATAGGCATTGGTGCATTGGCATTGGGCTATCCTTCGTCTTATCCCAAGACCATCAAACCTCGTAAAGCCGATTATTATCGTATCATTAAATAGCCCATTTCATCGCAATTTTCAGAAGGGGAAAGTTACTCATGCTTTTCCCTTTTTGATGCCATGCTGGGTGTAGAAGGCTGCAAGCCCTCATCACTCTTAGACCATTTTTAAATCGAAGACAAACAGGCAGAACTCATACTGGCTTCATTCCATACGCGCATTGTAATCCACATAGACGCATTACATTCGCCAACGTGAGACGATTAAAAATGAAACGCGAGCCGAATGTCCTCCCTACCTCTCTCCCATTATCCTACCACTCGGTTGATAGACTGAGGAAAGTTGATGGAGGTTGTCAAACAATATCGTATAGATTGTAGCACAAAGAAGCCCACTTTGTGCTGTAATTCAATAGAGATTACCAAACAATTTGGCGTATCTTGTTCGATGCTATCCTCATCATTGTGCGATAAGTGTGGAGATAACGCTTTGCAATGGAGGATTATCCTTTGGGCTATAGCGATGAAAATGAAGAAGTAGATTTGCTTATTCACATCCTTTTCGCTATATTTGTAACATTCAATAGTGAGGAGTATGCAAAACGAGACCATGGCATTCGATATCTTACCCATAAGACTTCACAACCAGCAATTAGTGAATTCACAATTCAAATCTCCAGAAGATTTAGTTGCATGGATGGGAGCTATCCAGGCACAACAGCCTGAAATGGCAAAACTTGCACTTGCCTTGCGCCTGCAAAATGGGGCAATTGGGTGCATTAACGAAGCCATTGATCAAGCAAAAATCATACGTACACACGTGCTTCGGCCTACATGGCATCTTGTAACTTCACAGGATGTTAGATGGATGTTGCAGCTTTCTTATCGTAGATTGAAAAACACTTATGATACTTATGAGAAGGGTTCTGGACTATTATCAGAAGGACATGAATGGGCAAAGCATCTCGATATGCTTGCCGATTTCTTATGTCATCAGCATCTAACTCGTCAGCGACTATCGGAGCTGTTCACGCAAAAGTTGGGTAAATCTCATCCGCATTTTATGACCAGTTTGCTCTTGAATGCAGAGCTTGAAGGTATTGTTTGCAGTGGAAAACAACTGCAAGGGAAGCACACTTATACGCTCATGGATGAGTGGGTGCCACCTTATCCTGTGCCAACACACGAGGAAACGTTAGCTCTATTGGCACGAAAGTATTTTCAAAGCCATGGTCCTGCATGCTTTAAAGATTTTCTTTGGTGGTCGGGGTTAACGATCACTGAGGCGAGAGAAGCGCTCGCTTTGATTGGTCATGAGTTGCAAAAGGTGGTGCATGGAGACGAGGATTACTTCTTTTTTGAGCAAGCCATTACAAGAGGAAAGCGGGTGGAAAGCGTCATCTTTCTACCTGCTTATGATGAATATATCATTGCTTATAACGTGCGAAAGGATGTATTTCGCGCGAAAGATATGCCTAAAGCTTTCACTAAAAATGGCCTATTCTTTCCATTAGTCCTCGTCAATGGCAAAGCGATTGGCACATGGAAACTAAAAAACAAGAAGATGCCAATACCCTTATACACAATGTTTGAGGACATGAAACAGCCTAAAGAGCCCATACTTTCACGAGCTATTGAGGAGTTTTCTTTACGCCTTGGAACGGGTAAAGATGCGATGTTGTAGATAGTTGGGGAGCGATTTGAGCTCACTCCACAGCTATTAGAAGCACTAAAAAATAATTTTACTTAAGATATTTTCTACGGCTCCGACCTTGCTTTCCACATATCTTCCAGCCGCATCCCCTGCTTGACGCAAGTAATCGGCATCGGTTTCGAATTGCGATAGTAAGGCATCAAAAGATGCTTCACTGGTGATTTCGAAGCCTCCTTTTGCTTGTTTCAACTCTTGTGCCTCCTGGAAATGTTGGTTGTTAGGACCAAAGATAACAGGGATACCCCACACAGCAGCTTCTAAAACATTGTGGATACCCACACCAAAACCACCTCCAACATACGAAACTGTGGCGTAATGATAGATGGATGACAATAGACCAAAACAATCAATCAGCAGCACTTCGGCATCCAACACGTTTGCTTCATTGGCTTGTGTGTAGCGTACTACCTTGCAATGTGGCAGCAAGGCTTCGATGGATGCGAGGTGATCTTCGCCTATAACATGCGGTGCGATGATGAGTTTCCAATCGGGATGTTGTTCAAAATACTTCAAAAAGATAGCCTCATCGGGTGGCCATGATGACCCGGCAACGAATACTTGGGATGCTGAACCGACGAAACGTTCGACGATGGGAAGCTGTTTTGCAGCCGCTTTAATTTGTAACACACGATCGAAACGCGTATCCCCCACCACGTCAACGGCTGTGATACCGAGCGTTTTCAATAAAGCCTTGCTCTCTTTATTTTGCACAAAGAAGTGTGTAAAGCATTTCAACACCTTGGCATATTGCGCACCATACCATTTAAAAAACACTTGGTCGGGACGGAAAATGCTACTCACGCTATAAGTAGGAATATGACGATGCTGCAAAATATGAAGATAGTTATACCAAAATTCATATTTGATGAAGAACGCCATCACGGGTCTTACTGTACGTAAAAAGCGTTGTGCGTTGCGAATAGTATCAAGAGGTAGATAGCAAATGATGTCAGCTCCCGCATAGTTTTTACGCACTTCATAGCCTGAAGGCGAAAAGAAGGTAAGTAGAATTTTATATTCGGGGTGGAATTTCCGTATGCTTTCCATCAATGGTCTACCCTGTTCGAACTCACCTAATGAGGCAGCATGAAACCAAATATAGCGTGCTTGTGGGTCGACTTTCTCTTTTAAAAGCGCCACAGCCTGTCGCTCTCCATCCCACATTTTCTTTACTTTCTTACTGAAGCGGCTTGCAATAGCCACACCAAACAAGTAAAGATAGATAACAATTTGATACACAAGAATTGTTGTTTAAACCTACTTCCTACTCCTATCTCTTTATTTTAAAATCTCAACTGCACGTTGAATACGACGCAAAGTTTCTTCTTTTCCTAAGAAAGCCGATATATCAAACATACCAGGACCAATGCCTTTACCTACTAATGCGAGGCGGAATGCATTCATTACGTCGCCCAATTTGTAGCCTTTTTCCTCTACCCAGTGCATAACTATAGGCTCTTGTCCCTCAACAGTGAAGTTGGTTATGCCCGAAAGTACATCAGAAAGCTCAGCCATTTGCTGTGCAGAGTATTCTTTCCAGCGCTTTTTAACAGTCTTTTCATCATAGGAAGCGGGCGCGATGAAGAAGAAAGTGCATAAATCCCATAACTCTTTTACGAAATTAACGCGGTCTTTCATCAGGTGAACCACTTGCTGAATGCGCTCCATTGTCTCATCTACTCCGTTATTAGCTACAATAGGAGCAAAGAGAGTTGCAATCTCTTCGTCGCTTTTTTTCAAAATATATTCATGGTTAAACCATATCCCTTTTTGGTAATCGAACTTCGCTCCATGCAAGGAACACTTGCTGATATCAAAGGCCTTCACCAACTCTTCTAACGTGAAGAGTTCTTGTTCGGTACCGGGATTCCACCCCAATAGGGCTAAAAAATTCACGACAGCCTCAGGGAAATAGCCGCTTTCGCGATAGCCTGACGACACTTCTCCCGTCTTAGGATCATGCCATTCTAAAGGAAACACAGGGAAACCGAGTCGGTCTCCATCACGTTTACTGAGCTTACCCTTACCTTCAGGCTTCAGTAACAAGGGCAGATGGGCGAACGATGGCATCGTGTCTTCCCAGCCAAACGCTTGATAAAGCAACACATGTAGCGGTGCACTGGGCAGCCATTCCTCGCCCCTGATGACATGTGTAATCTCCATTAAGTGGTCATCCACGATGTTTGCCAAGTGATAGGTGGGCAATTCGTCGGCACTTTTGTACAAGACTTTATCATCAAGAACATCACTTTTTACGATTACCTCGCCGCGAATTAAATCGTGAACATGCACATCAATATTGGGTTCTACTTTAAATCGAACGGTATATTGCACCCCATCAGCAAGAAGTTGCTTCACTTCTTCTTCAGAAAGTGTCAGCGAATTGCGCATCATCAGTCGGGTGTGGGCATCATATTGAAAGTTCTTTATTTCATTTCGCTTCACTTCTAACTCCTCAGGTGTATCGAAAGCAAGATAAGCTTTCCCTGATTTGAGTAGCTGATCAACATATTTTTTATAGATTTCTCGGCGCTCACTCTGCCGGTAAGGACCATGTTTTCCACCAAAACTAACCCCTTCATCAAACTGAATACCCAGCCAACGAAATGATTCTATAATATATTCCTCCGCACCAGGAACAAAGCGTTGTGAGTCGGTATCTTCTATTCTAAAGATAAGTTTACCACCATGTTGACGGGCAAACAGATAATTATAGAGGGCTGTACGTACGCCACCGATGTGCAAAGCACCCGTGGGACTGGGGGCAAAGCGCACCCTTACTTTTCTTTCGGACATTTCTTTAAATGATTATTTTGCGCAAAATTAATATTTTTTTTTCAGTATTGTGTGATTTTTTAGTATTTTCGCAAAGCCAAATATAAAAGCAACAACATGGATATATTCAATAAATATCAAAATATTCAATGGCGAAAGATTGTAGCACAATCTGCGCTTGTCTTCGTAACGGTGCTCGTCATTGTATGGTTTATGCCCCGACATCAGCAAACATTCTTTCGCTATGACATAGGAAAGCCTTGGATGTACAGTTCATTAATTGCCAATTTCGACTTCCCTATTTACAAATCTGACGAAAGTATTAAAGCCGAACAAGACTCTATTCTAACGGCTTTCCAACCTTATTACAATTATAATAAGGCGCAGGAGCAGCAACAAATCAAACTTTTCCGCCAAGCCTTTAGCCAGCCTTCCAATATCCTTCCAGCTTCGGTAGTGCACGTGATTACCGACCGGTTACACAGACTATATAGTGCAGGTATTATCGGAACACCTGAGTATAACCGCATTGCCAAGGACTCTATGCGCATGGTTCGTCTCATCAGTGGCAAAGAAGCCAGGAGCGTTCAAGTGAATTGTCTCTATTCAACCCTCACGGCTTACGAGACTTTATTAGGTGATCCTGCACTTAGCCCCTATCGAAATATTTTGCAACGCCACAACTTAATTAATTACATTGCGCCCAATGTGGTCTACGATCGACAACGAAGTGAGGCCGAGAAGAGCGATTTATTAAGCAGTATTCCGTTAGCCAGTGGCATGGTGATGAGCGGACAAAAGATTATAGATCGAGGAGATATTGTTGATGAATACACCTTTAGAGTGCTCAATTCTTTTGATAAAGAGTTGCAAAGACTCAGTGCATCCAAGACCGAAATCACCGACACGTTAATTGGACAAGTCCTTTATATCACCTTGCTTGTTGCTATTTTTACAAGCTATTTGAATCTATTCCGCAAGGATTACCTACTGAAATCGCGCAACATCGCTATGCTTTATGCCAGTATCACGGTGTTCCCTATTGCGGTTTCTTTAATGATTACACACAGCATATTCAACGTCTATATACTACCTTTTGCGGTGGTTGCTATCTTTGCACGTGTGTTTATGGATTCGCGGACGGCCTTTCTCACCCACGTTGTCATGGTGTTAGCCTGTGCAGTTGCGGTAAGATACCAATACGAATTTATTGTTATTCAGTTGCTATCGGGACTCATTGCCATCTATTCATTGCGCGAACTTTCAAGCCGTTCACAACTTTTTAAGACCGCTTTATGGGTTACTTCGGGCAATATCGTGATTTTCTTTGCCATCCAGCTCATGCAAAGTAACGACATTATGAAGATGGATTTTGATATGTACACTATCTTTATCGCCAATGGTGTGTTGCTGCTGTTAGCTTATCCTCTGATGTATCTCATTGAAAAGACATTTGGTTTCGTTTCAAATGTCACACTGATTGAACTATCAAACACCAATAAAGGTGTGCTACGTGACTTAAGTGAGATTGCTCCTGGCACGTTTCAGCACTCTATCACCGTAGGAAATATTGCTGCAGAAATTGCCAATCGCATTGGTGCGAATAGCCTATTAGTGCGTACAGGAGCACTCTTCCACGATATTGGGAAGATGAAAAACCCCGTATTCTTCACCGAAAATCAAGCTGGAATAAACCCCCATGACAACATGAGTTATGAACAAAGCGCACAGATTATTATCAGTCACGTGACCGATGGAGTGAAATTAGCCGAAGAGAATAATCTCCCTGCCATCATCAAAGAGTTCATTTTGACCCATCATGGACGGGGTGTTGCCAAATATTTCTACATTAAGTATAAGAATGAGCATCCCGATGAGGACGTTGATATAGAAAAGTTCACCTATCCAGGTCCTAACCCATTCACACGTGAACAAGCCATTTTGATGATGTCTGATGCTACAGAAGCCGCCTCACGCTCACTGAATGATTATACCGAAGAGAGCATTAGTGGCTTGGTAAACAAAATTATTGATGGCCAAGTGGCTGAGGGTTTCTTCGCCGAATGTCCCATAACGTTCCGCGATATTAGTTTAGCTAAAAAGATTATCGTGTTCCGTTTGATGGCAATTTATCACACCCGCATACAATATCCAGAGCTAAGCAAGCGTGCTCAAGATGAAGAAAAAAAGAAAGAAGCACCTTTATCGCCTGCAGAAACGAAAGCTGTAGAGGGCGCGTAGATAATGCTATATCCGACAAAAAAGGTGCACAAGAGGATTTTTCATATGCCTTTTGTGCACCTTTTTATAATGACCATTTATCTTAACAAAAGAGGTTGTGTAGCTTTCTTATTTTAATTTTGAAATACATTTCATAGAAATAAGAAAAATTGGGCACATTTTATAATTAGCTACACCTCACCTTGTTACAAAGAGAACGCCACATCATCATCATCAAAAACATCAAAAACACAGCACTTTTGCAGCTCATTTTCTAACTTTTTCTTATCTCATCAGCTACAAATGTGATGGACTTTACTCGTAAAAATAGCCCATTTTGCTTCTCAAAGTAATCGGTTTACACAAAACTACTCCCATAGAAAGGATGCAGAACTCTGTTTCGGTCATTAGATTTATCTATTTCCTCGCTTTTAAAAGACATGTTTTTCTACACTTTATATTGACAAAATAGAAATCGTATAGACCCATTCTTCAAACTGCCCCCAACGATGTATTCAACAAGCATATTTATGGGGTAACAAGCCACTTTTGAAATGTTGCTGCAAAAAGGAGTCGCATACACGCTGGCAGCACACGGCACTACCCCCTTCTTTCAACCACTTTTCATCTGAAAGTCTTTGCCATTCATGGAAAATACATTAATTTTGCGCCCACAAATAGCTATTTGATGAAAATATTAATCACGGGTGCCAGTGGTTTCATTGGCAGCTTTATTGTGGAAGAGGCACTGAAACGTGGCATGGAAGTATGGGCAGCTGTGCGTAAAAGTAGTTCAAAAGCCTATCTCACCGATGCGCGCATTCACTTTATAACGCTTGATTTCTCTTCGCAAGAAGCACTCGAGCAACAACTTGTCCCCCACACCTTCGATTACATTGTACATGCTGCAGGCCTCACGAAAAGCTTGCACCATGACGACTTCTATCGGGTAAACACCGATGGGACACGCCATCTTGTGCAAGCTATTTTAGCACTTAGGATGCCAATTAAACGATTTATTTTCCTAAGTAGTCTAAGTGTTTTCGGTGCCATTAAGGAGCAACAACCTTATCAAGAGATTGAGGAAACAGACCATCCACAACCCAACACCGTGTATGGAAAAAGCAAGTTGAAGGCCGAAGAATTCTTGGATAGTGTGGGGAACGACTTCCCTTATATCATATTGCGTCCTACAGGTGTCTATGGTCCACGCGAGAAGGATTATTTTTTGATGGCACAAAGCATCAAAAACCACGTGGACTTTGCTGCTGGTTTTCGTCGTCAAGACATCACCTTTGTCTATGTTTTAGATGTGGTACAAGCTGTGTTCCTGGCTTTAGACCGTGGAAAAGATGGCCGAAAATATTTCCTCTCGGATGGGAATGTTTACCAATCAGCCGATTTTAGCCATCTCATTCGCCAATATTTAGGCCGTCCTTGGTGCCTCAGAGTGGTGGCTCCGCTATGGGTATTGCGGTTGATCACGCGTGTAGGTGAAATTTATGGTCGTCTCACCGGATGTATTACGGCATTGAACAACGATAAATATCACATTCTAAAACAACGCAACTGGCGTTGTAATATTGAACCCGCTGTTGACGAATTAGGCTACCATCCGCAATATAATTTGCAACAAGGTACGCAAGAAACCATTGCATGGTATCAACAGCATCACTGGTTATAAATGGCAAAAAAACAAAAGCATAAGAGCGTTTCACTACCTTGGCAAGGAAAAGGTTGGACACCCGAGTATAAAGGTTTATTGCCTTTTGAATGGGTAGTGCTGGCTTATATCCTCTTTACAGCTGCCATTGTGCTATTCACTTCTACCAAAATGGCCAACCCTGAAGCCATGATTTGGGGACGCATACGAGTAGGATCTATGATTATAGCCCTATGGATTGTCTATCGCCTACTACCTTGTAAGCTCACGCTGTTCATACGTGTAGGGGCACAGATGGCATTGTTGGCTTGGTGGTATCCTGACACCTTTGAGCTAAACCGTTTGTTCCCCAATCTCGATCATGTGTTTGCCACCTGGGAGCAACAACTCTTTGGATTCCAACCTGCTTTAGTGTTTGCTCACACATGCTCATCGCCCATCATTAGTGAGCTAATGGATTGTGGTTACGTGGCCTATTTCCCGATGATTGTAACCATCATTTTGTTCTATTTCTTTAGGCGTTATGATGAATTTCAGCGCACGGCTTTTGTCATTTTAGCCTCCTTTTTCACCTATTATGTCATCTTCGATTTGGTACCCGTTGTGGGGCCAACGTTCTATTATAAGGCAATAGGTTTGCACAATGCCGCGCAAGGTGTGTTCCCCAATGTGCACGATTATTTCAATTTGCATCAGGAATGCTTGCCAAGTCCAGGCTATACACATGGCTTTTTCTATGATTTAGTAGAGGATGCTAAGGCTGCTGGTGAACGACCTACAGCTGCTTTTCCAAGTAGTCATGTAGGGATTGCCACCATTTGCATGCTCCTTGCTTGGCGCACCAAGAACAAAATGCTGCTCTTTATCTTGCTGCCTTTCTATGTATTCTTATGCATGGCTACGGTTTATATACAAGCACATTATGCCATTGACGTCATTGCAGGCTTAATAACTGGCGTCGCTTTTTATTTTATTTTCAAATGGCTTTATCCACAACGCTGATTCGTTGGTGGATGAAGTGATATCAATTCAAAAACAATGGAGAAAAAATTATATATTGAAACCTATGGCTGTCAGATGAATGTTGCTGATAGTGAGGTGGTGGCTTCTGTAATGAAGATGGCTGGATACGACCTTTGTGAAGATGAAAACGAGGCTGATGCCATCTTTTTAAATACGTGTAGCGTACGCGAAAATGCTGAGAACAAAATATTTAATCGTTTAGATACGCTGCACGCTGAGCAGAAAAAAGGACGCAAACTTATTCTCGGTGTGTTGGGTTGTATGGCCGAACGCGTGAAAGACGACCTCATTCAAAATCATCATTGCAATTTAGTTTGTGGTCCTGATGCTTATTTAAATCTACCCGAAATGATAGCAGAATGCGAGTTAGGTCATGCCGCTATGGACACCGAACTCTCTACCACTGAGACCTATCGTGACGTGCTTCCACAACGTATTGGCGGCAACAAGGTGAGCGGATTTGTGAGTATCATGCGTGGCTGTAATAACTTTTGTCACTATTGTATTGTGCCTTATACACGCGGAAGAGAACGTAGTCGGGATGTAGAGAGCATTCTTAACGAAGTGAAGGACTTAGCACAAAAGGGCTTTAAAGAGGTGACTTTATTGGGACAAAACGTGAACTCCTATGGACTTTTGCCAAATGGGAAACGCCCAAAGGAAGGCATTTCGTTTGCCGATTTGCTGCGCAAGGTGGCGCAAAGCGTCCCCCATATGCGTGTGCGTTTCACGACTTCGAACCCGGAAGATATGACCGAAGATATACTTTATGCGGTGGCCGAGGAGCCCAATCTGTGCAAACACATCCATTTTCCGGCACAGAGTGGCAGCAACGACGTGCTGAAACTAATGAATAGGAAGTACACACGTGAGAATTATCTTGAGAAGGTAGCTGCCATTAAGCGCATCATTCCCGATTGTGGATTGACCACAGATATCTTCGTAGGCTATCATAATGAGACAGAAGATGACCTGCAACAGACACTCGACTTGATGAAAACGGTGGCTTTTGATAGTGCCTTTATGTTTAAATATAGCGAGCGTCCTGGAACGTATGCTGCAAAACACCTGCCCGATAATGTGCCCGAAGAGGTGAAGATTGCACGCCTAAACCAGCTCATTCAGCTGCAAAACGAAATCAGTGCAGCCCAAAATAAAAAGGATGAAGGTAAGGAGTTTGTCATTCTAACAGAGCGTTTTGGTAAGCGCGACCGCAACCAACTCATGGGAAGAACCGAGCAAAACAAAGCCGTTATCATCAACAAAGGCAAGCACCATATTGGAGAATTCATCAAAGTGCGCATCACTGGATCAACCAGTGCTACACTCTTTGGCGAAGTCATTGACGAAGAATAGGAGGAAAAACGATGAGGGAGTTTCTACAAGTGTTGCGCCGTTTTGTGCCACCTTATAAGAAGTATTTGGCGTGGAGCGTGTTTTTCAACATCCTTTCGGCGGTGTTGAATATCTTCTCGTTTATGACATTGATTCCCATTTTGCAGATTTTGTTCAATACAAAGGATGTCACCCCGGTTGAGAAACTCATCACATGGGACAGTGTGCACGGTGTGGAGAGCATGGTAGATATGCTTACCAACAACGTCAATTATTACATTCAGCACTACATTGCGAGTGCAGGTCCAGCCAACACACTCTTAGTTATAGGACTGTTTTTAGCATTGATGACCCTCCTAAAGACCGCAGCTTACTTCCTTTCTTCGGCCACAATCATCCCCATTCGCACAGGTGTGGTGCGCGATATTCGCAACCAACTCTATCAAAAAATCACCGCATTGTCGCTTGGTTTCTTTAGCGAAGAGCGGAAAGGTGACATCATTGCACGCATGAGCGGCGACGTACAAGAGGTTGAAGGCTCCATCATGTCGAGCTTAGACATGCTGTTCAAGAACCCCGTACTCATCATAAGCTATTTCATTGCCTTGCTCATCACTTCTTGGCAACTCACAATCTTCACCATCATCTTTGTGCCCATCTTTGGTTGGTTCATGGGATTTGTGGGACGAAAGCTCAAAGCACAGAGCATTGAGGCACAGAGTTTATGGAGCGACACCATGAGTCAAGTGGAAGAAACACTCGGCGGTTTGCGCATCATCAAGGCTTTTTGTGCAGAGCTTTTAATGAACAAACGCTTTGATGATATCAATTCTAACTTCAGAAAGCAGGTGATGCGCGTGAACATTCGCCAGCAGTTGGCACACCCGATGAGCGAATTTCTTGGCACTGTGATGATTATTATCGTGCTGTGGGTGGGAGGAATTTTAGTGCTCAACTACAACACTTTGACCGGGCCTAAGTTCATTTACTATCTCGTGATGCTCTACTCTATCATCAATCCATTGAAGGAGTTTTCGAAAGCCAGTTACAATATTCCCAAGGGATTGGCCAGTATGGAGCGCATCGATAAGATATTAAAGGCTGAAATCAGCATTAAAGAGAAAGAACATCCCGTGCACATTGGCAGTTTTGAACATGCCATAGAGTTCCGTCATGTGTCGTTTAAATATGAGCAACGGTGGGTGTTACGCGATATTAACCTCACCATTCCGAAAGGGAAAATGGTGGCCTTGGTGGGGCAAAGTGGTTCGGGAAAATCAACATTGGTTGACCTTATTCCACGTTATTACGATGTGCAAGAGGGTGAAGTGCTCATTGATGGCATCAATGTGAAAGACCTTGGAGTGCACGATTTGCGGCAACTAATTGGCAATGTGAACCAAGAAGCCATCCTCTTCAACGACACCTTTGCCAACAATATTAAATTTGGTACGCAACAGGCTACGCAGAACGACATCGAACAGGCAGCTAAAATTGCCAACGCCTACGACTTTATTATGGAGACAGAGCATGGATTCGACACCAATATTGGCGACAGAGGCGGACGCCTTTCGGGCGGACAACGACAACGAGTGAGCATTGCACGTGCCATATTAAAGAACCCTCCAATCCTCATTCTCGACGAAGCAACATCGGCTTTAGACACCGAAAGCGAGCGATTGGTGCAGGATGCACTCACGCATTTGATGAAAACACGCACCACAGTGGCGGTGGCTCACCGCCTATCGACCATCAGAAATGCCGACGAAATCTGTGTGTTACACGAGGGACACATCGTGGAACGGGGCACACACGAGGTGCTCTTAGCACAAAATGGCTACTACAAAAAGCTCCACGACATGCAACAAGCCTGACCCATCGCCACGCTAAGCCCTCAATTTTCACTGCGCTAACACCCACTTCTCAGCGTGTTCGCGCTTATTGTTCGTGCCCTTTAGAGCTGCTTTTTGCAAGCATTGCTCCCCTAAAGCCATACTAATGGCTGGGGAATTCTGCCCAACCGAAAACCCATGAGATACGGGGTTTGCTCGCATACTTTTCTCAAAAAAGCATAAGATACAGGGGTATCTCGTGTGTTTTTCACAAAAATGCGCGAGATACGGGGGGATTTCAAGCATTTTTTCTAAAAACAATCGAGATACGGGGGGCGCTCAACCGTTTTTCAAAAAAATATACGAGATACGGGTGTTGCTCAGCCATTTTTATGAAAAACAGATGAGATACGGGGGTCGCTCGCGTTTTTTGCAACACGATGCCTTAGCCATTAGAGGATGATTCATCAAGAAATGGCGCATGAACACCTTTATAATAGAGGTTCATGCGCCATGAATGGGGAGAAAATCACACATGGTGTTGCACAGCCTCACACAGCTGTTGCAACGCTTGCTCCACTAATTTTCGCGGGCAACCCACGTTTAATCGCATATAACCTTCGCCACCTGGGCCAAACATCTCGCCGTCGTTGAGGGCCAAATGGGCCTCATCAATGAAGAGATGTAGCAGTTCATCGTGCGACAAATGCAGTGCATGGCAATCTAACCAAATAAGGAATGACGCCTGAGGGCGCAGGGGTTTGATGGCTGGCATGTGCTCTTTACAGAACGTTTCCACAAACAAAATGTTGCTTTCTACATAGTGAATCATCTGTTTGCGCCATGCTTCGCCCTCACGAAAGGCTGCTATCGTGGCAATAGGGGCAAAGAGATGTGGCTCATCAAGCTCATTGGCTGCGAGCCAATCAAAGAACACTTTCCGAATTTTTTCGTTGGGAACGATGGCATAAGCTGACACGATGCCCGCAATATTAAAGGTTTTTGTGGGCGCCTGGAACGTGATACTGATGGCCGCAGCCTTATCGCTTACCGACGCAAACGGCGTGTGTTGGTGGCCAAAAAGGGGCATGTCGGCATGGATTTCGTCGCTCACTACCAACAAATGGTGGTCGAAACAGAAGTCGGCCAAGCGTTGAAGTGTTTCTTTTGTCCACACCAATCCGCCAGGATTATGGGGATTGCAGAGCAAGAGCACACGGCATTTGTCATCGCACACCTGCTCAAGATGATCGAAATCGATGTCATAATAGCCATCTTCTCGCTTGCGAAGGGGGTTCCAAACCACCTCACGATGGTTGCCTTGTGGCGTTAAATGGAACGGATGATAGACGGGAGGCATGACAATTACCTTCTCATCGGGCTTCACAAACAGGTTGCAAATGATGCCGATGCCCTTCACAATGCCAGGAATGAAGCGCACCCATTCGTGCTGAATAGCCCAACCATGATGGCTTAACACCCAGTCGTGAATGGCCGGGAAATAGTCCTTTGGCTCGACGGTGTAACCCAAAATGGGATGTTCTAAGCGCGTTTTCAGAGCCTGAATGATAGCCGGACAGACGGGAAAGTTCATATCTGCCACCCACATGGGCAGCAAATCGTCACGCTTCCAACGCGGGAGCAGTGCCTCGTGCATGAGGTCTCCACTGCCTTTGCGCGAAATTAAGGTGTCGAAATCGTAGGTCATGCGAGGGCTTGTTGAATGTCGTTAAACAAATCATTCACATCTTCCAGCCCAATACTGAGGCGCACTGTGGTATCGAGCACATCCATCTTCGCCTTTTGTTTGGGTGTGAAAGCCACGAAGATGGTGCTATAAGGATGAATGGCCAGCGTGCGATTATCAAACAAATTGGTGGCACGATGAATGAGTTTCAAGCGATTGATAAATCGAAAACAAGCCTCCTGACTTTCCAATTCAATGCAAACCATGGCGCCAGATGTCGCACCAAACTGGCATTTTGCAAGCTGATGGTAGGGATTTTGGGGCAGTCCGGCATAATTCACATAGCGAATGGCGGGCAGTTGCTGCAATCGAGTGGCCAATTCCAAGGCGTTTGCGGCCTGAACCCGATAGCGTGCATCGAGCGTTTCGAGCCCAAGGGTTTGAAGATAGGCCACTTGTGGTGTCATGTAGGCACCGAAATTATAAAGCTGTTCGATGCGAATTTTGTGGTCAAAGCCCTTCACCGTGCCATAATCAATAATGAGTCCGCCCAAAGATGTTGCGCCACCACTGATATATTTGGTCGACGAAACCACTTCTATATCCACACCTAAGGCGTGAGCAGAGAAGCAAGTGAAAGGAATCATCGTTGTGTCGGCCACCAAAGGCACATGCTTTTCGTGAGCCAAACGCGCCAGAGCAGCGATGTCAACTATCTCCATTTGGGGATTGGTCATGATTTCAAAGAACACACATGCTGTGTTTTCATCGATTAATTGCGCCGTCTCTTCTGTGTTAGAGAGGTCGGCTAAGCGGGTTTCTACGCCAAAACGAACGAGCGATTCGGTGAGCAATGAGTAGGTGTTTCCAAAGAGATGCTTCGACGTTACGATGTTCTTTCCTTGCGAGGTCAGTGCCAAGAAAATATTGCTAATAGCAGCCATACCGCTATTAAACGCCGTCACACAATGCGCATTGGTCAGTGCTTTCACGCGGTTTTCAAAGTTGGTTACTGTGGGATTGCCCGTGCGCGAATAATCAGGTGCACCCGAACGGCCGGCAAAAGCCTCGGTCATGGCCGCAGCATTGTCAAACTCATAGGCCACAGCATGGTATACAGGCATGCTCAAAGCATCATAAACATCGCGACGAGGATAGGCCAAATGCAACGCTTGAGTCGCCTTTCCCAGTGCCTCTTGCTCCCTCTTTTTGCCCTTAGGGCCATCCTTTTCTAAACTTTCGTTCATGTTTTATTTTCGTTTATTGTTATTATTTTTCTCACTTTGGGCCATTCCTTACGTCGACATCGCTTCATCTCCTACAAACCAAATCTTTTGTCGCGCTCGTTCAGTTGTAACAGCCTTTGGCAAAAGTAGTAACTTTTAATGAGTTGTGCAATAATCTCTTTATTGTATTTCATGTGTCCAAGCACGCCGATAAGATGATATTCTAAAAGTGTTCTTCACAACAAGAAAAGGCTTTTTAAGTCCTCTCTGAAGCGAACTATTCTACTCGATAGGCATCTTTATCGTTGCAAATGAATTCCTTTTTTACTGGTTCCTGCAATCTTTTTTCATTTATTTTAGCCTACTTTTAAAAAAACTTTGTATATTTACACCGCATAACTTAGACAGACAAACCACGCAAGTGAATGAATAAGACTACCCTACTATGGTCCATTATCCTACTTCCCATGCAACAAATGGCGGAGAAACATGTTTCTTTATCAGAGACACTGTTCAGAAATTCATGCGGAGGCCCATAGTAAAGTGGTACAGATTAGATTGCAATTTATGCTATTTTCTACTAAAATATCATCCATTTTAATAAACAATATATATGACTTTACACAAGAAACCTATCAGTTTTGCGCTATGGTTAGGCGCATCGCTCGTGACTCCTGCCATGGGATGGGCAACGCAAGTGCCTGCTCCACAGCACACACAACAAAGCAATCAGTGCACAGGAACCATTACCGACGAGCAAGGAGAGCCCGTTATTGGGGCAACTGTTCAAGTAAAAGGCACCAACAATCGGGTGATAACCGACTTTGATGGCCATTTCACTTTGCAGAATGTCAGCCGTGGCAGTGTGCTCATCGTGAGCTACATCGGCATGGATTCACAAGAAGTGAAATGGAATGGACAAGCGATTAAGGTGCACATGAAAGAACAATCACAAGCCCTGAACGAAGTGGTTGTGACGGGTTATGGCGGACAACAGAAGCGCGCCACGCTGACAACGGCCATCTCGAAGATGGATAATAAGGTGTTAGATGCCGCAGCTTTCGCCAATGCGGGCAGTGCATTGCAAGGCAGTGTGACGGGCTTGCAGGTGTTTAACGGTTCGGGACAGCCGGGAACAGCACCTTCAATCACGCTCCGTGGTGGCGCTTCTATCACAGGTAATGCCCCCGCTTTGATTATTGTTGATGGTGTGGAGCGCACACTTTCAGAGGTAAACCCATCGGATATTGAATCGATGGAGGTGCTAAAGGATGCAGCGTCGACTGCCATTTATGGTGCAAGGGCCAACGGAGGTGTTATTTTGATTACCACAAAACAAGCAAAACGTGGCACATCGAGCATCAATTACCGCATGAAAGTGGGTGTGAACTTCCGCCGCGATGACTACGATTTCATGAATGCACGCGATTATATCTACTATAATCGCTTAGGGATGAAGCGTTATGCAACATCAATGACTGGGCACGGAACGCCTGCAAATGTAGATGCTCAAAATGGTTATTCGGGCTATGGTTATAGCCATTACACACCACGCACCGATGTGTTATACTACGATGCTGCAAATCCTGACCATAAACGCATGTTAGAACAGGAAGGATGGCAGCTAATGGATGACCCCTATTACAACACTGCACCTGGAAAACAACTGATGTTTAAAGACTATAGTGGCTTGTTAGAAGATGCTATCTTCCACGACCAAACCACCACACAAGACCATTACCTGAGCTTTTCGGGTGGTAATAACTTGGGATCATTTGTGGCTTCGTTGGGCTATTACCACGAGGATGGTGTCGTTCGCAACACTTCTTACAAGCGTTTCACAGGCAGTGTGAAGGGTGATTACCAAATAAAACCTTGGCTAAAGGTGCGTGCCGGTGCACAATACACCTGGTATACGCAACCCAATAGTTATTTCGGTTCATGGTCTTCGCTTTTCTATCGCACGCGTTCTCAACGTCCAACGTGGAACCCTTACTTAGAAGATGGTAGCCCAGCACCTGGTTGGAGCTCCTCAGATGGTAACTATTTATATTGGAATGACAAGCTCACTACGAGCAATGGTAACCGCGCAGAGACCTATAATTTGGGCTTTGATTTAACACTTATCCCGAAACATCTCACGCTAACAACTAATGCTTCAGTCTACCATACGTTAGATCAACAAGAGACATTCAATAAGGCTTACTACACACAAAGCAATCCTGGTAAGATAAATACCACGCGTCGTTCGTATGGTTATCTCATGAAAGATACGCAAACGCAGCTCAATGCCTTCTTGAATTATCGCAATACGTTTGCTGAGAAGCATAATGTTGATGTGATGTTGGGCGGCGAATACTTCGATTATAACTACTATCAGTTGTATGCTTCAACAAAGAATTCACCTACAGACGATATTCCTACGCTCAATGCTGGTGCTGATAAAGATGATAATCCAGGCTCATACAAATCACGTAATCGCATAGAATCGCTCTTTGGTCGCCTCAATTACGACTACATGCAAAAGTATTTGCTCTCGTTTACTTTCCGTTATGACGGCAATTCTAAGCTCAAAGACCATCGCTGGGGCTTCTTCCCTGGTGTGTCATTGGGCTGGAATGTGATGGAAGAAGACTTCTGGAAGGACTCTAAACTCTCAAAGGTGGTGAGCAATATCAAACCGCGTATCAGTTATGGTAGCAACGGAAACGTGAGCGGTATAGGCGACTTCTACATCTATGGTGTGTATGGTCAGCAGACAAACTATAATGGAAACACGGCCTTCTACGACCGTTCGCTCGTTAATACCGCACTGAAATGGGAGCAAAGCCATACATTCGAAGGTGGTCTTGACCTTGGTTTCTTCAAAAATCGATTGGCACTTATCCTCGACTACTATGTGCGTAACACCAGTAACCTGCTGCAAAGTGTGAACCTTCCTTCATATATGGGTTTCCAATCGATACAAACAAACTTGGGAAAGTTGCGCAACCAAGGTTTCGAAATGGAGGTACGTGCCACACCAGTGCACCTGAAAAACGGCTTCCGTTGGGATCTTTCATTCAACCTTTCAACAGTTAAAAACACCATTATCAAGCTACCTAAGAGTGATCGTCCATTCAATCAGCTCAACGGAGTGGAAGTAGCTGCAGGCCCAGTTGATGCAAATGGCAAGACACCTACTAAGTGGATTGGCGGCTATCGCGAAGGAGGAAAGCTCGGAGACCTTTATGGTTATCAGCAAGATCACATCTTCCGCGACTGGGATGACGTGCGTACGCATGCCAATAAGCGCATTGATAACGTTGCAAAACTTTATGGACCAGGCCTCGCTAACGAGATAAATCCGCAAACGGGCGTGCTTTACAAGAACTCAACTGGTTGGAAAGCTATCGAACCTGGCGATGTTTGTTGGGAAGATATCAATGGCGATGGCATCATCAACACACTCGACCGCAAGGTAGTGGGCAACGAACGACCCAGCGTAACAGGCGGATGGTCGACCACACTCACGTATAAGAATCTGTCTTTGTATGCACGTTTTGACTATGCTTTAGGCCATACCATCTACAATGATCTCAAAGCTCGCTCCATGGGACAGTATCAAGGACAGTTTAATCTCATTACAAAAGTAAAAGAGATGTGGAGTGAAAACAACCCCGATGCAAAGTATCCTGTCTTTACTTACGCAGACCAATTAGACAAACACAATATCTGGCGTGGCAATTCTATCTTCTATGAGAAGGCCAGTTACATGGCTTTGCGCGAGATAACCCTCAGCTATAGTCTGCCTAAGCAATGGATTAGGACTCTCCAAATGAGCAATGCCAACGTGTATGTCACAGGACAAAACCTCTTTTATCTCACCAGTTACGATGGTGCTTCGCCCGAACCTACCAACGGAGTTGACTATGGTCGCTATCCAGCACCACGCACTTTGCTCTTTGGGCTCAACATCACTTTTTAACAAAATAAAGTAATTTACAATGAAAAAGTTATTCTTTTATATTGCAGCCACTATGGTAAGTCTCTCGCTTACGGGCTGTATGGATTTAGAACCCACCAGTAGTATCACCGATTCTAACTATTGGAAGAATGCCGATCAAGTGCAATCGTTTAATCAAGGCATCTACTCTTTTGTGAGAGGTTACGCCGACAAATACATCGTTTGGGGTGAAATGCGTAGCAACATCTATAGCGGAACGGCCTTCAGTGGTGAAGCTTCACAAGGCTATGAGCGCTTATGGAACAACACACTTGAAAAGAGTAGTCCCGTAGTGAGCAACTATGGAGGGCTCTATACGGGCATCAATCAAATCAACTTAATGATTGATAAGATTAGCGAAGCAACGTATTTAACCAACGAGCAGAAAGATAAATATCTCGCAAGCAGTCATGGTTTGCGCGCATTTCTCTATTTCCAACTGCTTCGTAGCTATGGCGATGTCATTCTTTATCTGCAACATACTGAAGGCCGTACGATTGATTTAAATAAGGTTGCCCACAAACAAGATGCAGCAACTGACGTGATGACGCAGATAAAAGCTGATATCCAGGCCTCTGAAAACGCCTATCATAACAACTACTCCTTCACTGATGGACGCATGTATTGGTCGCTCGCAGCGACTAAAATGCTCAAAGGTGAGGTTTATTTATGGAGCGGTAAGCAAATGGGAGGTGGCACAAGCGATTACCAAACAGCACTACAAGCTTACCAAGATGTGCAAAATAATGCTGATGTTGCTTTGCTCGACAACTATAATGACGTGTTTGCTTACAACAAGAAAGGCAATAGAGAGGTAATTTTTGCCTTGCACAACCGCGAAAATGAGACCTCGTTATGGAATGGCCTCTACACCTCTTTGGTGATGAACAAGCAGAATGTCAGTGGTTATCGTCTGCACGATGCCAGCGGAACGCCTATTCAATTTAGCCAATCACAGTATTTAAACCTCAGCCTTGGCAGCGGAGTGATGCGCTTTCCGCTTGACAAACAGCTGTGGACCAAACTCTATTTCAATGGCAACGACACGCGCAGAGCTGGTTCTTTAGCCGATGTTTATGCCAGCGATGGCACCACTTACGTGGGCAACATCTGCAACAAGTTCCACGGAACACTGCTCGCTGGTGGTTCAGCTACTTCGTGGTTCGACGACCAACCCATCTATCGCTATGCCGAATGCCTATTGGGAATGGCTGAAGCAAAGGTGCTATTAGGACAAAGTCCTGCAACAGAAATCAATCAAATTCGCAGTAGAGCGTATGGAGCAACCTACTTCAATGCTCATCCAGAGGTGCAATATCCCAATGAAATAAGCACTGGAGGCTCGCCCACTTTGACAGCATTCTACACCGATAACCCTTTTGTTGGCGGAGATGAAACACCCGAAGAGGCCGTATTAAAAGAGCGTATGCGCGAATTCTTATTTGAAGGAAAACGCTGGCATGACTTGCTTTTATTCAACAAGGCCACGCAATATTCCACGGCTAACAGCACACGTTTACTCTGGCCTATCGACGAAACAACGCTCTCTACCAACAACCTGTTGAAGCAAACACCAGGTTATGGCGATTAAAAAGCATGCAAATTGCGCCGTAAAACGATAGAGATTGCATGGCAAACCGATAGAGATTGCGCGCTAAAATGATAGCTTTTACCCCAAAAAGGAATTGCAAGCGCGAAACCAATCGGTAGCCATCGGGGGAAAAACCCTTTAAAACAGAGTCATAAGCTCCACAAAGAAAAGTGCCTGACTTGCTCACATGAGCAAATCAGGCACTTTTCTTTTGCCCTCAAAACGCTACACCTCCCACCACCTGTTGCAGGCAAACAGAGCACCTTCGACCAGCAAAAATGGCGCAACAAGATGCTCTTTTATCATCATAGTAGCGTATATTCCGCCAAAATATTAACCCTATTCAAAATGGGTTAGCATCATACTTGCACAAAAACAACCTAATTAAAATTGAGTTAACATTTCGTTTGGTCGGCGATAACCCAATTATTGTTGGGTTAATATTTCTTCCTATGCTCGCCAAAAACAAACAGATTGGAGGAAAATGTGGGCTGCTTTAGGAGGCAAATCGGTTGCTTTCGAGACAAATTGTGGGTGTAAAAGGACTGAATTAGGTCTGATCTTAGAACAAATTGTGGGTGCAGGTGGGTGGAATTAAGGCTGGCTTTGAAACAAATCGGGCTCGGCAATGAGCTGAAAACTCTTGCGATGCAAGGGCGAAATGCCGTGCGTGAGGATGCCCATGCGGTGCTTCTTCGTGGGATAACCCACGTTGTGTTCCCAGTCATAATAAGGATATTGTGCAGCCATCTCGCGCATATAATCGTCGCGAAATGTCTTGGCAAGGATGCTGGCAGCGGCAATTGTTTGATATTTTCCATCGCCTTTCACCACGCAAGTGTGGGGCAACGTGGTGCCTTCGTCAGGCAATCCCTTGCCAACCACGTAGGCATCGAAACGATTACCATCCACTAATACGGCCTCTGGACGCACGCTTAACTGGTCGAGAGCGCGGTGCATAGCTAAGAAACTGGCATGGAGAATGTTGATTTTGTCAATCTCCTGGGGCGTCACAATGCCCACTGCCCAGGCCAAAGCATCCTGCATGATTTGCTCACGCAGCGCATAACGCTTGGCTTGCGTGAGCTTTTTGCTGTCGTTTAGATGGGGGTTGTCATAATCTTGCGGCAGAATAACGGCGGCCGCATAGACGCTCCCGGCCAAACAACCGCGTCCCACTTCGTCGCATCCAGCCTCGATTTTGTCAGTGTAATAGTGTGGAAGAAGCATCGTTGTCGGTCATTTCTATCTCCATCAAATGCCATTAAAACATGGTTGCAATGCGCTTAATGGCGGCCACCAATGCGTCAACCTCTTCGAATGTGTTGTAGAATGCAAAGCTCGCGCGTGCGGTTCCGAGAATACCTAAGCGCTGCATGAGGGGCTGTGCACAGTGATGTCCAGTGCGAATGGCAATGCCCAAATGGTCTAACAGCGTGCCCATGTCCATGTGATGAATGTCTTTCATTTGAAAACTCAACACGGCATCGTGCTGCAAAGTGTCGAGGTCGGCATCTTGAGGAATGCCATAAAGGTGCATACCTTCGATGGTTTGCAACTGTCGGATGGCATATTTCGTGAGCGCTTCTTCGTGGGCTTGAATGGTATCCATGCCGATAGCCGACACATAATCGAGCGCCTTGGCCAGTCCGTTGGTGGCGATATAGTCGGGGGTTCCGGCCTCAAACTTCAACGGGGGCTGCTCAAATGTGGAGCCTTCAAAACTAACATGGGCAATCATTTCGCCGCCACCTTGATAAGGAGGCAACTGCTCTAACCACGCTTCTTTGCCATAGAGCACGCCAATGCCCGTGGGTCCATAGATTTTATGACCGCTGAACACAAAGAAGTCACAATCCATCTGCTGCATGTCGACCTTGAAATGGGGTGTGCTTTGCGCCCCATCAACCACCACGGGAATGGCATATTCGTGGGCCATGCGGATGACTTCGTCTACAGGATTGATGGTGCCCAACACATTACTTACCTGCGAAATGCTGATGATTTTGGTGTGCTCGTTGATCATGTTGCGCAGCGCTTGCACGTCCATTCGGCCGTAATCGTCCATCGGTATCACGCGCAACACGATACCTTTTCGTGTGGCCTGCAGCTGCCAAGGCACGATATTCGAATGGTGTTCTACGGTAGAAATAATCACCTCGTCGCCCGCTTTCATCATCGATTCGGCAAAGCTCGACGCAATAAGGTTGAGCCCTTCAGTGGTTCCGCGCGTGAAAACAATCTCGTTTGTACTACGAGCATTGATGAAACGGCGCACCGTTTCGCGTGCCTGTTCGTGCAAATCGGTGGCTTGTTGGCTCAACCAATGCACCCCACGATGCACGTTTGCGTTGACATTGAGGTACTCTTCGCGCATCGCATCAAGCACAACTAAGGGCTTTTGCGTGGTGGCTGCGTTGTCAAAATACACCAAAGGATGGTCGTAAATGGTGCGCGCGAGGATAGGAAAATCAGCGCGTATCTGCTTTATATCGAGCTTATCCATCATTATCTTATTTCAAAAGGCCACCTATTTGCACAGCTGGCAGCCCTCACATTTATTCAGTTCACCCCGGAAACGCTTCTCCACTAAGTGGTGAAGCCGGGCACGAAGTGGTGCCAACTCCATCTTATCGATGACTTCATTGACGAAAGCAAACTGCAATAATAGCTTTCCTTCGCGCTTACTGATGCCGCGTTGCTGCATATAGAACAAGGCATCACTATTTAATTGCCCCACAGTTGAGCCATGAGCACACTTCACATCGTCGGCATAAATCTCCAACATGGGCTGCGTAAACATATGTGCTGTCTTTGTAGCACATAGGTTTTGGTTGGTTTCCTGGCTCACAGTCTTCTGCGCTTCCTGTCTAACTAACACACGACCAGCAAAGGCTCCCACAGCATTGTCATCGAGTACATATTTATAAAGCTCATTACTTGTGCAATGAGGTACGCGATGATCGATGAGCGTATTGTTGTCTACGTGCTGGTCCTTGTCGGCAATCACGCAGCCATTGCAATGGCATTCGGCCCCTTCGCCTTTGAAAACAAGATCTAAACGATTGCGTGTGATGCCGTTATGCAGTGTGATAACGTTGTGATTGACACGACTATTGGCCTGCTGATCGATGTAAACATTGCTCACACGCGTATTCTTTAGGTGCGTTTCCTCTAAGCAATTCAACTCTAATTGCGCACCCTCGCCCACATAAGCCTCGATGACTTGCGTGGTAAGGAACTGTCGATTGTCGGCCGCATGATCGCAAAAAAGCAGCTTTAGTTCTGCACCTTCCTCCAAAACCAACAACACACGGCGGTTCACCATCAGCTCAACATCGGCACGAAGAATATTAATCACCTGAATGGTGCGGTCGACTTTCACATGCTTGGGCACATAGATGAAGAGCCCATCTTGCGCCAACATGGTGTTCAACGCTGTGATAGCGTCGTCCTTTGTCTGTGCCAACCCTGCATAATAAGGTGCAACTAAATCAGGACGTTCGGCTGCAATGCGATTTAAAGAATCGATAATGACCCCTTCGGGCAGTTTGGTTTGTGGCAAAGCCTGCGTGTAAAAGCTATCATTTACCACGAAATAAAGCGACGTACTGAGGTTGGGAACATCGCATTTAAACGTTGCATAAGGATCAACAGGAATAGGCAATCGCTTGAGATTTAACCCAAAATCGGGGGCAAAAAGCGCAGCCATATCGGTGTATTTATAACGCTCTACCTTCTTTGTTGGGAAGCCTTGCGCCTTGAAATCAGCAAAAGCCTCATCGCGAACCGCATTCAACACGTCGGCAGAATGGGTTTTAATCAGTTGCGAGGCCTGCTGATAAAGGTCTATATATTGTTGTTCACTCTTCATGATGTGCCTCCTTTTTATTCGCCAAAGCGTGCATCGGCCTCTTCTTTTATCCAGTCGTAGCCGTGTTGTTCAATCTCTTTTGCCAGCTCGGGACCTGCTGTTTTCACAATTCTTCCTTTGTAGAGCACATGCACTTGCGTGGGTTTAATCATGTCAAGCAAGCGTTCATAGTGCGTAATCACAATGGCCGAAGTCTGCGGTGTATGCATTTTATTCACACCATCTGCTACAATACGCATGGCATCGACATCCAAGCCCGAGTCGGTTTCGTCAAGAATGCTGAGTGTAGGTTCAAGCATTGCCATCTGAAAGATTTCGTTTCGTTTCTTCTCTCCACCCGAGAATCCCTCGTTAACCGAACGATTTGAGAGCTTACTATCAAGGTCAACTAACTTGCGTTTCTCGCGCATCAGCTTCAGGAAGTCGGCCGCATTAAGCGGTGCCTTACCTTGATATTCGCGCTTAGCATTAATAGCTGCCCGCATGAAATTGGTCATTGAGACCCCCGGAATCTCTACAGGATATTGGAAAGAGAGAAACAATCCTGCATGAGAACGGTCTTCAGGACTCATCTCTAACAGATTTTTTCCGTTGAAAAGCGCTTCACCATCAGTGACGGTGTAGAGCGGATTACCTGTCAGCACCGCACTCAATGTTGATTTACCCGAGCCATTTGGCCCCATGATGGCATGGATTTCGCCATCCTTAACTGTGAGGTTTATACCTTTTAATATCTCTTTGCCCGCGATTGTGGCATGTAAATTTTTAACTTCTAACATGGTTGTTTTTTCAAAAATGATGATTAATGGTGATTATCCTACGGTGCCTTCGAGTGTCACACTCAATAGTTTTTGCGCCTCAACCGCAAATTCCATTGGCAATTTATTAAGCACTTCCTTGGCATAACCATTCACGATTAAGCCCACAGCTTGCTCGGTTGGGATGCCACGTTGATTGCAATAGAAGAGCTGATCTTCTGATATTTTCGATGTAGTTGCCTCATGTTCGATGATAGCCGAGTCGTTATGCACGTCCATATAGGGGAAAGTATGAGCGCCACACGTGCTACCTAACAACAGAGAATCGCATGAACTATAGTTGCGTGCATTGTCGGCATGAGGTGTAACACGCACCAAACCGCGATAGGAATTTTGGCTCTTCCCAGCCGAGATACCTTTAGAAATGATGGTCGACTTGGTGTTTTTGCCCATGTGAATCATCTTTGTTCCCGTGTCGGCCTCTTGATAATTGTTGGTAACGGCTACGCTATAGAACTCGGCAACGGAGTTATCGCCACGCAAAATGCACGAAGGATATTTCCATGTGATGGCCGAACCTGTCTCTACTTGCGTCCAACTGAGCTTAGCATTCACCCCTCTTAGGTCACCTCTTTTGGTCACAAGGTTCAACACTCCGCCCCTGCCTTGCTCGTCACCCGGATACCAATTCTGCACAGTTGAGTACTTTACTTCGGCATTATCCTTTACAACAATCTCTACAATGGCGGCATGTAGCTGGTTTTCATCGCGCATAGGTGCTGTGCATCCTTCAAGATAGCTGACATAAGCACCATCTTCTGCCACAATGAGTGTGCGTTCAAACTGTCCCGTATTGGCTGCGTTGATGCGGAAATAGCTGCTCAACTCCATCGGACAGCGCACACCTTTAGGAATATAAACAAACGAACCATCGCTGAAAACGGCACTATTTAATGCTGCAAAATAGTTGTCACGATAGGGAACTACCGAACCTAAATATTCGCGAACCAAATCAGAATGTTCGCGAACCGCCTCGCTGATGCTACAAAAGATGATGCCTTTCTCGCGCAATTTCTCCTTAAAAGTGGTCTTCACCGAGACCGAATCCATGATGGCATCCACAGCTGTTCCGCTCAAAGCCAAACGTTCTTCCAACGGAATGCCCAACTTATCGAACGTTTTTTCCAACTCAGGATCAATCTCTTTGTTTTTGGGTTTGCTGGCCAATGGGTCGGCATAATAAGATATGTCCTGATAATTTATCTTTGGAAGATGCAGATGTCCCCACGTGGGTTGTTGCTGTTCTTTCCAATATTGATAGGCTTTCAGACGGAAATCCAACAGCCATTGAGGCTCATTCTTCTTCTTCGAAATCAAGCGAATAATATCCTCATTGAGTCCTTTTTCTATAATTTCGGTTTGCACATCGGTGGTAAAGCCAAACGCATATTTACGCTCTGCCACCTGTTTAACAAAACCATTTTTTTCTGTTTCTGCCATGTTTACTGAATACTTCTTTTGCAATTCCACCTATGACAAACAGCATACCACAAACAAAAGTGGTCACATTTGTTACGAAACACAATAGTGACACCCTTCCATGGATAGAGAGTGCCACTATGTTTAAGGTAGGATAGCTACACAATTGCTACCAAATTGCTACACAATATAGCCCACTTTACAAGCTAATATCGCATGTTTTGCGTGATAATCTATACCACTTTTTCTGGCAGCTGTTGCGCGCTGATATTATAACTTCTGTTCTACTTCTATTTCAGTAAAGGTTTCTATCACGTCACCTTCCTGTATATCGTTATAGTTGACGAGGCTAATTCCACACTCCATACCCATTGGAACCTCCTTCACATCGTCCTTATAGCGCTTCAATGCGTTGATGTCGGCCGTACGAACCACAATACCATCGCGTACCACACGGGCTTTATCCTTGGCATGAACCTTACCTTCGGTGACCAAACCACCAGCAATGGTTCCAACTTTTGATATCTTAAACACTTGTTGTACCTCTACTTGTCCAGTGATAATCTCTTTCTTCACCTTGTCAAGCATGCCCACCATGACACTCTTAATGTCATCAATTGCATCGTAAATGATGGAATAAGTATTGATTTCCACACCTTCACGATCAGCCAATTTGCGTGCCTCTGACGATGGACGAACCTGGAAACCCACGATAACTGCATCGGAAGCACTGGCCAACATCACATCGTTTTCGCTAATCTGACCTACAGCTTTACCAATGACATTCACCTGAACTTTCTCGGTAGATAGTTTGATAAACGAGTCACTCAAGGCTTCAATAGAACCATCAGTGTCACCTTTCACGATGACATTCAGTTCATGGAACTCGCCTTTCGCAATGCGATGAGAGATGTCTCCCAGCGTAATACGCTTCTGAGTGCGCAGACCTTGTTCGCGTTGTAATTGCTCACGCTTGTTCGAAATCTCGCGCGCTTCTTGCTCAGTTTCAAGCACATGGAACTGATCTCCTGCGGTTGGAGCGCCATTTAAACCCAAGATAATAGCGGGTTCTGCAGGACCTGCCTGCTCAATGCGCTGGTTACGCTCATTAAACATAGCCTTGATTCGTCCCCAACTTGTGCCGGCAATCACTACATCGCCTATCTTAAGCGTGCCATTACTTACTAAAACAGTGCTCACATAGCCACGTCCTTTATCGAGCGAAGACTCGATAATCGTTCCCGTTGCCTTGCGATTGGGATTGGCTTTGAGATCTAACATCTCGGCTTCGAGCAACACTTTGTCTAACAGTTCCTCGACACCTAAGCCCTTCTTTGCACTGATTTCTTGGCATTGATACTTACCTCCCCACTCTTCAACCAATAGGTTCATGGTGGATAAATCCTCACGAATCTTGTCGGGATTAGCACCGGGTTTATCGATCTTATTGATGGCAAATACCATCGGAACACCTGCTGCTTGTGCGTGAGCGATGGCCTCTTTGGTGGTCGGCATCACTGAGTCATCGGCAGCAATGATGATGATTGCGATATCAGTTACTTGTGCACCACGGGCACGCATGGCCGTAAATGCCTCGTGACCTGGCGTGTCTAAGAACGTCACCTTTTGCCCATTCTTCAGCGTTACACTATAAGCGCCGATATGTTGGGTAATTCCTCCAGCTTCACCTGCAATCACATTGGTATTGCGAATATGATCAAGTAGAGAGGTCTTACCATGATCTACGTGTCCCATCACAGTCACAATAGGTGCACGAGAGACTAAATCATTCTCGTCATCTTCCTCTTCACTCACAGCTTCTTGCACCTCAGCGCTCACATA
Source organism: Prevotella sp. HJM029 (assembly GCF_000599605.1). GTDB lineage: Bacteria > Bacteroidota > Bacteroidia > Bacteroidales > Bacteroidaceae > Prevotella. Next base: position 181,836 of record NZ_KK082668.1, on the reverse strand, counting down.
TTCTGTCTTAAATCCGAACTCATCTGCCACCATATTGATGGTTTCTGCATCCAAACGCTGATTGATAGACACCATGATTCCAACACTCATTAACGTAGAGATAACCTGCGTTACGGTGATATCCATCATCGTAGCCAGTTCACTTACGGTTACAAACTCAGTGAGTTTAAGCACCTTTGCCTCACGCTTTTCAGCATTAGCTTCCTGCTGAAGCTTCTCTTGAACGGCCTCTCTCTTCTCCTTTCTGTATTTAGCTCCCTTCTTATTCTGCGTCTTATTGGTGAGACGAGCGAGTGTTTCTTTCACCTGACGTGCAACAGCTTCGTCATCAACCTCCATGGGTTTCTGATTTCGCTTATTGCGATTCTTCTTATTTTTATTGCGGCCTGCATTGTTATTATTGCCGTTCTTACCTTGCGAAGAATTATTATTTTGCTTGGCTTCGGCATTAATATCTACACGTTCTTTATTGATACGCGCACGCTTTTTGCGCTCACCATTTTGCTGACCTCCTTTATCTTCACGCTCTTTTCGTTTCTCTTCCTTTGACTTTTTCTTCGGACGTGTACTCTGATTGAGTGCGTCTAAATCCATTTTTCCTAACACTTTCACGCCAGGAGCATTCTGGATATTCTGCTCACTCTTCAGGGTATACAATTCGGTTTCGCCAGTATTATCCTCCTTTTTCGTTTCTTCGATAGGAGCCTCAACGATCTTTTCCGCAGTCTTTTCAACGGGTTTCTCCTCTACCTTCTCCTCCTTTGCTGGAGCTTCAGGCTTCTTTTCAATAGGTCTCTCTTCCGTCTTCGGAGCTATTTCCTCTTTCTTTGGTTCAGGTTTCACGGCAGCAACCTCAACCTTTTCTTCTTCTTTCTCTTCAGGAGCAACAGCTTTCTTATCCGCAGGTTTCTTTCCTACGCTCTCCAGGTCAATCTTTCCTTTTGGCGTATACACTTGCTTTGGTGTTGCTTTCAACAAGTTTTCTGCACGTGTTTCCTTCGTTTCAGGCGTTCGTTTCTTCTCCTTTGGTTTCTTTTGGAAAAGCTTTTCGGCCTCAGTACGCACGGCTGCATCTTGCTTAAAAGCCTCAACAAGCGCCTGGTATTGCTGGTCATTGAGTTTAAAACTCAAATCAGATTTCACCTCTCCCAGTTCACTTTTTTTCTCAAGGAATTCAACTGCCGTTTGAAGTCCTATATTCAATTCGCGTAATGCTTTATTTAATCTGATGCTCATGTATTCTTTTTCTTCTTAATCTTTTTGCCTATTTATTATACGATACATTCCAATGGACGAACAAGTTTTTAGGATTATTCAAACTCCGCACGTAACACATTGAGAACCTGATCAACAGTTTCTTCCTCTAAATCAGCTTTCTCTACCAACATTTCACGTGGAGCATTGAGCACAGCTTTCGCTGTATCTAATCCAATACTCTTGATAGCATCTATCACCCATTGGTCAATTTCGTCAGAGAACTCATCCAAATAAATATCCTCATCCACTTGATCTTCGGGCACTTCACGGAACACATCGATGGTGTATTCGGTGAGCATTGAAGCCAACTTAATATTCATTCCGCCTCGACCTATGGCCAAACTTACCTCCTCAGGATGTAGATAAACCTCGGCTTTATGCTCTTCTTCATTAATATTAATGCTGCTGACACGAGCAGGACTCAATGCGCGTTGAATGAAAAGTTGTACATTAGCGGTATAGTTTACCACATCAATATTCTCATTACAAAGCTCGTGAACAATGCCATGAACACGATTACCTTTCACGCCAACACAGGCTCCTACGGGGTCAATGCGGTCATCAAAGCTCTCAACAGCAATCTTAGCACGCTCTCCAGGAAGACGTGCAATGCGACGAATAGCAATCAGTCCGTCGGCTATCTCAGGCACCTCCATCTCTAAAAGACGTTCCAAAAACATGGGACTCGTGCGCGAAAGGATTATCTTGGGATTATTATTCTCGTTGTCAACACGTAAAATCACAGCACGCATCGTTTCGCCTTTGCGATAGATATCGGCAGGAATCTGTTCGCTCTTCGGAAGAATTAACTCATTATTTTCATCGTCTATCAACAACACTTCGCGTTTCCACACCTGATAAACTTCTCCTACGACAACCTGACCTATGCGGTCTTTATACTTATTATACAAAGTATCATGCTCCAATTCTAACACCTTTGAAGCTAAAGTTTGACGCAAATTTAAGATGGCACGACGCCCAAACTTAGCAAAATTTACAGGCTCAGACACCTCTTCTCCCACTTCATAGTCGGGTTCAATAGCTAAAGCATCCTTCAAAGCTATCTGCTTATTCTCGTCAGCAACTTCGCCATCGGCAACGACAATACGATTGCGATAAATCTCAAAGTCGCCCTTATCAGGGTTGACAATCACATCGAAATTCTCATCACTACCAAACAATTTGGCTAAAACATTGCGGAAACTCTCCTCCAACACGCTCACCAACGTAGTACGATCGATATTCTTTGTATCTTTAAACTCACGAAAGGTATCTATCAAACTGATTTGCCCACTATCACTTTTCCTTGCTGCCATAGCTCTATTTAAAACTGATTAAATATTTTGTATATTTTACATTATCCATCTGAAAGGTGTGGTTGACATCCATTTTTTGTGGACGTTTCTTCCCCTCTACAGTCACTTTTTCATTCACTGTCACCACAAAATCGTTCCCATCAACATGCTTTAAAACGCCTTGATATTTCTTTCCATCTGCAGCAAGCACCTCAACAGGCTTGCCAACGAAGTTAAGATATTGCTGAAGAACTTTGAAAGGCTGTCCCAAACCAGCTGAGCCCACCTCTAATTCGTAGTCTTCTTCATCGCGACTAAGGTGGTCTTCGATGTATTTACTCAATGCAACACAATCGTCAATCCAAACACCATCGGCATGATCAATCTCTACAACAATCTTGTCATCAGGGCTTATCTCGACATCAACAAGAAAATATTCCTTGTCTTCAAGCCACGCTTCAACTAATTTTCTTACGACATTTTTGTCAATCATACATGTTATATTAAAATAAAATGAGGAACTCTTAAGGAGCCCCCCATTCCACTGAACGCTGCAAAATTACAAAAAAAACGAATAGTTTGCAAACTTTTGAGCACTTTTATTTTAGTGCATATAGGAATAGTTACCCATAATTTTTAACAAAACAAGATAAGTATCAACCAACCACACCTCACCCATACAATAACAATCCATAGGCTTTTATCTTACAATATCGCCCATATTATAAAGAAAAATGCAGCATATTATATGACAATATGCTGCATTTTATAAAACCTTCTTTATATCCTTGTTATACAACTACTTTCGTTTCTTCGCTGGAGCTAAGACCTTTCGATAAGCATCTTCATTGTTTAACAATGTCTCTGCCGCTTTCATTTGCTTGTCATGCTTTAGCGAATATTCAACACCACCGCGCTGATAATAGTACATCGTTACAATATCGCCTGCCAAAGCCTGCATAATCCGTTCACGATTATAGTCCAAATCCTTTGCCACATTGTGCTTTAACTTCTGCTCAAGTGCGGTAAACTCGGCCTTTGCACCATCATAATAACCTTCAAATACGGCTGTTTTCTTGAGTTCGGCCAATATCTTTTCGCTCACGCCATCATATTTGAAACCACTCGATAGCACATGCTTTTTAAAAGCTTCATAATCAGCATCCGACAATTCAAACGCTGAAGGTTCTGCTATTTTGTCGTGGGTAGCCCGATAGTGGGTGACATAATCTAACACCGTTTCTGTGGAATCGACCACTGTCATGAGATAACTTTGTATGTTAGAGGCCGTATCGGGCTTCACTTCTACATCGGGTTGAATACCTCCACCATCGCGCACTTCACGTCCATTTCGCGTGTGAAAAACACGCAATAGCGAATCAGGGGTCTGCGCATCTCCTCCCATTCGTCTGCGATTATAATTGATAGCCTGGATACAACGCCCACTGGGAATATAATATTTTTGTGAAGTTAGCTTCAAATTACCATGATAAGGTAAATCGACTGTCATTTGAACAAGTCCTTTGCCAAAGGTTTTTGTGCCCATAACCACCGCACGATCTAAATCTTGAAGCGCACCGCTTGTGATTTCACTTGCGCTGGCTGTGTTGCCATTCACCAACACTACTATCGGCATAAGGGTATCAAGCGGCTCATTTTTCGTTTGATAAGCATGGTTCAATCGTGGCAACTTTCCAAGATTAGACACTACAGTTACTCCCTTGGGAACAAAGAGATTAACAATATCTACGGCCTCGCTTTCCAAACCTCCGCCATTATTTCGCAAATCAATAACCAATTTCTTGGCGCCCTGTTGCTTCAAATCAATAAAAGCATTGCGGAAATCTTGTGCACAATTTTCAGTGAATTGATTCAGATTAATATAACCAATGCCATTGTTTTGCAGCCCATAATAGGGGATGGAAGGCAGCTTGATGGCACGGCGAGTGAGCCGCAATTTCAACACCTTTCCCGTGGAAGGGCGACGCACAGTGATGACAAATGAGGTGCCAGCATCACCGCGAAGTTTATCACTTACATACGATGTTTGTTTGCCTTCCATCGATTCTTTGTCGATAGCCAACACCAAATCGCCCTTGCGCAACCCCGCTTCTGCCGCAGGCATATGTTCATAAGGCTCTTCTATAAACACATTCTTATATTTCGGACTATAGCGAATCAAAGCTCCGACACCAGCATATTTGCCCGTAACCATCATCTTTAAATCCTTCGATTGTGCGTCAGAATAATACTCAGTATAGGGGTCAAGCGAGCTCAACATTGCCTCAATGGCCGTCCCAACAACAGTGTCTGCCGAAAGCTTATCCACATACATCAAGTCCAAATTCTTATAAATAGCATTGAACACTTCAAGGTTTTTCGCTACTTCAAAATTATGATTCTTGGTGTTTTGCGCTGCCATAGGCAAACAAAACACTGCCAACATATAAAACAATACACGTTTCTTCATGCCAGCAAAAGTAATATATTAATGTGTAAAAACTTACAACACAAGCTGTGTTTTACATAAAAATCACATCTGATTTGTTTTTTTCTACAAATAATTTGGTAGTTCAGAAAAAAGCATTTACCTTTGCAAACGCAATTCAGGGCAACCTCTTTGCACAGGCTTCAATAGCTCAGTTGGTTAGAGCACCTGACTGTTAATCAGGGGGTCGTTGGTTCAAGCCCATCTTGAAGCGCACAAAGTGAGAATCCTTTTCAAGGGTTCTCACTTATTTTTTATTCGGGTTAAACCTCAAACCACTGAAAAATTTAACGATAAAGAAAAGGTTATAGGAGCTCAAAATGGACTAAAATGAACATTAATCCATGTCGATATCAGAAAAAATGCGTAAGTTTGCAAGTATAAAAAAGAATATGGATAGCATTCTATTACATAAAGATATCGTGTCGGATGTGCCTGCTATTGCCACAATAGGCTTCTTTGATGGTGTACATTTGGGACATCGTTTCTTGCTTAAGCAGTTAGCTCTTGCCGCACAAGAGCGCCAGTTGAGGTCGGTAGCCATTACATTTGATCAACATCCACGTCGTGTTTTGCAACACGATTACATCCCCGAATTACTCACAACGTTTGATGAAAAGCTGCAATTGCTGACTAAAACGGGCATTGATAGCGTGGCCATTTTGCCTTTTAATGCAACAATGGCACAACTTTCGGCTCATGATTTCATGCAACAAGTGCTGCAGAAACAATTACAGGTCAAGACACTTCTCATGGGCTACGATAACCATTTCGGCCGAAAAAACAACGAGCATTTTAATGACTATGTACGCTATGGGCAAGATTTAGGAATTGAAGTGTTGCCTACCCAGCCCTATATATATAAAGGTATCAAGATTAGTTCATCGGTCATTCGCAGCTTTTTGCATGAAGGAGAAGTTGCACTTGCCAATGAATGCTTAGGTTATCCTTACACTCTTACCGGGAAAGTGGGGCATGGTTTCCAGCAAGGTCGCACCATAGGCTTCCCTACTGCCAACCTTATTCCGGCGAGTATAGAGCAACTTCTGCCCGCAAATGGTGTTTATGCTGTGCGCGTTAAATGCCCCGATTCAACTACTTGGCATGACGGAATGATGAATATCGGCTATCGTCCCACGTTTGATGGCACAACAAAGAGCATCGAGGTCAACATCTTTAACTATGCAAATGACCTGTATGACAAGCCGTTAAGCGTGGCTTTTTATGAGCGTATCCGCGCCGAAAAGAAGTTCAGAAATGCGCCAGAATTGGCGAAACAGCTCACAAAAGATCGTGAAATGATTATCAATTTCTTTACAAATCAACCCAAATATGAATCCATATAAGAAATTAGTGCTCGACATTACGCTCTACATCGTGTTGTTTATCGCAACACAATTCATCGTAGCGATCGCGCTTGCCATTGGCTTTTTACTCTACAAAGGGCTTCCTTTCACACAATTACAAACACTCATCGCGACGGATCTCACGCTCACCATAGTAGCAAATATCGTGGGTAGCGCCCTGCTTGCCGTGCTGTTTTGTTGGCGAAAGTGGACACCTGTCTCCCGACATTATGTGCAATCACGTCCTTGGGGTGTGTTGTTCTGGGTGCTATGCATTGCCCTTGGCGCGATTATTCCTGCCATGGCTTTCGAAAATTTGCTGCCGTTCGAGTTGCCAATCCAGCTACAAGTGATGTTTACACGCATGATGCACCAACCTTTAGGCTATGTAGCCATCAGTATCTTTGCTCCACTTGCTGAAGAAATTGTATTCAGAGGTGCCATTCTTCGCCGCCTCTTAGCGGTGTGTTCTCCCACCAATCCTTGGATAGCCATCACCATTTCAGCCTTGCTTTTTGGCCTCATTCATCTGAATTTTGCACAAGGCGTGCATGCTTTTCTCATGGGGTTATTCTTAGGTTGGTTGTATATGCGCACCCGAAGCATCATTCCTGGCATTGCATTTCATTGGGTCAACAATTCGATTGTTTACTTATTAGCCAATATCATGCCAGGCTATGAGAATGCTTCTTTACGCGAATTGGCCAACGGAAGCACACAAACCATGTTGCTTTATATCGTCTTTTCGCTCTGTATCCTTATTCCTTCCTTGCTACAAGTGCATAACAGAACAAAGCAATAACAAGCTGTTATTGCTATTACCTCCAACATTCGTAGGTATCAATCACCCTGCTATACTCCAAAGAACGTTCTCCTCTTCTGGGGGACAAGAAGGGAATGGCGTATCATCCACACACCAAAAGCTGTAAGCAAAGACCCAGAATAGATTATAAATCGGGATGCAAATAGAGGAAGAAGCATACTATGCACATACAAATGCATAGTATACAAGCTACCCAAAACAAAAGATTGGCTAACTTCTTTCTACGCTTACGATTTTTCATTTCCATTCGAAACAAATGCCGCGCATCGTTAGAGGAATGTCTACTCATTCTATATTATCGTGTGCAAGTGCACTTTTTATATGCCATTTAGGTTTTCCCTGTCGCCTCTTTTCATGAGGATTTCCTAAAAAAGCCGTCAAACAATTGGGCTCAAGACAAGCTACTTTACACCTGTTCCTCCTAATTTTTGCAGGAAAAGCCTCGCTGCAAAGATAAATATTCCACATGAGATAACAAAGAAAAAGGCACTGATTTTAAGGAAAAGGCACCATAAATGCACGAAAATAGCATTAAAAAAATCATGTTTTATGGTTTTATCCAACCTCAAAGGCTTATGAATTATGCTCCAATCGCACTGAAAAGCATAGGTTTTTAATATTTTCTTTCCTTATATAGCTGATTTCATTTACCTTTGCATACGATATGGTTTTAAATTATATTTGGGTGGCGTTTTTCGTGGTTGCATTCATTTTCGCAATCATTGGGTTATGTATGGGCGATGCAACGCTCTTCCAAAAGATTGTAGAAGCTACCTTTGATTCATCCAAAAATGCATTTGAAATTTCGTTAGGACTAACGGGAATCTTAGCATTGTGGTTGGGCATAATGCGCATTGGCGAACGTGCTGGCGCAGTAAACGTGCTGGCTCGCATGCTTAGTCCAGTGTTTTCAAAGCTCTTTCCTGGTATTCCAAAAAACCATCCAGCCATGGGTAGCATCTTTATGAATATGGCTTCTAACATGTTGGGCTTAGACAATGCAGCAACTCCTGCTGGTCTTCAGGCCATGCAACAGATGCAAACACTCAACGAAAAGAAAGATACTGCGACCAATGCCATGATTATGTTCTTGGTATTAAACACCAGTGGCCTCACCATTATCCCCACAACAATTTTGGGATATCGTGCTACCTATGGTGCACACAATCCCACAGACGTGTTTGTTCCCATCCTTTTGGCGACGACAATTGCCACACTTGCAGGCATTATCATCACGGCAATATGGCAAAAAATTAATCTCCTTCAGCCCGTGTTATTAGCATTCTTAGGTGCAATGATTGCCTTTGTGGGTTTCGTTATCTGGAGTTTTAGTCACATGGATCAGCAGACTATGGAGAGGATTGCCAATGTCGGAGGCAGCATGATTCTGCTAACCATCATCCTTATCTTTATTCTTGCAGGCGTAGTGAAGCGTGTGAATGTCTACGATAGTTTTGTAGAAGGGGCTAAAGAAGGCTTCACTACAGCTGTAAAAATCATTCCTTATTTAGTGGCGATGCTCGTGGCTATCGGCGTATTCCGGGCTTCAGGCGCTATGGATATGTTCCTTTCTGGTTTGGCATGGTGCATCCATGCCTGCGGACTACCTACCGATTTCGTCGATGCTTTGCCCACCGCTTTTATGAAACCCCTTAGCGGAAGCGGCGCAAGAGGACTAATGTTGGAAGCCATGAAGACCTATGGAGCTGACAGTTTTGTGGGACGTTTGAGTTGTATCTTTCAAGGATCAACCGACACCACCTTCTATATTCTTGCCGTTTATTTCGGTAGTATCAACATCAAATACACGCGACATGCGGTGGCTTGTGGCTTGTTAGCCGACCTTATTGGTGTGCTTGCGGCAATCTTCATCGCCTATTTGATGTTCTAACATCATCATACGATTTATGCTTTTATTGACATTCATGACATGGCCAATTTAAAATCATTAGCAAAAGACACCGCCATTTATGGTTTGAGCAGTATTGCTGCCCGCTTCATAGGCTATTTACTGGTGCCCATAGAAACGGTAAAGTTTAACGCAGCGGGCGGACAATATGGCATCATCACCAACATTTATGCCTACGTGGCCTTGCTCATCATCCTCCTAACCTATGGTATGGAGACCACTTTCTTCCGCTTTATGAACCGCCAAGGCGAAGATGCCGAGAAGGTTTATGCCACCACCTTGCGATTAGTGGCCACCACTTCGGTGCTCTTTATCGCACTCGTGGCGTTGTTTCTGCATCCTATTGCCGACGGCATTGGCTATCCCGACCACCCCGAATTCATCATGATTATGGGCGCATGTGTGGCGATAGATGCCTTTATCAACATCCCTTTGGCCTATTTGCGCTATGCACATCGCCCCGTGAAGTTTGTGAGTATCCGCCTCATCAGCATCGTCGTGAACATCGTAGGTGTGCTGCTTTATTTGGTTGTCTTTCCCTATTTCAAAATCAATTTCCTCGGGCTTTATGACGAGAATTTCAGTCTTCATGTGGTCTATGTGTTTTGGATTGAGCTGGCAGGCAGCGTCATCACCCTGTTTTTCTTGGGCAAAGAGCTGAAAGGTTTCCGCTTTCCTTTCGACAAAGCCACCTGCAAACGCATGCTCAACTACACCTGGCCGCTGCTCATTATGGGCTTAGCCGGGCAGCTGAATCAAACGGCTTCGCAGATTATCTTTCCATGGATGTACAACGGCAATGCGCAGGAAGCACGCATGGAATTGGGCATTTATGGCGCCTGTATCAAATTAGCCATGATCATGGTCATCATCACTCAGGCCTTTAGATATGCTTATGAACCCTTTGTTTTCGGCAAAACTAAAGATAACGACAACAAGGAAACCTATGCCAAAGCGATGAAATTCTACATCATTTTCACCCTGCTGGCCTTCCTCTCTGTGATGGCCTACATGGACATTCTGCGCTACATTGTGGGCAAAAGCTATTGGGAAGGGTTGCAGATTGTGCCGATTGTGATGGCCGCTGAGATTATGTTTGGCATTTTTTTCAACCTCAGTTTTTGGTATAAGCTCATCGACCGAACCATTTGGGGAGCCTATTTCTCGGGCATCGGTGCTGTGATTCTCATCGGAGTCGACCTGTTGCTCATCCCTTATTTCAGCTATTGGGCTTGCGCTTGGGCGGGATTTGCATCGTATGGTGTGAGCATGTTGCTGAGCTATGCGTTCGGACAAAAGTACTATCCCATTCGCTATCCGCTTAAAGACATTGCTTTCTATACGCTCATCGCTGCAGCTTTGTTTGCACTCATCAGCCTGAGCAACGCCCGTTTGCCGATGCTCGGCGCCTTGACTGTCAACACTTTGCTCGTTGGTTGCTTTGTGGTGATTATCGTGAAGCGCAACTTTTCGGCTGAAAGTTTCGTCAAAATTAAAAATAAATTCAAATCCAAGGTCTGACAATATAGCCCATATTGTGCCGTAATATCGCATAGATTGTGGCACAATATCGCGCAAATTATTCAGCAATATCGTACAAATCATTTAATAAAATCATAGATATGAAGAAAAAAAGATGGTGGCACTTGCTACCCGCATTGCTGCTTTTAGCAGCTCCTTTGCATGCCGACGAAGGCATGTGGACGCTCTATAATCTTCCACAAGCTGTGTATCAACAGATGCAAGCCGAGGGCTTTCAACTGCCCTACGGCGACCTCTATGCAAACAAAGACGCCATTAAGAACAGCGTTGTCGATTTCTCAGGGCATTGTTCGGGCGTGGTTGTGAGCCCCGACGGTCTCGTTTTCACCAACCATCACTGTGGCTTTGAGGCCATTCGCTCGCATTCTACCGTTGAACACGACTACCTGTTGAATGGTTTTGTGGCCAAGAGTTTCGCTGAAGAGCTGCCCAACGAGCGCACCTTTGTGAACTTCATGGTGAGTCAAAAGGACATCACAGCTGAGGTGATGAAAACAGGTTTTGCCACGATGAGCAAGCTATCACAGGCACGTGTGCTCGACTCGTTGGAGAATGCCTACACAAAAGCGGCACGAAAGCAAGACTCTACACTCTATGTAAACGTTGATGCGTTCTACGAAGGCAACCAATATTATGCCACCACCTATCGCAATTTTCCCGACGTGCGCTTGGTGTTCACCATCCCAAAGTCGATGGGAAAGTTTGGCGGAGAGACCGACAACTGGATGTGGCCGCGCCAAACTTGCGACTTCAGTGTGTTCAGAATCTACGCCAATAAGGACAATAAACCGGCGCCTTACAGCAAGGACAACGTGCCCTATCATCCCGAACATTGGGCGCAAGTGAGCTTAGAAGGCTACAAAGAGGGTAGCTTTGCCATGACCATGGGCTATCCCGGCAGCACCAGTCGCTACCTTTCAAGCTATGGCATTCGCGAAAGAAGAGATGCCATTAACGCTCCAAGAGCACAGGTAAGAGGTGTGAAACAGGAGGTGATGACACGCTACATGCGTGCCGATGAGGCCGTGCGTATCAAGTATGACAGCAAGTTTGCGCAGAGTGCTAACTATTGGAAAAACTCCATTGGCATGAACAAATGTATTGATTCTATCGGAATCATCAACCAAAAAGCACGCTATGAAGCGACATTACAGCGTTGGCAAGACTCGACAAAATACCTGCAAGGCAAGCTCGATTTCAATGCCTTGAAAGCGCTTTATGCCAAGCGTTTCAATGCACGTCGCGCGGCAACGCTCTTCAACGAAACCTTTATGCGCACCAATGAACTGAGCGACCGTGCGCTGAAGGCATTCAAAAAGGAGAAGCAAGGCACGGCCAAAGCGCCCTATGTGACCTTTGATGACAACAGTAACACGTGGGATGCGGCTCTCGATCGCGAAGTGCAAGCCACGTTGTTGAAGAACTATCGCGCGCAAATCGCTGCCGAATATCTGCCCGCTTTCTACAAAACCATCGACCAAAAATTTGGTGGCAACTACCAAAAATATGTTGATTATTTGTGGAACACCTCGGCCTTGATGAAGAAGGGGGCTAAGGTTTACCTCACAAAAGCCAACATTGCCAAGGATGCAGGCTTGCAATATGGTCAAGAACTCAACGCCTTGCGCAACCGCATCAACCGCGAATTGGCTGCACCAACCGACAGCATCGAGCTGCAAGAACAGTATCTTTGTGCAGCCAAACTGCGCATGGAAGAGGATCAACCTCATTATAGCGATGCCAACTTTACCATGCGTTTATCCTACGGACAAGTGGGTGGTTATGACCTCGGTGGGCACATTTCCAACTACTATACCACGGCAGAAAGCCTTGTAGAGAAGATGAAACGCGGTGACAAAGGCGTGTTCGATTATAAGGCAGAACCTATCATGCAGCAACTGTTGAGCGCTCAATCGTTTGGTCCTTATCAAGACAAAACCACGGGGAAGCTGCAACTTTGCTTCCTTACCAACAACGATATTACAGGTGGGAACTCGGGTTCTCCCATCTTTAATGGCAAGGGACAACTCATGGGTTTAGCCTTCGATGGCAACTGGGATAGCCTCAGTAGCGACATCAACTTCGACCATCGCTTAGCGCGTTGCATAGGTGTTGACATCCGCTACATGCTTTTCATGATGGATAAATGGGGGCATGCCAACCGCTTAATCAAAGAGATTAATGCAAAATAAAAATGTATAAAGCCATGACATGGCCATAAAATACGAGAAAGAATGCCACAATCTATGTAGCATAATCCATATTCAAAAGGGCGTAACCTCACTTGGGTTACGCCCTTTTTTAGTCTTTATAATTAAGGAAGTTCCACCGCTTAGAAAACAAAAACAATCTTGATACCTGAAGATAACTACGCAAGGCTTCGAACAGATAGCACACCGATAACAAAAAGTGGGCTAAATAAGTTCATAAACACTATGTTTTTATAGTGTAATCTCTATGCAATTACTCCATAAAACCGCACAAATCATTTCGCAACCACTCACACTACACTCTACCACCAGAAAAAGAATGCAGCATAACCCACATCAAAAGCTGTCAAAATCGAGGACTTGAATACTCGCACTCATGCTGCAAAGAGCACAACAAAGACATGGAGACTCACTGTAATTTTGCAAATCATAAGACACAAAAAAGAGTGCTCACAGCACCACAGCAAACGAGAAAATAAAAAGAGTGTGCCTACAGTGATACCTCAAAACACAAAAACAAAAGTTTTAAAGCCTGCAATAACGCTACAAATTGCAAAACAAAAAAATAGTGTTTGCAGCATTACTGCAAACACTATTTCAAGTAAAAGAATATAGAGACTATCGTTTCCAGTTCCCTTTTTGCCATGAAACCACATAAGTTTGGCCTTTCTTCGTGACAAAACGCAATGTTTTCCCACGATAGTTAAGTGTACAAGGTTCGCCTGCCAGCGACTTAATCACTACCGATTGCAACATGCCCTGCTGCCACTTCAGCCCCACTTCAAAGCCACCGCGGGCACAAAGACCACGCACTTCGCCTTGTTTCCAGCTATCAGGCAGCGCAGGAAGCACATCGATGAAGCCTGTATGGCTTTGCAATAACATCTCGGTGATGCCTGCAGTGCCACCAAAATTACCATCAATTTGGAAGGGAGGATGCGTGTCCCAAAGGTTGTTGAGTGTGCCATCTTTCAACAAATTGCGCACCAAAAGATAAGCATGATTGCCATCATGTAGGCGTGCCCACTGGTTAATTTTCCATCCCATGCTCCAACCAGTAGCACCATCTCCCCGATGTTCTAATACCACTCGTGCGGCTTTTGCTAAGGCTGGTGTGGTGGAAGGCGTAATGGTGTGGCCGGGATGCAAACCAAAGAGATGGTTCACATGGCGGTGATGATCATTGGGATCATCAATATCTTCCGACCATTCTTGCAACTGACCATAGCGTCCTATGCGATAAGGAGGCAACTTCTTCAGCACCATTTGCCACTGCTTGCGAGCAGCCTCGTCCACTTGAAGCACCTTACTGGCAGCAATAGCATCAAGCAAAATCTCGCGAATAACGGCGTGTACGAAGGTTACTCCCTCGTCAATAGGCCCATGTTCGGGTGAAGTTGAAGGTGCCGCAGTGTAAGTTCCATCGGGCTTATGCCACAGATAATCCACCGCAAAGTTGGCACTCTGCTTAATGATGTCATAGAGTGTGCTGCGCAGAAACTGCTTGTCACGGGTGAAATCATAATATTCCCACAAGTGAGTAGCAAGCCAAGGGCCACCCATTGGGCAAAGATTCCACGACATATCTTCACTTGCAAGGGGGGCAGTGAAGCCGAAAATGTTGCTCGAAACCGAGGTGGTCCATCCGCGTGCACCATAATAAGCCTTCGCAGTTACAGCGCCGGGCTTCACCAATGTGCGCACAAAGTCGACCAAAGGCAACGCACACTCGTTGAGGTTTGTGGTGTGCACGGGCCAATAATTCATTTGCACATTGATATTATTATGGTAGTCTACACGCCACGGACCATCGACATTATTGTGCCAAAGGCCTTGCAGATTGGCAGGTAAGTTGCCGGGACGCGAGCTGGCAATGAGCAGATAACGCCCAAACTGATAGTAGAGTTCCTCCAAATAATTGTCGGTAGCGCCGTTACGATAGGCTGCCAAACGCTGTGCAGTGGGCACATCTTTATCGTTCGTTTGCGCCGCATTGAGCTGCAATTTCACCCGCTGAAAGAGAGGAGAATAATCCTTGAAATGGCGCTGAAACAGCTGTGCATATCCCCTTTCCGCAGCTTGTTTCATCCATTTTTCGGTAGTTACTTCAGGCTGAACACCCACATAAGTTTTGGGATTATGGAAGTCAGGATTGAAATTTATGCGGTAATCGGTGTCGGCCGTGATGAGGAAAGCCACCTCATCAGCCCCTTTTATCGTCAGCGTTTGCCCCGAGTTTTCGATCGTTCCACCATGTGTTACCGCCTGAATGCGCACCACATACTGCATGCCATTGCTGTCTAAAGCACCGCGATACACCAACCCATTGGTACCATCGGCCTGCATCTTGCCTGTTGAAACAGGGTTGGGCGCATAGTGAAAACACAGGTTCTGCATGCCTTTAGCATTGGCCTTGAAGCGCAGCACCATTACGTTGTCGGGATAAGAGATAAAGGCCGTGCGTGCATAACGCACACCATCGTGCACGAATTGCACCAATGTGCGCGCCGAATCTAAAGACAATTCGCGTCGATAGCCACTAATCTGTGCATCATTGAGCCCCGTTTCGATGGTCAATTCGCCCATGGTGGTGAAGTTTCCAAAGCGGAAAGGCTTCTCTGCATACGATTCATAGGCTGCCAAGCCGTTGAAGTTTTTACGCGTTAGGCTGTCGGCTTTGGCTTTATCGCCTGCCAAAAAGGCCGCCCGAATGGCCTTAAGTACAGGTGCAGCATGCTTGTTGACGTTCCAATAATAGCTTGCATCGCTACTCACTCCAGGCCCTCCGCGCCACAAACTCTTTTCATTTAAGGTGATACGTTCTGCGGCAATCGACCCCAAAATGTTTGCCCCTAAGCTGCCATTACCAATGGGTAATGAGGCCGACTCCCACTCTTCGTCGGGATTTTTGGCAGTATCACCTGCCGATTCGGGTTTGTTTTCTCCTTTCCACATCTCTGGTCGTCCCCCATACCACACGGCTTTACCTTTTAATGTGCACGGCGTGTCAAACCAAATATGTAGTGGTCGCTGCTTAATAGTATTTCCAGCATGCCCCGAAAGGATGCTAAAAAACAGGAAAAACAGGGTGGAAACACGAACTGGGTATGCCATTCTCGTCATTGTTTTCATCTGATTTTAAACTTAAAAAACTGCTGAAGCAAGCTTAAAAGCACTTGCTATCAGCAGTTCAAACTATTAATATATGAAAATCTATATGCTAAATAAAATGATTTATTCGGCCATAGCATGGTGGAAACCATTGAGCTTTTTCCAGCCACCGCGCGTGAAGTCGGGCACAGCTACAGGCGCATTGCCATTTTCTATCGACAATCTTGTAAGCTCAGCCATGCAACACCACTCTGCCAAATCATAGACATCCATGTCCAAAGGCAGACCATTGTGTAAGCAATAAACCAAGCGATAGTCCATGATGTAGTCCATACCGCCGTGGCCACCCACCTTTTTAGCCTCTTCTTCCAACATCTTTGTGATGGGATGCTTATATTGTTTCATCAAGGCTTCCTTCACATTCTCGGGCACAGCAGCGTGCATATTCAAGTTCTCTAAGTTGGGAACTTCGCTGTCTTTGAGCTGCTTTGGGCGGAAACAATATTGCTCAATAGGATATTTATTCGCGAAACCATCAGTTCCTGTGAGCTGATACATGCGGCTATAGGGGCGTGGATTCATCACATCATGCTGAATTTGAATGGTCTTTCCATTCTCTGTTCGAATGAAAGTCATCGTGTGATCGCCATTCTGGAAAGGCTTACTGTGGTCGTCAACACCATATTTCTTCGCCAATTCAGGGCCTGTAACGGCCTTCGTATCCATAGCAACAAGCGTCTTTAAGCGGTCACCTCGGTGGATATTCAGCAACTGACAAGCTGGTCCTAAGCCATGTGTAGCATACACATCACCACGATATTCGTTGTTATAATTCAAGCGCCAGTTATTATAATAATAAGGCCAAAACTCCTCAAGATTGTGGATATACGAACCTTCTACATGCAGAATGTCACCAAACAAACCGTGTTGGGCCATGTTAAGTGTGGTCATTTCAAAGAAATCATACACGCAATTTTCCAACTGCATGCAATGCTTACGGGTACGTTCTGATGTGTTGATGAGCTGCCAAATCTCATCTAAAGTCATGGCAGCAGGCACTTCTATCGCAGCATGTTTACCATGTTCCATTGCGTAAACACCCATCTGTGCATGGTGTTTCCAATCGGTTGCAATGTAAACCAAGTCAATATCCTTGCGCTCACACAGCTTTTTCCAGGCATCTTCACTACCGGTATAAACGGCAGCTTTAGGGAACTTTCCCTTTACAAGTTCATTTTGTGCGCGTTCAATATTCTTCGGAACCAAGTCGCAAATGGCCTTGATTTCAACACCGGGCAGGTGCACCCAGCGCTCAATAACACCGATACCACGCATACCTAAACCGATAACACCAATGCGAACGGTTTTCAATTTGGGGGCGGTAAGGCCTATAACGTCTTGTTGTCCGGCAGGACGTGCGGGAGTTACTACTTCAATTGGCGCATACTTCTTGTCCAATTGCTGAGCTGTTACAGCTGAAGCCGCAAAGCTAAAGAATGCAATTGCGGCACAAATGAATGATAATCTTTTTTTCATAAGCCATTAAAAGGAACTTTTTTAATTATAAACAACCAAACCTTTTATATTACGTATTCTTTCATTATTAATTTTCTGTCTTTTAATGTATAATAACACTTTAATCACTATCTATAAAATCGCTTCCTTTTCACAATCGCTATCCCACTTATTTTGTAAACGTTGGTTTCATGTTAGCAAACTGAACAGCACGAGATGTGAATGGAATTGGAAAGCGATTGCGCTGAATAAGGACTCGATTACAACCATCAAAGATAAACCATTTTAATGTTTTCTCTGATACAGATGAGCTTTCTTCGATCGCATTACCTTTAAAAACTAAGTCCGAAGTGCTCTTGGCATAGAGCACAGGATTGCTGAAAGTGACGAAATGATTGTTGATGATGCGCACATTTTGATGCACGGGATGGTGCGCATCAACCACCGTATTCGACGGATTTAAAGCAATCACGGCATGAGCAGGATGTCCGTTATAGGCACAACCCACAAAGCGATTGCCTTCAATAAGCACATCTTTCACTGGGCCAGATTCATACCATCCCGAGGCATCTCCCTCTATCAGTATGGCACTCATGCCTGTATAATCATAGGTGTTGTTGCGGATGATCACGCGTCGTGGCGTAGTGACAAGGGTTCCGCGCGTGCTGGTTCGTGAGAAATAGCAATGGCTAATTTCCACTTCGGGCGTGCAAGTGAGGTTCTCCACACAATCACTTTGTAATTGAAGGGTCTTGGGAATGGGACGCAAAAACGTTACTTCCATGATGCGCGGCGACAACAATCGTGCCGTTTTCACCACATTTTCAGCATACCGAAGCATGGTTGATGCCTGCACGAAGGCCACGGTGTCGCCGGCAAAGAACGCTTGGAAACCATAGCTTTGCGGATGCATAAAACGCAGATGCAGCGTGTAATCGTCCACACGTTCCACCGCCCGTAGGTTCGTTCCATGCACATTAATGGGGTCATCTTGTGCCCCAACAAACCGGCAACTGTCAATGCTTATCTTACCACTACAACCCGAAAAGTGCATAAAGTCGGCCGAAGAGGCCAACAAACGCGTGCTCTCTTTGCGCGGAGCACACTGCACTTGGTGCATAGTGATGTTGCGACAATACTGACTTACGATGCCTAACCCATGCATATAATGTACACCGATGTTGCGAAAAGTAATATTTTGGCTCTCAAACAAAAACATCCCCACTTGGTCACGTATAATATCGCGCACCGTTATCGTATGATTTGGTTGAAAATCTCTACCATATTGTGTGGTAAAGTGCACCACATTTGGCGACAATTCAGTAGCTTTTGCTTGCGAAAGAATTTCCCACCCTTTGCTATATTCAAAATGATGGTTTTCGGGATTGTACTCAATACAATGCGGATAGTTTGTGCGCCAGCCTTCACCCACCCATGACATTCGGCCGTTAACAATGATGTATCGGCTATCAGGATGCACGCGTGCAGTCACCCCTTGTGCATCAACTTTGAGATAAGTGAGTTCAGAACCGCCCGGTCTTTCGAAGTCAAAATGAATGTTTTGCAACCGCATATTGCGGCAATGTGCCAAAGTGAGCATCGTCATCTTGCCATGAAACATGAGCGTTGCATCGTTTCCTTCAATGGTTAAACCCTCCATATCCTCCAGAAACAGCCCAATGGTTTTTACTTTTGAGGGGCATTCGGTCTCCGAAGACGTGTTCGAAATATAATATTCCTTGCGCGTTGCCTCGGTAGGCCATAGGTCATAGCGACCCGATTGAAACACCATTACGCGGCTTTTCCATCGCTTGGCATCGGCAATCACTTGTTGCAAACGTGCCGTTTGGTCTTCATGTGTGTCGGGATGCACGCCATAATCAGCCACAAACAAGGTGTCATGAGGTGCCGCTTGTGTTGGCAGGGCATATACTAAGAGACACAACCATAATCCTAAACCTAATTTTATCTGTTTCATAAAACATTTTTTCTATGCTGTCTGTCTACATCTGCCCGAAAGGATTGCAACGGATTGCCTGTGCTTTAAAGAGATAATGTAGGGCGGCTCACATACCATTTGTAGAAAAATCAGCATGTTACAGCCACCCTTTTGCGCTTTCTAAATATGGAACCAAGTAAGAACTATCTTGTGAACTGAACAATCTTAATCTTCCAAATCTTGGTGTTCCCGTTGGCAGCTTTCACACTAAACTTACGCGCTTGGCTCCAATCATCGGGTGTTCCCAAGGCTGCCGCGCCATCAACAGGCGTGATGCGTGCGGCAGTTGACACCGTTACCTGTGCCCAAAGCGGGTGCTGTGACACTTGATTGCGCACGGCTGTCGTGAAATCACCCGATGCAGCAGGAACCGTTACCGTAGCTTCTATCGTGCCAGCATCAGCATCTACCACAGAAGTAGTATTCAAACGCACCTCCTTAACGATAGGTTCTTGCGTGATAGGATCCTTCACATTGCTGGCCCAACGATAGTAGAATTGCACGGCACTGATATTGGCTTCTTCATAAGAAGGGAGGTCTTCCCAACTGCATGCGCTCAACGCAAAGATACTAAATAATAGACTCAGAAGAAGGAAAAGGTGTGATTTTATTTGTTTCATATCCTAAAAAATTGAATGATGTGATTATTCCCAACCAGGATTTTGGTCGGTATCTTTGATAGCTGAATTGGCTTGTATCACAGATTTTGTGATGGGGAAGAGGTAAGAACGGGTGTCAAACGTGCGCTGGTCGTTGGATAATTGCACATTACCCACGTAAGCTGCCGTGCGATCGGTTTTGATTTCGATAAACGTTGCAGGCGCAGTGAGTTCGTCAATCACACTTCCCGGTGCCTTACCATCATTGGCTTCGTGTCCATACTTGCCCCAACGAAGCAGGCTAAAATACCAGTCTCCTTCCCAAAAAAGTTCCACACGGCGTTCTATTTTATAGTCTTTCCAAGCGTCAGCCAGCGTAGTTGCGGTGGAAGCGGGCAAGCCACCATGCACCATTCTCGTTTGGTTGAAGGTGGTAACCGCATCGGCAACTCTGCCCAAACGCAACAATGCTTCGGCCTTATTGAGCAGACAACGCCCATAACGGAAAATTACTTTATGATAATCGGTCATCACATTGTAGAACGGACGAGGACTCCATTCGGTGTAAATATACTTGCGCATGCTGTAATTTGTCAATGGAACGTGGCTCGCAGCATAGCGCTGTGTGGCCCAACGGCTCATGTTTCCGTGAGAATAGGTGGTGATATTTTCACCTAAGAACACAGAACCATCGTGTATGATAGAGGCGTCAAAACGTTTGTCTCTGTGCTGATACATGAGGTCACTGATGCTCGTTCCCGGTGTTGTTACTTCAAAAGCTTTGAAGAAAGCACCACCATTAAACTCAGCTTCTTCCTTATGTTCAATCTTCGTTATCGCCTCAGCGCGTGACAAAGGACGCGTGTTGTTCACAAACTGTGAACTCTGATCCCAACGAACGGCCTTACCTGTTGCTTGGTCTATGACTAAATAAGCATCGACAAGGTTTTGACTTGGCGTATAATCCAACCAGCATTCGAAGATGTCTGCGCGATGAAACAGCGGACCACATCCCGTAATACTGAGGTTACTATTGAGCAAGTTGGGGAGCAAATGTATCATGTCTGTCTGCGAAACATTGGTCACATCTTTGCTCCAATACTGTGCTAAAATAATCTCAGGTGAGCTGTATGCACCCTTCTCATTGAACATATTCTCATAGTTTGCATCGAGAGATACGTTGGTAATAGCGTCCACAGCATCAACCGATTCCTGATACAAGCTCTTGCCATTCACCTGCAAAGCAGTAGCATCATTGGTATAAGCTGCGGCCGTAAGGCATACCTCTGAGAGGAAAGCATAGGCGGCATTCTTCGTCAAACGACCGCTAACTGCCTGCGTAGGAAGCGCAGGAATAGCCTCACGAATATCGGTTAATACGTGCTGATAGCTTTCAACAATATCGCGCGTTAGCGGGAGATTAAACTCGTCGGAAGGCTTTAATACGCGGTCAACCCAAATAAAGCGCCCACCTTTGCGTGCCAAATCATAGTAAATCATGGCGCGCATCATCTTTGCTTCTGCCGTATATTGGTCACGATAATTTTGCGGAATAGAGGATGAAGCCATCTTCTCTATGATGAGATTGCAACTGCGAATGTCATCAAAACGCGTGTTTAAGCCCCATCCATAGTTATTCTCCATCAAGCCACGTGCCTCACCTGAGCAAGCAGCACGGCAGTTAATCATGTTGTTACTGAAAGTGTTATCCCAAGTAGCAAATGCTTCATAGGGAGAATAAGCATAGGCATAGTTGCCTGCAACAAAAGCATCTACGGTGCTTTGTGTTTGCCAAACGGTTGTTTCGGGAAAGCCTTCAGTGGGCTTTGTATCTAAAAAGTCGTTGCAACTTTGCAGACTTAATCCACCAAGTAATAAGGCAGAAAGAATCAATTTATAGTTTGTCATAAATTCAATGTCGTAAAATAAATGAATAATTAGAAACCGATGTTGAGGCTAATCGTGTAAACGCGTGAGATAGGATAGCCATAACCATTTCCGTTAGAGCCCGACTCTGGATCGAAACCCCACTTCTTTGCAGGACTAAACGTCAACAGATTATACCCACTAAGCGAGAGGTTACACTTCGTCATCCAGCCTACATGCTTCAACAGTTTATGCTTCAAATCATAACCTATCGACATGCTCTTGAGGCGAAGATAATAGGCATCGACAAGCCAGAAATTGGTTCCCACAAAGTTGTTACTACCATTAAAGCCTGGGGAAGCATGTTGCCGAGGATACAATGCATTGCGATTTTCGGGCGACCAGATGTCTTTTTGGAAATCATAAATCACAGGAAGATAGTTGCTGTTGCCGCCCATTAAGATGTTGTCGACATAGATATTGTAGTTGGTTGCGCCCTGCCAAAGCATGCTAAACGACCAACCTTTATAGCTTGCATCAGCGTTTAAGCCGAAGTTTGCACGAGGACTTGTACCCGACCCCATGCGCGTTTGGTCGTCACCATCAATCTTTCCGTCGCCATTAAAGTCGTAATATTTCAAATCACCAGCCATCAAATTGGTTGAACCATTGCGCTTAGGACTATTCAACACGTCTTGATAATCTTGGTAATAACCTAAGTTCCGATAGTAAACACCCGTATAAGCACCTGCTTGTGTGCTGCGCTTATAAGGATTTTTCAAATTCGTTTCTGCTTCATTGGGGTTCACATTCCATCGGTCATCATAATAAGTCATGTTGCCAGAGATGCCATAATTGAATTCGCCAATATGGTCTCTCCATTGCAAAATGAATTCAAATCCGCGACGAATGCTTTCACCATTCGATTTTACAACGGGCAGGTTTTTACCCAAAGGTGCCGTATAACCCACATTAGAAGGTGTGGCAAGATAACCTGTTGTCACCTTAGCAAAGTAATCTAATGAGCCTGATAGCCGTCCTTTCAAGCTGGTAAAGTCAACACCAATGTTGAAATCTTTTGTCGTATACCAGGTCATATCGGGGCTAATCAATGCACCTTCATAGAACGTTGGACGCCATTTTCCACCCAAAAAGGCACCGCGTGTGTAGAGCGTATAGGATGAAACGTAGGCAAAACGATCGGCAGACCCATCACCATTCAAGTCCAAAAAGTCCTGCCCTATCTCACCATACGAAGCACGAAGTTTGAAATGTTCGAGCACTTTATCCATCTTAAACTTCTTCCAAAAAGCCTCTTCTGAGATAGCCCATGCGGCTGATCCCGAGAAGAAAGCACCCCAACGTTGCCCTTTAGGGAAGAAATCACTGCCATCATAACGCAGGTTTGCCTCTACCATATAGCGTGAAGCGTAGTCGTATTTCAAACGACCAATCACGGCAGCACGCCGATAACCCACACCTTCTGACGACCAGTTTTCCATTGTTTCGGCCGGACCGGCGCTCATTTGGTCTACATCAAAGATATATTCTTTGCGCGAACCGCCCAAATTGTCGTAGTCTTGTCCGCTGGCTTCAATACCAAGTGTAGCTCCAAGGGTGTGCAACTCTTTAAAAGTATGGGTGTAATCGGCAAAAAGTTGCTGGTTGAAGTTTTGATGAGCATACACATTTTTCGACAGATTGGGCTTGTTTGCCGTCAACGGATTGCCGTCCCAATCATAGGCTTGTGCCGATTTATTCCACGACTTATTCCGATCATTGGCAAGCGTATAGCTTGATAGTGACCTTACACTCAAACCTTTAATATAAGGTATAGCCCATGTTAAATTGAGATGACCACGCACAGATGACTGCGATTGTTTGAAGTAACCGCCCTGATTACTGATGTCAATAAGCGCATTATCTGTTGTCCCTCCATAGATTTGTCCAAATTGATTATAGGCTGGTTCCCACGGCTTTTTGTTCTGAATGTGCGACCAAGTGGTGTAATATCCGCGCCCATTTGCCGTCGAAGGCTCCTTGAAATCCACGATATAAGCATCTACTCCCGCATCCACTTTTAAGCCAATCTTCTTGAGGTTAGCTTCCAAATTCGTGCGGAAATTATAACGGTTCATGTGGTGAGAATCTACCTTATAGATAGATTGTTGATGATAGTATCCCAAACCAGTATAAATCTTTATCGCTTCACTTCCACCCGAAAGAATGAGGTTATGTCGCATCTCTGGCGCAACATTGCGCATAGTAACCTTCTGCCAGTCCACGTTAGCATGTCCTTGAGGGTCGGTGCCATTGCGGAACAATTCCAAGTCATGCGCGGTGTATTGTGGTGCTCTTCCATCATATTGTAAGCCGCGATTAACGAATGATGCCGCCGTGAAAGCATCAACCTTTTTCTGCAAATCGGCTGGCTGACTCATCGTATAATTGAAGCTATAATCAATGTTTAGTTTCCCTGCTTCACCGCTTTTGGTGGTAATCATAATAATACCATTGGCCGCACGTGCACCATAAACAGCTGTAGCCGAGGCATCTTTCAAAATCGACATCTGTGCAATGTCCTCGGGATTGAGGTTTTGAAAGTCGCGTTGTTCGCAGATAACATTGTCAATCACATATAAAGGTGTGCCGCCACCACGAATAGAAACCGAGGCTTTCGCATTCACACCGCCTCCCGATTGCGTAACTATCAAGCCTGGAGCACGGCCCGCTAAGCTCTGTGTGATGTTGGGAACGGGAACCTTTGCAATGTCTTCTGCCTTCACTTGTGAGATGGCTGAGGTTGTTTTTCGCTTGGAAGTAGTACCATAACCCACGACAACCACCTCGTCTAAGGCTTTGGAATCTTCCTCTAAAACAACCTTCATGGCTTTTCCGTTCCACACTTTTTCTTGGCTCACATAGCCAATATAAGAGATGACAATCGTGGCACCTTTTGAAGCATTTGCAATACTAAACTCACCATCTAAACCTGTTACCGAGCCCTTTGTCGTACCTTTGATGACGACAGAAGCACCGATAATGGGTTCACCATGCTGATCGGTTACCAAACCATTACATACATTACTTTGCTGTTGTGCATGCACTTCAGCAACACTTGCTTGCACCATCAGCGGGAAACTCCACGGGGTGAGTCCTGCAAAAAGGAGCAATGCACTTACCACTTTAAAAGGGTCTTTGTTCATAGATTTAATATTAGAAGTATATTTGAATTGTTTTGTTAATAGCATTTAATAGCTGATAGCAGCATTTTTCATATCAGAAGGGGGCACAACATCGTCGACATCTTGTGAACAACCAATCAAATAGCATGCCTCAAAGGCATCCATTCATGGCGGAGACTCCATGTCTCTAATGCGTAATTCCAGGAACTTCATCAATAATTGTTTGTAGTTAGTAATCTTTATTAACTGTTGGCAAAGCTATTTTTTTTTTTTTGAAATAACCAAATTTTTCATCCAAAAAAAGATGAATAAGTTATACTTTTGCACATTTTTGTGTAAATCTGAAGATTGGAAATAGACGTCTTTTGCCCACCAGACCAAACAATTAACACCAGCTTTTTGCTGAAAATAGAGGTTTTTGGCGCATAGCTTAAGTCGCAACACCATGCACATTAGTCCACAATGTAGTGTAGCTGCCCTACCGCAAGAGTATCAATCATAGCACAACAAATCTCCCATCGCACACACTCTATCCGTACTTGCACAACAATGATGGGCAAGTCGTGCAGCAATATAGACCAAATCGTTCTACAATCTCTATTGAATTGTAACGTAAAGTGGGCTTCTTTGTCAAACAATCTATGCTATATTGTTTGGCAATCGCTATTCCATGGCTTGATGATAGTATTCAAGTGACAAAATAGCTGGGAAAGTATCGTGCAACAGCACTGTACCAATTGCCCTGTCAAGATTCCCACGTTGACCAATAAATGCACCAATATGGGGGTGAAACATGCGCATGACACAAACTCATTCTTTTATCAAAAAAAGATAAAGAAAATTCGTTCTTGCACATTTTTCTGTAAATTTGTGGAATGAAGATAGGTGTATTTTGCTCGGCAAACAACACGATTGATGCCGACTTTTTTGCAGAAACAGAGGCCTTAGGCGCATGGATTGGCTCGCAAGGCCATGCGATTGTCTATGGAGGTTGTAATTGTGGGCTTATGGAATGCGTCGGGAAAGCGGTGCATTTGCATGGCGGACAGACCATAGGAGTTATTCCTCGCATCATCGAACAAGGTGGAAGAGTGAGCGATTACGTAGATATCAACATTGCTTGTGACAATCTCAGCGACCGCAAAGACTTGATTTTGCTAAAGAGTGATGTGCTCATTGCCTTGCCAGGAGGCATTGGAACACTCGACGAAGTGTTTACCGTGGCTGCCAGTAAAACGATTGGTTATCACCAAAAACGTGTCATCCTTTATAACATGAAGGGCTTTTTCAATCCGTTGATTAAATTACTTGACGACTTACAAGCCCAACAAATGATACGTGGAAAATGGCAAGACTATATCCAAACGGCAAGCAACTTAACCGACATCGCCACGCTTTTGCAAGATATGGGGTAACGAAAAAACAGCTAAATGGTTAGAAAGTGCCGATTACATCGACATTTTTTGGCCGAATGCTTCACTCACATAGTTATAAATGTCTTGGCAACATGCGGCTGAAAAAGCTTGTGCATAGCCTATCAAAGCATCCCATTGCGCAGCCGATAGCCCTTCTTCTATTTGGTGCAATGTGATATGCTCTTTCAGCAAACCATAGATAATGCCTGCATTAAAGTTATCTCCTGCACCAATGGTGCTCACGGGTTGCAACGGCGGAACCTCGTAATCTTTTTGGAATTGGGGTATAGCAAACACGGAAACGGGCTTGTTTCCACGCGTATAGATGAAGTTTTTACAATAGAATTTTATCTGATTTTGATAGACCTTTGCAGCATCTGTCTGCTTATAAAGCACCTCAAAATCTTCATGACTACCACGAACAATGGTTGATAGTTCGAGATTATCAATAAAATTAGGAGTAATTTTCATCACCTCATGCCGATGAGATGGGCGAAAATTAACATCATAATAAAGAATAGCCCCCTTTTGTTGGGCAAACTTTAAGAACTCATTTACCTCGGCATGTATGATAGGGTTCACCGCAAAGAATGAGCCAAAAAGCACGATATCATCGCGATTTATCTCAGGATAGGCCATCGAAAACGAATCATGGACATGGTCTTTATAAAACAAATAGTCTGCATTGTTCTCCTCATCTAAGAAAGCTAACGACAAATGGGATTGTCCTTCGGGCGAAATCTCCATTTTGGAAACGCCAACATGATTATCTTTTAGGAAATCAAGAATGTGACTTCCTACCCGATCATGCCCCACTTCGCCGATGAAATGGGTAGAAATCCCGGCTCTACTCAAAGAGACTATTGCATTAAGAGCCGAACCTCCAGGCACTGCATTCACAGGCTTATTGTTCTTAAAGATAATATCTAAAACTGTTTCTCCTATACCAATGACTTTACGCATATGCTTTTATGACTGATTGTTGGGTTGCAAATATAAGGGAATTCAGTAGAAAATACAAATTTTTAAGTAACTTTGCGCTATGAATTTATACAACACTTACACCCTTGGTAATGGGCTAAGAATCATCCATCTCCCCACTTCTTCACATGTTGTTTATTGCGGTTATGAAATCAATGTAGGCTCGCGCAATGAACAAATCCAACAATGGGGGTTAGCTCATTTCTGCGAACATGCAACCTTTAAGGGTACAAAACGGCGGCGTGCCTGGGCTATTAGCAATGCTTTAGAACGTGTGGGTGGCGATTTAAATGCATTTACCAACAAAGAGGATACGGTGTTTCATGCGGCCATTCTCAAAGAACATACGCCACAAGCCATTGATCTTTTGACCGACATGGTATTTCATTCGGTCTACCCTGAGAATGAACTCGACAAGGAAATTGATGTGATATGCGATGAAATCGAGAGTTATAATGATTCGCCTGCAGATTTGATTTATGATGAATTTGAGAATATTTTGTTCGGCGAACACCCCTTAGGGCATAACATCTTAGGCTCACTATTAACGGTAAAATCGTTTAATAGCGACAGTGCTCGCAAGTTTACTGCAAAATATTATCGCCCAGAAAACAGCATATTCTTTATCTCGGGCGACATCAATTTTCAACATGTTGTAAAGTTATTAGAGCAAGCTACAAGCGATTTTCCTATTGCTAAGCCCATTATTCACCCAACAGTTCAGAAGCCTTTACAGCACTACTCTCCCCGCGGGATTGAGCAAGAAAGAGGGACACATCAAGCTCATGTGATGTTAGGACATCGGAGTTATAGCATTCATCAAGAAGAGAGAATGAGCCTTTACCTTTTAAACAACATATTAGGTGGGCCTGGAATGACCTCAAGACTCAATCAAAGTTTGCGCGAGAAGCATGGTTTGGTCTACACCATTGAGAGTACCATGGTGAACTATGATGATGCAGGTTTATGGGCGATTTACTTCGGCTGCGATCACGAAGACTTATGTAAATGTATGCGTTTAGCCAAGAGGGAACTCCAGAAAATGATTGACAAACCTTTGACAGAACGACAACTTGCCGCAGCGAAACGGCAGTTAAAGGGACAAATAGGTATTGCTTGTGACAACAAAGAGAACTTTGCTTTAGATTTTGGAAAGAGCTATTTGCATTATGGTTGGGAGCGTGATATCACCTCACTTTATCGCCATATTGATGCTGTTACGCCCGAAAGTATCCAGACGGTAGCAGAAGAAATCATGCAGGAGCGACAACTCACAACACTCATCTATAAATAGTTTTTCCACCATTTGCTATCCGTTCTTTCGGATATACACATAGAAAAAGGAGGAGAACAGCAAGTCTGTTCTCCTCCTTTTGATGTGAATTATAATAAAAAATACAATTATTCGTGGCGTTCTCCCTCACGACGTGGACGACGATCTGGGCGTGGACGACGTTCACGCTCAACGTAACCTTCGGGCTTTTCCATCAACACACGGCGCGAGAGTTTATATTTTCCCGTCTTAGGATCAATATCCATGAGCTTCACTCTAATCTTATCTCCTTCCTTAATACCTGCTTCTTCGACGCTTTCAAGGCGTTTCCAATCGATTTCTGAGATATGAAGTAAGCCGTCTTTTCCAGGAAGAATTTCAACAAAGCAGCCGTAAGGCATCACGCTACGCACGGTACCTTCGTAGATTTCGCCAATCTCTGGGATAGCTACGATGCCTTTAATCTTGGCAATAGCGGCCTCAATGCTATCCTTGTTGGGTGCAGAAACGGTGATATGTCCTTTGCCATCAGTCTCATCAATGGTGATAACTGTGTTGGTTTCTTCCTGCATCTGCTGAATAATCTTACCACCAGGGCCAATGACTGCGCCAATAAATTCCTTAGGAATATCAAAGGCTTCAATACGTGGAACTTGTGGTTTCAACTCTGCACGCGGTTCAGAAATGGTCTCAAGCATGCAGTTTAAGATATGCTCGCGACCTGCTTTGGCCTGCATTAATGCCTGCTCTAAAATCTCAAACGAGAGGCCATCACATTTAATATCCATCTGAGTAGCGGTAAGACCATCACGTGTTCCGGTGGTTTTGAAGTCCATATCGCCCAAGTGATCCTCATCACCAAGGATGTCACTCAAGATAGCATACTTCTCTTCTCCTGGGTTTTTGATGAGTCCCATCGCAATACCACTCACAGGTTTCTTCATCGGAACGCCCGCATCCATCAATGCTAAAGTGCCCGCACAAACAGTAGCCATCGACGAAGAACCATTGGATTCGAGGATTTGGCTCACCAAACGAACGGTGTAAGGATAATCGGTTGGGATCTGACCCTTAAGACCTCGCCATGCCAAATGGCCGTGACCAATCTCTCTACGACCTACTCCTCGCTGTGCTTTTGCTTCACCTGTTGAGAAAGGAGGGAAGTTATAATGGAGCAAGAAGCGCTGATAGCTCTTCTCTAACACGTCATCTACGAGCTTTTCATCTAACTTTGTGCCGAGCGTACAAGTAGAGAGTGACATCGTTTCTCCACGTTGGAAGATAGCACTTCCATGGGGCATGGGCAGAGAAGACACTTCACACCAGATGGGACGAATATCAGTTGTTTGACGACCATCTAAGCGTTTACCCTCGTCAAGAATGCATCTACGCATAGCATCACGCAATACATCCTCATAATAACGAGTGGCCTCAGCATGCTTCTCTTCAAGCTCTTCTTCCTTCAAATCAGCATGTTCAGCATCATATTTCTCTAAAAAGTCGGCTAAAATCTTATCAAATGCATCGTGACGAGCCTGCTTTTCCAATGCTTGTTTATTCACATCATAAGCTGGTTGATAAAGCTCTGTCTTAATTTGTTGTCGCAAATCCTCATCATTAACTTCATGATCGTATTCGCGTTTCACATCTTTACCAAGTTCCTTTGACAATTCATCTTGCAACGTACACATGGGTTTGATGGCCTCGGCTGCAGCTTTCAGCGCTTCAATCAGCTCTTGTTCAGAGACCTCATTCATCTCACCTTCCACCATCATGATATTATCTTTGGTAGCACCTACCATCAAATCCATATCGGCTTCGGCCATTTGCTGGAATGTGGGGTTAATGACATATTCACCATGAATGCGTGCCACACGAACCTCAGATATGGTGTGTTCAAAAGGAATGTCAGAGCAAGCCATTGCTGCAGAAGCAGCAAAACCAGCCAAAGCATCGGGTTGATCTACTCCGTCTGCAGAGAGTAACATCACTTGCACATACACTTCTGCGTGATAGTTTGAAGGGAAAAGAGGGCGAAGGGCACGGTCTATGAGACGCGATGTCAGGATTTCACTGTCGCTTGCTTTACCTTCACGTTTCGTAAAACCTCCAGGGAAACGACCCGCAGAACTATATTGTTCGCGGTAATCCACTTGTAAAGGCATAAAATCTGTACCCGGAACGGCATCTTTTGCTGCACAAACAGTCGCGAGAAGTACTGTGTTGCCCATACGTAAAACTGCGGCACCATCGGCCTGTTTTGCAACTTTTCCGGTCTCAATTGTGATGGTTCTCCCATCAGGCAATTGAACTTTTTTTGTAATAACGTTCATCTAAAATTTATTGTTTATCTTTACATCTATATAATAATGTGGCGCAAAGTTACCCATTATAAATGAAACAAAAGAATGTTAACCTTATTATTTCATGATTTTTACAACGAACTACACAAAAAAGTAGCCATCTCCACGATGGTGGAAATGGCTCTTCATCACATAGTTAATCCTATTCTACAAATCTTAATTTCAATTAGTCGCTTGAAATCTTTTTCCTTAAAAATGCTAAACCTATCGTATATATAACTCTCTGAATGTTAATTCCGCTGCAAAGATACGTGCTTTCATAAAGTCAACAACAGGGAAAAGCCTAAACTGATGGGGGATTTTTCCTATTCGTGCGTAGGGAAAAGAAAAATATCTCATTTTTTTTATTACTTTTGTAGCATGAATAGCTTATACAATATGCTCCTCGTTGCTTTAGGGGGCGCAGCAGGATCGATTCTCCGTTGGTATCTTCCTCGCGTGCTATTGAGCAATAGTTGCCGCACACTTCCTTGGGGGACAGCTCTCATCAACATATCAGGTTGTCTTTTGATAGGATTCCTTTGTGGACTATTTGCACGCCATCACGACCTGAACGGCGCATTAAAACCATTCCTCATAGTGGGCTTCTGTGGTGGTTTCACCACATTTTCAACCTTCTGTAACGAAAGTCTTGCTTTGCTCCGCCAGCAACAATTCTTAGCCATGGCGTGCTATGTGAGTGGCAGTGTGTTCCTCGGTCTACTCGCAGTCTATGGTGGTATACAAGCAGCAAAATGGATTTAAATAATCAATTATTTATTTTGTCAAATCCATTTATTGCATTAAATTTGCACCAACAACCTAAAAAAGAACTATTAAATGAAGATAAAGCAACACTTCTTTATGGCCGCTGTGGCCATGGCTATCACCGCTTTGACAGCTTGTAACAACAAGAAATTCCACATAGAAGGTGAGATTTCGCAAGCACAAGACTCGATGTTGTATTTCGAAAACATGAGCTTAAATGGCCCTATTATCGTTGACTCTACGAAATTAAATGCCGATGGGCACTTCAATTTCAGTGGCGAAGCGGCACAAGCACCAGAATTTTATCGATTGAGAATTGCCGGACAGATCATTAATTTAGCGGTGGATTCAACAGAGTCGATTACCATCAAGGCGGCCTATCCCACCATGTCGCGCCAATATGAAGTAACAGGAAGTGAAGAATGTAAGCAAATTCAAACACTTTCTATTCTACAACAAAACTTGCAAAGTCGCATCAACGACATCGCAAAGAATCCTAATCTTGGAATCGATGCCGTTGAAGATAGTGTTACCAGCCTCGTTGAAAACTATAAAAACAACATTAAGTTGAATTATATTTTCAAGGCTCCTATGCGCGCTTATGCTTACTTTGCATTGTTCCAAACCATAGTGTTGGGCAACAATGAACTGCTCATCTTCAACCCTCGTAATAGCAAAGAAGACAACAAAGTCTATGCGGCTGTAGCTACAAGTTGGGACACCTTCTATCCCAAAGCCGAACGCGGTGTGAACTTGCATAACATTGCTATTCAGGGGATGAAGGATGCACGCATCTTACAAGCAGAACAACAACCTGCACAAATCGACCCCAACAAGGTGAAAGTGAGTGGCATCATCGACATCGCACTCACTGACAATCATGGTAAAGTGCGTCGACTATCCGACCTCACGGGGAAGGTTGTACTCTTAGATTTCCATTTGTTTGCTGCCGACCAAAGCCCGAAACGCATCATGATGTTGCGTGATCTCTACAACAAATATCATGCACGCGGCTTAGAAATCTATCAAGTGTCCATCGATCCTGATGAGCATTTCTGGAAAACACAAACCGAAGCACTGCCTTGGATTAGCGTAAGAGACGACGCAGGTGCACAATCTCCCGTTTTAGCCCAATACAATGTGCAGTCGATTCCCACGTTCTTCCTCATCGGAAAAGATAACACGCTGAAATTGCGCAACACGCAAATAAAAGATATTAATGCAGCCATTCAAAGCTTACTTTAAGGATTTGCAAACGCTTTTTCAATAAAGAAACAACCATATCATGCGCTGACAGGCTCTGCCTGCCAGCGCTTTTTGATACTCATACAGCCAATCGCTCAAAGTAATGCTGCATAGGCGGCACAATCATGTTCGATAAATTGACCTACAATATGGTGCTGATTACCCTACAAAACAGGCCTTTTTACAGGACAAATAGCACCATTTTGCATAGAAATCTCTACCTTATTACTTTTTCATAGCAACCAAGTGGCAAGATAAATAAGGACGACAAAGAAGCAAGTACTCCCATTGACGAAACGATTTGAACACTATGACAGGGCCTTTCAAGCCATGTTGCAGACCATTAGCAAACAATTGGGTAGACCAACACTCCCCAGGGGGGCGATAAAGATATAAATAATAGCTTTACAAACCGTTTGAAACCGCAAATATCACCTTTTTAGTGAATAAACATTAAATGTTGATTGCAACAATGCGTAGGAACTACTACGAAGTTGTTCTAAGACTAAAGAAGGCGTAAAACAAAGTGCCATAAAGGATAAATAAAAAATGAAAAAGAACGACACGAAAATAAAACGAAGTCCCGCAAGCTGGGTCCCCACACTCTATTTCGCCATGGGCATGCCCTTTGTAGTGCTCAACATGGTGTGCACCTTGATGTATAAAGGTATGGGAGTTTCCGACAAACAGATTGCATTCTGGACATCTTTAATTATATTCCCCTGGACACTCAAACCCTTGTGGAGTCCCTTTTTAGAGATGTATAAAAGCAAAAAATTCTTTGTGGTAACGACACAACTGCTCACCGGCGTGCTGTTTGCATTGATAGCGTTCGCATTACATCTGCCCACCTTCTTCGCAATCACCATTGCTTTGCTTGCCATGATTGCCTTTAGTGGCGCAACCCACGACATTGCTGCCGACGGAACCTACATGTCGGTGTTATCAAATGAGGAGCAAGCGCGCTGGATTGGTTGGCAAGGGGCATTCTATAACATTGCAAAGATTGCAGCCACCGGAGGCTTGGTTTATTTGGCCGGTCTCTTCATTCAGCGTTTTGGGGTCACGCAAGCGTGGATGTTAGTGATGCTCATCATCGCTGTTTTGATGATTTCGATTGGCATTTATCATTATTTTATGCTGCCGCAAGCCCACGAAAAGGCACAAGAGAAAAAGCTATCTTTACAGCAGACCTGGGACGAATTGGCTAAAGTGTTCTTGGAATTTTTCAAAAAGCCACACATCGTTTATTACATTTGTTTCATCATCCTCTATCGCTTTGCCGAAGGTTTTGTGATGAAAATTGTGCCTTTGTTTCTCAAAGCGCCTCGCGAAATGCAAGGCTTGGGACTGAGTGAGCAAGAGATTGGATTGTGTTATGGCACCTTTGGTGCGGCAGCCTTTGTCATTGGCTCTATTCTTGCAGGCTATTACATCGCATGGCGCGGTCTGAAAAAAAGTCTGTTCTCCTTGGCTTTGGTGTTTAATATCCCCTTCGTGGCCTACACCCTTTTGGCTTATTATCAGCCCCACAGCCTGCTACTCATTGGTGGGGGCATTGTGTTGGAGTATTTTGGTTATGGATTTGGCTTCGTGGGATTAACGCTTTTCATGATGCAACAAGTGGCTCGTGGAAAGCATCAAATGGCACATTATGCGTTTGCCAGCGGTTTAATGAACCTCGGTGTGTTGCTTCCGGGCATGGCGAGTGGGCTCTTTAGCGATGCATTGGGCTACAAACACTTTTTCTTTTTTGTGTTGATTTGCACCATTCCTGCCTTGCTCATCACATGGTTTGTGCCCTTCACCTACCCTGAAAAAGGAGGTAAAGAAATCTCAGAAAAGGTCTGATGCTACGTTAAAGAGGCCCCTATAGTAGGCACTTGCAGCCAATTAGCTTTCGCTATCCATAGACTTACAATGTGCAGACGCGCTCCGTTCGTGGGTAAAAGAAGGATGGGGTTTTATCAATTTTAACGATTTGTTTCTCGGTTATCACTGTAAAAAGATGTACATTTGCAGTGTAACTACATAAAACAAATCGCAAAGGGCTTGCCCTATGCTGTTTCTTTGAGGTGTTTTCTATCATCTTTCGGGAGCAGATGATGCGAAAAACCTAACAGACATGAAGTTGCAAGAACAAGAATTTAAACAACTTTTTTGGGATTTATATCCTAACATTGCACACTATGCTGCGCGCTTAGTGCGTGAAAACGAGGTCGATGATCTTGTGCAAGAGGCATTTACTGACTTGTGGACACGTAAGAAAGAGTTCACTGACCAAAATCATGTAAAAGCTTATCTCTATCGAGTAGTCTACACCAAAGCTATCAATTTAATTAAACATCGCCAGG
The DNA here is from genome assembly GCF_000599605.1 of Prevotella sp. HJM029. Lineage (GTDB taxonomy): Bacteria > Bacteroidota > Bacteroidia > Bacteroidales > Bacteroidaceae > Prevotella. The sequence continues at coordinate 146,313 of NZ_KK082668.1, read as the reverse complement.
TAGAAACCGACTATGCGCGTGCCATGCAACAGATGGATCAACTGCGTTTAGCTTATTATCACCCTGAGAATGGAGACATCGGCGAATTGACCGCAACTGAAGAAATGCAGAAACAGCTTCATTTGGCCATTGAATCACTCCCTGAAAAATGTAGGAAAGTGTTTGAATTGAGCTATCTCCATGAGAAAAAGAAAAAAGAGATTGCAGTGCAATTGGCCATTTCGCCACGCACAGTTGAGGTGCATCTTTACAAGGCTCTTCGGGTGTTGCGCAAGAAATTACGAACGGCCTCCATCGCATGATAACATTTTTTATTAGTTAAGATTAAGTAATTCTCGCGTCACACTTGTTTATATAAGTACATCCTCCCACAGAAAAAATGGGAGAAACAGCCATAAGCTTTTTATATTCAACTTATATATCAAGTTTTGCAACGCATAGATTATCAATTAATCGCACGGTTCGTCACAGGTGAAATCAACACCTCTGATTTAGAACAGTTAATCCATTGGATGATGTTGTCTGAAGAAAATCGCCGACAAGTATTTTTGTTGGAACAAAGTTATCAGCAGCATCAACCCAATCCCTATGCTCATGCAGACAAGATAAAAAGTGCTCAGCATCGCCTATTCCAACACTTATCGCTCACAACCGAGACGGAAGGGGTGACGAATGTCCCAACATCTCATCTATGAGCACCACGATTCCTCTGTGCTAAAAAGTAGAAAGCCGAGCCGAATTCATGGCTAATTCACGCTGTAAAATACAACCTACATCAGAATTCTCCCCCGAAATATTTTGTATTTCTCACAAAATTATCTACCTTTGCATCCCGAACATATTAGTTCTCTCATTGGACTTGTAGCTCAGTTGGTTAGAGCAACAGACTCATAATCTGGAGGTCATAGGTTCAAGCCCTATCTGGTCCACTCTTTTCCTTATTCAGCATATTTTGAAAAGAATTACAATGTTCTTTCAAAATAGAAGTGGAATAATCTATCTTTAGCCGAGCTATTGCAACTTAAGATTATGATATGGATTGCATATTTGGATAGTAAAATATCCCTATCAGCAATTAGAGATACATCTTGAAAAGATATTTTTTGTAGTTTTCTCCCTGTTTTTTTATTTTAAACAGCCTTTTCTCATTCTTTTTTATTGCAATCTTCACTAAAAAAGAGTAATATTGCAACGACAAACTAAAACAATAAACGATATGATGAAACGCTATTTGATATGCCTTTTATTAGGCATGGTGTCGACTTCGATGTGGGCAAAGGTGAAACTGCCACACCTCATCAGTAATAATATGCTGTTACAACAACAGCAAAAAGTGCGCATATGGGGATGGGATAAGCCTGGAAAACAAGTTATTGTAGTGTCCTCATGGAACCAAAAGCGTTATACTACACGCACCAACATGCAAGGAGAATGGGAAGTAAAGATTGAAACGCCTCGTGGAAGCTACAAGACTTATACGCTTTCAATCAGTGATGGCGAAGAAGTTACGATTAAGAATGTGGCTATCGGCGAAGTGTGGGTGTGTGCAGGACAAAGCAATATGGAGATGCCTATGCACGGATTTGATCGCTGTCCCACGAAGAACTTTATGCAAGAGATGATGGCAGCAGACACCACGAGCGGCATTCGCTTTGTAAAAATCCCCAGCATCATGAGCACAACACCTTTGAATGATGCACCTTGTCAGTGGAAAGTTGTAAACCAAGCTACCCTACCCGACGTATCTGCCGTGGGCTATTTCTTTGCAAAGCCCTTGCAAAAAGCGCTCCATGTCCCTGTAGGGCTCATCCTATCCAACAAAGGAGGCTCGCGTGTTGAGAGCTGGTTAAATCGCGAATACTTAGAAAAGAACACACAAGAACCTTTAGATTCAAGCACTTTCGCCCAAAAGTTTAGGGTAGAATTCTACTATCCTATGCTCTGGGGGAATGGTACTTTCTCGCCTATTCTCAATTATTGTGTAAAAGGAATCCTGTATTACCAAGGCTGTTCTAACGTGGGTGACCCCGAAAATCAATATGCAACACGGCTCGCAGCCTTAGCAAAACAGTGGCGAGATGGCTTTCAGCAACCCGAACTTCCCTTCTATTATGTACAAATCACACCCTTTTGGTACAACAATGAGGAAGGGACAGCTGGTGCAAGGTTGCGTGAACAGCAGTTTAATGCACAACAACTTATTCCCCATAGCGGCTTGGTTTGCACGGATGACTTAGTGTATCCTTATGAAAAGAAACAGATTCACCCTGCCCAAAAACAGGAAATTGGTGAGCGATTAGCCCTACAAGCCTTGCATAAAACCTATGGAAGAGAAAATCTTTGGTGCGAGAGTCCATCCTTCCGTGATATGGAAATCAAAGGAGATTCTTGTTTTATTCGACTCAATAACGTCTATACGGGGCTCAGCAGCATGACTGATTTTCAAGGATTTGAAGTCGCAGGGGCAGACAAAGTGTTTCATAAAGCCGTGGCCATGAGTGCAAGAAAGAAAGGGAAAGAAACCATCCTGGTTATCTCTGATGAAGTAAAAGCACCCGTTGCAGTGCGTTATGCTTTCAAAAATTGGGGCTATGGCAACGTAAAAAATAGTGCTTTCCTACCACTATTCCCCTTCAGAACCGACAATTGGGAGTAGATTGTTCGCATCATTATAGCATGAAAGGAGCGAAGAGGCATATTGCCTTTTCGCTCCTTTTATGATGTCTTTTAGGGTTATTCCGACGATGAATCAAGCCTTTTGCAGCTTTTTCAAGATCCGTCTTGCGCAATCAACCAACACAACCCAGGCTCCTGCAAGAATAGCAGTGTCCTTAATCACTAAACGCCCTGCGCCAGATAGCAATGGGAAACCATGTTCACCACTCCCTAAATCGGGCACCCAACACTCTGGAGTTGTGATTAAGAAGGAGAGCGTTCCTATGGTCATAAGAATGACAAAAGTAGCTCCCACGATACCAACACGTGGGAACCAAATGCCCAAGAGCGTCAAAATGCCAAACGACATGATGAGTAAGCCTAAACCATGTGAGAACGTATAGGTGTTGTTTTCAGTGTGCCATGCCTTCTTTTTAGCATCAAACTCCCCTTCCTTCAACTTATAATCCTTATATTCTGGTGCCTTTTTCTCATAAAAGAAGTTCATAAACGGACTATTAGCCACAAAGGGAACGATACCTTCTGCTTCATAATTCCAGAACTTTAAACCGCCTATCCATATAAAAATAATAAAAATAGCAATTCGAATCGCATGTACACCCCATTGATTGGTAGACACGATTAACTGCAAACACGATTGTAAACGTGATGAAATTGTTTCCATAATCCTTTCTTTTTAAATTTTATAATAACTATATTTAATTCACAAATGTAGCCTAATAATAGACTGAATGCGAAGCCGCAAAAGTAATATCCTCTTTTTAAAAACAGAAATAAAATATATATAAAACACTTTTATTCACATATTTTCTAAACCTCTTTTGACCACAACAAGTAGCCTTTTAACCCTATATCTTAAAAAAGTAGAAAATATTTCTTTATAATAAGGTGAGAGAAAAAGTTTTCATTACTTTTGCGGCCTTAGATAACAAGAAGAGGAAAGCAACATGCAAGAGAACTTAGTCATTGTAGAAAGTCCAGCGAAAGCAAAAACAATAGAGAAATTTTTGGGTAAAGATTACAAGGTAATGTCGTCTTATGGACACATAAGAGACCTCAAAAAGAAAGAGATTAGCATTGACTCAGCCACCTTAGAACCCACTTATGAGATTCCCGACGAGAAGAAGAAACTGGTCAACGAGCTAAAGTCTAATGCTAAAAAAGCAAAGAAGATCTGGTTGGCCTCCGATGAAGACCGCGAGGGAGAGGCCATTTCTTGGCACCTTTGTGAAGTTCTTGGCTTGGACGAGAAAAAGACTAACCGCATTGTTTTCCACGAAATTACGAAATCAGCCATCTTAGATGCGATTCAACATCCGCGCCATTTGGATATGAATTTGGTTAATGCTCAGCAAGCACGGCGTGTACTCGACCGCTTAGTAGGCTTTAAACTTTCACCTGTTCTATGGCGAAAAGTTAAGCCAGCCCTTAGTGCTGGGCGTGTCCAAAGCGTAGCTGTTCGGCTCATTGTTGAACGCGAACGCGAGATACAAGCTTTTACTTCAGAGCCCTATTATCGCGTAACGGCCACATTTAGCATCGACAAGGCACAGAACAACAAAAATGAAATTAAGGCTGAACTCGATCGCCGTTTTGCCACACACGAAGAGGCTTTGGCCTTCTTAAACCAATGTAAAGAGGCTCAATTCACCGTTGCTGAGGTGACAAAAAAACCATTAAAGCGCACCCCCGCTCCACCTTTTACTACCTCAACGCTACAACAAGAAGCGGCAAGGAAATTAGGATTTACAGTGAGTCAGACCATGATGATAGCACAACACTTGTATGAAAATGGTCAAATCACTTATATGCGTACCGACTCTGTCAACCTTTCTCAGTTGGCTTTAGGCACAAGTAAGGAAGAAATCACAAAACTTTGGGGCGAGAAATACTGCAAAACGCGTAACTATCACACCCATTCCAAGGGAGCACAAGAGGCACACGAGGCCATTCGTCCTACTTATATGAGTGCACAAGAGATTGAAGGGACAGCTCAAGAGAAACGACTTTACGAATTAATTTGGAAACGAACTATCGCCTCACAGATGGCTGATGCACAAATAGATAAGACCACTGTTAATATTCATATTGATGGGGTTGATGCCCAATTTGTTGCAACAGGTGAAGTCATTACTTTTGATGGTTTCTTGAAAGTGTATCGTGAATCGACCGATGACGAGGAGAATCGCAATGAAGAAAGTGTGCATCAGCTCCCCATTCTACCCGTCGGAACCACCCTTTCTCGACAAGAAATCACTTCTACAGAGCGTTTTAGTATGGGACCTACCCGTTATACAGAGGCCAGTTTGGTACACAAGTTAGAGGAATTGGGCATTGGACGTCCATCAACCTATGCACCAACCATCTCTACTATCCAACAAAGACAATACGTACAAAAGGGCGATAAGAAAGGAGAAGAACGCAAATATGCAGTGGACATCCTACAAAATGAGGAGATTTCACACAGTGAGCGCACCGAAATAACTGGCAACGAGAAAGGTAAACTCCTACCTACAGATATCGGTATTGTGGTAAATGACTTCCTCATGGAGAATTTCCCCGACATTATGGACTACAACTTCACGGCACGGGTGGAGCAACAATTCGACCAAATCGCCGAGGGAAAAGAAGGCTGGAACATGATGATGAAAGACTTTGACAAGCATTTTGAGCCTATTGTCGATAAGGTAATGAATGCCCGTTCAGAGCATAAAGCTGGCGAACGTCTCTTAGGGAACGACCCAAAAACAGGCAAACCCGTCTTTGTAAAGATAGGAAGATTCGGTCCTGTGGTACAGATTGGCACTGCAGATGATGAAGAGAAACCACATTTTGCACAGCTCCCTGCCCAAAAAAGTATGGAGAATTTATCGTTAGAAGAGGCTTTAGAGCTTTTTAAACTACCACGCACCATTGGCTCTTTTGAAGATAGTGATGTAGTAATCGGCGCTGGAAGATTTGGTCCTTACATCATGCATGACAAGAAATATGTGTCGTTACCAAAATCAGAAGACCCTATGACAATTGGGCTTGAGCGTGCTATCGAGTTGATTTCTGCTAAGCGTGAGCAAGAGAAACAGCGCCATCTAAAAAGCTTTGACGAAGACACAAAGCTCGAAGTGCTCAATGGTCGTTATGGTCCCTACATCGCTTATGACGGCAAGAACTATCGCTTACCCAAGAACTTGCATGAGCAAGCTGGCGAATTATCCTATGAACAATGTATGGATATTGTCAAACATGCACCCGAACCTAAAGGCAGACGTCGCAAAACATGATGCGAATCATTCTCATAGGCTACATGGGAGCGGGGAAAACCACACTGGGAAAAGCACTCGCGAAGGCTCACAACATACCCTTCTATGATTTAGATTGGTATATAGAGTCACGCATGCGCAAAACAATCCCGCAAATCTTTGCCGAACAAGGAGAAGATGGTTTCCGACGTATTGAATACAATATGCTCCATGAAGTAGCCGAATTCGATGAGGTTGTTCTTAGCTGTGGTGGTGGCACTCCTTGCTTTTTTGACAACATAGATTATATGAATCAGCAGGGAGAAACAGTCTACTTAAAGGCTTCACCCGATGTGCTCTATACTCATTTGCAAATGGGAAAGAAACCACGTCCTCTATTGCATGAACAGGAACCCACTGCCATTCAAACCAAAATCCAATCACACTTGCTCGAGCGTGAACCCTATTATCGAAAAGCAAAACACATCTTTTCGGTAGACTTCTTAGACAATTTTGAAAAGATAAATAACTCGGTTAGGCAGCTAAGCAGTTTGCTTCATCTGCAACAACCCACATTCAACAAATAAAATTAATAACATCCCAGTAGCTTTTTTGGATAGAAAATGAAAAAATGGACAATTGAAGATTCTGAGGAACTCTACAATATCAAAGGTTGGGGTACCTCGTATTTTGGCATTAATGACAAGGGCGATGTCTATGTTTCACCCTGCAAAGACAACACCCAGATTGATCTTCGCGACATTATGGATGAATTATCCTTGCGCGATGTCACATCACCCGTGTTGCTACGTTTCCCTGACATATTAGACAACCGCATTGAAAAAACATTCAGTTGCTTCCAAAAAGCCAAGAAAGAATATAACTTTCAGGCCGAGAATTTCATCATTTATCCTATTAAAGTAAACCAAATGCAACCCGTTGTTGAAGAGATTATCTCCCACGGACGCAAGTTTAATTTGGGATTGGAAGCTGGTTCTAAACCCGAACTCCATGCGGTTATTGCTGTGCAATGCCAAAGCGATTCGCTGATCATCTGCAATGGTTATAAGGATGACAGCTATATTGAGTTGGCTTTGTTGGCACAAAAAATGGGCAAAAGAATTTTTATTGTCGTTGAAAAGCTCAACGAATTAGAGGTCATTGCTAAAGCTGCCAAGAAGCTAAAAGTAAAGCCCAATCTTGGAATGCGCATCAAATTGGCCTCTTCAGGGTCAGGAAAATGGGAAGAAAGTGGCGGCGATGCTTCGAAATTTGGCCTCACCAGTGCTGAACTTTTAGAAGCGCTTCAACGGCTTGACGACATGGGGATGCACGATTGTTTACAGCTCATCCACTTTCATATCGGTAGCCAAATCACCAAAATCCGTCGCATTCAAACAGCTCTTCGTGAAGCAGCCCAGTTCTATATCAACCTCCACAAGATGGGCTATGATGTGCAATTTGTGGATTGTGGTGGCGGTTTGGGTGTGGATTATGATGGCACACGCTCCTCAAATAGTGAGAGCTCAGTGAACTATACCATACAAGAATATGTCAACGACTGCGTGTACACGTTTGTTGATGCTGCGGACAAAAATGGCATACAACACCCCAATATCATTACTGAAAGCGGGCGAAGCTTGGCAGCACACCATTCTGTTTTGGTCATTGATGTACTCGAAACGGCCAGCCTCCCCGAAATGAAAGAGGAGTTTGAGCCCAAAGAAACCGACCATCAGTTAGTAAAAGATCTCTACGATATATGGGACAATCTCAACTCACGCACGATGCTTGAGAACTGGCATGATGCCGAACAGATACGCGATGAGGCATTAGAACTCTTCTCACATGGTATTGTCGACCTTAAGACCCGCGCTGAAATCGAGGCCATGTATTGGAGCGTTTGCCACGAGGTGAACATGCTTTGCAAAACCATCAAGCACGTTCCCGAGGAACTTCGCAACTTAGATAAGACTTTAGCCGATAAATATTTCTGCAACTTTTCGCTTTTCCAAAGTCTTCCCGACAGCTGGGCTATTGACCAACTTTTCCCGATTATGCCCATACAACGGCTTGCAGAACGTCCTAATCGCCAAGCAACATTGCAGGATATCACCTGTGATAGCGATGGGAAGATTGCCAATTTTGTCACCGATGGACACGTGAGTCACGTACTCCCCCTGCACACCTTAAAGAAAAACGAACCCTATTACTTAGGCGTTTTCTTAGTCGGTGCTTATCAAGAAATCTTGGGAGACATGCACAATCTCTTTGGCGATACCAACGCTGCCCATATCTCTGTGAAGGATGGAAAATATCATATCGACCAGATTTTTGATGGAGAGACTGTCGAAGAGGTGCTCGATTATGTGCAATACAATCCCAAAAAGCTCGTCAGACAATTAGAACAATGGGTGACCAAGAGCGTCAAACAAGGGAAGATTTCGCTTGAAGAAGGTAAGGAATTCCTCAACAACTATCGTTCAGGTCTCTATGGTTACACCTATCTTGAATAGGATATGGTGATCCATCCCCGCCAACTATTTTAAGGATGTGCCGCATGTGCATCCTTAAAATAGTAACCCTTAGGGATAAAAGTCCATGCCATCTATCGCGGACGCACCTTTTTTTCGCCTCCTTCCCTATTTTTTTTCATACAGCTCACAATACCTTCTGATTTTAATAAGTGTTAATATTAAAATTAATCTGTAACTTCTCCCATTCCCAATCGTCATCCTTATAGCGCGCAAATGAAACATATCAGTTTTAAAAACGATATTCTTCCGCTGAAGAATCAGCTCTTTCGCCTTGCACTTCGCATCACAATGAATCGTGCAGAAGCAGAAGATATTGTGCAAGAAACGCTGATAAAAGTGTGGAATAAACGCGGTCAATGGGAAGAGATAGCATCAATGGAAGCTTTCTGTTTCACCATCTGTCGCAACAAAGCTTTAGATAGCATTAAGAAACAGAGTGCGCATGATGTGCCGCTCGAGGAGCAAACACACAGCACCTCGCCACAGCATTACAACCCCTACGATGACATTATTCACAAAAATCGCTTAGACCTTGTGAAGAAAATCGTAGCCGAACTGCCCGAGAGACAACGCAGTTGCATGCAACTACGCGACTTCGAAGGGAAGACTTATAAAGACATATCGCTGTTGCTTGAACTGACAGAAGAGCAAGTAAAAATAAACATCTATAGGGCAAGACAGACAGTGAAACAACGATTTTTAGAACTCGAAAATTATGGACTATAAATACATATCACAATTATTAGAACGCTACTGGAATGCGGAAACCACCCTGCAAGAAGAGGAAATCCTTAAGGCTTTCTTCCAACAGGACAATGTTCCCGCCGACTTGTTGCGCTATAAAGCCCTCTTTAGCTATGAAGCGCAAGAGGTAGAAGACGACCAATTGGGTGCCGACTTCGACGAGAAGATAATGTCCATGATTTGCGAACCTGAGACGGTGAAAGCTAAAATTATCACCTTCCAGCAAAAGCTTAAGCCACTATTCAAAGCGGCTGCCATTGTGGCAATCATGCTTACTTTGGGCAATGCTGCACAAGTTTCGCTCAAATCAAACTCCAACACTGTCCCCACTGCAGGCACTCCAGCCTTGCAACATGGACAATCGGTAGCGATAAGTGACTCCGCTGCTGTTGACACTTTACAACATAGTTGTATTGAAACGCCACAACAGCCCACACCATCGCTCATCAAATAAGAAGTATTTCTATGCTTTCTCTATAAATCATTTTACATTAAAACAAAAACCGAAGCTGGGAAGTTTCATTTCTCTCAAATGTTTCATAACAGACAACAAGAAAGGCTTGCACTCCACAATGAGTGCGAGCCTTTTGATTTTTTGTAGCTATCATTTTCCGTAAAAGTGTTAGAGCGCCCATAACATCCTATCAAACGCCTCACGATGTACAACCACGACTACAACATAGCACACAGACCGCTTCACAATAGCATGCAAATTAACCCATAAAAGCAATGGAATTAGCCCACAAAGTGGCTTACTTTGCGATGTAATCTCACAGCTTTTACACGATATACCCTTGCTAAAAGACACATAACCTCATCTCACTTCATCCCAATCCCCCATCAACCTCGCTCTCCATGCGCTTTATCTGGCAACGATAGGAACAACCATCTCACCGAAAACAGCGCAGGCTATGCCAAGAGATGAAAACAGACAAGATGCCAACATACACCAGAAGATTGGTAGGAAACGACAGGAACGACATAAAATGATGATAGCAACAAACTTTATCATCAGGCCAGAATAAAACTAATAGAATAACACCTAAAACCTCATTTTATTTACAAAAATCGTTATTTAAACCTCATTTTATTATTAAAATGATAGTTTTTCTTCAAAATGTTTGGTTATATTTTACACATTCATTAACTTTGCACTCTGGATAACGAAACTATCGTTAATAAGATTATAAAATTACTTTTTGAAAGAAGTGATGTTTGTTGATTTCTAAGTTAAATTTTAAAAGAGAAAGATTATGGGAAAAAGACTCTGCTTGTTTCTGGCAGTGCTATTCGTAAGTGTAGGAATAGCGTTCGCCCAAACACAGGTAAATGGAACCGTTGTCTCTGCTGAAGACAGAGAACCTGTTGTAGGTGCTTCGGTGATTGTGACAGGGACAAAAACAGGAACCGTGACAGATGTTGACGGGAAATTCAGCCTCAGCGTGCCCACAGGTGGCAAAATCACGGTGAACTACATTGGCATGCAACCCCAAACCGTTGTGGCAAAACCCAACATGAAGATTACAATGAAAGCTGAGGCCAAAGCCTTAGAAGAAGTCATTGTAACGGGTTATGGCAACGTAAAGAAATCGTCTTTTACGGGTTCCGCAGCGACAATGAACACCAAAGGGCTTGAAGATGTCCCTGTTGTATCAGTAGAAGATAAATTAGCCGGTGGTGTTTCGGGTGTAACCATTACGTCAAAATCGAGTTCTCCCGGCGGAACAAGCAGCATTCGCATTCGTGGAATGGGTTCTATCAATGCAGGAAACGATCCGCTTATCGTGATTGATGGTACACCTGTAAACTCGGGTAATCTCAGTGAATTTGACTATTCTTCTGCAGGAACAAACATTCTTTCGACCATCAATAGTAATGATATTGAGAGCATGACCGTCATTAAAGATGCTGCAGCTGCTTCACTTTATGGGTCGCGTGCAGCCAATGGTGTTATCGTTATCACGACCAAAAGTGGAAAAACGGGTAAGACTCAAGTTGACTTCCGCAGCGATTGGGGTTTCTCCAATATGGCTATCAACTATCGTCCTCAACTCAATGGCGATGACCGCCGAGCAGTATTACTCAAAGGTTTAGAAAACTATTATATCTATAACCAGGGGCAAACGGCAGCGCAAGCAGCAGCTTCTGCCGCTGGTGACATTGATGATTATGCGCCACTTCCTGGCAATGGACAGACCTGGACTGATTGGAAAAAGTTGCTTTTCCGCACAGGTCATCACCAAAACTATCAGGCAAGTGTCTCGGGAGGAAGTGAAAGCACGCGCTTTTATGCTTCATTGGCCTATACCAATCAAGATGGTATCGTAGCTAATACGGGGTTAAAACGTTATACAGGTAATGCCAACCTCTCACATAAGTTTGGCCATTTCAATGTAGATGTAACTACCTTGTTCTCAAAGATGAAACAAAGCTTATCCAATGAGGGTCTCTCTTACATTGCACCTATCATTAACTATGCTTTCCTTCAGAACCCATCTACAAGACCATTTAACAATGATGGGGGTTATAATTTGAAGATTGGCCGTGTACAACGTAATCCTCTTTACGAGCAATTACACACCAGCGACGTGAACAATGTTATTCGTGCATTGAACACTTTAAAGTTGACTTGGCACATTTGGGATGGCCTTAGTGCCAGTGGCAAATTGGCTTATGACTACACCGCAGGTACAGAAGATGTGCTTTGGGATCGCTATTCAGGTGATGGCGGAAGTGTGAATGGCTCGTTACAACGATTGAAGAATGAAGTTAGACAACTAAATTCGCAATTCCAATTGAACTACATCAAGTCGTTTGGCTTGCACAATGTGGATGCTTTAGTAGGCTACGAGACAGAAAACTATCAGTATGCTTATAACTATATGAAAGCTCAAGACTACCCTGGCGACTTGTATGAGATAGGAAATGCTGGTACGACAAATGCTGGTTCCAACACTCAACAATCTAAATTGCTTTCTTATTTAGGACGTGTGAATTACAACTATAACAACCGCTACTATGCAAGCGTCAGCTATCGCCGCGATGGTAGTTCTCGATTGAGTAAAGATAATCGCTGGGGTGATTTTTGGTCGTTATCGGGATCATGGCGTTTCGGCGAAGAAAAGTTCATGGAACCTGTGAATGGTGTAGTCACTGATGGAAAGCTTCGCTTGTCGTATGGTGTGAATGGTACACAACCTTCCTCATACTATGGCTATTTAAACACCTATAGTTATGGCGAATTTTATAATGGAGTATCAGGTATTGGTATCGTAGGCGTAGCTAACCCCGATTTGAAATGGGAGAAGAATAAGACCTTCAACGCAGGGTTAGATTTGACATTCTTAGAGAAATACAACCTAACGTTTGACTATTACACGCGTACAACATCAGATTTGATTTACAATATGCCTATCTCGGCTATCCCAGGCTATTATAGTAAGTCTTATCAAACCGTTATGCCCACCAACATAGGTTCGCTGAGAAACAATGGCTTTGAGCTTACCTTGTCGGCAAACTGGATGAACAAGAAAGATTTTTCTTGGACAACAACGCTCAATATGGCACACAATAGCAACAAAGTGGTTAAGCTCAATGGTTCTGACCGAGTAATGGATAATAGCAATAGCGTGTTGGTTCACCAGGTAGGCTCTCCTTATTATTCTTACTTTGGTTATGAATATGCTGGCGTTGATGCACAAACGGGTAAGGAGCTTTATTACATTAACGATGGTACGGCCAATGCCCGTAACACAACAACGAATGCAAGCCAAGCACAAAGAGTAGTTATAGGCAACAATCAAGCAACTTTACAAGGTGGCATTTCGAACACCATGCGCTGGAAATTTATCGATTTTGGCTTTACATTCACCTATCAACTTGGGGGTGATGCCTTTGATTATACCCGTTGGCAAGAGTCGAATGGTGGCTCAGATTTGTATTTAGGATCGGTTCCAGCCTACTATAAATTGAGTGACATGTGGACTGGCCCTGGTGATACACGTGCAAAATTGCCTAAGTTCCAATATGGAAGCGTATATCAATATTCATCACGTTGGCTGATGCCTTTGGACTATTTACGGTTGAAGAATCTATCATTAGGTTTCTCTGCTCCACAGCAATATCTCCGTTCATTAGGACTCAATAAGGCACGTATTTATTTCTCTGCAGCCAACCTCTTCACGCTCAAATCAGAGAAGTTACGGGTTGATCCAGAAGTACCTGTTACTGGTATTGCAATTTTCCAAACACCAAATTTGCGTACATTCACCTTTGGTGTAGAACTTGGTTTTTAAAAAAGAATGGTTATGAAGATTAGAACATTAATATATAATATAGGTATTGGTGCAGTTCTTACAACAGGATTGACTGCTTGTGGCAGCGACTGGTTAGACGTATCTCCAAGTGATGGTGTGCCCGCAGATGGGGCATTAAAGAACTCTGCTACATTAGAAAGTGCACGCGTAGGCTTGTATAAAGCACTCAAAGGCACTTCGGACATGTCTGACTATTATGGAAGAAACATGTTCGTGTATGGTGAAGTGCGTGGTGAAGATATGCAACATAGCATCTATGGTAGCAACAGAGCTGACTTTTATTATAAGATGGAATATAGCACAGCAAATGATTTCTCGCGTGCAAATTCTGTGTGGCAGTCTCCTTATGTTGTTGTAAGCCGTGCTAACCGAATCATAGAAGCAAACGATTTAAGTGATGCCTCGACAAATGCTGCTACCATCAACCGCATCAAAGCAGAAGCTCGTGTGTTACGTGCCTTAGCTATTTTCGATGTTACTCGTGTCTATGGTAAGCCTTATCTGCAAGACAATGGAGCTTCTTGGGGGGCAGCTTTACCCACGCAAACACTAAATCCTGCAGCAAAAGTCAAACGTAGTACTGTCGCAGAATGTTATACCTTTGTAGAGAATGAACTAAAGGCTGTCATTGCATCGGGCGCTTTGTCGACTGAAAAGACTGAGGGTTATGTGAATCAATGGTTTGCAAAGGGACTGTTATCACGTGTCTATTTAACAAAGGGAGATTATGCCAATGCATTGACATTAGCGAAAGATGTTATTGACAACTCGCCCTATCAGCTTTGGACTCGTGACCAATATGTGCATGCGTGGTATAAAGATGATGCGGCACATGGTAATGAAATGCTGTTTGAAATAGCAGTTAGTAATACGAATGACTGGAATGATCGCGAAGGCTATCCTTACTTAGTAACCGAAGATACGGACAGAGGACCTTCGGGTTATGGTGACATGGTTATCACCAAAGCCTTTTCAGATGCATTGCTTTCAGATGCTAACGACATTAGAAATAATATTGTTGTGGCTCCCACGTCACAAAAAATCATCACTGCAAACACATTCCTTGGCCGTAAAGTCTATTTGCGTAAGTTCGTTGGTTCGACCACACAAACCGACCCTCGCTATTCAAACGTCCCACTGATGCGCTTGTCTGAAATGTATTTAAATGCTGCTGAGGCTGCTTTTAAATTAGGTAACACGACAGATGCTGCAACCTATTTGAATGCAATTATCAGTCATAGAACGACCAGTGCAACAACGGTTACAGCAAGTTCTATCACGGCTGACCGCATTTATATGGAGCGCCGAAAAGAGTTAGTGGGCGAAGGTCATCGTTATTTTGATGCATTACGCAGAGGAGAGACCATCACTCGCTATACCAATGCAACAAATCAAGGATGGCACCAAGTATTAAATGCCGACGTACAATCTTTTAATACGTGGACATTTAAAAAGGAACTCCCTTTAATTCCTTCCATAGAACTGAATGGAAATGATATTCAACAGAATCCTTCCTATTAATTTTTTATGCACACAATAAGTCGTGTGCACCAGGAAGATATCATCAAAAGACTGCCTTTGCGGGCAGTCTTTTTTGTTGTTTTTGGCGACCTTATGACCCAGAACTAAAAAATTTTGGCGAAAAACTGTGTTTTTTCTGAATAAATAGCTATATTTGCAGCCGACAACTAAATACGAAGATAAGGACAAAGAGACTATGGAGCAGAGACAAGCTATACACGACTATACCACAAAACGATGGTTTGGAACGTTGTGGTTGGGTGCTATGTGCACTTTTATGTCAGCACAAGTGAACAATAGTGTTGCTATTTTGCCCACCGACACACCCGAAAAGATTGTTGAAAAGGCGGCCAACGTGCGCCCTTCTGACCGACAATTCCGCTGGCAACGGCAAGAATTGACGGCTTTTCTGCATTTCGGCATGAACACTTTCACTGGAAAGGAATGGGGAGATGGCAAGACTCCTGCCGCAACCTTTAACCCTTCGGGGCTTGATGCCGACCAATGGATTAAAGAGTTAAAGGCTGCTGGGTTTAAAAGTGCTATTCTTACCTGCAAGCACCACGATGGATTTTGCTTGTGGCCATCAGCCTATACTGACTACAGTGTGAAGCAATCGCCTTGGGAAAACGGGCAAGGTGACGTGGTGAAAGCCGTGAGTGATGCCTGCAAAAAATATGGAATGGGCTTTGGAGTGTATCTCTCTCCATGGGATAGGAACTCTGTTTTATATGGCACAGACGCTTACAATGATTACTTTGTAAACCAACTCACCGAACTGTTGACGCACTATGGTGCTGTGAACGAGGTGTGGTTTGATGGTGCCTGCGGTGAAGGTCCGAATGGAAAGAAACAAACTTATGACTTTGTTCGTTGGTATCGGCTCATTCGGAAGCTGCAACCCGAGGCCGTTATTGCAGTGATGGGACCTGATGTGCGCTGGGTTGGAACAGAAACAGGGCGTGGAAGAGACACCGAATGGAGTGTGGTTCCGATGAATAACCTTGACCAAACGGCGATTATGGCCAACTCACAACAGGAGCAATTGCATCAACCTGTGGGGGACATGCGTGGGCAAGATTTGGGCAGTAGGCATGTTATTAAGGATGCCAAGGCATTGGTTTGGTACCCCGCAGAGACGGATGTGTCGATTCGTCCGGGCTGGTTTTATCATCAAGATCAAGATAACAAGGTGAAGACAGCTAAAGAATTGATGGATATTTACTTCACTTCGGTGGGGAAAAACGGCGTGTTGTTGCTCAATGTTCCACCCAATAAGGCGGGGCGATTTGCTGAAGCCGATGTGAACAGTCTGCGTGGATTTGCACAACTTCAGCAACAGATTTTTGGGCATAACCTGCTGAAAGGAGCTACAGTAACGTGTAAGACGATTGCAGGAAAAGGCGCTGCTGTCATCGATAACAACTATGACACAGGCTGTGAACCGAAAGCCATTCAAGGTAAGGCTACCTTTATATTTACCACACCCCAACCAATTTCTTTTAATGTGTTGTCGGTGCAAGAGGATATTCGCAAAGGACAACGTGTGGAGAAATTCAGCTTATCTTACCTGGATGTGCAGGGAAAATGGCAAAAGATTGCTACAGGAACAACCGTCGGACATAAGCGATTGCTGTCGTTCCCGGAGGTAAAGGCGAAGAAAATAAAACTCACGATTGACGAAAGTCGTGGCATACCGACTATTGCTGAAATAGGACTTTATCGGCAACCCTAAAGAAAGTTTCTTGCATATTGATGTGAGAAAGAACAGGGTGTGTTATCAAATGGGGTTAAAGTAATCCCAGAAATACCCTGTAAACAAATATCATTCAAGGAAAAGGAATAAATCATTTACTGCTATACAATGAACAATTAAAATAAATAATGAGTACACATATACCTCAACATTAAATAAGATAATTTGTATTTTGGTAGGGGATAACAATCCATTGAATTTAAACTAAAATTTAAAGTAAATAAAAGTAAACATTAGAATGAAACAAGGGAAACTCTTTCCGTTGAGCGTTCTCTTCCTAACCTGCTGTAGTTTGCAAGCCGCAGCGGAGAGGAATCTGACGACAAACATGGCGCCTGCTGCCACCTTATCGGCGATGCAGAGCGTGAGAGCGCAACAAACAAGTGGTAATGTTAAGATTACCGGAACCGTTGTTGATAACACAGGAGAGCCAGCTATTGGTGCAACTGTACGCGTAAAGAATGGACAACATGGTGTAGTAACCGACATTGATGGTAAATTTACTATTGATGTTCCCAAAGGAAGTACACTCGTTGTGAGTTACATCGGTACGCAAACGCAAGAAGTGCAGGTAGGAAATACACACGATCTTCACATCACCATGCAACCCACAGCGCGCCAAATCGATGAGGTTGTGGTAACTGCTTTGGGTATTAAACGCTCGGAAAAAGCATTAAGTTACAACGTACAAAAGGTTGGAAGTGACCAGCTTACCAACGTGAAGAACGTGAACTTTGTGAACAGTTTGAATGGTGCTGTAGCCGGAGTGAATATCAATGCGTCGACAGCTGGCGTTGGAGGACCGACCCGTGTAGTTATGCGTGGTACGAAATCTATCACTGGTGGCAACAATGTTCTTTATGTGATTGATGGTGTTCCCATGCTCAATAAGAGTGGTGGTGATATTGGTGGCGGCCGCTATTCGAGCCAACCCAGTGGCGAAGGTATTGCGGATATTAACCCCGACGATATTGAAAGTATCAGCGTTTTGACAGGTCCTTCATCTGCAGCCCTTTATGGTTCTGCTGCCGCTAATGGTGTTATCATGATCAATACGAAGCGCGGCACGGAAGGAAAGGTGAAAGTTGCGGTATCAAGCAGCATGGAGTTTTCAAATCCTTTCATCTTGCCTAAGTTCCAAAACACTTATGGTAATAAGGCAGGGTCGTTCTATAGCTGGGGTAATCGGTTAGCAACCCCATCTTCATATGATCCAAAAGATTTCTTCAACACGGGGAATAACTACATCAATTCGGTGACGGTGACAACGGGAACCAAGACCAACAAAACCTATATTTCGGTTGCAACAACGAATGCTACGGGTATATTGCCCAACAATAAATACAATCGTTATAACTTCACTGCACGCAACACGAGTGATTTCCTCAACGACAAACTGCACTTAGATGTCAGTGGAAGCTATATTATCCAGAACACACAGAACATGTATCGCCCTGGAGAATACTACAATCCACTAACAGCTGCCTACCTTTTCCCACGTGGAGAGGACTGGTCTGCAGTAGAATTGTATAAGCGTTATGATGCTTCTCGTAAGCTTGCTACGCAGTATTGGCCCTATGGTGACCAAGGAATGCAGCTACAAAATCCTTACTTCATCGTGAATGATATGATGACACCAACGAACCGTAAGCGCTACATGTTTATGAGTAGTTTGAAATATGACATTCTTTCTTGGTTGAATGTAACGGGACGTGTGCGCGTTGATAACACCAATACAGAGTCAGAAAGCCGTTTCCATGCATCTGGGCAGGGACTCCTTTACGCAGGAACTCATGGCAATGGTATATACAATCATTCCATGGGTAGTGACCAACAGACCTACTTAGACTTTATGTTTAACCTCGATAAAAGTTTCGGAACAGACTATCGTTTGACCGCAAACTTTGGTGCAAGCTTAGAAGATTATCGTTCAAGCAGCGTTGGATTTGGTGGCCCGATATTGAAAGTTCCCAACCTTTTCTCATCGGCTGCACTCGATCCTGCTAACACACGTGCGAACGATTCAGAATTCCGTAAACGCGGAACAGCTATCTTTGCCAGTGCAGAGTTGTCGTGGAAGGACATGCTTTACTTGTCTTTGACGGGCCGTAATGACTGGAGTTCGCTCTTAGTGAATGCGAAAGAACCCTCGTTCTTCTATCCATCTGTAGGCTTATCGGCCATCGTTAGCAAAATGGTTAAATTGCCAGAGGCTATCTCTTTCATGAAGGTGAGAAGCTCTTTTACCGAAGTGGGCTCTCCTATTCCTGATCGTTATCGTGGTGTGACGCGTGGAACAATCACCTATCCTATCGTAGATGGTATTCCTTCTATTCGCACCATTCTGCCTTTCTACGACTTTAAGGCTGAGCGTACCCGTTCATATGAATTGGGTTTAGACTTGAGAATGTTCAATAGTAAGCTCAATTTTGACCTCACATGGTATCATTCAAATACTTATAATCAGACTTTCTTGGCAGAGCTTTCTGCAACATCTCCTTACACGGGTATGTATATTCAAGCAGGCGATATTGCGAACTCTGGTGTAGAAATGTCGTTGGCTTATAACGATAACATCGGCGGTGTTGATTTCGAATCACGCCTCATCTATAGCCGTAATGTGAACAAAGTGAAGAAGTTAGTGCACAACTATAACACGGGAATAGATGGTAAGATTATCAACTTCACAGAGACATCGGCCGGCGGAGGCTATATTCGTGAAGGCGATCGCATGGGTGATGTGTATATAACGAAAGTGTTAAAGCGCGATGCAACAGGTAACATTGCTGTTGGTGCTGATGGTAGTCTCTCGTCAATGGATTTGCCAAATGGTGAACGTTTGCGCATAGGTAATACCAATCCCGACTTTAATATGGGTTGGAGAAACAGCATTTCGTGGAAGGGAGTGAACCTTTCGTTCCTCATTAACGCACGTGTTGGCGGCATTGTTACTTCTGCAACGCAGGCTGTTCTCGACCAATTCGGTGTATCACAAGCGTCTGCTGAAGCACGTGATCGTGGTTATGTTGAGTTGGCTGGCGGCTTAAAAGTTGACCCACAGAAATATTATGAGGTCGTTGCCAACCAGCAATTGTTGGGCTATTACTATTATAATGCAACCAATGTGCGTTTGCAAAATATTAGTCTTAGCTACACCTTACCACGCACATTGCTGGGACAAGGTTGGCCAAGTGTTACCGTTGGTTTCATTGCCAATAATCTTTGGATGATTTATAACAAGGCTCCTTTCGACCCAGAGATTGCTTCTTCAACAGGAACATATGGTCAAGGAAGCGACTATTTCAGTGCACCAAGCTTAAGAAACATTGGTTTCAGCTTGAAGCTCAACTTCTAAAAAATGACAATTATGAAACAAAAAATTTATTCAATACTATGCGTGTCGGCATTAGCTACGACACTCTTCACTGCTTGTCAAGTTGACTTTGAGGACATTAATCGTGACCATCGTCAGCCCACGGAAGCACAATTAGAGCAAGACAACCTCAATGTTGGTGGCTTTGTAACGGCATTCGAAGAGAATATCTTCCCTGTAGGAGCCTCCGGTACAGGCTATGTGAACGACTATCAGATACCTTATACCCTCGGAGGAGCATGTTGGATTGGTTACATGGCGCCCGCAGCTAACAAGTGGGTTGGACGTGGTTTCCCCAGCTTTGCTTTGAAACCTTGGAGCCAATACACTTATAATGTAATGGCTGGAAACGCTTTTCGTAATTGGTTTGACGTGAAAAAGCGCACAACAAACGACCCCGAAGGTTTTGCTATTGCGCAGATTATCAAGATTGCTGCCGTGCATAAAGCTACAGATACCTTTGGTCCTATCCCTTATACCAAGGCAGGTCAAGAAGGGTCTACCGAAGCAGAATATGACGCTCAAGAGGATATTTACAAGGCAATGCTGAAAGAGTTGGACGAAGCGGTGCAGGCTTTGGCCAATGGTGGACATGATGTTTTCCCGAAATATGATATTATCTACGAAGGAAACTATACCAAATGGTGCAAATTTGCAAACGCTTTGATGCTGCGTTTAGCGATGCGTGTGGTCTATGCTAATCCCACATTGGCACAGCAATATGCAGAGAAAGCCATCAATAATCCATATGGTGTCATCGAATCAACACGCGATGCAGCTCAACTATCCAAGGGGGCAGGCGTATCTTTGCGCAATCCTTTGGTTATCATCAATGGCAGTTATAATGATGTTCGCATGGGTGCTGAGATTTCTTCTTACCTCAAAGGCTACAACGATCCACGCATTGCCAGCTACTTTGTGAAAGCAAAAAATAATGGCATTGAAGGATATTATGCCGTTCGAACAAATATTCCGACTACCGATGACTATTTGGATAAAGCCAAATCATCCTCACTTAAGGTGCAAGATGCTACACCTATCTATATCATGAAGGCATCAGAAGTCTATTTCCTTCGTGCTGAAGGTGCCCTCCGTGGTTGGAATATGGGTGGCGGAACGGCCCAATCTTATTACGAGAAGGGTATTGCAACTTCTTTCGAAGAGAATGATTTGAGTGCATCACAAGCAGCAGCCTATGCGGCAAACAGCACGGCTACTCCAGCAAATTTCGTTGATGCTTTGCACTCAGAATACGATACTCCTGCCACATCTACCATCACCATCAAGTGGGAAACAGGAGCAACAAACTTCGAACGCAACTTAGAACGTATCATCACGCAGAAGTATCTTGCCATCTATCCCGATGGACAAGAAGCATGGTCAGAGTATCGTCGCACGGGTTATCCTCGCATTTTCCCTGCCGTACTGACGGCTACAGATTGCGATGTTGATGGCGATCTTCGCCCAACGCGCATTCCTTATTCAAATGATGAGTACATTAAGAATCTGGCGAATGTGAAGAAAGCTGTTCAATTACTCCATGGAGCTGACAACGGTGCAACCCGTCTTTGGTGGGATAAAAAGGTTAAATAACAATTAAAGATTACGTCAATGAAGAAATATTTTATTTTTGGTTGTCTCGCATTGCTCTTCACTGCAACTGCTTGTAGCGATTGGACCGAGACCGAAGGCAAGAATATTGATAAGCTATTAGCTGATGCCGATGCTGCACAAGCTAAGGCTTATGAAGCCTATTTAGAGAACTTACGTGCTTATAAAAAGACCGACCATCCCGTCACCTTTGGATGGTTTGGTGGCTGGAATGGTGAAAGTCCTGCGTCACGTTGTCTCTATAATCTTCCCGATAGCACCGACTTCGTTTCACTATGGGATGGCTTTTCAAACTTAACGGCTGCACAACAAGCCGATTTGAAGCGTGCAAAAGAGGTAAAAGGCATTCGTGCTTTGGCTTGTGCTTTGCTCTTTGATATCGGCAAGGGGGTTACACCTGCACAGCCGGAAGCATCAAAAAATGCTGGCGAATCATGGGAAACCTACAATAAAAAGTATTGGGGTTGGGTCGATGGTGATGAGGCAAAAATTACCATTGCTATCCAAAAATATGCCAATGCCATTTGCGATACCATCTATAAGTACGACTTAGATGGCTTCGATCTCGATGCAGAGCCTAACTATGCACAGCCGTTCCACACGAACAAAGAGATGTGGCAAGGCGACCGCATGAATATCTTTATCCGCACAATGGGCAAGCGTATCGGTCCGAAAGCCGAAACGCCAGAGGGCAGAAAGAAATTGTTGGTTGTTGATGGTGAACCCTATTGGTTCTCTGCTGACATGGCTTTATACTTCAACTACTACATCCTTCAGGCCTACGATTGCCGTTCTTATGCTGACTTAGATAATCGCTTGGGCGGTCTTGTAGCACAATTCTCTTCAAAACAAAGCGAAGAAGAAATTGCCAAGAAACTCATTGTGACAGAGAATTTTGAAGCTCATTCAGGCACAGGCGGTGTGACTTTCACCACACGTGATGGCAAACAAGTGCCCTCTTACATTGGCATGGCTACCTGGCAACCGCTGAGAGGACGCAAAGGTGGTATAGGAAGCTACCACATGGAGAAGGACTATGCAGCTACTCCTGTTTACAAATACTTGCGTCAAGGCATTCAACTCATGAACCCTGCTGTTAAATAATAAAAATAACGAATATGAAACATATTATTAAAGTCTTTGGTATTGCTTCTTTAGCGTGTCTCACATGGGCATGTTCCAATGTTGATTATGACGATGTAGGCGATGAAAGCAAGTTACTCAATGCGGTTTATATTGACGGAGCGGATGTGGCTCCACTGACAAAACTCACAGTTGATGGCACTGGTGGGAAAGCTTCTTTCACCGCACGTGCAGCCAATAAGCTGAGTGGTTCCGTCACCTTGAAGTTTGCTATCGACGAGAATGCGTTGGCAGAATACAATGCAGCTAACGGCACCAACTACAAGTTGTTACCTGCAAACTATTATAGTTTGTCGGCAGAAAATCTCACTCTTGCAGCCAATAGCGTATCGAATGGGGCTATTGATGTCAATGTTCGTCCATTAGGAAACGATTTAGATGCCTCTACCAAATATGCTATCCCTGTAAAATTGGTATCAGCTGAAGGTACAACCTTTTTAGGGTCGAGTGCAACAAAGATATTTGCTATCGACCGAGTGCTTTATACAACCTCTATGCGTCAGCAGGGGTTCTACCTCAAAACAACATTTGCAACTCCTTATACGGGCTTGCAAGAGTGGACGATGTCGTATGCTATAAAGCTCGATCGTAACAAAGATAATCAGGCAGTGCTCTCACCTGACTTCTATTCTCGCGTCACTGCTGATGGCGCTTTGCAAATGAAGGTAGGTGAAACTGACGATCCTAAGGCGTTTGCTAAAACCAAACTCCAGCCCGGTAAGTGGTATTACATCGCATGGGTATATAATCGTCAACACGTGAAATGCTATCTCAATGGTGTGCTCGACAATGAGTTTGACGTGCCAAAGGTGGAAACTTTCACGAAGATGAATATGAGTTGGGGTGCATTTGAAGGTTATGTTCGCGAGATACGTCTCTACAACAAGGCACTCACCGCATTCCAAGTGATGGATAATCTCTATATTGAAACGCCCGAAAATCCTAATTTGTTGTTCTACGCGCCACTCAATCAGCAGACTGGTGTGAAGGATGTTTCCAAGAACCATCATGCTATTAAGGTGTATGTTGCAGGTTCTAACACGAACGAATACAATCAAAATTCGATTACTTGGCACAACGAACACTTTCCCGAATAATCCATATTTTTAAATAAAACAAAATGAAAACAAACATATATATCATCGCATTCGCATGCGTAGCTACAGCCTTTACGGGCTGTAGCCCCGACTATAACTACGATGGCGAATATGATGTTGCAGGCTATTTCAGTGGTTCTGACCCACGTAACAACCTCATCAGTTTCCCATCCAATGTGCAAGAATACGATAATGCGTTTACAGCAGGAATCCCTGTTGGGCAAGATAGCCACACCTTTACTTTCACTGCGCGCATTAGTCGCAACTTAACAGCACCCACAAAAGTGCAAGTTGCCTATGCTGCTGATGCTCCTTTGCTCACCACTACCTATAAAGACTATCAAGTAGTTGCAGCTAATCAATTGGCTATTCCTAACAATGGCGCTTTCGAATGGAACAAAGATAGCATACAACAACAAGTTTCTTTAACTGTAAATAGCCTTGGCACTTTAACAAAGCCTTCAGTAGTTCCTGTTCGCATCATGCCTACTACCGAAGCTCTGTCAAGTCCTTCTACAGTAAAGCAAGACTATGCTTACATTCTCATTCAACCTAAAGAGATGTGGTCTGCAGAACTCGATGGCGATGGAGCAACCGTGAGAATGACGGGCTTGGGTAATAGTTACACGGGCTCTACAGCACTCAATGTGTTGTTTGCTACCGAAAAAGTTGTGCGTGAGAACTGCAAAGTGGGACTCGAGCGCGACAATACGCTCTTCAAAAGCAATAGCGGTAAGGAGTTGGCTCCCGAGGGAATCTCTACCACTACGCAAGTAGATGCCACCAATCAAGAGTATGTTCAGGCTACCGTGCACCTACAACATGCCGAGAAATTCACTGCAGCAGGAGAGTATGTACTTCCTATGCGTGCCGTATTCTACGACAAAGATGGCAACAAACACAACATCGCAGGTGGCGAGGTGCTCATTCCTATTAATGTTGTTGATGTCGCTTTCGCAAACGCAGCAGCTACACCTTCAGGCACAATGATACCCAGTAGCAACTATCAGCTTTCACTGTCTACTCCGTTGCAGTATGGAACGATTGAAAATCTTACCGATGGCGATACCGATCAATATGGTTATTTACCAAATGGAACATCGACTTTGACCATTGATTTAAACCAAACGACAAATGTGAAGGGCATCAGAATCGGTATGTATATCCTCACAGGATTTGAATATTATACTGAAAAAGTACGTGTGTATGGTAGCACCAATGGCACCAAATGGTTGCCACTGTCCGAAGATATTCATTTGAATGGGACCACTTGGAATAACATCAACGCAACAAAACCTGTCAATGTGCGCTATTTGAAATTAGAATTTGGTGTTTCTGATTATCTCGGTTCATTATCTGAAATCGAGATCTATAAATAAACTTCATTCGTTATAACGACGAAAACAAAGCGAGCTACATCGCGGATACGTTCTATCCAAGATGCAGTTCGCTTTTTGTTTATACTGCGTGCCTAAACTTATTTCAATACCTTTACATACAGCGGCTGCTCATTGTAGCATGTGATAACATTGCAAAATAGTAGAGATTGATGTGTAAAAGCATATCAAGTTTGTCGTTGCAATATTACTCTTTTTCTGTGAAAATAGCAACTAAAAGGGATAGGAAAATGAAACCTATCCCTCAAAATGCACTTCTCTTTCAAAGAGAATGTCGCCATAGTGCGCGTTTGTGCATTGCATTTATTTTAAAAAGAACGTCTCGCGGGATTGCATAATACCATCCATGTTAGTTGAAGCCCACGACAGAAGGTTGTCGATAAGTGGTAAGAGACTCTTGCCACGTGACGTTAATTCATACTCAACCCGGGGTGGAATCTCGGGGTAGGCCTTACGAATGATGAGTCCATCCGCTTCTAAAGTCTTTAGCGTTGTGGTCAACATTTTTTGCGAAATGTCGGGGATATTGCGCTGAAGTTCCTTGAAACGAATGGTGGGTGTGCTCTCTAACGTGAACAAAACCAACATGGACCATTTGTCACCCACCCTATTCAACACGTTACGAACAGGGCATTTAGGATATAGAGAATCACGGATTTCACTACGTGTCATAACGATATATTTTGTATATTACACTACAAAAGTAACTATTGTAGATAGTCTTGTGAAATCTTTAAAGTTAAACAATGTAAAACCTCAGCCCACAAACGCCTCTTTTCATCCATTACTTACCTCCATGTAACCACCTCACTTTGGCGTGCCTACTTGTATTGCTTGCAAATAGCAGCTACCTTTGCAACCGAAATAAAATGAGCATTAAACAACCATTTAAACAAAAAAGCATAATGAAAAAAGTAGCAACAATTCAAAATGGCAAGAATTTCAGTGCCGTAAACGTAGGTAAACTTAGTGAGATCAAAGACTATGTACTGCAGCTTTCGCCCGAAGTAGCCATCCCGGGGAAGGTGTTTGTGGGACAGGATTTAGGCACAACGGGCTGTGAACTCTCATTTCAAAGTCTCGTTCCAGGCCAAGACAGTGGCTTTTTACACACCCATAAAACCCACGAGGAACTTTATTTCATTCTTAAAGGCGAAGGACAATATCAAGTAGACGGCAACATTTTCCCCGTGAGCGAAGGGAGTATTGTGCGTGTTTCTCCTGCTGGGAAGCGCGCTTTAAAAAACACAGGCAAGGACGAAATGCTCATGCTTTGTGTGCAATATAAGGCTAACAGCTTCACAAAGAGCGACGACATCAACGAAGACGGTACTATTTTGAATGATAAGTTGGCATGGTAGTTGCAGCCTACAAGCATCGCACTACAAAGGTATCGCGCCGTAGCAAATGGATAATGTAGATTAAAACAAAGGAGCAATATGCGGCCACTCCGTCACAATTTCCTTGAAGTTGTTTCGTGGGTGGCCGCATTTTTTTGTAGCGTATTGGGAAATGCTTGTTTCAAATCCATAGCAAATGCGAAGAAGCGAAACCTGTACCCGGTTTATTTCCCCCGCATCTCTCATTCCATGTTGGCACATTGCATTCACCAACGTGAGGCTATCGGAAACGCAACGCGCACCGAGTTGCCACCCCATCTCTCCTTGACTCTCTTGCTGCTCGGCCAACATCACAAAACAAGGTGATGGAGGTTGCCATCTCATCTCTCTCCTATCATCCTGCCACTCGGGTGGTATCATGCGACAATAGGATGAGGATTGCCGTACTATTTTTCCCTGATGGTTTTACTACTTGGTTGGTATGATGAAACAATGTGTTAGAGATTGTCGCACAATATAGCATAGATTAGGGCGTAATAAGGTGCAGATTACAACACAAAATAGTGCAGATTAGTGGGGCCTCTGTCGCACGTTCTGTTTCCATTGCCCTCGTCCTCGTGCAGATTGTGTTTGCTTATGTCATAGGGATTGCGTAATTTTGCACAACGATTATTTTCACAATGAGACAATTTATCATGGCAGCTTTGTTGCTGCTTTCTCTATCTGCTGCGGCACAGCAACTTGTTATTGACTGTCCCGATACGGTTTTGTTACACCAACACCGATTTACCGATGCCACAGGCCGTACCACAAAGTTATTGCTTACGCGCGAAGGCTTCGCTTTTTACAATGTGCCTCAGTTGAAACAACGCACGGCACTCACGCTACAACTGTCGTCGGGGCAGACACTTTGCATGGTGATTGAGCCAGGAAAAACACAGCAAGTGAAGCTCACCCGCGATAAAACACAACGTGTGCGTGCTGTTTATAAAGGCGCAAACGTTGCCTTAGCCGAACTACTCACAGCACAAAATGCTTTTGAAACGGCTACCAATCCGCGCTATGGACTCATCAACGACAAAGAAGCTCGTCACCATTTAGAGCATCAATACATGGCATTAAAGAAAATGATTGAGAAGCAAATCGACTTTTTGCCGAATGACCCCTCGCGGCAGCAACGCTTGATCAGCAACCAACAACGCTACCTCAATGCGGCATTGGCCAGCATTATTGCCGAAGCCTATCAACAACATAAGAACCCATCGCGCAACAGTCTTTATCAAACATTGATTGCACAGGTTGACTTAAACGACACAACGCTGCAAAACAGGCCGCTCATTGACTACTATGTGCGGGGGAAAATGCAGGCCGAAGTAGGTAAAGATACGCCCGTAAGCAACTATGCTGTGGCCTATTTGCAGACCGTAAACAGCCACCTTAAGAACGAAAAGCTGCGACAGGTGCTCACAGATTCCATCCTCAACCGAATGGTAAACGAAAGCACCGAAACACAGTTAGACTCGTTTTGGACGGCTGCCCAACCGCTTGTTGCGCCGCAACTGTTAAAGCGTTATCAAGAAAAAGTGAACACAAAGAAGCTCATGATGAACGGCATTGCTTGTCCCGACCTCACGTTTAGCGACCTAAAAGGCACATTGCACCATCTCAAAACTTTCTTTGGCAGTTATATATTGTTAGAATTATGGACCACATGGAGCGAGCAAAGCATGCGCGAACGCCCCTATATGGCACAGCAAGTGGCACGCTATCAAAACCAACCTCGACTGAAATGTATCAGCATCAGTTTAGATGAAAATCGGCGTGCATGGGAGCAACAGATTGCTCTTGAGAACCCTTCTTGGCCCCAATTCTATGCGGATAAAAAACAAAACGATGTGATATCTGACGGAATCTCGGTTGACGATGTCCCACGTTTTGTACTCATTCAACCCGATGGAAGGATTTATGATGCCAACATGTTGCGACCTTCTGACCCACTTTTCAGTCGAAAATTGGATCGCATTCTATCTGCACATTAAACGGATTAAGACGCCTGTACCACTGACGTACAGGTGTTTTTTGAATTGAATTTCTGCCACTTTGTTCCAAACAAAAGACATTTTTATGGTCGAAACGTGGTCAATATCGATGAAAAAGCCGTAACTTTGCCCCAGCTTTAAGGAAGTTTGAGTGAAAATAAAGATAAAAGAAACTTCCATCACACCGGAGGATTATCGCCCAATGTTATGGTTAGGAGGGGCGCAAAACCTTCGACATAACAAGAAATAATTTGAAAACATTTGAAGAATTAGGCGTGAACGAAAATATTCGTCGCGCGATTGAAGAATTAGGTTTCGAACATCCGATGCCTGTTCAAGAAGAAGTTATCCCCTATTTGTTGGGCAACAAAAACGACGTCATTGCTTTAGCACAAACGGGAACAGGTAAAACAGCAGCCTTTGGCTTACCCGTGTTGCAAAAAATTGACGCAGCAAACAAAGCTATTCAGGCCATCATTTTGAGCCCCACACGCGAGCTTTGTGTGCAAATTGCCGATGATTTAAAAGATTTCAGCAAATATATCGATGCCCTTCATGTGGTAGCGGTTTATGGAGGTGCTGACATTCGTCCACAAATTAAAGCTATTAAACATGGCGCACAGATCATCGTTGCTACGCCAGGACGCTTGGTTGACTTAATTAATCGTGGTGTAATGGTGCTTGATGCGGTGAACAATGTGGTGCTCGACGAAGCCGATGAAATGCTTAACATGGGTTTCTCGGATAGTATCAACGCCATTTTTGAGCAGCTTCCCGACAACCGCAACACCTTGCTCTTCTCTGCAACAATGAGTCGCGACGTAGAGAAAGTGGCGAAAAGCTATTTGCATGACTATAAGGAAATTGTGGTAGGGAGTCGCAATGAAGGAGCCGAACACGTCAATCACATCTATTATTTGGTGCATTCGAAGGACAAATACTTAGCACTCAAGCGTATTGTTGATTTCTATCCCCGCATTTTCGCCATCATTTTTTGTCGCACAAAGATTGAAACGCAAGAGATAGCCGATAAACTTATCAAAGATGGTTATAATGCAGAAGCCTTGCATGGCGACCTCAGTCAGCAGCAACGCGACCTCACTATGCAGAAGTTTCGGCAGCATCATGTGCAGTTTCTCGTGGCAACCGATGTGGCAGCACGTGGCTTAGATGTGAACGATTTAACGCATGTCATCAATTATGGCTTGCCCGATGATATCGAAAGTTACACACACCGCAGCGGAAGAACAGGACGTGCGGGAAAGAAAGGAACATCCATTAGCATCATCCATATCAAAGAAAAATGGAAGGTGAAGCAGATAGAGAAACAAATTGGAAAGGACTTTATTGACGGAGAGCTTCCCAAACCCGAAGAAATCTGCAAAAAACAACTTTTCAAAGTGATGGATGACCTCATGAAGACGGATGTGGATGAAGACCAGATTGCCCCCTATATGGACGACATCATGCGCCAATTTGAATATGTAGACAAGGAGGATTTAATCAAGAAAATGGTAACGGTTACTTTCGGACGTTTTCTGGATTACTATGAGCATGCGCCCGAAATCGAGAAGCCTGTGATGGGGAAAAACGCCCGAGGTGAACGCGATAGCCAAAAGATGCGTGGGAAAGTCAGCAACGGACGACGCAAACACGAGGCTGAAGCAGGCTATAAACGGCTGTTTATCAACCTCGGAAAGAGTGATGGATTCTATCCTGGTGAAATCATGCAATATATCAACAAGCACGTGCATGGACGCCAAGATGTTGGGCACATTGACCTACTTCAGAAGTTTGCTTATATCGAAGTGCCTGAAGAAGATGCACGAAAAGTGATGAAAGCCCTCAACGGAACAATCTATAAAGGACGGGAAGTGAGATGCAATGATGCAGATGAAGAGGGACACGGACGTAGCAACCGTAGTGCATCGCGCAATGAACGAGTAGGAAAAGTGGCACGAGGTGGAGGCCGAAAGGGAAAGGACTATGATCAGAAAGGCGGTCGAACAAAACCTAAACCCCAAACCGACGAAACGGATTGGCGTAGCCTCATCAATGGGAAAGACTTCAAACTGAAAGGCGAAGAGCCCGACTTTAGCGAAGAGGGATGGGCTCGACGCCGACCCAAAAAGAAATAACATGCAGTTCTAACAACGCATGATTACTCTCTAAAAGGCCTATAACAAATGACTCTCCAAACGAAAAAAACATTAAATCGCATAGGAGGTTGCTTGTTATAGGCTCTTTATTTTATAAATTTGCTCACATGGAAACCCATACTCTGTTAAATAAGATGCGGTTTCTACTATCATAAATATCAATCAATATTCAGCGATTATGAACAAAATGTTAATGGTTTCTGCCCTACTCGCAGCCACACAAATGGCTCACGCAGCAAAAGGAAACTTCACGATTAAGGCCAATTTAAAGAACTTTGGCGACTCAATTGTGGCCTTCATCCCACAAGGAGACGATTACAAACGCGACACCATCATTGCAAAGAACGATAAGTTTACGGCAACTTTTGACATCAAAGAACCTGCTCAAATTTATCTTCTTTCGATGCGAACCCTGCATCGTTTGGAGCGCAAGCAAATAGATTTGATAGCCATTCCCAATGAAACGGCTGAACTAACTGGTGATGCAACAACTCGTTTTGATATTGCAGGAAGCGCTTTTTACAAGCAGTATCAAGAGCTACATAAGGTCATAGAACAAGCTGAAACGCCTATAAAAGAGCTTGGAGAAGCGCTTAGCAAACGTTTACAAGCAGGCGAAGACCGCAATAAAGTCATGGACGAATATGAGGAAAAGTCTGTTGAACTCGAAAAGAAGGAACACGAGATGCTGACGCAATTCATCAAAACGCATGCGGATTGGGAGACCAGTGCTGTAGCCATTGCACACATGAGTGGCGAGAAAATGGAAGATGCTGTGGCGCTTTTGTCTAATCGTGTGAAGGCCGGTCGTATGAAAGCATTCTACGAAAAACAGGTCAAAGCCTACAAAGATAGGATGGAAGCTGAGAAAAAGGCAAAGACTGCACAGGCTTCAGGCGCAGTAGCTCCTACGTTTACACTCAACGATATTAATGGCAAACCGCTATCACTTGCAAGCCTGCAAGGCAAGTATGTCGTATTAGATTTCTGGGGATCGTGGTGTATTTGGTGCATCCGTGGTATCCCAGAGATGAAGAACTACTATCAGAAGTATTCGGGTAAATTTGAAATTTTGGGCATCGACTGCAATGATACCGAAGCAAAATGGAAAGAAGCTGTAAAGAAACATGAGATACCTTGGTTGCATGTTTACAACCCACGCGATAGCAAAGTGCTCTCAGACTATGCTATTCAAGGCTTCCCAACAAAGATTATTGTGGGACCAGATGGCAAAATTGTGAAGACTTTTGTGGGAGAAGACCCAAGCTTCTACCAATATTTAGACGAGTTATTTGGTAAGTAAGCAAACGGCTTTATCCAGCAAATATAAAACAACAGGCGAAGTTCTCGATAGAACTCCGCCTGTTATTCTTTATGCTATCTGCACATCAATCATACGATTTGCATCATTATTCGCTCACCTTACTGAAATAATATAGGCGCAAACCAACTGAGATATAAACGCCAATTACGCCAAACGTGTCCCCCTTCCGTTTGATAAAAACGATATGGATAGTGGTGTTCGTCAAAATATTTACGCAAATCTGCATTCATTTGCCATAGGAAATCATCACGACCTATCGCTATCCAATAACAACGTGGCTTACTTTTAAACAACTGTTCTAACTGAACTTGTATCAAAGAATCATGCTGTATTTGGTCATAAAGTGATGAGCTGTTTTGCTCGATTTTACCATTTAGATGCAATCCTGCAGAGAAAAGGCCATAAAAATCGAACAGCTTAGGATAGAGACGGCTCACATTAAACGTTTGACCTCCACCCATAGAGAGCCCGCAAATCGCACGTCCACAACGTTCCTTTATCGTTCTATAGTGGCTATCCACATAGTTTACTATGTCTAAAAAACTATTAGCCATATCGGTAACAGCAGGCTTTTTAGGTCCCGTCTCACCCATAAACGATGGTGTATACATGCCAAATGACCATTCTCCTGGTGCAGCTTGACAGTTAGTATTGCCATTAGGCATCACTACAATCATGGGCTTTGCCTTTCCTTCAGCAATGAGATTATCCATAATTTGTGCTGCTCGCCCTAATTCACTCCAAGCATTTTCATCGCCACCAGCACCATGAAGCAAATAAAGTACAGGGTAGTGGCCACCTTTTTCATAATTTGCAGGCGTATAAATAGTCATGCGTCGATTCATTTTTAACGATGGACTGGGATACCACACCTTCGAGATATTGCCATGGAGTACCTCATTAACACGATACAAATGGCCACAATCGTCTTTTGATTTCGAAACGATAAAGATATTACTATAGGTTGAAATGTCGCGATTCATATAGATGTTTGCAGGGTCATTCATCGTTACCCCATCTACTTGAAAGCAGTAACTATATAACTCCGCCCCTAATATTGATGTAGTATAGCTCCACAACCCTCTCTCATCTTTCACCATCTTTGCCCGCTGTTGTCCATCCTTTTCGGGCACAATACAATCACCCTGCACCACAACCTCATGGGCATTGGGAGCAAAGAGCTGAAAGGTTACACGCCCATCAGCATGGATGACAGGAGAGTCTACCTTGACATGATTAAATAATTTCTCTTGTGAAAATGCTACTATTGTTGTTATAATCGACAATAAAACAGCTGAAAAGATTCGTTTTCCCATTCTGATATATCTATAAATAATTTTATTTCTTCTACTTATTGCCATTCTTTTGAGCTATCACAGGCACACAAACGTTCTCGACACTCCTCTAAAATAGCCATTAAATCAGCCATTCTTGTTGCACGAAGCATTGCAATACGCGTTTGCTTAAAATCAGGAATACCCTTAAAAATAGGGCTGGCTGCCAAATGACGTCGCGTGTGTAGGA
Source organism: Prevotella sp. HJM029 (assembly GCF_000599605.1). Taxonomy (GTDB): domain Bacteria; phylum Bacteroidota; class Bacteroidia; order Bacteroidales; family Bacteroidaceae; genus Prevotella. The sequence goes on along the minus strand of NZ_KK082668.1, from coordinate 112,520 downwards.
TGCCTCTTACTTCATCTATACGTGCCACATTGATGCGCAATTGCTCTTCTAAAATATCAATCTTGTCATCTATCGTGAGGTGTTTGGCCTCTGATGTTCCATCCAACGCATCACGTATCTCTTTAAAAATCCAGGGACAACCAAATGTTGCACGCCCCACCATCACTGCATCTACCCCATAATCTTCAAAAGCACGCACCGCATCTGCACCCGAAGTAATGTCGCCATTCCCAATAATTGGGATATGGATGCGTGGGTTTTGCTTCACACGGCCTATCAAAGTCCAGTCGGCTTTGCCAGTATACATCTGTGCACGTGTACGCCCATGAATGGTTAATGCTTGTATGCCACAGTCCTGAAGCTGTTCACAAAGTGTCTCAATCACAAGGTTTTCTGCGTCCCAACCTAAGCGAGTCTTCACTGTTACGGGCGTTTTCACGGCCTGAACCACACGCTTTGTAATCTCTAAAAGCAAAGGAATGTTCTTCAACATGCCCGATCCAGCACCCTTACCTGCGACCTTTTTCACAGGACAACCAAAGTTAAGATCAATCACATCGGGGTGGATTTCCTCCACAACACGTGCTGCCTCGACCATAGAATCAACATCTCGTCCATAGATTTGCACACCAACAGGACGCTCCTCGGCATTAATTTTCATCTTATCCAGCGTCGATTGGATGTTACGAATAATAGCATCTGCCGATACAAACTCCGTATAAACCATGGCCGCACCATAGCGTTTGCACAACATTCTAAAACCAATATCTGTTACATCCTCCATAGGTGCGAGGAACAGGGGACGCTCATTAAATGTTAAAGAACCTATTTTCATGCGCGCAAAGTTACAACATTTTTCCGAAGTAAGCTGTTCTTAACCCTGTCAAGCACAGCAAAAGAGGATTAATACAACAAGTGATAACAGCCTCCAGGCAAAGCCTTAACGACACCTTTCAGTTCTAACTGGAAGAGCAAACTGATGAGATGTGCCACAGGCTGCCCACTTCTCACCGTCAAAACATTAATCTGTTGGTCGTTATCTTTTGCCAAAAGGGTGACCAATTGCTGCTCTTCGGCCGTCAAATCAGGAAAGAGTTGTCGTTCTATCCCTCGCTGTCTGGCATCTTGTATGCGCTGTTCCGTTCCCCAATCCATCGCCTGAACGAAGTCGAAAGCCGAAGTAATCAGTGCAGCTTTATTATCCCTTATTAAAGTATTACAGCCCATACTATAAGGCATATTCACAGCACCTGGAAAGGCAAACACATCTCGATTGTAATCGTTAGCCAAGCGTGTTGTGATGCGACCACCGCCATGTTCGGCACTTTCTACTAAAATACAAGCATCGCAAAGCCCTGCAACAATACGGTTACGACGAACGAAATTTTGCTTATCGGCATTGGTATGTGTAGCATATTCGGTTAGCAAACCACCCTGATGCAGCATGGCTTGTGCTGTTTCTTGGTGCACACGAGGATAAATTTGATCTAATCCATGTGCCAAAACAGCAATCGTTTCGAAACCATTCTGCAACGCTTGGCGATGCGCTTGAATATCGATTCCATAGGCTAATCCACTTACGACCAACGTATTGGGACACAAATGATGCAATTCTACCATAAAGTTTCGCACCAAATCTTGCCCATAGACCGTACAATGTCGTGTGCCAACCATGCTCACAATATGCATCTGATTGAGCGAAGCTGTTCCCTGATAGAACAGAACCAATGGCGCATCCGGACATTCTGCCAAGCGTTTTGGATAACGTTCATCATGCAAACACAGCACTTCTACTTGATTTTTAACTGCCCACTCCAATTCTTCCTCCGCCCATCGACGCACAGAATCGCTCTCTTGAAGCAATGCTATGAGCCGTGAAGGCGCATCAGGAAGGATTGAACGAATATCCTTTCTATGCTCCATAATCGCCGTAGCCGTCCCCATACGCCGATATAATTCGAGCATTCCAGCCAGACTATAGAAACCTATGCGTGAGAGAATAAGGGTGTTGAGCACCTCTTGTTGGTCGGCTATCATCGTACTATTCTCCGTCGTTAGCTTGAATAAAGGGAGCAAATGCGCGGTCATAATCCTCGCTCAGCCCCAATTTTCCATGGATTAGGCACACCAATTCAACCGTAGCATGGAAGCAAAGCCGTTCGTCACTCGCACGAAAAATGTCGTGCGTAAAGACATAACGGACACCATTCTTTTGCAAATTCATGCGCGAAATAAACTCATCATCGCAGCGAAGAGGTGTCTTATAAGCCAGATTCATACGAGCAACAACCGCGTCAACTCCCTTCTCATGCATCTGAACAAAGCTCAGTCCTGCATGTTTTAAAAAGCGATGACGCGTGTGTTCTGTGTAATGTAAGTAGTTGGCATTGTTCACAATCCCTTCAATGTCACACTCATAATCGCGCACTTCCATACGCGTTTCATAAACATATTTCTTCATTTTATTATTGTATGAGATGCTGTTTGCACAGCATTCGTTGTTACATGCTCTGTTAAAGTCGTGCGTTTAAGATACTCATATCCAATGCGACAACGCAGACACTCACGCTTATCGCAATATTCATTCTTCAATTGTATCAACGCTTGTGCGTCACCTGCGTGCTCAATAGTTAAGCCACAAGCTCGCCACAACCGCACAATGTGATTGTCCTCGGCTTTCAATTGCTCAAAAAAAGAGAAGCAACGGGTTACATATTCTTCCCTACCTAAATAGCGACCATAGGCAAAAAGTATGGGAATGGCTGTGTTTATAACCAGTAATAAGAGCGAATGGCGCGAAAGTTTCTTCTCACATTCCTTACTCAACACACCAAAAGTGTAATGCGTTTTCCAATAAGTTGTCACATCGGTTTGCAACAAATTACCGACCGATTCCACAGTAAGACAATCGGTCAACTGGCTCAATTCAGTGCGCCTTTGATAATAAAGATGTGCTAATTGTGCCAAGCGAATATGAGGAAAATTCTGAGGTCTTAGCCGCAGAAAACGCCATAAATGATGGTCCATGGGCACCAGATTAAACTTATGTTGCAAATAAAGAAACTCCTTTTTGAGTCTTAAAAAATAACCTTCTTCAAGCGCTTGTTGACGATAACGGTCAGGAATTGCCTCCTCACAAAGCAGTCCTGCTTGCCCTAAAAACAACGCTTCAAGCTGAAAAAGATCATCACGATGATGGGCTATCTGTTGCAAAGGAAGATGCAAAGCCCATGTTTCAAACGTATCACTATTCACACCAAAACCGAAATTTCGTGCTAAAGTAGCAAAATAAGCTACCTCCCATGCGCCATCATTTTGCGCTAAACGCTGCAAGATGGCACGCTCTTTTTGAGCCAATCGCTCTACTTGAAGTGCATTCATCCAGCCATGAAGCATCAGACTACTCAACTGAGGAATCACCCGATAGCAAGGTGGATATTCGGCTGTATGCCGCAACGTATCATAGGATTTCCGCAATAAGGGAGGTATAGGTAGCACAAATTGAGGTATCACACGCCCCTGATGGTCATACAATTCTGCATCCGTCATTTCACAAACATGCAAAACAACATTGTCATAATGCGCATCCTTATCATGGCCATGAGCATACCAATCGCTCGATTTCACATGCAATTCCACATTCCCCACCCACAAAATGCCATCAATTTTCACTTTAGCGTTGAAGAAATCGGGACCTGCATGCCGATTATGCAAGCCCACATCAATCACTTCTAACGCCTGTCCCTGATGGGTTCTCAGCGCAGATAGTGGAAACATCTTATGCTTCCAAGCATAATGAATCAACTCTTCCATGATGGTTTCTAAGGGTTATTGGTTGTCACAAAAATACAAAAAAAATGATAACATTCATGCTTTTTCAAGAGATTTGCTACAAAAGCCCACAAAAATCATTCAATAAATTCGTAACTTTGCCCCATATATCCTTATAGAAACAACTGATAAAAAGCATTTAAACATGAAGATAGCTTTGATTGGATATGGAAAAATGGGACACATGATTGAAGAGATTGCCCGGCAAAGGGGACATGAAATCGTGTGTATCATTGATGTTAATAATCCAGAAGACTTCGATTCTGAAGCCTTTTCAAGCGCTGATGTGGCCATTGAATTCACTAATCCCACTGCGGCCTATGGTAATTATTTGAAAGCTTTTAAGCATCATGTGAAAGTTGTAAGCGGCTCTACAGGTTGGATGAAAGACCATAAATCCGATGTAGAAGCGCTCACAAAAGATGGTCAGCAAACACTCTTTTGGGCTAGTAATTTCTCGATTGGAGTGGTTATCTTTGAGGCTGTGAACCGCTATTTGGCAAAAATCATGAATGGTTTTCCACAATATGATGTCACCATGGAGGAGGTTCATCATGTCCATAAGATTGATGCTCCTTCGGGAACGGCTATCACCTTAGCTGAAGAAATCATCGAAAATCTTGATAGAAAGACCGAGTGGGTGAAAGGATTTCAACACCATGCCGACGGAAAAGAAGAAGGAACAAATCATGTTTCTCCAGAGAAGCTCCCTATAGCTAGCATCCGTCGCGACGAAGTTCCGGGCATTCACAGCATTCAATACAACAGCGATGCCGATGCCATTACCATCACTCACGACGCACACAACCGCAAAGGATTTGCTTTGGGCGCTGTGCTTGCAGCAGAATATACAAAAGATCACACTGGATTGCTCACCACAAGCGACCTGTTTAAATTCTAAATCCTTATGATAGATAAAGAAAAAGCAAAGTTAAACCCACGGGTTCAGTGGACAAAATTCGTCATCGCCATCATTGCCTATCTACTCTTTTTATACTGGGTTGGTAGTTGGTGGGGGCTGCTTGTCGTCCCATTTATCTTCGATGTTTACATCACTAAGAAGATTAGATGGCAGTGGTGGAAAGACAGTGAAGGTCCCACACGCTTCATCATGAGTTGGGTTGATGCCCTTGTCTTTGCCTTAGTGGCGGTTTATTTCATCAACCTTTTCTTCTTTCAAAACTTCGTTATCCCCTCAAGCTCATTAGAAAAGAGCCTCCTCACGGGCGATTATCTCTTCGTGAGCAAGGTGAGTTATGGACCAAGAATTCCTGAAACGCCACTCACAATGCCACTCACTCAGCACACTTTACCGGTGATTAACACCAAAAGTTATATTGAATGGCCTCATTGGGACTACCGAAGAGTGAAGGGGTTGGGCAACGTAAAGCTTAACGATATTGTCGTGTTCAACTTCCCAGCCGGCGACACATTAGTTGCTGCCGAGCAGTATCAACAGAGCGATTACTACACTTTAATTCATAGTATCGGTCAACAACTTGCTGCATCGAATGGGGAATCAACTCCCGATTTGAAGTTGATGAACCCTGTAGAGCAGCGCAATTATCAGCTTCACATCGATGCGTTAGGCCGTCGTTATGTGTTAGCCCATCCTGAAGAATACGGCGAAGTGTTTACTCGTCCTACTGATAGACGTGAGAACTACGTCAAACGTTGCGTGGGATTACCTGGGCAAACCTTACAAATTAAAAATCGCATTGTCTACCTAAATGGTAAGGCCAACAAGGAACCCGACAATGTTCAATACACCTATTACGTGAAGTTAAAGCAACCATTACCCACGGAACTGACCGATGAATTGGGCATTTCTAACGAGGATATGGCTTCACTTTCGCAATATGGCTATCTGCCTTTAACGAAAAGAGCTGTGATGGCTTTAGCTAAGCGCAAAGACCTTGTGGCAAGCATTAAGCTCAACACCGATACACAAACGGGCGATTTATATCCACTTGATGGCTATACGGGTTGGACAAGAGATAATTATGGGCCGATATGGATACCGAAAAAGGGTGCTACAGTGGAACTGAATATGAAGAATATTGCCCTCTATGAGCGCCCTATTCGCGTGTATGAGCACAACGATTTAACGATAAAGAATGGACAAATCTACATCAATGGACGACTCGCTCACACCTATAAATTCAAGATGGATTACTATTGGATGATGGGCGATAACCGCCACAACAGTGCCGATTCGCGCTATTGGGGCTTCGTTCCCGAAGACCATATTGTCGGTAAGCCCATCTTCATTTGGTGGAGCAAGAACCCCGACTATTCGGGCTTTAAGGGCGTTCGATGGAGCCGTTTGTTCAATATTGTCGACCACATTAAGTAAAATCATTCATCCCACCACGCTGCATCTCTGTCCTTTCGCCTGCGAACAACGACACGATGCAGCGTGATTTTTTTAATATGCAGCAACTTCGTGCATGGTGTTTCAGTATCGGTGTGGGGCTTGTTCTGTCGCTCTTGGTCAGAGCCTTCATCTTCCCCATCTACCAAGTGTCTGCCCATGCGCTGTTGAAACAAGGCGATTGCATTGTCGTTAACAAGCTCGACAGAAAAGATTTTCAACGAGAACAACTCATTGTTTTCGGAAAAACACCCAACGAAATAGGGCGCATCAAAGCACTACCTGGTGATACCCTTCGTATCAAACAGCAACGTTATGTCATCCCTTCTGCCTGCTGCAAACGCTGTTTGTGTACTGATTGCCACACCTTCTTAGTGCAAACGGGCAACGGCTACCAGCTCATTCAGCAACATCAAATCATCGGTAAGGCCTATTGGCTTTATCATCTTCCATTCTAACACACCACAACCCACCACTTTTCAAACATAGCCTATGGTTCAGAACGACACAGTTCTTCTCAGTTCTACTTATTTTGGTCCCATTCAATGGTACCAAAAAATCAATCGCTATCCGCAGGTTTGGATAGAACAGCACGAGCACTTCGTGAAACAAACCTACCGCAATCGCTGCATCATCCCCACCACCAATGGGCTACAAGCATTGAGCATTCCTGTGACTTGCCCTGACAACCAGCAACTTTCCAAAACTCCTTTTCGCGATATTCGCATCACCGATCATGGGAATTGGCGACACATCCATTGGAATGCCCTATGCTCGGCATATGGTGAAAGCCCGTTTTTTGAATATTACCAAGACGACATCCGCCCATTTTTTGAAAAGAAATGGGATTTTCTCATCGACTTTAACCATGCCATTATGATGTGCATGCTCAACTTGTTAGACATCGAAAAACAACCCCAATACACCGCTTCATTCCAACCTTTACCACCCAAAGAGGCGGCAATAGCACCTGACTCCACCCCTGAAAAAACCGATTTCCGTAACAGCATCCGTCCTAAACACCCCGAAAACGACCCTACGTTTGTTGCAAAACCCTACTACCAAGTGTATCAACAAAAAATAGGTTTCCAACCCAACATGAGCATTCTCGACCTGCTTTTCAACGAAGGTAACGAGGCGGTGCTGTGGTTATAATGCCCATAGGGGGTAGAATGGATAGGCATGCACACCTCGTTTTTTACCCTTTCGTTTGCCTATTCGCCCCTTTTCCGTTACCTTTGCAGAAATTAAAACAGGCATGTCTGAAGATTTCGATATAAGAGAAGAGACGCTTTCCAACGCCGAACGCGACTTTGAAAACGCTTTGCGACCGCTGAAATTTAGCGATTTCAACGGGCAAAAGAAGGTGGTTGAGAACTTAGAGATATTTGTTGAGGCCGCCAAATACCGCAGAGAGCCACTCGACCATACCCTCCTTTATGGGCCACCTGGCTTGGGAAAAACCACGTTGAGCAACATCATTGCCAACGAATTGGGCGTGGGCTTCAAGCTGACCAGTGGTCCGGTGCTCGATAAACCGGGCGATTTGGCCGGCATTCTCACGTCGTTAGAACCCAACGATGTGCTGTTTATCGACGAGATTCATCGCCTCTCGCCCGTCGTAGAAGAGTACCTTTACTCGGCGATGGAGGACTATCGCATTGATATTATGATAGATAAAGGGCCTTCGGCACGCTCTATACAGTTAGATTTAAACCCCTTTACACTCATCGGAGCCACAACTCGAAGCGGCATGCTCACTGCCCCTTTACGTGCGCGTTTCGGCATCAATATGCACTTAGAATATTATGACCCCGACACGTTGCAGCGTATTATCCAGCGCTCGGCCATGCTCTTAAAAGTGCCGATTGAGAAAGAAGCCGCCATTGAAATCAGCCGAAGGAGCCGCGGGACGCCCCGTATTGCCAACGCTTTGCTACGCCGTGTGCGCGATTTTGCACAGGTAAAGGGCAACGGAACCATCACCCATGACATCGCACAATTAGGGCTTCAGTCACTCAACATCGACGAATATGGGCTCGATGAAATCGATAATAAGATTCTTTTAACCATCATCGATAAGTTCAAAGGTGGTCCTGTGGGCGTGAGTACCATTGCTACGGCCATTGGAGAAGATGCAGGAACGGTGGAAGATGTTTACGAACCCTTCCTCATCATGGAAGGCTTTATCAAACGAACACCACGTGGGCGCATGGCAACTACCTTAGCTTATGAGCACCTTGGACGCAATCGCTACGAAGGAAACCTCATGCATCCCGACCTCTTTGAATAGCCCTTTGACAGGAACCACCTAAAAGCGAGAAAAGAAAGTGGCATAGATTGCAGCAGAATAACATGCAAATTATGTACTAAAAGCAATGACTTTACGCCAGAATAGCATGCAAATTGCGACCTAAGACGATAGTCCTTGTGCCACCACAACCTTACAAACCCACAAACAGGAATAGTCCATGACATTATTTCCCCCACCCTTTTATCATCCTACTGCCCCCAGACAAACGCAACACCGCAGGGTTATTTCTTCCAATCCAACGCAAAATTATAACCGAAGTTCTTGCTTGTTTCCATATTATTGCGTAACTTTCGCCACGTAATTTAGGCAATGGTATTTCAACGAATACCATTGACAAACGCTTAAGAAAACATGCTTGCTGATGAGAAAATTCACCTTCATTGTAGCAATTACAGCCATTCTACTCACTTATAGTTGCTGTTCAAGTCAAGCAATGAGTGGAATTGCTGATGCAGACTCCATTTATGTTGAATATAGTGGTATGTTAGGAAAAACACGCTATGTGATTAATCATAGTGACACCCTCACAAGAATGGACGGAATCTTTTGGCGGGATACCAACAGAATAGAGTATGCAAAGCTCTCGGAACCCATCAAAAGGATTACCTCGAGCGATGTACCCATTATAAAACAATTAGCTCGTCGGCTCTTTGTTGAGCGCACAATACCCGACACGCTATGGACAAAGCCCTATGCACATGGCAAAACATGTTGGCCCATCTTCTCTGTCCACGTGTTTAAAAATGGGGAAGAAACCGTTTATTATTACGACACAGGCGAAGAAAAGAACGGGATAGTCTATTCCACTTCAGTGCAAATCAAGTTCTCGTCAGCATTCCTTGAATTCAGACATCGCTTGAACAAAATCTTCCATAAACAAGATTAAGGCATCAAAAGAGAGCCTTCCTCATCCACGTTTCGAAGAAAGCGTGCAAGAGGGAGGCTCTTTTTGGGGTTTTATTGCAGCCCAACAGGCTTACAAAGCGGTGAAAGCGGTGATTAAACCAAAGATGATACCTGGAGCATTGGCTAAGGCAAGAGGCAGATCGCGCTTCTCTTTAAAAAGACCATAGCACACCCAAAGTGTACAGTTGATGGCTGCCATAAGAGGCTGAATGAACGTGCCTTTTTGGCCTGAGAGGTTGTTTTGAATCTGTGCAATGTAGAAAACATACATCAACACGGAGGTAATCATACCAATCCAACCTAATTTTTCAAAAAACTTTTCTTTTGTCATTATCTTGAATATTGAATAAATGTTTGAATTTTATCTCCTTCTACAAGCTTGTTTCCAACGGCATTTACAGGCTACATGCAACCTTCCATAGCTACAAAAAACACACCAACGCATAGCCATCGTACGCTGCAAATATAGCGATTTCCACTTGTTCCTACAAAACATTGGTGCCATTTCTGTCATGTTTCCTTGTCTTCACGCCACAAAAACCGTAAATTTGTAAGCCAAGTAACAGGCCATCACGCCATCGTCCGCCACAAACAAGGCTCTGGTGCTAATGCTGTTTCCACAAGAAAGTGACTGACTGCACAACCTTAACATAACGATATGGAGCAAAAAGCAAAATCACAACAAGGAGTGTTGCGGCAAAACACGCCCTACACCGAATTGTTTATCTATCAAAAGGCCGATGCCATCTATCAACTCACCTATGTATTCTGCCGTCGATTTCTGCCCAAATATGGCGACCGCACCGTAGATCAGATGGTGCAAGCAGCCCGATCGGGCAAACAAAACATCGTGGAAGGCATTGAAGATGGTAGTACATCCAGTGAAATGGAACTGAAACTGCTCAACGTAGCACGTGCCTCTCTGCAGGAACTGCGCGAAGATTATGAAGATCATCTGCACACACGCCACCTTCTTCACTGGACAAACACGCACCCGCGCTATAACACTATGCTCGCCTTTTGCAAGCAACACAACAAGCCTCACGACTATTTGGTTTATGCAGATAAATGGACTGCTGAGGAATTTTGCAATACCCTCATCACGCTTTGCCACATCACCGACAAGATGCTTTGCAGCTATCTTGCCCGATTAGAGAAGTTGTTTGTGGAGCAAGGCGGCATCAAAGAACGCATGTATGCTGCCAGAACAGGCTACCGAAAAGAGCAAGATGCCTTGCTCAAAAGCCTGCAAACGGAGAACGAGCAGCTGAAAGCTGAAAACGAAAGGCTGAAAGCCGAGATAGAAAGAATGAGGAAGGAAAGAGGGTAGTTGATAGATTTTCTAGTCTCCCTAGGACTCCTAGGGGAACTAGGAACCCTAGAAAACTAGAAAAAACCATCAACAATGCAGCCCTAAAAAGCGGCAAGCCCGCGAAATATCGGGGCTTGCCTTAACCATTTCATTAGAGTTGAATGTTGAAAGCGGCACCAGCGACCACCCAACAACCGGGCTGTGGCACGTTGCCCACATCGAAATAATGCCGGTTGAGCAGATTGTTTCCCTCAACATAAGCTTGCCAACGTGGTGCTTGCCACAGGAATTTGGCATCTAAAAGGCCATAAGAACCATAGTGATGGGCCGCTCCTGAAGCATCCAAATATTGCCCCATGCGATGCTGGAAACGATAATTCACCTGCAAATTCAGCAGCGAAACGACATGAAACTGCGCAGCAGCCACAAACTTTTGCTTGAGATATTCCAACGCATAGCGGCTGCGAATGCCCGTAGGCTCGTGCTGATTTTGCTGGATAAAGCAATAACCCAACTGCAGTTGTTGCAACACCTGTTGTGCGGGAAGCAGCTGTTTGAAGTCGAAAGCCACATGGGTTTCAACGCCAAGAGCTTTAATCTTGCCGAAATTCACCGACCGCCAGAGCAACGAACCCGATGCATCGGTCTCGCCACTGTTAATCCAATCGATGAGATGGGTGTAGCGATTGTGGAACAGATGGGCACGCGCAGCCACCCCATTCGCCTCGTATTTCGCACCCAATTCCCACGCCGTCAGCTCCTCGGGGCGCAGATTTGGGTTGGCCTTATGTCCGCCAACCGAATAGAACAGCTCGGTGATTGAAGGCATTCTGAGCGACGAATTGAAGCTCGAATAGAGCTGCCAAGCCTGGCCAAGACGATAAGAAAGGTTGACATTGGGATAGAAACGCAACCCCATATCGGCATGGCTATTTTTCACACCCACGAGACCTAACGAGGCCGAAAAGCGGTCAATGGTGAGATTGTGCTCGGCAAAAAGCTGCACATTCGTGCGGAAACAACCCATCTTATAGGTGGCTCCCGTCACACCATGAATGGGTTTCGGAGCCGAAAGAGGTGTGCCCAAGTTGGTGCTTACCAACATTTCGCGCTGCCATTCTGCTCCAAAAGCCGTGCGACCCAACGCGGTATCGAAATAGGAATTGACGCTGGCACCTAAAACATTCGTGCGATGATAGTTGAAAGGATAGCGGTCGCTGCGTCCACGAAACAGCTCAAAACGGTCGTAAAAGCGGTTCCAATAGACCGACGAACGCAGCTTCAAAAAGCCACGTTTCGTAGCTGCCTGCAACGCCGTATAGCTGTTTAACGTGTGCTCAAACTGGTCATCATACTTCGCACTATAGTTGGTACTCGAACCAAAACGACGATTGCTCAGCCCGGCATGCCATTGCAACAGCAGCGCATCGGTGTCGTAATAGCCTTGATAGAGCGCCTTCACGCCACGATAATCGGTGTTGAGACCGCCCTGCTTATTGCGCTGATAGCCATCGCTTCGCACATAAGAAGCGGAGACTTGCTGGTTCCACGGTCCGCGAACAAGGTTCACACGGCCGCCCATTTCGCCATAACCAAAGCTTCCTCCCGACGCATAAACCGTGGCACTTGAAGCCAAAGGAGGAACCGATACCAAATGAATGGCACCCAAAAGCGAGGCGGTGCCATAGACACTTCCTGCCGGACCTTCGAGCACTTCGATGCGTGTCAGTTCGCGCTTTCCGATGGGAAAATCGAATGCATTGTGGGCGGTATGCGGATTTCCAACGGGTATGCCGTTGAAAAGGAGCGCCGTTTGCTCGCAGTTTCCACCCCGGATACCGATGTCAGCCTGTGCACCTAAGGGGCCTCTTTGCCGCACATCCACGCTGACAACGTGTTTCAATAGGTCGTTAACACTTTGCACTGGCGCAGCATTAACATCCTTCTGCGTCAGTACAGTTACCATTCTCGCTTGCTGATTGTGCATCAGCGGTGCCTTCGAAGCGGTCACTTCGACCCCCGCAAGACTATACTCCTTCATTGCTTTCTTGGCAATGGTGTCGACGACTGCACTATCATTGCTCATCCCCTCAGCCTTTGCATAGGTGAGCGATGCCACAGACAGTGTGCCAATCAGCACTTCTTTGCCAAGACAAGCAAACAGCGCATAGCCCTTGTTGGTGAAGTGTTTGAACACCATTCGTGGGCACGTGTTGAAAATTGTCTTGTACATTATAATAAATTCTTTTGTGGTTTGCATAATTTCAAACCGCCCGCAAAATTACAAAAAAACAGGCGTTTTTATCCAAAAGCACGCGAAACACACCCGTATCTCAGCCATTTTTCATGAAAACGAGCGAGAAACACCCGTTTCTCGGCTATTTTTTTCAAAAACAAATGAGATACACCCGTATCCCAATCATTTTTGATAAAAACAAGCGTTCGGCACCCGTTTCTCGACTATTTTTCTCAAAAACAGGCGGGAAACACCCGTATCTCGGCCTTTTTCTGCTAAAAACACGAGAACGGTGGCCGTGTTATGGTGGTTTCAATCAAAACAGAAGCATCCGTAGGGCGGTTTCCTTTGTTTTCCATAAAAACAGCTGAAACCGCCCTACGTTTTCGACCTTTTTCCTCAAAAACAAGGGAAAACGGTGGGCGTATTCCATGATTTTTACCAAAAACAGTACAGAACGGTGGCCGTTCTCGGTGGTTTTGCCCACCCGAAACAAAAAAAATATGCTACCTTCAGCAGGCAGCATATCTTTCAATGTGGTCCATTCCGTTGTCCTTCGCAAAGGAAATAGTCCTAAGACCATCATGCAACAAAATGAACACTTACACATCATAACTCTCTAAATACAAATTTTGAATGCGAAAAATGAAATAACTTAAACCCTCACGGGCTAATGTGATTTACAAAGTTGAGTACTTAATAGTCTAAAACTTAAACCTTCGATGCAAAGATATTGCGATTACATGAAAAAGCGTATCACAATCCTTCACTCCTTATCACGATTATTCATTATCTGCTGTTTTTGTGCATTTTTGTGAGATAAATGACGAAAATCAGCGGGCGTAACTCCAAATTTATCGGAGAAATTACGATAGAATGTTTGCGCTATGGGCATGCCACACTCCTCGCCTATGGCCTCAATCGTGTAGTCAGGACGGTCTCTTAACAGCTCGGCAGCATATTCTAAACGCAGTTCATTGATATATTTGGTGAACGACATGCCCGAAAATCGTGTGAAAAGTTGGGCAAATTTATTGTGCGGAACATACACCTCGTTGATGACATCCTCGCGCGAAAGTTTGGGTTGCAAGAACATCTTCTTGCGCATAATCACTTCAGAGAGCTTCGAAAAGAGGGCACGATCGGCATCTTCCTTCGCCTCATCGGTAGCCGTTTTCACGCTCTCTACATCGGTTTTTGCAACTTCAACGTGGGCTTCTGCTGCCGTTTTTGTTTGTTTTTCTTTTTCTTCGGCCACAGCTTCTTTGAGCAATTCATTCTGAAGGCGCTCGTTTTTCAACGCTTCCCGATATTGCAACAGGCGGTTAATGGTGTCGACAGCCGAAGCATTCTTGCGGGTGATGATGCGGTTATAGCGCACGATGCGGAACACGATGAAGCACAACAACACAAAGATTACGCCACCCATGATGAGGGCAATGCGTAGGGTTCGCAGCTCGGCTTCTTGCTGACGTTGCTGCATTTCGAAAATCATTGTCTCGCTCGACTTTGCCAATTTAAAGGCCGAACGGGGCATAAAACCATACGAATGATTGCCACTCTCCTTCAAACCCAACGTGTCTGGCGTCTCGGCCAATAAGCGAAGCGAACGATTTAAATCGGGCAACATGCGGATGGCATCGTCATATTTGCCTGCATTTTGCATCGCTTGCATGGTATTGAGCAACGTATAAACCTTTTGATAAAGCCCATTCCAAGGGTCTTTCGGCGTGCTCATGCCGTTATAAATATTGATGGTCCGTCGAAAATAGGGCATCGCTCCGTTATAATCTCCTACGTTGGCTTTGTTGATTCCGATAAGGAATGAGAGCGTGGCCTCATAGTGTTCAGACTGCTCTTCGATAGACCTTCCCAACGCAATGTAGGCATATTCCAGGCTCGATTTGGTCTCACCTTTGAGGTATTTGGCATAAGCAATCTTCGTAATGGCGCGGAAATAGGCATCTTTCGACGATGCTGTATCTTCAATAGCATCCGAAACTTTCTGCGGTGTGGGCTGCTTTGACCGACAGGAAAAGATGGTGGTAGCCATGAAAGCCCCTACCATCAGAATTAGAAAAAAACTTTTTCTCATGTGGAATAATACGATTCAGCGTGTTATACTAAGTGGCCTAATGCTGCTGAAACAGCACAATGGCCTTTTGAACAATAGGATTTGCCTCGTTCACCACTTGGAAATATTGGCTCATATCCCAAAGGTCTCGTGCCACAAGCGCCTTGAGTTGAAGGCGCAGTTGCGGCAGACTTTTCTTCCATTCTGCCTCATCTTTGGGCTTAACCTTGTCTTTTTCGGCCGTCTTTCGAATGTCGTCAAGCAACGATTGTGGCACTTCATAGCGTGCAAGGAAGGTGGCAAAGTCGGGATATTGCTGCTTCAATGTCTTGCGATGTGCATCTACATATTTCAAATTGGCATTGATGAGATAGCTCCGAGCGGCCAATTGTCGATGATAAGGCGTATAAAGTGTAGTATCAAGTGGCACGAAATAATCGGGCATAATGCCCCCACCACCATAGACAAGACGCTGTTTTCGCAGCGTTTTATACTTTAAAGAGTCGGCAAAATGAATGCTGTCGGCGCTATAAAGTTCGCCATGTTCGAAACGATTCTCAATGTCCAACGCATAACTCCGCGCATCACCCTTCGTATAAGGTTTCTGTATGCAGCGACCAGAAGGCGTGTAATAATGGGCAATCGTGAGACGAATCATGCTGCCATCAGGAAACTCTATCGGCCGTTGCACCAAGCCTTTGCCAAACGAACGACGCCCAACAACCTCGCCACGGTCTTGATCTTGCAATGCACCTGTAACGATTTCGGCTGCCGAAGCCGTAAATTCGTTGATGAGAACCACTACTTTTCCCGCGAGCAAACGGCCTTTTCCATCGGCCCGGAACTCCTGTTTCGGCACACTTCTCCCTAAAGTATAGACGATGAGGTCGTTGCGTTTAAGAAACTCATTGGCAATGTCTACCGCCGCATTTAAATAGCCTCCGCCATTCTCTTCGAGGTCAAGAATAAGGTCGTTCATGCCTTGTTGCTTCAAAACGGCTACGGCTTCCATAAACTCTTTGTAAGTGGTTAAGCCGAAGCTACCAATGCGAATGTAGCCTATTGTGGGGCGAATCATGTAGTAAGCATCCAAGGTTTTCACGGGAATTTTATCGCGAACCACGACAAAAGTGAGCACACCTTTGATGCCACGACGCACAATGCCTAAGCGAACCTTCGATCCTTTGGGGCCACGGAGACGACGCATAATCTCCTCTTTCGACATTTTTACACCCGCAATAGCACTGTCATTCACCATCACAATGCGGTCACCGGCTAAGATTCCCACACGCTCTGAAGGTCCATTCGAAACGGGTTGGATGACTAAAAGCGTATCTTGCACCACATTAAACTGCACACCAATACCCTCAAACGAGCCTTGAAGCGGTTCGTTCATCGCTTTGGTTTCCTGCGCGGTTGAATAAGATGAATGTGGATCGAGCTTCTCTATCATCCCCCGAATGCCGTCTTCTACGAGCTTATTTTGGTTCACTGAGTCGACATAGAAATTGTAAATAGCTATCTCTGCCAACTGCAATTTGCGCAAAGCGGCATCATCATCGCGACGAGAATGCTGTGCTTGGAGCGCCAAACAGCAGGTCAATCCTAACAAAAAGACCATCCCTACCCGCTTCAAATCATGGGTAGCGACAGAAAATATGTGTTGCATTTGTTTCATTATACCTTTTCTTTTATTCGTTCTTACATCGTCCTTTCCTTGCCTTTCAGCTTCATTCCATCGGCTCCGTATCGGCTTCGGGCAGGTCTTCTTCAATCACTAAGTTGTCGATGATGAAGTTTTGCCGCTCCATAGTGTTCTTACCCATGTAATATTCCAATAGCTTTCCCACCTGATCATTCTTGTGAAGTGTCACCTGTTCCAACCGCATATCGGCACCAATGAAATGCACAAACTCCTCAGGACTAATCTCTCCGAGCCCTTTAAAGCGTGTAATCTCGGGGTCGGGGCCTAAATCTTGAATGGCATTCAGACGCTCTTCGTCGGTGTAACAATAGCGTGTGATAAAATCATTCTTCTTCTCTTTCGGGTCTAAACGGGCGTCAGCTTCGGCTATCACCTGCTTATTTTTAATCTTTGTACGCTTGTTTCGCACACGGAAAAGCGGCGTCTGCAACACATAAACATGCCCTTTTTTAATCAATTCGGGAAAGAATTGCAAGAAAAAAGTAATGATAAGCAGCCGAATATGCATGCCATCGACATCGGCATCTGTCGCCACAATCACTTTATTATAGCGCAAACCGTCGAGCCCTTCCTCAATATCTAAGGCCGCTTGCAGCAAGTTAAATTCTTCGTTTTCATAGACCACTTTCTTCGTTAAGCCAAACGAATTGAGCGGTTTTCCACGCAAAGAGAAAACGGCCTGCGTGTTGACATCACGGCTTTTCGTGATGCTTCCGCTGGCCGAATCGCCCTCGGTGATGAAGATAGCACTCTCTTCTTTGCGACTGTTTTTGCTGTCACTAAAGTGAATGCGGCAGTCCCGCAGCTTACGATTGTGCAGGTTTGCCTTCTTTGCACGCTCTCTTGCCAACTTCGTTACGCCCGCCATAGCCTTTCTTTCGCGTTCGCTCTCCTTGATTTTGCTTTCTAAAACCTCGGCCACATCGGGATGAATGTGTAAGAAATTATCGACATTCTGCTTGATAAAGTCACCGACATATTTATTAATCGATTCGCCATCGGGCGACATTTGCGTCGAACCAAGCTTAATCTTCGTTTGACTTTCAAACACAGGCTCTTCCACATTCAGCGCAATCGCAGCCACAATGCCATTGCGAATATCGGTATACTCGTAGTTTTTATTGAAAAACTCCTTGATGGTTTTCGCAATATGTTCCTTAAAAGCACTCTGGTGTGTACCGCCTTGCGTAGTGTGTTGTCCGTTGACAAAGCTGTGATACTCTTCGCCATACTGATTGGCATGCGTGAAAGCAATCTCAATATCTTCGCCCACAATGTGGATAATGGGATACAAGCCATCATTGGTCATGGTGTCGTTGAGCAGGTCTTCCAAACCATTACGGCTCTTGATACGCCGACCATTATACATAATGGTGAGACCACTATTCAGATAAGTGTAGTTACGCAGCATGGTTTCAACGATGTCTTCGTGGAAACTATAGCCTTTAAAGAGTGTGTTGTCGGGCACAAAATAAATATAAGTGCCGTTTTCATCGTTGCTATCTTCTGTTTTATCCGATAGTAGATTACCCTTTTCGAACACCAATTCGCGCACCTTTCCATCGCGATAAGACTTCACTTCGAAGTGCGAACTCAAGGCGTTTACAGCCTTAACACCCACACCATTCAGGCCCACACTCTTCTTAAAAGCTTTCGAATCATATTTTCCACCCGTGTTCAACATGCTCACGGCTTCAACCAATTTGCCTTGCGGAATGCCCCGGCCATAGTCGCGGACCCGCACGCGAAGGTTCTCTTCAACGTCGATTTCAATGCGGTCGCCCGCGTGCATTTTAAACTCATCGATGCTGTTATCGATGACTTCTTTCAGCAAAACATAAATACCATCTTCAGGTAAATTGCCGTCACCCAAGCGCCCTATATACATTCCCGGGCGCGTTCTGACGTGCTCCATATCCGACAAATGCCGAATGTTGTCGTCGGTATAAGCCACGGTCTCTTGGGGCTTGTGATTGATTTCTTCGTTCTTTATTTCGTTTTCTGTCATATCTTTGCTGCTGTTATGCGAAAAATTACAACGTTTTATAAGTCCTTTCGGTAGCAACGGCGACGCTTATGCAACACCGTTTCCAAATATTGCCATTGGTTTTGCACCTTTTCATTGGTCTCCATCTCCACATGGGTCTCCCCCCATGCAATACCATATTTCTGATAGATGGGTATCAAATGCGAGAACAACAGAGCGTTAGCGCCTTTCACACGATATTCGGGAAGGACACCTATCAACAGTAAATCGACAATATTCGTTTGGTGAAACTTCAACACTTTCAGAATATGCCACCAACCAAAAGGCAGCAATCGTCCGTTATGGAGTTTCTGAAGGGCGCGTGACAGCGAAGGAATCGTGAGCCCTACGCCCACAATTTTATGGGGTTCGCAGTTCCAATCTTCCACAATCGGCATCCAGTTTAAATCGCCATACGGCAGATAGGTGTCAATATATTGATAGATTTGCTTCTCGGTAAGTTCGGAATAACCATACAAATCTTTAAAGGTTTCGTTGATGATTTCAAACACCTTATAGCCCAAACCACCTTGATAGACCTCCTTTTTTGTCATCGCACGCACATGAAGATTGTAGCGGCTTTCAATCATCTCGGCCACCTTGGTGTACTTCTCCGGAATTTCTTTCGGCACAATGAGCTTGTATTCCACATAGTCGTTATCCTTCCTCCAACCGCCAAGTCGCTCCATGTGCTGCGGATAATAGGGATAATTATAAATCGTTGCCATCGTGCCCAACTGGTCAAAGCCTTCGATAAGCATGCCCTCGGGGTCGAAATCGGTAAACCCTAACGGCCCAACCACGTTGTCCATGCCCTTGCTTCGGCCATAATCTTCTACGGCTTTGAGCAACGCTCTACTCACTTCTATGTCGTCAATAAAGTCAATCCAGCCAAAACGTACCGCCTTTGTGTGCCATTTTTCGTTGGCACGATAGTTGATGATGGCAGCCACACGCCCCACCAACTGCCCCTCCTTGTAAGCCAAGAAATAGGCTGCTTCGCAGAAATCAAAAGCCGCATTCTTGTTGGACGAGAGCGTATCTAACTCATCACGATAGAGGTTTGGCGCGTCGAAAGCATTCCCTTTGTAGAGCGTATAATGAAAATCTATAAATGTTGTGAGGTCAGCCTTACTGCTCACTGTCTTAATTTCTATTGCCGACATTAAATTATTGATTTAATTCTCAAACGCGCAAATGTAGCCAATTTTATGCAGAACGCAAAATTTACACTATTTTTTTGCAAATAATTAAGGCGTGCGTTGTACCAATGGTCGTGGCAAACAAATAGTGTTCCCCACCCTCTTTTAATTTTAACCGCTTACGCAATTCCACCACAGAAAGAGGAAAGTTGCGCACCGCAAGATTGGCTTTCTCTATTCCATGCAAGGCTGATTTCAAACTCTTTTTACTGAAAGGAGTCACAGCAAGCACCCGAAACTGCCGGCCAGGAAAATCGTTTACAGGTGTCATGGCTGCAAAAAGATGGGTGTTTGTAGCCAAGGCCTCCACCCCATAACGCGCCGACAAAGCGGCAAAACAACCTGCTTTCATCAACGAGGCATGGGGTTCAAACAGATAGTCGAAAGTGGATGTTCGAAGGAGGGGTACCCTTTGTTGCGCCTCCTCGGCTGAACAGGCAAACACCTTACCGTCATTCACGGCATAAAGTTGCAAGGAGTGCTCACCGACATGCCGCTGCATCACCAACAACAGTTCCTTGCATTCGCCGCCAACACTGACGATATGCACCTCGCAGACATGCTTCAACTGTGCCACAGCCGCATGCCAATCCAACATGGGCGACAGCTTAACCACCACCCATTGCGCCTTGTCAACCAACTCATCGGATAGCAAAGCCACATCGGGCGTGCAGTCTTCAATGGCATAGGTCTTGCTTCCTGTGGCATCGCGACGCGCAGGATCAAGATAAATAACCCCTGCTCGGTCAGACATACTTCGTAAGAAAGTGGTGCCATCGCCGCTAATCACCCGTGCAGAAGGCAGGCCTAAAAGTGGAAAATTGTGCTTTGCCAACGCGCACAACTCGGTTTGTTGCTCCACATAATAGACTTTCTTAAATCCCTGGGCCATGAAAGAAAAGTCGACACCTAAACCTCCTGTGAGGTCAACCAACGTGCTCTCGCCCAGGCCTTTGCCGCACAACCGCTGCACAAGTTGCTGCTTATAGCGCGCCGTTTGCTCGCTTGAACATTGCTCCATCGACAGCTGTTGCGGGTAAAGCAACTGCTCATGAGCTGCCCATGAGGGCAATTTCTTGCACGCTACCTGCCATCCTTTGATTTGATGAAGAGCAAACGAAAAGTCCATATCAGGATATTTGGCGGCTTGAAGCGCCAACCTTCGCACATCATCCTGACGGTGTTCGCGCACAAAAGTTTGCACTTTTTCTAAATTCTGTTTTGTTAACTCCATCTGATAAACAACGATTTCAACGCCATGCGGATAGAAAAAACACCCAATTCATCGTCATGACGGCACGCTTGAAAGGGTTATGGAATGACCTTATAATATTTCTTTGCCACCGCACGCGAACATTTATTGAAATGCCACCACTCGGTTCGCAACGGTATAAAACCGCCATGACGCATCACTTTCCGCAAAAGTTGCCGATTTCTTCGTGCTTCGGGCGAGATGATATGGGCAGTAACCAACGCCGCCTCATGGTCGATATGCGCCGCCTTGCCCATGTAATCAATCTTCGTTCCCATATCGAGCGTGTCGCCTTTTAGCGTACAAAGGGTGATGTCTACAGCCATTCCATAGTTGTGCATGCCGCCACCATGCGCAGGATTGGACACATAAATGGCTTTCGAAGTATGCTTCACTTCGTCCCACATGCGTTGCTGAATGTGCATGGGGCGTGCGGCATCGTAGACCTTTAAGCTGAGGTCGGGGCGCAGTTGTTTTAAATAGGACTGTGCTTTTTGCAGAGCTTTCATGGCCTCGGGATGTAAAAACGCCTCACGAAGGTCACTGTATAACACCACACCACAGAAGTTATCGGGACGTGCATACATCAAACTTACATGAATTGTTGGGTCGCATTGCTGCACCTGTTGATAGCCTTGCCGTGCTAACTGCTGTGCCGTAGCACTGCATTTCGTGGTTGAGGATTGAGTCAACTGTGCTGCAATGAGACTGCAATTAAAAGAGAAAAAAATGAGAGAGGCAAGAGCTTTATCCCACTTTTGCCGATGAAACCGATAAAATCTCAACATATAGTACTATCTTTCTATTATTCTTAAACACGCCTTTAGAACGCCATCGCAACACGAATGGGCCTAAGGAAAAGGTGAGAATGGAATAAGTTGTGGAAACCATCTTTACCGATAGCCACCAGAAGTGCACACCATAGCGCTCTACATCTCAGAACATACCGACGATATAGGGTGCGCCTTGGTGTGCTATTCACCTGGTCTTGATGTGGCATCTCCTCCCTTTTCTTCATCTGTGCCATGCAAACGATTGAGTTGTCGCAACACATAATTAAAGGCTTCCATACCCACTAACACCAAAATGGTTGAGACAGTAGCCAACAAATACATGCCGGCACCACACGCAAGACCGATTGCTGCAGTCACCCATACGCCTGCAGCAGTGGTTAACCCACGTACGGCATTCTTTTGAAAAATGATGGTTCCGGCACCGATGAAACCGATACCCGACACCACTTGCGCTGCAATGCGCGACACATCTAAACGCATATTGGGATCTTTCAAAACGCCCTCAAAACCGAAGGCCGAAACAATCATGAACAAAGCCGAACCTAAAGCCACCAAGAAATGGGTGCGAAGGCCTGCGGCTTTCTCGCGATATTCGCGTTCTAAACCGATGAAACCGCCCAAAAGTGCGGCTACAAAGATGCGTATAATAAATTCTAATGTGAGCATAATCCTGTCTTTTACAATCGTAGTTGCAAACTTACATAAAAAAAAAGAGGCTTGCAACCTCTCACGATATAAATTTAATCAGGGCACAAAGAAGGGGTCAAAACGAGCATATAACCCCACTATAGGATACCCATCATCCCCCATCGGCAGAACATTCCATCCATGGTCATTGCACAATGAGGAGCAAATGGTGGAACAATCTATGCGCTATTGGCTTGCAATCTCTATGAGATTATCGCGCAATATGCACCACTTTGCCGCACAATAGATATGCTTTTGAGGAGCGATTACCTGGCGGCTTGTTTGTGCTATGCCGGCAACAATTTGGCTAACAGGGCTAAAGCTTCGTTTTCATGGGCTTCCATCACTTCGCGTTCGCCGGGTCCTTTGTCGTTGATGCCACAGAGATGAAGGATGCCATGAATGATCACCCGGTGCAATTCGTCGGCATAAGCTTTATGGAACAAGTCGGCATTGGTGCGCACCGTGTCTAAACTAATCACCAAATCGCCACTAATAGTGTCGGCTTCATCGTAATCAAATGTGATGATATCGGTGTAGTAGTCGTGGCTAAGATAGGTGTTATTGACCTCTAAAATCCTGTCGTCGTTGACAAACATATAGCCAATATCGCCAACCTTTCGCCCATGACGGGCGGCAACTTGCCTAATCCATTGGTTGAGAATGCGCTTTTTAAGGTGCGGCATTTTTACACCTTCTGCACTATAGGTAATCATATCCTAAACTTGTTTTTTGTTGTGACTGTCGGCAGGGGTAGCCTGAATATCAGTATTGCGCATGGGCTTGGCCACCCATTTCGATACGTCTTTACCAAAGAATTGCAGTTCGCGCACCATCGTAGAGCTAAGGCTTGAGAGCTGAGGTTCGGCGAAAAGCAACACCGTTTCAACACCACTCAACTGCCGATTGATATCGGCTTGTTCGCGCTCGTATTCGAAATCGCGTACCGAACGCACACCACGCACGATGAAATGGGCACCTTCGCGCGCTGCCATCTCTACGGTGAGGTCGTCATAAGCCTTTACGGCTATAGCCGGATTTCCAGCATAGACCGCCTCAATGGCAGCCACACGTGCATTGATTTCGGCCTGCGTATGTTTGAGTTTGCTCACTGCCACGGCGATAATCAGCTGATCGAACAGGGGCAATGCGCGCGCAACAATCGACTGATGGCCAATGGTGAAAGGGTCGAAAGTGCCTGTGAAAAGTGCTATCCGCTTTGTTGTTTCCATCGTTACAAAATTACAATTTTCTGCGATGGCATGCAAATTTACGTTGCCCTTTCCGCATTTTTCATCAAAAGATGGGAAAGAAGGCCCTTAAAAGGCGTAGCCGATAGTTCAAATCCTTGAATACAAATGAGCCTATGCACGTCTTTTTCATTTCGTTATCTTGCCCATCAAGACCGCATTTCTATGCTGCCTTCATGAAAATAAAGGTGCGCACTCCTACCGATAAGGATTGGAATAGAGCAAACGCTTCCATTGTTTAGGCACAAAAAAGGCGGGAAGCCCGTGTGGACTTCCCGCCTTTTATAGAATCGTCTCCCCCGAAAAGGGAGCACATGTTCTGTTTAATCAGCCAATTTTGCTTTGATAAACTCGCGGTTTAAACGAGCGATATTGGCAATCTTCTCGTTCTTTGGACACACAGCTTCACAGGCACGTGTGTTGGTACAGTTACCAAAACCAAGCTCATCCATGCGCAAAACCATTGCCTTTGCACGCTTAGCGGCCTCGGGTTTACCTTGTGGAAGGAGTGCCAACTGGCTCACTTTTGAGCTGACAAAGAGCATGGCCGAACCATTTTTACATGCAGCTACGCAAGCACCACAGCCAATACAAGTGGCGCAATCCATCGCTTCGTCGGCAGCTTCTTTAGGAATAAGGATGGCATTGGCATCCTGAGCTTGCCCCGTTCTGATGGTAGTATAGCCGCCAGCCTGAATGATTTTATCGAAAGCTGAACGGTCAACCATGCAGTCTTTAATCACCGGAAAGCCGGCAGAACGCCAGGGTTCGACGGTGATAACATCACCCTCGTTGAAACGACGCATATAGAGTTGGCAGGTGGTTGCACCGCGTTCGGTCTTGCCATGCGGCGTACCATTGATGTAAAGTGAGCACATACCGCAGATACCCTCACGGCAGTCGTGGTCGAAAACGAAAGGTTCTTGACCGGCTGCGATAAGTTCTTCGTTGAGAATATCAAGCATCTCGAGGAATGAAGTGTCATCGGGGATGTTCTTCATCTCGTGTGTATCGAAATGACCTTGGTCTTTAGGACCATTCTGTTTCCAATATTTGATTGTGAAAGAAATTGCTTTTGCCATAATCTTTTTACTTCAACTTAGTTCTTATAATTACGTGTTTGTACCTTAATCGCCTCGTATTCGAGGGGCTCTTTGATGAGTTCTGGTGCTGTATTGTCGTTGCCTTGATACTCCCAGCAACCTACATAGAAGAAGTGTTCATCATCACGTTTTGCCTCACCTTCTTCTGTTTGATGCTCTTCGCGGAAGTGACCGCCACAGCTTTCCTCACGATGAAGTGCGTCATAAGCAACCAATTCACCCATTAAAATGAAGTCGCGTAAGTGAATAGCCTTATCTAATTCTACATTCAGACCTTCCTTTTTACCTGGGATAAAGAGGTTGGTGTTGAACTCTTCACGCAGTTCTTTCAACAGCTTTAAGCCGGTTTCGAGTCCTTCTTTGGTGCGTCCCATACCCACATGTTCCCACATGATGTGACCCAACTCTTTGTGAATAGAATCTACAGAACGCTTACCTTGGATGCCCATCAAACGATTTATCTCTTTCTCTACGCCTTCTTCAGCAGCCTGGAACTCTGGAGAATCGGTAGAAACCTTCCCCCAAAGCGACTGGTCGGCTAAGTAGTTCTGAATCGTATAAGGCAGAACAAAGTAACCATCAGCTAAACCTTGCATCAAAGCGGATGCGCCTAAGCGGTTCGCTCCGTGGTCAGAGAAGTTGCATTCTCCAATGGCAAACAATCCAGGAACGGTGGTCATGAGTTCGTAATCAACCCAAATACCACCCATCGTATAGTGGATAGCCGGGAAAATCATCATGGGGTTGTAATACTTCACGCCGTTAATCTCCTTAGCAAACTCGCCCGGATTAACATCGGTAATCTCTTCATACATGTCGAAAAGGTTGCCATAACGCTGAAGAATGGTGTCGATACCGAGACGATTAATAGACTCGGAAAAGTCGAGGAACACGGCTAAACCGGTGTTATTCACGCCATAACCCTTGTCACAACGCTCCTTAGCAGCACGTGAAGCAACGTCACGTGGTACAAGGTTTCCAAATGCAGGATAACGACGTTCCAAATAATAGTCGCGGTCTTCTTCTGGAATATCTGAACCTTTCTTCGTACCTTCTTGCAGAGCTTTGGCATCTTCAAGCTTCTTTGGAACCCAAATACGGCCATCATTACGCAAAGACTCAGACATTAAAGTGAGCTTAGATTGCTTATCACCATGCACTGGAATACAAGTTGGATGGATTTGAACATAAGAAGGATTTGCCATATATGCACCCTTACGATAGCATTGAATAGCCGCCGTACAGTTACATCCCATAGCATTGGTTGACAAGAAATAGGTGTTACCATAGCCGCCTGTTGCGATAACAACGGCATTGGCCGAGAAACGTTCTAACGCACCTGTTACGAGATTCTTAGCGATAATGCCACGTGCATGACCGTCTACAATAACGACATCCTCCATCTCATAACGCGTGAAAAGCTTCACTTTGCCTGCTTGAATCTGTGCACTTAATGAAGAATAAGCACCCAAAAGCAACTGCTGTCCGGTCTGACCTTTAGCATAAAAGGTACGACTTACCTGCGCACCACCAAATGAACGATTGGCCAACATGCCACCATATTCACGTGCAAAAGGTACACCTTGAGCCACACATTGGTCGATAATATCGTTGGATACTTCGGCTAAGCGATAGACATTTGCTTCACGTGCACGATAGTCTCCGCCCTTAACGGTGTCATAAAACAAACGATAAATGGAGTCACCATCGTTTTGATAGTTCTTAGCTGCATTAATTCCGCCTTGCGCTGCAATAGAGTGTGCGCGACGAGGTGAGTCTTGAATACAGAAGTTTAGCACATTAAAGCCCATCTCTCCCAATGAAGCTGCAGCACTGGCACCTGCTAAACCTGTACCAACCACGATGACATCTAACTTTAATTTGTTCTTAGGATTAACCAAACGCTGATGTGCTTTGTAGTTAGTCCATTTCTCTGCAACGGGTCCTGCGGGTATTTTTGAATCTAATATCTTCGTCATAATGATCTTCAATTAAATAATTTCATCTTACCTTATTATATAGATGCCCTTAATGAAGGCTTGGTGCGCATCCAAAAGCAAATGCTAAAACAACAACAAGGAATGCTAACATCAATAAGGTTACATAAACAACACCTATTGTCTTCCAACGGTTAAACCAAACTTTTCCATTCACTCCAATGGTCTGAAGCGCACTCCAAAAGCCATGAGAAAGATGGAACCATAAAGCAACAATCCACAAAATGTAAAGTACAACATAAAGTTTATTGCTGAAAGTAGCTTTAATCAACTCAAAACCATTCGCGGGGTCAATAGCCGTTTCCATACCTGTTAATTCTGCAAACATCATGTTATACCAGAAATTAAACAAGTGAAGAAGCAAACCTAAGCACACGATAAGGCCTAAAACAAGCATGTTTTGACTCGCCCACTCTACAGAGTCTGGTTTAGAAGTCACCGCATAACGCTCTGAACCACGTGCTCTTCGGTTCTGAGCAGTAAGGATAAATGCATAAACAATGTGACACACGGCCAATGCTCCCAATGCAATTGTTGCAACAACAGCATACCAATTAGCACCCAAAAGCTTGCAAATCATGTTGTAAGCATCTCCTGAAAAGAGGGCAACAACATTCATGCTGGCATGGAAAGTCATGAATAGAACAAGCGCAATACCTGTTAAAGACATCACAACTTTTCTACCAATAGATGAATTTATTAACCACATAAATGATTGATTTTTAAATATTTAATGATTGAATTATATCAATTTATTTTACAAAGTTAAGTGCAAAATGTAAAAAATGAAATCCTTTAAATACCTAATTTTAGGTAGGGAACTCTCCTTTTAATGCGATTTATCCCTAAAAATACGGTGCAAAAATACTATATTTTGGTGATAATTCAAAGCAATTCCACAAAAAATC
This sequence comes from Prevotella sp. HJM029, assembly GCF_000599605.1. Classification (GTDB taxonomy): domain Bacteria; phylum Bacteroidota; class Bacteroidia; order Bacteroidales; family Bacteroidaceae; genus Prevotella. Next base: position 84,549 of record NZ_KK082668.1, on the reverse strand, counting down.
GGATTTTATTTCTTACTTTTGCGAAAAATATTAGAACACAAAATGCACTTCAATTACGACGTGATTGTTATCGGAGGTGGACATGCTGGCGCGGAAGCTGCTACAGCTTCGGCCAACATGGGTGCTAAGACTTGCCTGATAACAATGGACATGAACAAGATAGCTCAAATGAGTTGCAATCCCGCAGTGGGTGGAATTGCCAAGGGACAAATCGTAAGAGAGATCGATGCTTTGGGCGGAAATATGGGACTTATCACGGATAAAACAGCCATACAGTTTCGCATGTTGAATATCGGAAAAGGCCCTGCTGTGTGGAGTCCCCGTGCACAATGCGACCGAGAGAAGTTTATTTGGGCATGGAGAACTACACTTGATGCGACTGAAAATCTCGACATTTGGCAAGATCAAGCCGACGAATTGCTCGTTGAAAACGGTGAAGCTGTGGGTGTAAGAACCATTTGGGGTGCAGAATTCAAAGCCAAAAGCGTAATCATTACCGCAGGAACTTTCCTCAATGGGCTGATGCATATTGGCCGAAAAATGGTGGAAGGCGGTCGCTGTGCAGAACCTTCTGTGCACCATTTCACCGAGAGTATCACCCGTTTTGGCATTCGATCGGCTCGCATGAAAACGGGAACTCCTGTCAGAATTGATAAGCGAAGCGTGCATTTTGAAGCCATGGATGTGCAACAAGGTGATAGCGATTTTCACCAATTTAGTTATATAGGTTCACATAGAATGCTAAGACAATTGCCTTGTTGGACAACCTACACAAATCGCGAAGTGCATGAAACTTTGCAAAAAGGCCTTGCAGATTCTCCTCTTTTCAACGGACAAATTCAAAGCACCGGGCCACGCTATTGTCCTTCGATAGAAACAAAATTGGTGACATTCCCCGATAAAGAGCAGCATCCTTTATTCTTAGAACCTGAAGGAGAAGATACGAATGAAATGTATTTAAATGGCTTTTCATCGAGTATGCCAATGGATATTCAGTTAGAAGCCCTACGCCATATCCCAGCTTTTCGCGACATTAAGATCTACAGACCTGGCTATGCTATTGAGTATGATTACTTCGACCCTACACAATTACAGCAGTCTTTAGAATCAAAAGTCATCGCAGGTTTGTTCTTTGCCGGACAAGTTAACGGCACAACAGGCTATGAAGAAGCCGGTGGTCAAGGCCTTGTTGCGGGAATAAATGCTGCTATTCGTTGCGCAGGCGGACAGCCTTTCGTGATGAAAAGGGACGAAAGTTACATCGGAGTACTCATCGATGATCTCACAACTAAAGGTGTAGACGAACCCTATCGCATGTTTACTTCTCGGGCAGAATATCGCATATTACTCCGCCAAGACGATGCAGATGCGCGCTTAACCGAACGCGCTTATGAATTAGGTATAGCCAAACGTGATCGCTATGACTGGTGGATAGAGAAAAAAGAAGCCATCCAACGTCTCGTTACATTCTGCGAAGAGTTCCCAATTAAAGCGCAAGAAATCAATCCACTCCTTGCAAAGTTTGACACAACACCTTTGCGAGCAGGCTGCAAATTAGCCGACCTTATCGCACGTCCACAACTAAATCTCCAAAATCTTTCAACCATTATCCCGGAACTTAAAGCTGTAATCGAAGCCCCTTTAAATCGAAAAGAAGAGATTATTGAGGCCGCAGAGATTCGCATTAAATATAAAGGTTATATTGAAAGAGAACGTATTATCGCAGACAAAATGCACCGATTGGAACATATAAAGATTAAAAATAGATTCCATTATGACGAACTTCATGAGATTTCTACTGAAGGAAGACAGAAATTATCGGCCATAAATCCTGAAACTTTAGCGCAAGCTAGTCGCATACCTGGCGTATCTCCCAGCGACATCAATGTTCTTTTAGTCCTTTTAGGACGATAATATCCTCACCGTTTGTAACAACATACTTCCTTAAAATAAATGTTTCACATGAAACAATAGTACAAGTAAGGTACTATTCCTCTGGAAGTTAATAATAAAATAGAGAAAAGATTACACGTTCATATCGAACAAAATCAATGCAACAGAATTCTCTATTCTGCAACACAACAATAAAAGAAAGGGCTCATATAATAAGGTATTTAAAGATAACAATCAACTAATAAAGATATGAATAATCAATTATTATTAGACAATCTGCGCTGCATTCCAGATTGGCCTATTAAAGGTGTGAACTTTAGAGATGTCACAACACTATTCAAAAACCCAGAAGCGCTGAAAGAAATCACGCGAGAGATGTGTGCGTTGTATGCTGACAAAGGGATTACTAAAATTGTAGGTATCGAAAGTAGAGGCTTTGTCATGTCCTCTGCCGTAGCCACATCGTTAGGTGCCGGCGTAGTGTTATGCCGAAAACCCGGCAAACTTCCGTGCGAAACAGTGCAAGAAAGCTACGCCAAAGAATATGGCATTGACACCATAGAGATTCACAAAGACGCTATCAACGAAAATGATATCATTCTGCTTCATGACGACCTTTTAGCAACAGGGGGTACCATGAAGGCCGCATGTGATTTGGTAAAGAAGTTCAATCCCAAAAAGATTTATTGCAACTTCATTATCGAATTGGCAAGCGAATTCCCCGAAAGCCGCTCCCGTTTCGACCAAGATATTGAGATAACCTCGCTTTTAAAGTTTTAAAAACAGAATTGCTCGTTTATGTTTCACGTGAAACAAAACGAGCGGTTTCTTCTTTATATAAAGGAGATTCACAGCTATGACCAGAGAAGAAAACGAGAAAAGATTAGCCCGTTTGAAGAATATTGTGCTCAATATGCCCGACAAACCTGGCAGCTATCAGTTCTATGACGAGCAGCATACCATTATATATATAGGAAAAGCCAAGCGACTCAAGGCACGGGTATCTTCCTATTTTCACAAGGAAGTGGATCGCTATAAAACAAAAGTTCTTGTTTCCAAGATACAAGACATTAGCTACACGGTTGTTAATAGCGAAGAGGATGCCCTCCTATTAGAGAACAATCTCATCAAGAAATATAACCCAAGGTACAACGTTCTGCTTAAAGATGGGAAGACCTATCCCAGCATTTGTATCACAAATGAGCACTTTCCACGTATCTTCAAAACGCGTACTATCAACAAACATGCTGGTACTTTTTATGGTCCCTACCCCCATGTTGGGAGCATGAATGCCATCCTCAATATCATCAAACGACTGTATAAACCACGCACTTGCCATCTACTTTTAACCAAAGAAAGCATTCAGCAAGGCCGGTTTAAGCCCTGTTTAGAATATCATCTCCACAATTGTAATGCCCCATGCATCAACAAACAAAGCTACGAAGACTATCAAGAGAATATGAAACAAGCTCGTGAAATTCTCAAAGGCAATAATAGAGCAGTGGCTATGCACTTAGAGAAGCTCATGCTGAAAAATGCAGAACTCCTCAAATTCGAAGCTGCACAAGACTACAAAGAGAAACTCATCTTGTTACAAGATTTCGTCACCAAGAGCGAAGTTGTTAGTCATACCATTGACGATGTAGATGTGTTCTCGATTATAGATGATGACAACAGAAAGAATGCTTACATCAATTACATTCACGTACGCCAAGGAATGATCAACCAAAGTTTCACCTATGAATACAAAAGAAAGTTAGAAGAGAGCGATGAAGAATTGCTTCTCATGGCCATTACCGATATTCGTTCACGCTTCAACAGCCAAGCAAAAGAAATTATTGTGCCTTTTGAAATGAGTTGGAATATCAAAGAAGCCTCCTTCACTATACCGCAAAAAGGTGATAAAAGACATCTCTTAGATCTCTCGGAGATGAATGCCAAACAATATAAATTCGACAGGTTGAAACAAGCAGAGAAGCTCAATCCCGAACAAAAGCAAACGCGATTGATGAAAGAATTACAGAACAAATTGCAATTAGAAAAACTTCCTTTTCACATCGAATGCTTTGATAACAGCAACATTTCTGGCACAGATGCAGTAGCAGGCTGCATTGTTTACAAGCGGATGAAGCCCTCTCGCAAAGATTATCGCAAGTACAACATCAAAACAGTGGTTGGTTCCGACGATTATGCCTCGATGCAAGAGGTCGTCAGACGGCGCTATTCACGCATGATAGAAGAACAAACGCCCCTACCCGACCTCATCATTACCGATGGTGGTAAAGGGCAAATGGAAGTCGTTAGAGCAGTAGTTGAAGACGAACTCCATCTTCATATTCCCATTGCTGGCCTTGCAAAAGACAACCATCACCGCACCAATGAGTTACTCTTTGGCAACCCTCCCGTGGTTGTTGGCTTAGATATCAAGAGTGAACTCTTTCATGTGCTCACCCAAATACAAGACGAAGTGCACCGCTATGCCATCACCTTCCACCGCAACAAACGCTCTAAGCACGCACTACACAGCGAACTTGATGATATTAAAGGACTCGGTCCGAAAGGAAAAGAAGCACTGCTGAAGCAATTAAAAACCATAAACGCGATAAAAGAAGCTGATAATCAAGAGATTAACAAGATATTAGGTAAAGCAAAAGGCAATCTCGTTTACAAACATTTTCATCCTGAAGCCACAGACAATTCATAATAAATTTGTAAATTTGTTGCATGAGAATTGTGATACAACGCTGTGCACAAGCCTCCGTAACCATCCACCATCAAGTTGAGGCTACTATTGAAAAAGGGCTTGTTATCCTATTAGGTATCGAAGAAAGTGACACCCAAGAAGATGCCAACTGGCTGATACACAAAGTTATAAACCTACGTATCTTCGATGATGAGCAAGGTGTTATGAACCGCTCCATACAAGATATTCAAGGCGAAATGCTCGTTGTTTCGCAATTTACACTCTTTGCAAGCTACAAAAAGGGCAACCGTCCGTCGTGGCTTCGCGCCGCCAAACATGAGACAGCCATCCCGCTCTACCAGTACTTTTGCGACGAACTGTCGCTCCAGTTGGGCCAAAAAGTGCAAACAGGCACGTTTGGTGCCGACATGAAAGTGGCACTCATCAACGATGGCCCCATAACGATTTGCATGGATAGCAAGGCAAAAGAATGAACCAAGACGTGCACCTGCCACCGCAACCCACCCTATAATGCAATTTAAAAGCATACAGATTAGTCAACAATACAGCACACTTTCGTGCACAATATAGTGCATTTTACATTACAATATAACCCACTTTTGTAAACTATAAAATGGTGGTGATGAAACAAGACCAAAGCTCTCCCCCTCACAACAACAAGGCATTGAAAGCATTAGTCATCTACCTGCTTGCATTAGCAGCGCTCACTTTGCTCTTCGGTATTGTCTTTGGCTTGCTTTTTCCCCTAAAAACTTTTACATAATGAACGAAGAAATCACCCTCAAAGCGCTGCAAACAGCAGTCGACGAATGGATAAAAACCTATGGCGTTCGCTATTTTAACGAGCTCACCAACATGGCTTGTCTCACCGAAGAAGTGGGTGAACTGGCCCGTGTTATTGCCCGAACCTATGGCGAACAGAGCTTCAAACCGGGCGAAAAGCCCAACCTTGGTGAGGAGATGGCCGATGTGTTGTGGGTGCTTGTGTGCTTAGCCAATCAAACAGGCATCGATCTTTCGGCCGAAATACGCAAGAGTTTTGCCAAAAAGACGCAACGCGACCACGACAGACACCAGCAAAATGAGAAATTAAAATGATAAATATCCACCCAAAAATCAATTTATTAAAATGAAAACAATCCTTCCTATCAGCGAGTCAACTCGCAGTGACGACACACAAAGCAAATATGAAGAGATGCTCAAGTTGTACGACACTCAAGTTAACGATGCCGATGTTCAGGCCGCCGTTGCACAGATTGTGGCCGAGAAAGTGCCACAAAACAACACGCACGAGGTAAAGAAATTCCTCTTGGGCAGTATCGAACTCACCACCCTTAGCACCACCGACACCGAAGAAAAGGTGCTTCAAATGGTCGAAAAAGTTAATCAATTCGACCGCGATTACCCCGATCTTCCCCATGTAGCCGCGATCTGCGTCTATCCTGTTTTCACCGAATTGGTGAGCAATAGCCTCGAAGTCGACGGCGTAGCTATCACCAATGTCTCGGGCAACTTCCCCTCATCGCAAGCCCGAATGGAAGTGAAAGTGGCTGAAACGCAATTAGCCATTGCCGATGGGGCTACCGAAATTGACATTGTTATGCCTGTAGGTAAGTTCTTAAGTGAAGATTATGAGGGCGTTTGCGATGATATTAACGAACTCAAACAAGCGTGTGGCGACGTACCCATGAAAGTGATTTTGGAGACAGGCGACTTAGAAAATGACAGCAACATCATGAAGGCTGCGCTGCTTTCGATGTATGCCGGTGCCGATTATATCAAGACTTCTACGGGTAAAGAGAAGGTAAGTGCCACGCCAGAAGCGGCGTATGTGATGTGTCAAGCCATCAAAGCCTACTACGAAAAAACAGGCATACAGATAGGTTTTAAGCCCGCTGGCGGCATTAACTCGGTCATGGACGCCATCGCCTACTACACGATTGTAAAAGAGGTTCTGGGCGAAAAATGGCTCACCAATCAATGGTTTCGCATGGGAACCAGCCGTTTGACCAACTTGTTGCTCAGTGAAATCCTCGGCAAAGAAACCAAATTCTTCTAAAAAACAACGCGAAACGCTCCGCTTTCTTATCATAGAGAGGCGGGCGTTTCTGCTATATACAACCATGCTCTCCCCCACCCTTCAACCCAATCCACTACAATGAAGAAGAAGGTCTATATAACATCGTTAATCTAAATAACGGAATTGGTATCGATGAATGATGATTTGCATTATAGATACCGATGATGATTGCATAGAACCCATCAACATTACAACGTTTCAAACCATTAAGAAATTGGACTATAACTTCAAAGAAATCAAATAAAAATGATACATCATAAAACATATAAACGTATGAAAAAGATTGCAATCCTCCTGCTCATCATGGCATGTGCAACAATAAGTGTCTATGCACAAGACATTCAAATCACTATAAAATTCATAGCAACAACCAACATCCGCCAACAAAACAATGGCAAACTCAGCCTGGACGATGCCCAAAATAGGCCCATTATCACCGATATTGACTCTATTTTCCCAACCCGTAATGTTTTCTATCACGTCATCAAGAACGGCAAACATGGCATCTATTACAAAAGCGGAAAGCAATGTATTCCCATAGAATATGATGAGATAGACGAGATAAAAGCAAGCTACTACGCCTCCCAAAACGACTATTGGCTTGTAAGAAAAGGAAAGAATGTAGGTCTTTACAGCCATGATGGCAATCAAATCCTCCCTCCAATCTACCTATATATTGAACAGAAAAGAGTAGATACATCACAAGAGACAGATTATTTCATTGTCAAAAAAGAACACTACGGAATCTGTGATGCAAAAGGAAATATCGTTGTAGCACCCATATATGCGTATATCACTTATACGAATGGATTCTGGACACTTAGAAAAGAAACACCCTGTGACTATATATTCAACGATAAAGACATTGTAAAAGGAATCACCATCAATCAAACTAAGGGTCCCATCTACTACGACTACAAACACTCAGCCTCAGATTATAGCTTCGAAAAGGATGGATTATGGGGAGTTATTAATAGTAAAGGACTGACTATTATTAAGCCACAATACGAAAAAGAACTGCTAATTATGAATAATCTTAACAATAATCGACAAGTTTATTTCATTGCCTGTCAAAACAGATGTTACGGTATGATAGACATTGATAACAACATCATTCTGCCTTTTTCATATAAAAGTATAAAACAAATCGACGATAACGGCATCGTTAAATTAGACGATATACAAGGCAAGCAAAAGCTGTTCAGCATGAAGAAAATGCAGATGCTTACCAACTCTTCCTACGACAAAGTCCAGGTGTTCCCTTCTTATTGTATCCTCGAAAAGGATGGATTAAAAGCCTTCTTTGATGCGGATGAAGAAAAAATTTTACTTCCATTAGCATACGAATCAATAACGACCAACATGTATAAAAGCACCTTTATTGTTTCAAAAGGGAAGAAATTTGGTATTGTTAACCGTGAAAATAAAACCCTTGTTCCTTTTGAATATGATAACATTTCCTCAACACCAAACGACAGTCTATTTATTGTCGAAAAGGAAAATGAGCAAGGTGTTATCGATTTGAATAACGACATACGCATCAAATTAAAGCCATGCAAAATTAAGACGTTCTTTAATCGCCTTGAAATCAGAGAGCTAACTACCGATACCATCATCCAGAAATTGGATTATAACCTCAAAGAAATCAAATAAAAAATTAGGCGTTTGGAAATTAACTCGGTACGGGCTATGCCCCAATATGCATCACTTTACACACTAATATGATGCAAATTACAAGGTAATTTGGTGCACTTTATAAACTAATTCAGCACATATTACCAAGCAATATGTGCTGAAGGGGGTATCCATTCACACCAAATATGGGTTAAACTACTATGAATTAAGGGGTTGAGAAACTAACTTTTGCGCGCAATGACATAATCCAAATAGGCAGTTAATGCGGTTTTAATGGCTGCATCCCCTACCCTTTCGTCAATAAACTGCATGCAGGCTGCATGGCGTTTAGCCATCTGTTGTTCGGCATATTCAATGCCCCCATGCGCCTTTGTGAACGCCACTAACGAGGCAATTTCAGCTGCATTCACCTCTTGTTGTTTCACTTTATGCGCTAAAGCCAACATCGCTTCGTCGCCAGTCGACTGCAAAGCATAGATAACGGGCAAAGTTAGCTTACCTTCAAGCATATCGTTTCCCGTGGGTTTCCCCACCTCTGTCTCATCATAATAATCAAAAATATCATCGCGAATCTGAAAAATTATGCCCAAGTCCTGCCCAAATTGTCGCGCAGCAACCACTTCATCGTCAGACGCTCCAGCACTCACAGCACCGATAACAGCACACATTTCAAACAAAACGGCCGTCTTTTTCTTAATAATTTCATAGTAGGCTTCCTCGCTGATTTGCGTGTTATCGATGTTGCTCAACTGCAAAATTTCACCATCAGAAAGCGTCCTTCCTAACTCAGAAAGATAGCGAACAATCAACTCGGAATGCGTATAAGAAACAGAAAGCAAGGCTGTTGACAGGATATAATCGCCTACTAACACACTCACTTTATTGTCGAAAAGCGCGTTTACACTGGCTTGTCCGCGCCGTTTATTGCTCTCATCAACGACATCATCGTGCACCAAACTGGCCGTATGTAACAGCTCTAAACCGACCGCAGCATACTGTGTTACTTCGGAAACCATGCCGAAGTTCTTTGCCATCAATAAGGTAAGCATCGGGCGCATACGCTTTCCACCGCGCTGACGAATATGCTCTAACACACGTGACAATAGGTCATTATCATGTGATAGTGACCGATTAAAGAGTGTTACAAAATCATTTAATTCCTCGTGGATGGGGCTTTTAATGAGCGATAAATAGTCCATGCGTTCATTTCTTTGTTACAAAAATACGCATTTTCTGCGGGAATAGCGCGCGTCTTAAGGGATAAATGCGTTTTTTTTCGTAATTTTACACCAAATAAGACAGCAATGAATAAATTATTTTTAATCGATGCCTACGCCCTGATTTTCAGGTCCTACTATGCACTTATACGTGCACCGCGCATCAATTCTAAAGGACTCAATACCTCGGCTATATTAGGATTTGTCAACACCCTGCACGAGATTATCACCAAAGAGCAACCCACTCATCTTGGCGTGGCATTCGATTTGGGCAAGACTTTCCGCCATGAAGCCTACCCACCCTATAAGGCACAACGTGAAGAAACGCCCGAAGCCATCCGACAAAGTGTGCCCATCATTCAAGAAATCCTACATGCATTCCACATCCCCATCCTACAAAAGGAGGGATTTGAAGCCGATGATGTCATTGGCACATTGGCCACAAAAGCCGGTCAGGAAGGCGTGGAAACCTACATGCTTACGCCCGATAAGGACTATGGACAGTTGGTAAGAGATAACGTTTTTATGTATAAACCTCGCCATGGTGGCGGTTATGACATCATCGGTCCACAACAAATTCAAGCAAAATATGGTGTCGAACACCCCGAACAAGTCATCGACTTGCTCGCACTTATGGGTGATGCTGTCGACAATTTTCCTGGTTGCCCCGGCGTTGGAGAGAAGACAGCAGTGAAACTTATCAATGCGTTTGGTTCAGTTGAAGGTCTACTCTCAAACACAACTCAACTAAAAGGTAAGATGCGATTGAATGTAGAAGCTGCCACCGAAGATATTAAAATGTCGAAATTTCTGGCAACGATTAAAACCGATGTACCCATCGAACTACAACTCGATGTTTTGGAAATTCAAAAACCAGATGAAGCAAAACTGCGCGAAATTTTTGCCGAATTAGAATTTAAGACCTTAGCGAATAAAATTTTAAACGGTAGCGCTGAAAAAGCGAAAAACAGCACTTTGCAACCCGATTTATTCTCAAGTATTCCGAACAATCCATCAGAAAGCTTAGAAAAATCGAATTTTGAAAGCATAAAGTCTATAAAACACAATTACAAACTTATTGATAATCAAGAAGAAGCAAAAAAACTTTGTGATTTTCTTAGGACAAAATCATTTGTTAGTTTAGATACAGAAACAACCTCAACCCACGCAATTGATGCCGAATTAGTAGGCTTATCGTTTTCCAACGCCGAACATGAAGCCTACTATGTAGCCATTCCTTCCGATCGTAAAGAGGCCTTACAATATGTTAATATCTTTAAACCTCTTTACGAAGACCCTGCGATTCTTAAAATTGGTCAGAACATAAAGTATGATTATGAGGTGCTACAAAATTATGGCATCACACTAAAAGGCAAAATGTTTGATACGATGTTGGCTCACTATGTAGTACAGCCCGAATTGCGTCATAACATGGATTACATGGCCGAAACGCTTTTAAACTACAAGACTATCCACATTGATGAGCTGATAGGTGCACCAGGAAAAGGGCAAAAGTCTATGCGAATGCTCGCCCCCAAGGATGTCTTTGAATATGCATGTGAAGATGCTGACATCACCCTTCAACTGAAAAATGTACTCGAACCACAGCTCAAAGCCACTGAGACAGAGGCTCTTTTCTGGAATATTGAGATGCCCTTAGTGCCTGTTTTAGCTGAAATGGAGAGAACAGGTGTGAGACTTGACACAAAAGCATTAAGTGAAACATCGGTTGCTTACACCGAGAGAATGCAGCAAATTGAACAGCAAATCTACGAGATAGCAGGCGAATCGTTCAATATTTCAAGCCCAAAACAAGTAGGCGACATCCTCTTTGGCAAGCTCAACATCATGGAAAAGCCCAAAAAGACAAAGACTGGCCAGTATGTTACCAATGAAGAGGTGTTACAATCGCTAAGCAATAAGAACCCCATCGTGGCGCTTATCTTGGACTATCGCGGCTTAAAGAAGCTCCTAAGCACCTATATTGATGCGCTCCCAAAGCTCATTAATCCACGTACAGGCCACATCCATACCTCTTTTAATCAAGCGCTTACGGCCACAGGCCGCCTCTCTTCGAGCGACCCTAACCTGCAAAATATCCCCGTGAGAAGTGAAGATGGCAAAGAGATTCGAAAATGCTTCATTCCCGAACCCGGCTGCTTGTTCTTTTCAGCCGACTATTCTCAAATCGAACTTCGCATCATGGCGCATCTCAGTGGCGACGAAAACATGCAAGAATCGTTCAGAGAAGGCGTAGACATTCATGCGGCTACAGCAGCAAAAATAGCCCATAAACCCGTCGAAGAGGTAACCCCTTTAGAGCGAAAAAAGGCCAAACAAGCCAATTTTGGCATTATCTATGGCATCACAACCTTTGGGCTTTCACAACGCATGGGCATTGACAACAAGGAGGCAAAACAACTCATTGAGGGTTATTTTGCAACCTATCCCAAAGTGAAATCCTACATGGATCAGGCCATCGAAGAGGCCAAAAAGACAGGTTATGCCGTGACATTATTCGGTCGGAAACGCTACCTCCCTGATATCAATTCGCGCAACAACACCGTGCGAGGTTTTGCCGAACGCAATGCCATCAATGCCCCTATTCAGGGCTCTGAAGCCGACATCATCAAAATAGCGATGATTCATATTGCGGAAAGATTTAAGCAAGAAGGCATCCGTTCGAAGATGATTCTCCAGGTACACGATGAACTTAACTTCTCGGTGTTGCCCGAAGAGAAAGAGAAAGTGGAACGCATTGTGCTCGAAGAGATGCAAAATGCCTACCCCCTCAGTGTGCCCTTGCTGGCCGATGCGGGCTGGGGTGCCAACTGGTTGGAGGCACACTAAGGTGCAACATGTCAAGAAATGGTGCCCAAAAGCTGGCAGCATGCCTATTTCTAAGCGCCCTCTCCCACTCGATTTTACAGGCACCCAACAGACAAAAGCACATCCATCTCACCACAGCCCACCATCATAAAAGGGCTTATGGCTGCACGATGCCGCAAAAGAGGATAAGTTATCTTCGCCCGACTACGATGTGATGGCCACAATAAGTCGGCTACAAACACAAATAAAATGGCATAGATTTCCCTGTAATCTATGCCTTTTTGCTTGACAATATGCACCTTTTTATGCAGTAATCTCTATCATTTTATTTGATGATACAGAACATGCGATAAGATAACAGAAAAGATAGGGGGCGCCAATCCATATCCTATGTGCGAAAAACGCGATGCCTTTGCAACCATCAAGCAGGCAAACCACGCCGTAACAAACGGTCTCACGCCCTAAACCTGATGGTAGAATGTCTCAAAAGGCAGGCGGAACCGCTCACCCCAGACACCATCTTCAACTCTCTTTCCGCAAGCAATCACCATGCAAACTTGGCTTCCGCGTGGCAATTTTAACGCCTTCTTCACCAACTTGTTATCAAAACCTCCGAGCGGACAGGTGTCATATCCCACTTCGGCCATGGCCAAAAGAAACGTTTGTATAACCAAAGAGCAACTCTGATGCACCGTCACACGCATGTCGGTTTCGCTCACATCGCGCAAAATTGGCCGCCTTAGACCGATGCAAAAGGCAAGCAGCTTGCGCACCATACCCCACACCCGACAACCACGTGAATAGAGAAACGGCGCGAGTTTCGTGTAATATTGCGTCACTTTTTGGATACGCTTCTCCTGTTTTTCGGCCGGTGCGGTGCGCCTAATATGCTCAACCTCGTGTTCCAGAATGGCCTTAGCATGCGCCTTATAATGGTCTTGCCGCGTGACAAACACCACAAACTGGTCGGCCGACTGTGCCGCAAGCTGATCCAAACAAGCATGCGCCAACTGGCCTTTCAAGGCGCTATCTGTAACATGATAGGCTTCCCAAAGCTGCATATTAGAACTCGTTGGCGCCAATGTGGCCAACTTCACACACGCTTCCACGCGCGAAGGATCAAGAGATTGCGTTTCGTCAAAATGACGAACAGCACGCCGATAATTCAAAAGTTCTACTAAACTCATACCCAATAGAATGATAAATTAATGCTATTTATAGTCATCTCGTGCACCATTTAGGATACAACAAAATAACTCCTCTCGTGCAAAAGTAGGTAATAAATCATAAAAAGCACCTTTTTCTACAATTTTTAGACTAAAAATTAGGAAGCAATTGATATTTTTGGTAGGTTTGTATCACAATAAAAACTGCTATATATAAAAAGAGAACTATGTTGACGTAAATAGTTGCCTTGTCACTTTGTGGTGAGAATAGAGAATGGGCAACCATCCACTGCATCTTGAATGGGCTACAACTTCAGGGGATTAGCACAAAGAAAGATAAGTGCATGCTGCTCCACGGAAGCAACAACAGAACAGGTGTTAGCACAAATTTTATAGGTAAAAAGAAGTTGGATGCGGGAGAAAAGAACCTCGAAGCAAGCCTACAAACTTGTTTCGGGGTATCTGATAATATCATGTTTAAAGCCTTTTTCTACAAGCTTTTTATGCTGCTAATCGTGTATTACTGTGCAAAGCTGCGCCACCAGTTTTTCGAAATTGTCTTTATCGAAAGCCTTTGCCCGCATTGCCGAACGATAGTTGTAAATGGTTTGTGGTGAATAGAATAACAGGTTGGCTATCTCTGAGCTCTCGGTTACCCCCAAACGCACTAAAGCCATGATACGTTGTTCAGTAGTCATGGTTAGCTTGTCTGGCTGTAAAATTTGATCTCCAGGACGCAGAAGAGCATTCAATTCGGCAGGGAAAGTAGGGTAGAGGTCAAGGAAGGCCTTGTCAAAACGTAAAAGGAAAGTCGCTGCATCCTCTTCAGAAAGTCGATCTGAAGAGAGCTGTGTGAGGAGTTCCTGCGCTTGATTGGCTTTAATCTTACGCTTTACTAAAGTTTGTTGTTTCTTTAATCGGTTGATGAAACGTGAACAAAGATCTATATAAAGCTTCACTAATCCCTCACGTTTCTTGTTTGTGACCACCAGCTTCTCATTTAATTCATACAATTGTTCGTTAAGCAAGCTCTGACGTTCATTCATCTCTGAAAGCCGATGATTGGACTCTTGTAGCTTTCTTCGGCTATGCGTGAGCCGATTATTTTGCTTGAAAATGAAGCCAATAGAAATAAACAGGAAAATGGCAAAGACAGAAATAACCAACAAACTATTACGGAAGAAGCTATTGGTTTGCTGTAACTGGCGCTGATAACTATTGACAATAATGGGCAGACGATTAGATACTTCTATGATGCGTAAACGACTATTATAAAACTTTGCATTGTTAAGTGATATATTAATGTAGCGCTGTGCGTCTTCAATAGCCAACGTTCCTTCGCCATGTTCGAGCGTGTACATCGCCAAGTTTTGCAAGGCCATGTTCTCCATTGTGAGACTCTTTGCATCGCTGATACACGCCATAAGAAGATAGTTTTCATAATCATCTGTGTCGCCGGCAGCATTATAATTGCAAGCTAAAGCAAAGCAAGCCATGGCATGAATGCGTGTATCTTCGGGCATCGTAGCAACGCTTTGCAGATAATATTTCCGTGCCTCTAAGGGATTGTTGAGAATATACCCGCTATATTCGCCCATGTAATAGCTGTAGCGTTTATCACGCTTATTCAAAAAAGGCATTGCTGAAACCAAATTTTGTCGTCCTATCTCACGATATCGAGGTGCGTAAATGGCATCACTACAATAGTCAGCCCAATAAACATAAGTATGAAAAAGTGTCAGATAATAATTAAACTTCAGTGTATCGGGAAGCGCGGAGGGCTTGAGCAAACTGAGGCTTTCAAGTGCCTGACTATACAATCCACCAATAGAAAGTAAGTCGGCTTTTTGAATGACATTCTGTGCATAATAGCTTGTTTGGCCAGTCTTCACAGCATATTCAATGCTCTCATTGATATACTTCATAGCCGAATCAAACTGAAATACATAATAATTTTGATAGATTTCATTATAGAGCCGCAAGCGTTGCTGCACACGTTGTTCATGCTGAAGGTGTATTTTTAACTGTTCAATGTGTTGCTCACGCACTTTCAAATAATAGGGTTGACGTGCCAAAACACTATCTAAGCGGGCTAATTCTGCCGAGCGATTATTAGCATTAGCCACAAAAGTAAGACCTAAAAAGAAACCTATAAAGAACTTCCTAATCATTGATTTTCCCTTGATTAAATGCAAAGATAATCAATTATAACGAATAGATATATCTACTTATATAGATTTTTAAAATACTTTTTTAGTTTGGTAATCAGTAATTTATAGCAGATAAAAGATACTATACATCTACTTTCATACTACTTGTAGGCATAAAGCGGTAAAAAAAACATTATCTTTGTCTCAAATTTATTAAAAAGTAAGACCTAAATTTACAATTATGCCAAATTCAACTATTCGGCTGACAAGATTGTATCTTGTTATTCTTTTTGCGCTATGCATGCCGCTTTATGGCTTTGCACAAGGCGTATTTAACGTAGAAGGCGTGGTTAAAGATGCGGCTGGGGAGCCCATTATCGGCGCAAATGTTGTCGAGAATGGAACGCAAAACGGAACCGTATCAGATATTAATGGTGTCTTTACGCTCAAAGTAAAAAATGGTAATGCTGTGTTGAAAGTATCCTATATAGGATATGTGACACAGACGATTAACATTAAAAGTCAAAGTAAAGTTAATGTGACATTAAAGGAAGACGCAGCTAATTTGGGCGAAGTTGTGGTCATTGGTTATGGCACAATGGACAAAAAAGAATTGACTTCTGCCATCTCACACGTGTCATCTAAAGACTTTACTAAGGTTGCAACAGTAGACCCTTCAATGATGATTCAAGGCAAAGTCCCTGGTGTAAGCATCACGAATACGGGGGCAGGTGACCCCAATAATCAGGCTAGTATCCAGGTGAGAGGAGTCTCTTCACGCGCTGCAGGCTTAGGCCCTTTGATTGTAATCGATGGTATTCCTGGTGGCAATTTAACCAACATCAACCCCAATGATATTGAGAGTTTCGATATCTTAAAGGATGGAGCAGCCAGTGCTATCTATGGAACACGCGGCTCAAATGGCGTTGTTTTGGTAACGACAAAGAAAGGATCGCGCGATGGAAACTTGCACACGAGTTACAATGGAACAATTTCCTTTGATGCCATAAAGAAAGAGTTGGACATGCTTGATGCCGATGAATATCGCGCTAATCGCATTGCTTCTGGCACAGGTTATGACCTCGGAGGATCAACAGATTGGATGAAAGAGATTAGTCGTGTGGGCGTTCGTACACAACATACACTAACACTTAGCGGAGGAAATGCCAAGTCAAACTACCGCGCTTCTGTGGATTATCGCGATGCAAAGGGTATCGACAAATACTCTGGTCGACAGGAATATGGTGGGCGTATTGCACTGAACCACACTACAAAGAGTGGGCTATTTACATTCAATTTGAATATCGCTCCACGCATAGCTTATCGCAAAAATGCACAATGGGACGTGTTCCGCAATGCCGTAGAAGCCAATCCTACGACCCCAATTCGTGATCTTCAGAATCCCTATTTATACTATAACTTTAAGGGACAAACTGCAAGTTATAACCCTCTTGAGATGCTTAACCTTGAGAAGCATACTGGTACAACGAAATTGTTGGATTGGGATGGAACGGTGAAATTAAATCTTTTCCCACTCCTTCTAACGAATCCAGGCAAACAAGTGCTTACAACTCAGCTAACATTTGCCGATCACCAATATGACAATTACAACCAATGGTTTCGCCCATCAACTAGCACATTGGCCATCAATGGTGGTCATTTGGGGGAAGCAAGTCAGGACTATTCAAAGTCATCTCTACATAGTTTAGAGTGGATCACTAACTATAGTAACTCTTTTGGCGACCACAATATTAAAGCTATGGTGGGCTATTCCTATCAATATGATAAATATTCGGGCTTAAATGCTGCAAACAAAGACTTCCCAAACAATGCGCTACAAGACAACAATCTCGGCACAGGTACCTATGCAAAAGAAGAAGGTGAGGTTGGAATGGGTAGCTATATGAACGATGCTAAGCTGATAGCTTTCTTCGGACGTGTTAGCTATGACTGGAAAGGGCGCTACATGTTGACCGCTTCTTTGCGCCATGAAGGGTCGTCAAAGTTTGGTAAAAACCACAAATGGGGTAACTTCCCTGCTGTTAGTTTGGGCTGGAGAATCTCTGATGAACCCTTTATGAAGGATACAAAGAGTTGGTTAACTGACTTGAAGTTGCGTGCGGACTTTGGTGTAACGGGCAATCAAAACTTTGATAGTTACAAATCACTGAACACCATGTCGGGCTTTGGTTATTACATGTACAATGGCAAATATTATCAAGTTTGGGGCCCAGGAAAGAATGTAAACCCTGATCTTCGTTGGGAAAAAGGAAAGAACTGGAACATTGGTTTGGACTGGACCTTGCTGCAAGGTGCCCTCTTTGGCTCATTCAATTATTATAATAGACGACAACAAGACCTGTTAGGTGATTACAATGTATCCGTTCCTCCTTACTTGTTTACATCTACATTTGTCAACGTAGGAACGATGCGTAATAGTGGATTTGAGTTCGATATTACTTGGAATGCCATCAAGACTAAAGACTTTAATTACACGATTAATGTCATAGGTTCTACCATGAGCAACAAGTTTGTGGACTTTAGTAACTCACAGTTTGTTGGTCAAAACTACTATGATGTGGTTAGTCCTGAAGATCCATACCCATTCCATACACTGCAAAGAATCGAGAAAGGAAAACGCATTGGCAACTTCTACATGCTCAAATATGCAGGCGTTAATCCACAAGGACAATGGATTGTTTATGACAAAAACGGCGACCTTGTCTTAGCAGATAACGCTACTGATGACGACAGACAGTATGTAGGCAATGGACTTCCACGTTTTACGGGCTCTATGACACATACTTTCCGCTACAAAAACTGGGATGCTTCGTTCTTCTTCCAAACAGCTTTAGGCTTCAAAATTTTCAACATTCATGATTTTTATTATGGAACAAAGAGCTTCCAAGGCAACGTGATGGACAAAGCATACAGCAAGAACTTGATTATTTCTCAGAACCCTATTGTCTGTGATTATTTCTTAGAACCAGGCGATTATCTCAAGCTTTCGTCTATTAATTTAGGCTATACGCTGAATCTAAATAAGAAGTATATCGATGCTATTCGCATCTTTGCAACAGCGGGTAACTTATTTACTATCACAAAGTTCTCGGGCATTGACCCATCAAACTATCAGGTAAATGGGTTAAATCCAGGCGCAACTGGATCACGTACTTACTATCCCTCGACCCGTCAATTTATGTTAGGTGTGCAGATAGATTTCTAAGATCAATCAACGATTAATAAACGATTATGAAAAAGACTATAAAATATGTAGCGTCAATGCTGCTGGCTTTCAGCCTTGTTGGGTGCACCGATTTAGGCGAAACACTCTATGATCAGATTGACTCTAACAACTATTATAACACCAAAGAAGACGTCATTCGCTCCGTCTTCCGCCCCTTTGAACATGGATTTTGGAGCGTTCAAAGCCGCCATGTACTCAATGAGGAGACCGCAGACCAATTAATTACGCCCACAAGAGAAGACTGGTGGGACGATGGAGGACGCTGGGCTCGCCTGCATAGACACAAATGGTTGGTAACAAATGGTGAGGCACAAACCGAATATAATGGTTGCTTCCAAGGCATTATGCAAGCAAACTTGGTCATAGAGGACCTCAATAGGCTCAGCGCTTCACAATTTGGTTTCTCTGAAACAGAGTTTAATAACCTCAAAGCACAGAACAAAGTGTTGCGTGCTTGGTTCTATTTACGCCTCTTAGATGCCTTCCGCAACATCCCATTTGCTACGAGTTATTATGATTTAAGCAAGAATATTCAAACACAAGTTCCACCCAAACAAATCTATGATTTTATTGAAAAGGAACTGAAAGATGCCATCCCTCTATTGGCTAAAAAAACCACATTGGGCGGCAATCAAGGCCATCAAGGCTCGTGGACACAAGCTGCAGCAGCTGCTTTGTTAGTGAGGTTGTATCTCAATGCTAAGATCTATATCAACGAAGACCATTTCAATGATTGTGCAAATGTAGCACAAGACATCCTCAATGGCACTTATGGCACCTATCAGATAGGTAGCCGTTGGGATGAAGCCTTCGATTGGAACAACCAAACCAGCGATGAGGTTATCTTCGCATTCCCCGGTTCTGAAGGCTATTCTCATTGGCACTATGGTGGTGATATGTATTGGTGGTCGGTACCTTCTAAGGCGAGTGACTGGCTGAAAGATACTAAGAACAAGCAAGGTTCACACAACATTAAGTATTCGGCATCGCCCAGTTTGCGTCCCAATGGCACTGCTTACACCTTCGAACTCGGCCGTCCGATTGCCCGTTTCAAACAATATCCCTCAGACTATCGTTTGCAGAAATACACCAATTTGGGCAACAACAAGCGCGAAGGTATGTTTGTCTATGGCAAGATTGCCTACCAAGATGCCAACGGAAACACCGTTTATTTGAAAGATCACAACGGCAAATTCACGCTCGATTTGCGCGATGCTGTCGGCAAGTTTGGCGCAACAGACGGTTCGCAATGGCTATCAACCAGCGAAAGTTCTTTAGAGAATGGCGACGACAATTCGGGATGGATGTTTGCGAAATATCCCCTCTATTCCGACCAAGAGAAAGGCATGTTGGAGGCCGATTACTGCGAAATCCGTCTGCCCGAAATCATCTATAGCTTGGCCGAATGCAAGCTCCGCGCAGGCGATACCACAGGTGCTGCGCAACTGTTGAATTCCGTTCGCAAGCGCAACTATCCTGCTTCCGACTGGTCAACCGTGCTTTATGCACCCACAGGTAGTGCCACACTCGACATGAACGAGATGCTCTTTGAATGGGGACGCGAATTCTTTGCCGAAGGACGCCGCCGTGTTGACCTCATCCGCTTTGGCAAATTCCAAGATGCTTGGTGGGATAAGGAAGCCGATTCTGACAAGCATACCGAGATATTCCCCTTCCATACGGACATCATTGGGGCTGCACGGGGCAACATAAAGCAGAACCCCGGCTACGGAGAATAAAATTAATTCAACAGCACAAAAGGTCTTATGCAACAATGGTTCAGAAGAAAGTCAACCGCGAAGGAGAGGGTACAAGCAACCCTTTCCTAAGCCGTTGAGCAGCAACGCAATAAAGATTGGAAAATAAAAGCATGCAGATTGTCGCGCAAAATGGTGCAGTTTCACACGCAATATGCACGCTATTACAGCCCAAAATGCTATCTTTTGCAAATCCTTTCCGCGCCATTTGCCATTCTGCTTCAACCGCTTTAAGCAATCATGGATGCAAAGACCCTCATAAAAAAATATTGATGATATGAAGAAACTATTTCAATATGCAGCCTATGCACTGCTTGCCTTGGTTGCACCCACGGTACTTCAATCGTGCAACGACGACAAAGATATTGTCGTTATCGAAGGCGAATTGCCTTTAAAGTTAAATCATCTCTACATGGTTGGCGATGCAACTCCGGCCGGATGGAACATTGGTGCGCCAACAGAAATGACGCTATCGCCCAACGACAAATTCATTTTCACCTACGAAGGCAAGCTCAAAGTGGGCGAAATGAAATTGCCTTTAACCAAAGGAGACTGGGGTGGAACCTTCATTTTTGCGCCCGAAAGCGGCACCGAAATCAATGAAAATGGTGTGGCAAAAGATGGTATTGAGGTGCGCAAAGAGAATGGAAACGATGCCAAATGGAAGGTGACAAAGGCGGGCATGTATAAGGTTTTAATCAACCTTCGCAACTATAAAATTCAAGTAACCTATAATGGTCCCGAGCCCGTTACGCCCATCGTCTCTACAAAATTAGGTATGATTGGCAGTGCAGCTCCTTGCGGATGGACCGACAATGAAAGCAATGTTACGATGTTTACTAAGACATCTGACACGCCACTTCAATACACTTACACCGGCCATCTCAACACAGGCGAATTGAAATTGGTGTACAGTGGCACCACAGTTGCAGGCTATGCTGGTCCTTATCTGCAAGCACCCGATGCCGGTGTAACACTCAATCACACGGGTGTTTCGAAGCAAGGCATGGAAATAGGTGGTGCCGATAACAAGTGGAATGTGACCGAAGCGGGAACCTATAAGGTGGTATTCGACCTCACCAAACGTGAAATCAAGGTTGAATCGTTCCAACCCTAAGTGCAATTCAACAAACAGAATAGGGGAGGGGAGACCCACTTTATAATAAGGTGTAAGGGCTTTCGCCACCCTCCCCACCCAACATCAACCAAAAATGAAGAAAACATTTATACTCTACATGGCAGCAATCTGTCTCTTGACAAGCTGCAACAGCAACGAATGGGATGTGACAAGCGACCTTAGTGTCGACAAAGTTGATCCCACAATAGGACTTACTCCGCTTGCAGAAGCACCCAATATGGATCATGCTCCCTTATATTGGAGCGTGTATGGTGCGCTGCGTCAGCAAGAGAAAGATAATTCTTTTCCCAACATCTTCACCGAAACCGATTGGGATAACGCCATTGATTATGTGGCCAACAACTTGAAATCCCACGGCTATGACATGCTCGTGACCGACGGATTTGCCTCTATGAGTGGCGATAACGGCTATATGACGCGCTACAGTCACACGCAAAAAAGCGACAATTCTCCCGAGGTACAACTATCAACTATCATTAGCAAACTCCATGCAAAAGGGTTGAAATTGGGAGTCTATGACAGCCCCTTTTGGCTGCATTATACCAATGCCGATGCCATAATTCCCGGCACAGACAACATCACTGTGGGCAGTTTGCGCTACGATCCCAAGAAAGATAAAGACGTAAAGCACCCTGCAAAGAACGATTATTTCAGCTGGGTGGTGACCGATCATCCCGGTGCTGAGCAATATTTTGAAGGCTTCTTCAAACATTATTCGGATATGGGTGTGAAGTTTATCCGCATGGATTTCCTCTCATGGTATGAGGATGGCATGAACTATACCGACATCATTGATAAAGGTTATGGCCGCGAACGCTATGTGAAGGGCATGCAATGGATTAACAAATATGCACAGAAATATGGCATATACGTGTCGCTTGTGATGCCACATCTCAAGAATAATGCCATCATTGAGAAGTATGCGGGCAACATGATTCGCATTGATGCCGACGCATTGGAAGGCGGATGGTATCGCTTTTCCGAAAACAATCGCGGCAGTTTGCGTGGCGGATGGCCCAATTCCGAGAATGCTTTCGATGGCTTTATCAACTGGTCTAAGATTTCAGGTCGCAAGAAAGTGCGTCTCGATGGTGACTTCATTCGTATTGGAAGCTATGCCGATGACAATGAAAAGATGAGCGTAGTGTCGCTGCCTTTGATGGCAGGTGGCCCCATTTCCGTCACCGATATGCCCACAGGACACGACTTAACGTTCTTCCAAAACGACGAGATGCTCGCTCTACAAAAAGATGGTTTCGTTGGAAAACCATTGAAAAGGAACCTTTGGTCGGTAGATGGTGAGCTGTGGTATGGCTCAATGAAGGACGGATCTTGGGTCATTGGACTCTTCAATCGAGAGAAGAATGCCGACACACGCAAGCTCGATTTAAACCAAATCGGTTTGCATGACACTTACAATGTACGCGACTTATGGGAACATAGCAATAAGGGAACGGTCAAAGGTACTATCGAAGCAAACGTTCCTGCACATGGTTGTAAGATTTATAAACTTACAAAAGCCAACTAATGTTTAAATAGAAAAGCAACCTATAAGATATGAAAAAGAAAGCATTTAGCGCTGCACTCGCAGCCATTTTCCTGTCACTTCCCGCATCACTCGGTGCACAAACAGTGACATCGCCTAATGGAAACATCGTTGTAAAGTTCTCTCTTCAAGAAGGAGGTGTTCCAACTTATGAGATGACCTATAAGAAAAAGCCAGTCATTTTGCCGTCACATTTGGGTTTAGAACTGAAGAAAGACAAACACGTAAGCAAAGGCATGAATGAGACAAACCTCATGGATGGCTTCACAGAAACAGCTCATAAGACCACCACTTTCGATGAAACTTGGAAGCCAGTGTGGGGAGAAACGGCCACTATTCGTAATCATTACAACGAACTTGAAGTGGATCTCAACCAACCAGAGAGCAAAAGAAATATCGTTATTCGCTTCAGAGTATATGATGATGGCATGGGATTTCGCTATGAATTCCCACAACAAAACGAACTGAACTATTTCATTGTGTCGCGTGAACGCACACAATTTGCTATGGCAGGTGACCATACTGCCTACTGGATTCCAGGCGATTACGATACACAGGAATACGAATCTGTCATCTCTAAACTATCCGAAATACGTGGAAAGATGAAGGATGCAGTGACCGAAAACTCGTCACAAACACCCTTTTCACCCACAGGTGTACAGACATCTTTGCAGTTAAAAACCAATGATGGCCTCTACATCAACCTGCATGAGGCTGCATTAATCAATTATCCTGCTATGCATCTCAACCTCGATGACAAAAACTTTGTCTTCGAAAGTTGGCTTACTCCCGACGCAGTTGGCAACAAAGCCTACGTCCAAACGCCATTCAATACACCATGGCGTACAGTGATGGTGAGCGACGATGCACGCGATATGTTAGCCAGCAACCTTATCTTAAACCTCAACGAGCCTTGCAAAATTGAGGACACAAGCTGGATACATCCCACGAAATATTGTGGTGTTTGGTGGGAAATGATTGCGGGAGGCAAGCCCTGGGCCTACACCTTTGATGTACCTTCTGTGCACCTTGGCGTGACCGATTACACCAAAGTGAAACCCAATGGCATTCATCCTGCCAACACTGCCAACGTGAAACGCTACATCGACTTTGCTGCAAAAAATGGTTTTCAGCAAGTGCTTGTCGAAGGATGGAACATTGGTTGGGAAGATTGGTTTGGTCATTGGAAGGATAATGTCTTCGACTTTGTCACCCCATATCCTGATTTTAACATCAAAGAACTCAACGAATACGCACATAGTAAGGGTGTGAAACTCATGATGCATCATGAGACTTCGGGCTCAACAGACAACTATGAACGTCGCATGGACGCTGCATATAATCTCATGAATCAGTATGGTTACGATGCTGTTAAGAGCGGCTATGTAGGCGATATTATCCCCCGTGGCGAGCATCATTACAGTCAAAGCACCAACAATCACTATTTGCGTGCCATCCAAAAGGCCGCTGAAAAGCATATCATGGTAAATGCACACGAGGCTGTTCGCCCCACAGGTTTATGCCGAACCTATCCTAACTTGGTTGGAAACGAGAGTGCACGCGGCACCGAATACGAAGCTTTTGGTGGCAATGCACCCTATCATACGCTCATCCTTCCATTCACTCGTCTGCAAGGAGGCCCAATGGATTACACACCAGGTATCTTAGAAACCAAACTCAACAAGTGGTGTGACAATCAAAGTTATGTACACACTACGTTGGTAGGCCAGTTGGCTTTGTACCTCACCATGTATAGTCCATTGCAGATGGCAGCCGACCTTCCTGAAAATTATGAGAAATATAACGATGCATTCCAATTCATTCGCGATGTGGCTTGCGACTGGGATGACTCGAAATATCTTGAGGCTGAACCTGCAAAGTATATCACAGTAGCACGTAAAGCCAAAGGAACCAATAACTGGTTTGTAGGTGGAAAGTGCGACGCAGATGGCCATTTATCGACTATCAAGTTCGACTTCCTCGACAAAGGACGCACCTATACGGCCACCATCTATGCTGATGCAGCCAACGCTCACTATGATAAAAACCCATCAGCCTACACCATTACGAAACGAAACATTAAGAAAGGCGACACGCTTAAAATAAAAGAAGCACCAGGAGGAGGCTTTGCTATTAGCCTCATCGCTAACAAATAACCCCTCAAACAACACAAAAACGACGAAGCAGGAATGCGGTTTCATACCAGCATTCCTGCTTTTTTATATCCTTTTTGCTACAAAGCCATTCTATCCGTAACAACGATATGCCCTAAAAGCCCGTTTAAATTCTCTCTAAAAGGCAATTAAAGTTACCAGTAAAATCCCATAGAAAAAGGTGAGAACGAAGCCCTACACAAATCATATAGCCCTGCTCTCACCTCGTTTTGCTATGAAAGTCTATGCGCTCTTTCGCTTAGAGTTGTGCTTCTACAGCCTTTTCTACCTCTTTCATATCCACGGTAGGTTCAAAACGAGCTACAACCTTTCCCTCACGATCAATCAAAAACTTCGTGAAGTTCCACTGAATATCATTCTGTTTGCGTGGCTCTGTATTAGCTTTATTATAAAGCTCTTCCATCACCTTTGCCAATTTCTCCTCATAGGCACCACCGGCATAGCCCTTTTCTTCTTTCAACCAAGTGAATAAAGGCAACGCATTTGCGCCATTCACATCGCTCTTTTTAAACTGAGGGAAGTCGGTTCCAAACTTCATTGTGCAAAATTCTGTCACTTCTTCATCGCTACCTGGCGTCTGATGTCCAAACTGATTGCAGGGCACATCCAATATTTCAAAGCCCTTATCACGCAGCCTTTTATACATTGTTTCCAATGCTTCATACTGCGGTGTGAAGCCACATCCCGTTGCAGTATTCACAATCAAAAGCACCTTTCCTTTATAATCAGCCAAACTAACGTTGTTGCCCTTCTTATCGGTCAAACTGAAATCATAAACTGTCTTCATTGTCTTTTGCTTTTTATTTGTTGTGATGTTAAACATATTCCGTGCCAAACGACCATCTTTTTCAAAATCTTCGTCCAACCCGTCTTTGTCATAATTCAATGCCATCTTATTGTAATTTTAATTTTATTCGTGAAAGAATCTTTTCCTCGTTTGCAAAGATAGTATTTTTGTTATCCCATACCAAGAAGGCATTCAAAACTTTAATACTTTTTAAACTAAAATCGTTTGCGATGTAGTTTTGCGCATTTTGAATGACTGTTTTGTGATAACAGGCTATCTTTCAAGCTGAAAACAAGAATTTCTCCACATTGCCTTCCCATACAAAAAATGATATTTCTCCCTCCTAATTCACAGAAGGACCAATGCAAAATGACAGACAGCGCCCTAAAAGCACACCATCTATACACCCCATTATTGTAAATAAATTCTACCAAAAAACACCCCATCAAAACTCCTTCAAATAGAAAATCTGACACACCAAAACATGCCTTTTCGCGCAAATCTATCCACCTTTACACCCAAACCCTATGCTTTTCGCGAGTAAAGTCTATCACTTTTGTGCACAAACACAGCCGTTTTACTCGCAAATCCAGCCTAAAAAGCAAGGCAAAACAGCCCCTTTTTCCCTCTTTTTCACCATCAAAATCACCGAAAAAACCATTCCCTTTCATTATCATATTGATTATAAGCCAATTAGAACACGCGCTTCTATTTCGCCCATACGCCATCCATCGCCTCGCCATTTGAAATAAACAAACTACAGAAAGCCTTTTGTAAAGGAAAGTGATTGCACCACCTGCCCCACAAACAAAAGAAAGATTTAAGCCTCAGCCGTCAACCAAAAATGAGCTTTAGTGAACCAACAATTCAGAAAAAAAACCTACCTTTGCACAGATAGCAAAACAAACAAGGACATGATTTTATTAAGCTTCGACACCGAAGAGTTTGATGTGCCGCGCGAACATGGCGTCGACATCTCCTTAGAAGAGGGCATGCGCGTGTCTATTGCGGGCACAACACGCATCTTAGACATCCTGAAAGCCAACAGCGTGCAGGCCACATTCTTCTGCACCGGCAACTTTGCTGTGCACGCACCCCACATCATTCAGCGCATCATCAACGAGGGACACGAGGTGGCTTGCCATGGTGTCGACCACTGGCAACCCAAAGATGACGATGTATTTCGGTCGAAAGAAATCGTTGAACGCGTGGCTCAACAGCCCGTTTATGGCTACCGACAGCCCCGCATGTTTGCCGTTTCCGACCACGATATTCAGACCGCCGGCTTTCAATACAATTCATCTTTGAACCCAGCCTTTATTCCCGGGCGCTACATGCACCTGCGAACGCCGCGCACATGGTTTATGAAAGATGGTGTCATGCAGATACCAGCGAGTGTCAGTCCCAAACTGCGTATTCCGCTTTTTTGGCTGGCTTTGCACAATTTCCCCGAGCGTTTATACCACCGTTTGGCACGACAAGTGCTCCGCCACGATGGCTATTTCGTTACTTATTTTCATCCTTGGGAATTTTATGCACTGAAAGAACATCCCGAATACAAGATGCCTTTCATCATCAAAAACCATAGTGGCGAAGCGCTATCTGCCCGACTTGACCGCTTCATCAAAGCCATGAAGCGCGACCATCAGCCATTTATCACCTTTAAAACATTTGTCGATCAACAGCGCAAAAACAATGATTAAACTCGCAACCGTTTCGCCCTGCTTCAACGAAGAAGAGGGATTGGCGCAGTCGGTGGCCAAACTCACCGACCTTTTTCAAGCGCTGATTGCCGAAGAAAAAATAGCTCCCGACTCGATGATTGTGCTGGTTAACGATGGCAGCCGCGACAAAACCTGGGATATTATCAGCCAATTACACCGCGACAATCCGCTCGTTCGGGGCATCAACCTTTCCCACAACGCCGGCCATCAGAATGCCATCATGGCCGGAATGATGACGGCTAAGAACTGGGCCGATGCCGTTATCACGCTCGATGCCGACCTGCAAGACAACTATCGCAAATGTATTCCCGAAATGGTCGATGCTTTCTTGGCAGGCCACGACATTGTCTATGGCGTGAAAGTGTCGCGACAAGCCGACCCATTGCTCAAACGCATGTCGGCCCAAACCTTCTATCATCTGCAGAAAACCATGGGCGTTGACAGCATTTTCAACCATGCCGACTTCCGCCTGATGAGCCGAAAAGCCCTGCTGATGCTGGCCGATTACAAAGAACGTAATCTCTATCTACGCGGTTTGGTGCCCCTCATTGGTCTGCCATCAACCACCGTTGACGACGAAATCAGTGCGCGCGAAGCAGGCCACTCCAAATACACGGTGCGCAAAATGATGCACTTAGCGCTCGATGGCATCACCTCGTTCTCGGTGAAACCCATCTATTTCGTGGTCTATTTAGGCCTGTTCTTCCTGCTCATCAGTTTGGGCATCGGCGGCTATGTCATTCATTCTTTCGTGGCACACACCGAAGTTGCAGGCTGGGCTTCTATCATTTTAAGCATCTGGTTGGTTGGAGCTATGCTCATGATGGCTATCGGTGTGGTGGGTGTTTACATCGGAAAAATCTACGAAGAAGTGAAACACCGCCCACTTTATCACATCAGCGACATCTTAGATTAAGCCACAACACATGCAAAAGACACTTCAACCCCTGTGGAAACGCTGGCAAAACGACTTCTGGCGCGTGGCACGTTTCGGGCTCACGGGCACACTTTGCTCGGCGCTTCACTATGGTATTTATTGCCTTTTTCTGTTGTTCTGCTCGGCCACATTAGCCTATACGGCCGGCTATGGCGTGGGCTTGGTAGCCAATTATGCCCTCACCACCTACTTCACCTTTCAAAAAAAGCCCACGAAACACAATTTCTTGGGCTTCGTGGGCAGTCATATTTTAAACTATTTTTTAGAGATAAGTCTGCTGCATTTGTTCCTATGGATGGCCGTAAATCAATGGCTTGCTCCCATTTTAGTAATGGCTATTGCCGTGCCTGTCAACTTTCTGCTGTTGCGTTTCATATTCGTTCGTAACAAGAAATGATTTGCTCAGCCACGTTTTGGTTCTCAAATCGTTTCACATACTGCCGACTCTTTTCCACCATTTCTGTGCGGTTCTGCATGGCTTTTTCCACCGCTTCGGCCAACCCTTTGGCATCATCGGCATCCACATAGAGGCTATCGGGGCCACCAGCTTCTTCCAAACAACTACCCTTTGCAGCCACAACGGGCAAACCACTCTGTATGGCTTCGATAATAGGGATGCCGAAACCTTCATAACGAGAGGGATAGATAAAGGCCTCAGCTTGCCTGTAAATGGCAGGCAAAAGGTTGTTGGGAATGCCTTGAATGAAATGCACTCTGTCGCCAATACCCAAAGATTGAATGGCACTGTCGAGCTTCTTTTGGTAGGAAGTCTTCCGTCCCACCACCACAAGGTGCATGTCTTGGGGCAAGAAGGGGAGCGCTTCAATGCCCAAAAGAATGTTTTTGCGCACCTCAACCGTGCCCACATTCAAGAGATAGCGTGCCGGAAGCTGATAGCGTTGGCGGGCTTCGGCCAACGCATCTTCACCAACAGGCTGGCTGAAATAGCTGCCACAACTTTGATAAACCAAATCGATTTTCTCGGCAGGAAAGTTGCTATAGTGCAGAATGTCGCGCCGAGTACACGCGCTAATGGCAACAATACGCGTGGCTTCCTGCAACATCTGATAGAACTTCAGCTTGTAAATAAAGGCATCTATCGCGGGATAGAACTCGGGATGACGCAGAAAAATCAAGTCGTGCACCGTCACAATGCCCGCAATTCCCGCCTTCTTAAGTCCGAAAGGCAGCTCACCCGAAAGGCCATGATAGAGCGAAACGCCATCTTGTTGCAACCGTTTCACCACACCATGCATGCGCCATAGGTCGCGTTGCAAGCGCAGATGCAAATGAGAAGGATAAACAAACGTCACATTCTCTGCCGGCAAAACTTGTTCGCGCAACACCGCTTTTCCGTCGTCGGGTGCATACAATCGCAACTGCGTTTGGGGCAAAAGGGGCGCCAAATCGTTAATCAACGTGCGGCCATAACTACCCAATCCGGTGCCATTGCGCACAATGCGCTTGGCATCATAACCTATCCTTGCATACTTATTCATGACTGTTTTCATTTAAAGGAGCATAATCTTTCGTGTATAACTCATAGCAAAGGCAAAACCAAAGTAGGCTAATGGGCAGCGCACGCAGTGCATAAGGTTGGATAATGGCTGTGCGAATGGCTTTCGGAATGAGGTCACTGTTGCCCATTCCCGACAGGATAAACACAAAAACCATGAGCCAAACAGCCCATTTGCCACGCTCGAAAGGCGCCGAAACATACCATATCGCCGCACCTAACAGCGCAATAATATAACCACTTGACTCGCTTCCGGTGCTGAAAAGAATGATAAACATAAGCACAGAGGCTAAGATGGCCTCACGAAAAGCGAGATGCTTGTATTGCGAAAAACGCAGATAGGGGAGGGCAAAGAGCACCATTCCGGGCACAATGAGCCACAAATCGGAATAGTTTTCGCAACCGGTTGTGCGGCGAACCATCCCCAAGAGCGAAATGTTCTGCATCAATGCGTGCAGGTTTTCGGTGTTCTTTTCGGCCAAACAAACCCACCATTCGTGGTATTGTGCCACAACATAGTGGGGCGAACTGATGAGCATCGGCAGACAAAACAGCACCACCGACCACAGCAACAACCAAAGAACGAACCGCCCTTTGTGACGAGAAAAGAGGAAAAAGGCCAGCCCTACCACGCCATAGAGCTTCACCAATGTGCCCAAAACAATGAAGAAGGCCGCCCAAGGCTCTTGCTCTTTCTCCACTAAAAAGAAGGAAGAGAGCACCATTGCGGCAATGGCAATGTTGAATTGTTGCATAAACAAAGCCGTCAACAAGGCAAAACCACAAAACCAATAGATGAAAACTTGCTGGCGATGGGCGAGCGTTGATCGATAGATAGCTGCGTAAAGCCACAACGTTAAGCACAACAACCAAAACAAAAGTCCCACCCAATGGGGCAGCAAAGCAAAGGGAGCAATGATCAAAGAAAATAAAGGTCCATAATGATTGACGTCAAAATATTCGGCCGGATAGGCGGCATAGAGCGACGTTTGCTGCCAAGTGTGCCAAAAAACGCCGCGGAAAATCAGGAAGTTATTATCACTTCGGTGATATTTCAGCATGCCAACGAGGGCTAAAATCGTCCAGATGCCTAATAAAAAATAACGGTTTTGGAAAATCGGATGGCGCAAAAAGGCCTTCAGTTTGTCGTATATCATCATTGTTTTTGTTGTTAACATGCACCTATTCCAACCGCTTTGCAGGGCAAAGAGCAAGCCAATGGGGCATGGTTTGAAATGTGATAGTGCAAAGTTAAACATTAAATTTGGTTCTATTCCGCAGGAATGCAAAAAATAAATCATTCGCATAGAGAACGATATTGTAGCCTTTTCCACCATCATTTCTTCGCACTGATGACAGCAAACCCTACAAACAACTTGCGCTTTAATTTGGTTTTCGCTGCAAAAATGTGTAACTTCGCAAAAGAATAGAAAGATTAAAGTTCGAAATGAAGCATGTTTTGCAATCGAAATGGGGCAGTAGCGTTGCCCTGATATGTAATATTTTGGGAGCTTATGTGCTC
This sequence comes from Prevotella sp. HJM029, assembly GCF_000599605.1. Taxonomy (GTDB): domain Bacteria; phylum Bacteroidota; class Bacteroidia; order Bacteroidales; family Bacteroidaceae; genus Prevotella. Next base: position 52,527 of record NZ_KK082668.1, on the reverse strand, counting down.
TACTTCATCGCACGACTCATCTATGTTTTCAGCAATTGGAGCTATTTTTCGGAAGGGTTTTCAGGGGCCACTATCGGACAATGGATAAAGGGTAGCTTACTGTTTGATACCACAGCGATTGTCTATACACATATACCTTATGTGTTGTTGATGCTCTTTCCGCTTTGGATGAAGGAGCAACTGGGCTATCAAAAGCTATGCAAATGGGTGTTTGTTGTTGTCAATTCCATTGCCTTAGCTATCAATTTAGCCGATGCAGTTTACTTTCCTTTCACCCTAAGGCGCACCACAATGAGTGTGTTTCAAGAATTTAATAACGAGCATAATCTCGGGAGTATAGTGCTCCATAACGCCTTAACACATTGGTATCTTGTCGTGGCTTTTGTTCTTCTTGTGGCCCTCATGCAACGGCTTTATGTGATGCCTCGCACCACGATTGCCACGTTTCCAACGCCCAAAAGCCGCTGGATGTATGGATTGCAGCAGTTTGTTTGTCTTGCCATTGCTACCATAGGTATCGTCGCTGGCGCACGAGGTGGCTTGCAATCTGGTGTGCGTCCCATCACCATCAGCAATGCAAACCAGTTTGTTGAGCGCCCAACTGACTGTGCAGTGGTGCTCAATACGCCCTTTGCTTTGTTGAGAACGATAGGTAAAGCCGACTTTGTGGTGCCGAATTATTATCCGAACGTGCAGGCAGCAGCGCAGGTTTTCAGCCCCATTCACATGCCCGATAGCACACAACCGCACAAGAAAAACATTGTGATTTTGATTGTTGAGAGCTTCGGAAGAGAATATATCGGTGGCTTTAACCGTGACTTTTTCGACGGAAAGTACAAGGGTTACACGCCCAATGTGGACCGCCTCATCGAGAAAAGCTTGGTTTATCGCTACTCATTTTGCAACGGACGAAAGAGCATTGACGGCATGCCTTCCATTCTTTGTAGCATTCCTCGCTTCGGAGAACCGTTCATTTTAACGCCCGCTTCGATGAATGATTACACGGGAATGCCTGGGCTTTTGAGTCAATGGGGCTATCAAACGGCCTTCTTTCATGGTGCCAATCGTGGGTCGATGGGCTTCTTAGCATTCTCGAAAAAGATAGGTTTTCAGCACTATTATGGTCGACAAGACTACGACGATGATAAGCGATTTGGGGGCGATGAAGACTTCGATGGCAACTGGGGAATATGGGATGAGCCCTTTCTTCAGTACTATTGTGCGAAAATGAGCGAGATGAAAGAGCCCTTTATGACGGCACTTTTCACCGTATCGAGCCACGATCCGTTCGTCGTTCCCGCCCAATATAAGAACATTTACAAGGAAGAACATCTGCCGATTCAGAAGTGTATTCGTTACACCGACATGGCGATTGGCAAATTCTTTGCAACAGCCAGCAAGCAGAAATGGTTTAAAAACACGATTTTTGTGCTCACCAGTGACCATACAAACCAAAGCGATCATGCACAATACATGACCGACATCGGTGGCTTTTGCTCGCCGATTATCATCTATGATCCATCGAATGAAATCAAAGCTGAACGCAAAAACGCCATCGCTCAGCAAATAGATATCATGCCAACGCTGCTCCATTACGTGGGATTTCCTAAGCCTTACATGGCTTTTGGCGCTGATTTATTCAACACTTCTGACGACAATACGTGGGCCGTTAACTACCTCAATGGCATCTATCAATACGTGAAACATGGTTATGTTTTGCAATGGGATGGCACGCAAACGAAAGCCATTTACAAGCTAACGGATTTGCTTATGCAGCATAATCTCGTGGGAAAAGTGAAAGAACAACAGCAAATGGAAACCGAACTCAAAGCGATTATCTATCAATATATGTACCGCATGGTCAACGATAAACTTCGCCCCAACGCTACAAAAGAATGAAGAAATTTTTTCAACACACCGCTTATTTCATCGCCTATGGCATTTGGTGGTTCCTCTCTTTGCTGCCATTTTGGGCACTTTATCTGCTATCCGACGCACTTTACCTGCTCATATCGCATGTTGTTCGCTATCGACATCGCGTGATTTGGCATAATCTTCGCACCTCTTTCCCCGAGAAATCGGAGGATGAACTCCGCCAAATTGAAAAGGATTTTTACAAGTGGTTTTGCGATTATATCGTGGAAACCGTGAAACTCATCACGATGAGTAAGGAGCAATTATTGAAGCGAATGACCTTCACCGGCGTAGAAAAACTAAATCAATATGCCGCTGAAGGGAGGTCAGTAGGCGTGTATTTAGGTCATTTAGGTAACTGGGAATGGATTACTTCGCTGCCCTATTGGACCCAAAATGCCACTTGTTGCCAACTTTATCACCCTTTAGAAAACGAATATTTCGACCGACTTTTCCGCTATGTTCGTGAGCGAAATGGAGCTTATTGCATCCCTATGCAAGAGTCATTGCGCAAGATTTTGGAGTTCAAGAAAGCCAATAAACCCGTCATTGTAGGATATATCTCCGACCAAACTCCCTTTTGGTGGAACATTCATCACTGGCTAACTTTCCTCAATCATGATACACCTGTGCTCACAGGAGCCGAGCGAATTGTGAAACATACCGACCAGGTTTTCGTGTATGGCGATATGAAACGTGTGAAAAGAGGCCATTACAACTGCGAGTTTAAGGTGCTTAGAGAGGACACAAAGCAAGCCAAACCATTCGAAATCACCGATGAATATTTCCGCAATATGGAACTATCTATCCGTCAACAACCCGAAATTTACCTCTGGAGTCACAACCGATGGAAACGCACAAGAGCCATCTTTGACGAACATTTTGAATATGTTGATGGCAAAGTGCGCTTGCAAAAAGGGAAAGATATGATTTGGTGAATCAGCTTATAAGATTGTTTTTTAAGGATAATAGGATCGCTTTTAGTGCACAAAGCATCATTTCTTCTGCCGCTCTTCCATTAACTTAGCCACAATTTCAAACTGATAACCCGCATCAAGCACAGCGTGAATCAGCCCCGGACAGCCATCCAAGAAACCACGTTTCAGCAGATAGGACTTCACAAAACGATAGAGTGGGCGATAGAATAGCGCCATCTTGCCATAGTTTTTCTTACGCCTACGCGGCACTTCATAGTCAGAATAGGTGTTATTTTTACGGATAATGTCGGCCACACTATCATTGGCAAGGTGTTCAAATGCAAGATCCCGCTGGGCAGAAGGAATGCGAATAATGCGTCCTCCCACCTCAGGTGAGGCATGAATGACGGGAGGCCAGTTGCATTTCTCGCGCTTTAAGAACCGAAGAATATAGTCGGGATAACAGCTATGCATCATCTTTCCCATGAAATAATTCTTGCGTGGGATGGCTATTGCGGCGAAATCGGCCTCGGTTTCGATAGCCTTGTAGAGATAGTTGCGCAGAGCTACCGGCACAATCTCATCAGCATCGACCACCAACACCCATGGGCAACGTGCCTGGTTGATGGCAAATTGCCGAGCTGGTTCTACGATGCGATGCGCTCCTTTGGGAAAAATCACGACCCTACACCCATAGGCTTTGGCTATCTCGAGCGTATTATCGGTGCTTTCCATATCGCAAACGAGTACTTCATCAAAACCCTTTACCGCTTCAAGCACCATGGCAAGATGGCGCGCCGCATTATAAGTGTTGATTACAACTGTAATCCCTTCTGTCCGGTTCATGATTGCAAATGTACACATTATATTTGTGCTTTAGCAACGAAGGCATATAAAATATGACGCACATCATTTCTTTTTATCAAAACGCTTGCACTGGTTATGAAAGGAAAATAGCGCAAATTCAACGATAATCTATGCTGAATTATCCGATAATATAGCCCATATTACACCACAATTACTACTATTTTTGTAAGCCTACACAAAGGGACTACAAACACAACAGCCAGCACTTCAATACTGAAGTGCTGGCTGTTGCCATGTAATCCCCTTCACAAACTACACGTTATAGCCTTCAAGGATGCGACGGGCACCACGATATTTGCGGGCATAATAGCCTTCATCAATGTCGCTTATGGTGACACCACGACCACAACTGGAATGAATGAATTTGAAACCACCATCATTTTCTACTTCACAAACAATGCCTACATGGCCGATGTTATGGCGATTGGAGCCGAAAAACACTAAATCGCCCACCTGAATTTCATCTTTATCGATAGATAATCCTTGTTTCCATTGGTCACGACTCGAACGCCCCAACGAAATATTCATACATTTATAGATGTAACTTGTGAAGCCCGAACAATCAAAACCCTTAGGGCTTGATGCACCATAACGATAGGGTGTGCCTAAAAAATTGCGTGCCTTGGCTATCAAATCAAAGCCCGAGACATTGAAAAGGGCTTCAAATTCACTATGTCCTTCATCATCATTTGCCAGCTCAACTTCAGGTTTATGTTGCGCACGTCGATGTGCAACAACGATAGAAGCCGAGGTTACGAAGAGTAAAAATACAACTAATATTTTTTTAAAATTCATTCGAAAGGATTTTTATATGTCAAACAAAGATAGTGATAATGAGCTACATAGACAAACCAACATGACATAAATTAAGAGAACAAGGTGCCTCACCTCTTTCTATTAAGGTCTTTTAATTCCGTTTAACCCACACTTAAACCCCAAAAGAGAGAAAAACATCGTGATGAAATGAAAAAGAAATGCGAAAAGAGGAAGAACCGTTTTTTTTCTGTAATTTTGCAATATTATTCCGTTTATACAGCATATGAAAGTTCTAAAAGCAGTTATAAAACTTATCCGTCCTGAGCAATGGCTAAAGAATGCATTCGTGTTTTTGCCTATCTTCTTTAGCCAACTTCTCTTCACAACAAGCTATTTAATTGCTGTTGTGTACACGACGCTTGCGTTTTGTTTCATTGCAAGTGCCATCTATTGCCTCAATGATATTATTGATGTTGAGCGTGATCGCAAACATCCTAAGAAGTGTTTGCGCCCCATAGCAGCAGGGCTCATCAGCCCTGTTGCAGCCTATTGCATCATGATGGTGTGCATCGCTCTATCCATACTATTTGGTTATCTGTCGGGAAGCAATCGTTTTGCCGTGATAGGTGTTTTGCTTTTCTACCTCATCATGAACATCGCTTACAGCCTTAAGCTCAAACAATATGCCATCGTCGATGTGTTTATCATTGCCATTGGCTTTGTGTTGCGTGCCTTTGTCGGTGGAATATGCTGCGACATCATGCCCACACACTGGTTGTTACTGATGACGTTTCTTTTGGCACTCTTTCTTGCTTTTGCCAAACGTCGCGATGATGTGGTGCTCTATGAAACCGAGAATATCCTTACACGCAATAACATTACGCGCTACACCCTTAGCTTTCTCAACCAGGTTATCGGCCTCATTGCAGCGATAACAATGGTGTGTTACATCATGTACACGGTGAGTCCTGAGGTGATTGCGCGCTTCCATTCTCCCTATATCTATTTCACTTCCATCTTCGTTTTGGCGGGAATCATCAAATATTTACAACTAACGATGGTCGATGTGAAGAGTGGAAATCCCACAAAGGTGCTGATGAAGAATCGATTTATCCAATGTTGCGTGGTGGGTTGGATTGTGAGTTTCTTCCTTATAGTTTATATCGGAGAATGGCATCTATAATTATATCTCACGCGAAGCGGATGCAAAATGAGCAAAGATGGACAGTTTATGATACCCATTTCTTCGAATAAAAGCAAAGAAAAATCAATTATTAACAGCCCATATCGCTTAATAACAAGGAAATATAAGAATGACCTATAGATGTTATGAACATAAAAGTCTCGCAGAATTTGCGAGACTTTTCATTTCTATTTGCCCATGTTTTGCAAGATAAAGCTGTAAATATCGGCTTGCTCTTCAATCTGTTTGCTCAAGGGTTTGCCGCCACCATGGCCGGCTTTGCTATCAATACGAATCAAAATAGGTGCTGTGCCACCTTGTGCCTGCTGCAAAGTTGCAGCAAACTTAAAGCTGTGTGCGGGCACAACACGGTCGTCATGGTCGGCCGTTGTAATGAGTGTTGCGGGATAGTGCACACCTTTTTTAATATTATGCAAAGGCGAATAGCCCCGCAAATAATTAAACATTTCCTTTGAATCTGCCGACGTTCCATAGTCAGGAGCCCAGTTCCAACCAATCGTAAAACGATGATAACGCAACATATCGAGTACACCTACCTGTGGAATACACACGGCATAAAGGTCTGGACGCTGCGTCATACAGGCGCCAACCAATAGTCCTCCGTTGCTTCCTCCTACGATAGCAAGATGCTTTTTGTCGGTATATTGCTGTGCAATAAGCCATTCAGCGGCGGCAATAAAGTCGTCAAACACATTCTGCTTCTGCATCTTTGTTCCAGCCAAATGCCACGCTTCGCCATACTCACTTCCACCTCTTAGGTTCACTTGTACATAGATTCCACCTTGCTCAAGGAATGGAATTCGCAGGGCAGAAAACGATGGATAGAGCGGAATATTGAACCCTCCGTAGCCATAAAGGAACACGGGATTTTTGCCATTGCGCTTCAAACCTTTTTTGAATGTGAGGAACATGGGCACACGTGTGCCATCTTTACTGGTGAAAAACACTTGCTTCGTTTCGAAATTTTTACTATCAAAAGCCACCTTAGGTGCAGCATAAACCGATGCTTTTCCACTATTCACATCCAACTGATAAATGCTTCCTGGCGTAGTGAAAGAGCTGAAAGAATAGAAACATTCTGCAAGATCTCGCTTGCCATAAAAGCTTGCTGTGCCCGAAGGTAATGCTATTTCTTTCCGGTTTTTGCCCTGCATATCACACCAATAAGCATGTGTGCAGGCATCTTTGTTATAGCTTAAAATGAGCTTTCCATTGGTAAACGTGACATCTTCCAACACACTTTCTCCCTCAGGGATAACCTCTTTCCATGCCGATACACCCGGATTTTTCAAATCAGCCACCATCAATCGGTTCTTAGGAGCACCCCAATTCGTGAAGATATAAATGCTGTCTCCGATGTTTTCTTGCGGTGAATATTGACACGACATGTCGTTAGTCATCTGGATAAATTGTGCATCGGGCTGGCGTAAGTCGCGCACAAAGAGGTTGTTTCCATTGCCTTCTCCCGACTCAATGAGGTACATAAGCGTCTCCTCTTTGTTAACACTTACATGATAAAAGCGCAGGGGATGGGCTGGATTTTGATAAAACAACACATCGTCTTTCTGCGGCGTTCCCAACCGATGATAATACACTTTGTGCACTTCATTCTTACCACTAAAGGCATGTTTTGTGGGTGCATCGTAGGCACTATAATAGAAACCATCGCCTTTCCAAGCCGCACCACTGAACTTTGCCCATTCAATATGATCGGACAAATCGCGTCCAGTCTGCAAATCTTTAACATAGATTTCTTGCCAATCGCTGCCACTTCGGCTAATGATATAGGCCATATAACGCCCGTTATGCGAAAAGTTTATCCCCTTTAATGCCACTGTTCCATCGGCACTTAACTTGTTTGGATCGAGCACTTCGATAAGTTTTCCACCCAAATGCTCCATCTTATAAAGCACACTTTGGTTTTGCAAACCATTGTTTTTATACACATACCACGTGCCATGCACATGAAAAGGTGTGCCAATCTTTTCATAATTCACCAGCGTTTTCATGCGCTTCATCAACCGTTCACGCTGTGGAAGTTTGTCCAAATAACTACGCGTTAGCTTGTTTTCTGCCGCCACCCATTGCTGCGTTTCAGCACTATTATCGTCTTCAAGCGGACGAAAAGGGTCGGCAATCTCTACATCAAAGTAACGGTCTTTTGCGTCACTCTGCGGTGCCTTAGGATAGTGAAAAGATTGTGCCTGTGCACTCATTGTTGCCAAAGTCATGGCGGATAACATAACCATTTTAAATTTCATGATGAATTATAATTTGTAAAACGTTCCACGAAAATACACAAACTTCTGAGCCATCGCTATGAATCATGCGTTAAAAGAAAATAAAATAGCACCCTTTTGGCACATTTGTTACCCAGTAAACCTTGCATTAGCATGTATCTTTGCATTAAAAATCAGAACAAAATAAATAAAACAATTATGGCACATGGACATGATATTCTCCACATGATGGAGGGCAATAACTATCAAAACAAAGAAGAATTGGTGAACGCTATCATCGAAAAGTTTGGCCCAAACGAGCGATTTCACACTTGTTCGGTCGATGGATTCACCGCAAAAGAGATGGTTGATTTCCTCGAAGCACGCGGGAAATTCAAGCCATCACCAACAGGTGGTTTCACAGTTGACATGACACAGATGTGTCATCACTAAGTTCACACGTTGTAAATCGCACACAACAACACCGTTTTCAACCCCAAATAAAAGGAGGAAATGCACATGGATAAGAAGATTGACCTTTCAAAACCGGTTTATGATTTAGTGAAACAATATCCCGAACTCACCGACATCATGGTGGAATTAGGATTTTCTGAGATTACAAAAAAGGTGCTACTCAACTCAGTAGGCAAGTTTATGACCATCCCAAAAGGCGCAGCCATGCGCGGAATTGCCATGACCGACATCGTGATGGCGTTGCAAAAGCATGGGTTTACGCTGACAGGTGAGCAGCTATCGGGCGCACAATCGGGCATGACGGGCTTGAAATATGCACCCAACGAGCGCAACGAAAAGCTGAAATCCTATTTAAAACGGTTGGGAAAAGGCGAATCATTAGAGAGCGTTCGCGCTGACTTTAAAGCCGAATTCAGCGATGTTGAGGCGGCAGAAATCATGCAAGCCGAGCAAGAACTCATGGCCGAAGGCACACCTTTGCGCGAGGTTCAGCAACTTTGCGATGTGCATTCAGCACTCTTCCACGGTGCAACCCGCGAGGAACAGATTATGAATGCCGAGCGCGAAGTGGCTGCTTCGGTCGACAGAACCGAGCAAGCTCACGCCATGGCAGCATCACATGCACAAGAAGCTGCAGCGCTTTTGGCGGTCGATGGGCACCCCGTTCAAACCTTTATGCGCGAGAATCAAGCCTTAGAAACCTTATTGGCTGAGGCTTTTAAAGCCGCAGAAAATCGTACATCGGTAGACGAACTCTTGCCCCGTTTGCGCGAGATTGGCATACATTATGCCAAGAAAGGCGACTTGCTTTTCCCCCATTTAAAGGTGAAATATAACATCTCAGGGCCTTCGCAAGTGATGTGGACCATCGACGATGAGATACGCGATGAGCTTGCATCCTTAGCCAAAAACGCCAACCATGACGATGCTTGGTGGCAACGATTCAAAGATGTTTGCGTGCGCATGAAGGAGATGATTTATAAGGAAAACAACATCTTGCTGCCCATTTGCGTGGCAAATTTCACCGAAGATGAGTGGCACAATCTTTATCAAGACAGCAAAGATTACGCCCCATGTTTTGGCATAACGCCCCACGAATGGCCGGCTGCTGAGGCAAAGAAACACGCCATTCCACAGCACGAAGGCGAGATTGTTATGCCTGGTGGGCACCTCACTTTAGAGCAATTAACAACGATGTTGGATACACTTCCCATGGAGATAACCTTCGTTGATGCCGACAATTTCAATCGCTATTTCAACGATGGTGAAAAGGTATTTAAACGTCCTTCAATGGCTATCGATCGCGAAGTGTTCAGTTGTCACCCACCAAAAATAGAACCCATGGTACGTGCCATCATCAGCGATTTGCGTGCAGGTAAACGTGATCAGCTACCCATTTGGATGGAAAAGAATGGTAAACCCTACTTGGTTAACTACATGGCTGTGCGCGATAAAGCAGGTAACTATGTTGGAACAGTAGAGGTGGTGCAAGATATGTCATTTGCAAAAGACCACTTCCTGCCTTCAAAATAAAAGGGCTTGATACCCATAAAACATGATGAAATCTTGCAGAAGAGGGTGCTATAGTCTCAAACATAAAAGACTATAGCACCCACACTGCACAAAAATGGAAACGGATAGACGCCTAAGCATCTACCCGTTTCTCTTGTTTATCATTACCAATCTTTACCTTATAAGCTTCTCTTATAGTAGTTAGCAGCCTGCGTTGATTTTGCTATAAATATTCACTGCTTGTGAAACTACTGCTGCTACAACTACTGCTACAATCATCAATGTTACCATAATCTTTTTACCTTTTAAAAAACTAATTGATGTCCCTTTGACATCTTGTTACTTATTATCCTTATTTTTACGATGCAAAGGTAGCACTTTCCTAAACAGATACGAACCAAAAAGGACTTGGAAAACACAAAAAGGCACAAAAAATTGCGATAAATCAAGACGCACGAAAAGACTTCTATGAAGATTAATAGGTAAAACACACTTAAAAACCCCCTCTTCATACTGAGCAACTAAGTACTTATAGCTTCTTTATGCTACTGCAATAGCATACCACAAACACGCTATTTCAGTACCACCTAATTATCAGGTTGTTACAGATAGACTCATAAAATGGCCTATATTATCTTGCAAAATAGCCCTTTTTAGGCACTAAAGTAGTAGCTTTTAGTGGCTAAAAAGATAGCTTTTAAAAAACAAGAGATGGGCTATTCAATTCAAACGCCTTACGAGAGGCTAAATAAAAACGATAAAGCCTTCACCAAAAGATTTAGGGTAGTAATAAAACTATTGATTTATATACGAAAAAAGCATAGCTACAACGAACGCCATAGCTATGCTTTTTCAGTCTAAAAACATTCAGCTGTGCCAGTAAAAATCCTCTTAATGGCTATTCAGCCTTTTCATATTGCTTGCGAATACGCTTAATTTTGGTGAGCAAATTGCTGTAATGCAAAGCATTGATGTCGCCACTTTGAAGTGCCTTTTGCTGCTGCATACAATAGCTTTCCACCTTATTTAAATGTTGCAAAGCATAGAGAATGACATCGGCTTGCACAGCTTTTGCATTCTCACCCTTCGCTACGTTATCCACATTGATGAGCGTTCCCAACAATGAGACATATTGATTTTCAATGCTACGACGGAAGTTACTGTCGTGCTTATCGGCTGCATTGATGGGCTTCCACACGGCAGAAAACACATCATTCAAGTAGTCTTCAGTGGGATAAGGCTGCGAGGCTTTCAAACTGTTGCTAATGTTATTGTTAATCGTTGTGGGCGCTAATAAGAACGATAAAAAGCCATTTGCACGATTTACTTCGGGCTCATCCATGTCAATATTCAACTTCTGTGTGACGGATTGTGGATACAACCAAGTGGGCAACTGGAACACATGCCGACCCAACCACGCCACGGCTTCTTTCTGAAGTGCCGCCGGAACGATGTCGTTTTGCCGCTCAGAGGGCCAGTTATCGCTGTATTCGCCGTTGATATAGCGTTGCACATGTCCCGTGTAGCGTTGGAATTGCCCCAACACTGCCCGATAAATCATATTCAAATCATCGGTTTGTCCATCGGGCTGTACCGTCCATTTTTCAATGTTTTGCATCACCCTTTTGAGATTCTTAATGCCATATTCGTTGGCCACCATGTTGTTATCGCCCAAATCTTCGGTCTGCGAACGCGGGTCAAGTCCACGCCCTTCGTCACCTTTGTAGCGCAAACGGTGGTTGGCTGTGAGCGCCTTTGTCACCTCACTGCGCAGGGCTTGCTTCTCGGTGAACTCATCTTTAAACTCCGGACGATACTGATAACCCCATTTAATGGCCCACATATCATAATCATTGATGCGCGGAAAAAGTCCCTTTTCGCTGATATGATCTTCGGGTTGTGCCACATAATTGAAGCGTGCATAGTCCATGATGCTGGCCGTATGACCATGTTTCTCCACCCAAGCCTTGTCGCGTAGCTTCTCAACGGGCGTGGAATGACTGGCTACCATGTTGTGACGTAACCCCAGAGTGTGCCCCACTTCATGACTCGAAACAAAGCGAATAAGCTCGCCCATGAGCCGCTTATCAAACTTCATTTGCTGTGCACCTTTGTCCAAAGGGCCACATTGTGTCATATACCACTTGGTTAAAAGGTTCATCACATTGTGGTACCAGCAGATGTGACTCTCTATAATTTCACCACTTCTTGGGTCAACAATGCGCGGACCATATGCGTTTTCTTGCTCTGAAGGCAAATAACGCAGGAACGAATAGCGTGCATCGTCGGGACTGATGTTGCTGCCTTCGGGCACCTCTTTGCCTACAATGGCATTCTTAAATCCTGCGGCTTCAAATGCTTTGTTCCAGTCATTGATGCCCTGAATGAGATAAGGCACCCACTCTTTTGGCGTGGCAGGGTCGATATAGTAAACAATTTGCTGCTCGGGTTCGACGAGTTTGCCGCTCGCATAAGCCTTTTTATCCTTCGGAACCAAGCGATAACGCGAAACGATGGCATCGTGCTTGCTGGTCTCTCTGTCGCTGAATGTCACCAAACGCTTGTTGAAATAACCCACACGTTCGTCGGCTAAACGCGGCTGCATGGGTGTTTCTGGCAGCTCAACAATGCTGGTGTTGAGGCTTAATGTAAGGAAACCTTTCTGTGAAGCCAGCGTCCTTTCGGGATTACTTGAATAGGTTCGCAGGGTCGACACCTCTACATTGATGGGGAAAGTCTTGATGGTGTCGATAAAAGTACGATCGTCTTGCAAGCCACCCACCTTGAGTTGAGTGCGCGCTTGCTGTGAAAAAGCCGAAATAGTATTATCACTTTTGAAAAGCTTTGTCACGTTAACGAGCATCGTTTTCGTTTGCTTGTCGGTGCCAATAATATCAAATTTATACACAATAGGGTCGATAGTTGACTTCTTAATCAATGCCGATATATTGTCTTTTGCATCAGCTTTCTGAGTATGTGCCCACGAACGCACCAACAATGTCTTGTCATCATAGCGCTCAAAATAAAGCGTATTGCTGTTCACTTCCTCACCACTCAGCTGAGGAAAACCTTCAGGAACCGACACAAAACGTGTCACAGCAAGGAACAAACGCGATAATGCTGCCTCAGGAATCTCAAAATACCAGTCCTTTTCTATGTGTCGAACATTGAATAATCCTTGCTGAAAAGAGCCTCCTTTCTTAATGAGTTTTTCATATTCATCCTCTTTCTTATCGCTTTTTGAGGCACCTCTTTCATCGGACTTCAATTTCGTTGAATCGGCATTTTGTTTCACTTCTGTTGTGTCTTTCACCTGCTTCACTGGGAAAAGCGGTGTAGCGAATGTCATAGTTGCAGGCAAAACCAACAACGATAGTGTGGCAATGATTTGCTTCATAGGTTATAAATATATTTAAAAGTTAGAAAAACATTGAATACAACACGATACTAATTCTTCCCCTTTAATATTTTCTTAATGTCATTGAGCTTATTCAAAGCCTCGACAGGAGTAAGATTATTCACATCAAGCTCTAATATTTCATCACGTATTTGCGTCAAGATTGGATCGTCTAATTGAAAGAAACTCAGTTCCATTCCTTCGCGATGTGCTGCTATTTTGGCCGTGTTTGGCTTGGCAGCAGCACCCACTTCGGCATTATCTTGCTCCAATTCTTTCAACACAGTATTGGCACGTTTCACTATAGAACGGGGCATTCCAGCGATCTCTGCCACATGAATTCCAAAGCTATGTTCGCTGCCTCCGCGTTGCAGTTTGCGCAAGAATATCACCTTTCCATCTACATTTTTCACGCTCACATTATAGTTTTTGATGCGCGAAAAATGCTTCTCCATCTCATTTAGTTCGTGATAATGCGTGGCAAAAAGCGTACGAGCACGAGCCTTTGGCTGCTCATGAAGATACTCAACAATAGCCCATGCGATGCTAATCCCATCGTAAGTGCTCGTGCCTCTGCCCAATTCATCGAAGAGAACTAAACTCCTTGGCGACACATTATTCAATATATTAGCCGCCTCAGTCATCTCAACCATGAACGTAGATTCGCCTAATGACAGATTATCACTGGCACCAACGCGCGTAAATATCTTGTCAACAAGACCTATTTCTGCATGCTCTGCCGGCACAAAACAGCCCACTTGTGCCATCAAAACAATGAGTGCTGTTTGTCGAAGCAATGCCGATTTACCGGCCATATTGGGCCCCGTTATCATCATAATTTGTTGTTTATCGCTGTCCAATGTCACATCGTTGGGCACATAAACCTCACCCAATGGCAACTGTGTTTCTATCACAGGATGGCGTCCTTGCACAATCTTTAATATGTTATCATCATGGATAATGGGGCGAATATAATGGTTTTCGCGCGCTATTTTGGCAAAACCCAACAGCACATCTAATTGTGCTAAGAGATTAGCATCGGCCTGAATACGCGGTATATCATCTTGAACGGCCAGGATAAGTTCGTTAAAGAGCTTGGCCTCCAACGCCAAAATCTTCTCTTCTGCACCCAGAATTTTCTCTTCATATTCCTTCAATTCGGGGGTGATATAGCGCTCAGCTTGCGCCAATGTCTGCTTTCTAATCCACGTTTCAGGCACATTTTCTTTGAATGTATTACGCACTTCCAAATAGTAACCAAACACATTATTGAAACCAATCTTCAGGCTATTAATGCCCGTTTGCTCAGCTTCTTTCGCTTGTAATTCCAACAAATAGTCCTTACTATTGCGACTAATGGCACGCAAATCATCAAGCTCTGCGTTAAAACCATCGGCTATAACATCGCCCTTATTCACCAACTGTGGTGGGTCGTTCTGTATTTCTTTCTCAATTCTTTCGCGCACATGCTCACACAGATACAACTGTTTTCCCATGCGCTGAATCACTGCATTATCGGCCGAAAGACATGCTTCTTGGATGGGCTTCAACGCCGATAGCGCCCATTTCAATTGCACCATTTCACGTGGAGTGACCCTTCCTACAGCTATTTTTGATGCGATTCGCTCCAAGTCTCCCATGCGATGGAGTTGCTCATCAATGACAGATTGGAAGTTGAGGTCTTTGAAAAAATAATCCACCATATCCAATCTTTCGTTAATAGGCACTACTTCTTTCAACGGAAACACCAACCAACGACGCAACATGCGCCCTCCCATTGGCGTCACAGTGTGGTCGATAACCGAGAGCAACGAGCGTCCTTCTTCCTGCATAGGCGCCAATAACTCCAACGAACGAATGGTAAATCGATCCATACGCACATATTTATCGGCCTCTAAACGCGCCAGCGATGTGATGTGATTAATATGCGTATGCTCTGTTATTTCTAAGTATTGCAGAATAGCACCACTGGCAATAATACCCTCTTTTAAGTGCTCAACGCCAAAGCCTTTCAACGACTTTGTACCGAAATGTTTCAGGAGTTTCTGCCGTGAATTCTGCTCCGTGAACACCCAATCCTCCATCTCAAACACACAGAGTTTGGTTCCAAAATAGCGCTGGAAGTCAGCTCTTCGCTCATGATTATAGAGCACTTCCTTGGGTGAAAAATTAGCCAATAGCTTCTCAACATAGTCATACGACCCTTCGCCTGTGAGGAATTCGCCCGTCGAAATATCCAAGAAACTTACACCACAAGCTGCTTTTCCAAAATGAACCGCCGCCAAAAAGTTGTTTTCTTTATTGTTAAGAATATTGTCGCTAATGGCAATTCCTGGTGTCACCAATTCGGTAATGCCGCGCTTCACCATCTTGTCGGTTTGCGAAAGTCCTTTCTTTCCTTTAATCTCTTCGCGCTTTTTCTTGGGGTCTTCCAACTGATCACAGATGGCAACTCGCTTACCTGCCCGAATCAATTTCGGCAGATAGGTGTCTAAAGCATGATGGGGAAAGCCCGCCATCTCTATAGAATTTTCGGCACTGTTGTTGCGTTTGGTGAGTGTAATGCCCAAAATACCTGCAGCAACCACAGCATCTTCGCCATAAGTTTCATAAAAATCGCCACAACGAAACAACATGAGGGCATCAGGATGTTTTGCCTTCATTGAAAAAAATTGCTTCATCATGGGCGTAAGCCCTTTATCTTGTATTGCCATATTGATGTGCTATTGTTTTAAAAAGTGTGCGATATTGCCCTGAAAAATGCACCATATTGTTGTGCAAAGTAGGCCATATTGTTGACTAAAATGACCCACTTTTCTATACGAATACTAACTCCTTGTGGGACAAGCTCTTTCAAGAAGCTACAAACATAATCAGCACCTGGGCGATGATGACCCGCAAAAACATGCCCAAAGGATAAACCGAAGCATAGCTAATGCTTGGTGAATCGCCCTGGATCGTATCGTTGGCATAGCCCAAAGCCATAGGGTTGGCCATGCTTCCACAAAGAATACCACAGAGTGTTCCGAAGTCAAACTTGTGCAAACGCAAAGCTATCAACCCCACAACGAGCAGTGGAACGACTGTAACCAAGAAGCCTACACCCACCCATATTAAACCTTGTGGTTGCACAACCGTACTGAAAAAATGCTTACCAGCATCCAAACCCAAGCACGCTAAATACAGACTTAATCCCAATTTGCGCAGCATGAGCGAAGCCGAAACCGTGGTATAGGAATTGAGTTTAAGCTTAGGTCCGAGCGCACCCACGATAATTCCAATAATAATAGGTCCGCCTGCAATGCCCAATCGCACAGAACCTTCCATGCCAGGCAATTGAATAGGAATAGTTCCTATGGCCAAACCTACGATAATTCCGATAAAGATACTGCCAATATTAGGTTCATTCAACACACGAATAGAATTGCCAAGATAGCCTTCTACATGGTTAATATCTTCATGTTGTCCCACCACTGTGATGCGATCTCCATACTGAAGTCTGAGGTCACGTGTAGCTAAAAGTTTCAAATCTCCACGGATAACACGTGACACATTCACATTATAAGAGTTACGAAGATGCAAATCTCCAAGACGCTTTCCGCTGAGTTCACCGCGCGTAAGCACCAAAATTCGACTCTCTAATTGTGTGTCAATATGATTCCAATCAATGGCATCTTCGTTCCAATCTTTATTCACCCGCTTACCAAAAAGCATTTCCATAGCAGGATCATCCTCACGATTGGTCACTACTAAAAGACTATCATTGGGCTCTAAAACAGTGTCACCTGTGGGCAAAATCACCTGACTATTACGCCAAATGCGAGAGATGATAAACTTTAAATGCGTCATATGTGAGATGTCAGCAATGCGTTTATGCTCTACAGCAGGGTTTACTACTTCAAATTGTGCAATATAAGTGTGGTCGTGATTGTCGTTGCTTTTAGGTTCTAAATTCTCAGCCTTCACACAGCATTTACGCAAAATAAGCATTGCAATAATCACCCCTAACACACCCAAAGGATAGGTGACCGCAGTGGCAAGTGCCACTGTTTCACTGGGCAATCCCATATGTGCTAAGGCCTGAGTTGCAGCACCTAAAGCAGGAGTATTGGTAGTAGCACCACACAAGATACCCACCATATTGGATAAGTTAATACCTGTTAGTGGAATAAGTAACAAAGAAAAGAGTGTCCCTGCAATAATAATGATGAGGCTCCAAACGTTCTGTTGCATTCCTTCATGGCGTAAAGAACCGAAGAAATTTGGACCAACATGTAACCCTAAGCAATAGACAAACATCGACAATCCAAAGGTTTCTATATACCCAAGTGCCACAGAATCAATGCTAAAACCTAAATGCCCCGCCAGAATTCCTACAAAGAATACGAAGGAAATACCCAACGAAACACCCATGATTTTTATTTTTCCTAAAGCTAAACCACCTGCAATGATAATCGAAATGATAACGATGGTTTGAATGGAAGAGTGTATATTGAAAAGGTTGTTTAGCCAGTCCATAACGCTAAAGTATGCTTAAATATTGTTCAAGAGGAATACCTCGATTCTTGTCTTCATTGCTTTTATTGGCTTCTATAAGCTGATAAACACCCGACATAGCCTTAGCTGTAGCCAACTTCAAAGGCATATCGTTGAGCAAATGACTGATGAGAATAGCTGAAAAAATATCACCTGTACCAGGAAAATGTACGGGAACTTCTTCATAACTCAACATAAAATGCTCGTCATGTGCAGCGTCATACCCTACAACAGCATGTGTTTCATTCACCTTTATACTCGTAATAATGACCGATTTCGACCCCATATCGCGCAACTTATCCACCAATTCATAGGCTGTTTTCAAATCAATTTCATCAGTAGTATATGGGTGATTGGCAAGATAACATGCTTCGGTGTAATTGGGATAACATAGATGTGCCACAGCAATGAGTTTACGCATGTGATCGATAGTAGCAGAGGTTATCCCATTATAAAGCTTTCCTTCATCACCCATAATGGGGTCAACATAAATTGTTGTGCCCTGCATTGCTTGCAATTGACAATAGTTTGAAATGAGTAAAGCTTGCTCTTCACTTACAATAAAACCAGTTGCAATGGCATCAAAATGAAAGCCTAAAGCCTTCCACACAGGGAAAACTCCCTTGATATAAGCTGTGGTATCCAAGATATTGAATTGACCATAGTCGAGCGTATTGGATACTAATGCTGTGGGAAGATTATAAGTTGGATGACCAAAATACGACAGAATGGGAAGCATTGCCGCAGTAGCTACCTTGCCATAGCCAGCCATGTCGTTAATCAAAAGTATTTGTTTCTTACTCATTATCTTGCTATTTGAGTAGGCAAAGATACTAAAAAGTTAAGATAACAAACGGGCAATACAAAATTATTATGTATCTTTAGAGGTTGAATCCAACAATATCATTTTAGCATTTAAGAAAACAAAAAACATCATATTAGTTTTTTTATTGTTCTTTTTTATATACCTTTGCAGCCATACCTATCGTGTTATGCAAACGTTTTTACACAACTCCATACTACATTTGCAAAGCAATTGATGAACAGAATATCAGACAATAACAATGAAAAAAATATGTTGTATTGGGCACATCACCCGAGATAGAATTATAACTCCACAGCAAACTATCGACATGGCAGGTGGAACTTCTTTCTATATGGCACATGGTATGCACCATCTTTCACAAGATTTTCCCTTTCAATTGGTTACTAAAATAGGGCAGGAATCGCAGGAAGAAGTCGACCATTTGCGTCAAATGAATATCGATGTGCTCAGCTATTCGAGCCCACATAGCGTATTTTTTGAAAATCATTATGGCCTTAATTCCAATCAACGTACGCAGCGTGTATTGGCTAAAGCAGCCCCTTTTACGATAGAAGAGATGGAACCTTTAGTGGCAGAAGTGTTTCATTTAGGTTCGCTTTTAGCAGATGATTTTTCACCAGAAATTGTGAAATTTCTTGCTCAAAAAGGTTGCATCTCAATTGATGTTCAAGGCTATTTACGTGAAGTACGTGGTAAAAAGGTGTATGCTGTGGACTGGAAAGACATGGATGCTGTGCTTCCTTATGTTGATATTGTTAAGCTTAATGAGCATGAAATGTATGCTATCATGCATACAAATGATCCAAAAATAGTAGCAGAAAAGTTAGCTTCTTATGGTGTTCGTGAAGTCATCATTACGTTAGGTAGCTATGGTAGCCTTATTTATGCAAATAAAACGTGCTATGAAATTCCTGCTTACACTCCACAAAAGATTGTTGATGCTACTGGATGTGGCGATACTTATTCTACTGGTTACCTTTACATGCGCAGCCAAGGTGCAACCTTTCAAGAAGCAGGTAGGTTTGCTTCGGCCATGTGTACCTTGAAATTAGAACATAATGGACCCTTTGAAGGGAGTTTAAAAGATATTGAAAAACTTTCATCAGCCCCTAGAAAGGCACATGAAACAATAACAAAAGGATGACACTGCACCACCAAAATATGCCCTTTATGAAATGAGGTTTGAACACACGTGACAACAAAATGCCTATTGTAAACGGACAAAGCATGCGCAAACTTCCACCCAACATGTTGATCATATCAAATGTCCAACCCACTCCTATCGATCCATATTGTGACTGATTTGTAATGGCAAACCATGCCCATACACATGAAAGTAGTGCTGTTAACAGCGCTAATAGCCGTGTAGACAGGCGATGAATGAACACCGCATAGAGTATATTACCAATGTATTCAAAGAATAATGACCATGAAGGACCATTCAATGGGAACAATTCTCCATTGCCTCTTACCTCGCGAGGCATACCAGGAAGGGCCGGAATCATAAGCCATGCTGCAGCAAGGGCTATTAAACTAAGGACTAATGTGGTATGCGTTCCATCCCAACGTTCAAAACCTGTGAGAGCAAAAGAGGTGAAACCTATCAATGAACCCATAATAACCATGGGATGAAGACGAATTAATCGACGCTTGAAAAATGCTGCTATACTTAGGGATTTGCCCAACCTATCGCCATAAACATACCCTATTACAAAGCCCGAAAGCATGAAAAAGAAATCAACTGCCAAATAACCATGGTTGATAAAACGTATAAAAGGCTGATTACCTGCAAACTGAAAACCTTCAAAAACATGATACTACACCACTAAAAGTGCTGCTACTTCTCGTAAACCATCCAACAACTCATAATGCGGTTTTGTTGCTATTTGCATCATATTTTTATCCATTTACCTTTTACATCTTTCTTCTTTAAAACTCAAAAATACGGACAAATTATCACAATCTGCCCGTATTAAACCTTAATAATAAAATTTTTTGTTATGCAAACTAATCTTATTTCTTTTATTTCTGTGCTAATTTTTCTGTAAAATGCTTTGGTAAAATGGGCATAGCACCATTTTGTGTGCACACATAAGCACTCACTTCAACAGCCAATTGATGGGCTTCTTCTATCGATTTTCCTGAGAGTATAGCAGCAGTAAAGGATGCTGTAAAGCTATCTCCAGCACCAACTGTATCAATAACATCAACAACTGGCGTTTCAACAAATGATTTCATAGCAGGTGCAAACACATAACTTCCGTTCACACCACATGTTAAAATCAACATTTTTAGGTTATATTTACCCAAAATAAGCCAACACTTATCCTCTATATCTAAGCCTGGATAACCAAAAAGACGACCGATAGTAATTAATTCTTCATCATTAATTTTCAGAATATCACAAGCTTTTAAGGACTCTTTTATCACTTCTTTGGTGTAAAAAGTCTGTCGAAGATTGATATCAAAAATCTTTAAACACTCTTCAGATGTTGCTGCAAGGAATTGTTGAATGGTTACTCTTGATTCAGGTTTACGTTGTGCTAAAGTACCAAAACATACTGCACAAGCCTGCTTTGCAGCCGATTCTATCTCGGGTGTAAAGGGAATATTGTCCCAAGCCACATTCTCTTTAATCTTATAAGTGGGCACACCCTCACCATCAAGTTCCACTTGTACAGTGCCCGTTGCATAGGGAACAATAGGCATTTCATACTTCAATCCAACAGCATCAAGTTCTTTTCGAGTTTGATCACCTAACACATCATTACCTAATGCACTAATTGCCATAGCGTCAAAACCAAACTGATGGGTATGAAAAGCAAAGTTAGAAGGTGCGCCTCCTATCTTAGCTCCTTCAGGAAGGATATCCCAAAGCACTTCACCTATGCCTACAATTAATCTCTTTTCCATTGATTTCTTGTCCTTTTTAAGTTTTTATTTGTTTTTATTTTTTTATTTCTTTATCTTGATAATCATCCACTTACATCATAAACATCCATGAAAAACACAATTCTATCTATTCATCAACATGCAACTTATCATGCTAAAAGATAATCATAACAGCTATTTTTTATCACCATTATTTATTTTCTATCTCATAAATAGGACAACAACAATGCTCTACGCATTTTATTTTGCTTTTCAAGAATGTGTGAAATGGTTTGTACAAAGATAATAGAAAAAATCTAAGAATAACTCCTTTTTAGCCCAGCATTTTTAAAATCTGCGAAATTTTGATATCTATAGTCCCTTAATCTACCAGTCAGGATTCATCTTTATATTTCATTCTAATCTATAAATAGTGCATGTAGCTAATCCTATCAACTTCATTTCATCATAACTTTCGGTGGGGAAAACGAGATTTGTCATAACCATTTTACCTTCAGCATCAAAGATTTCTATACTACATTTATCTATAAAAATGCGCAATTGAGTGATTTTTCCCAATGTAGGTGCTTCTATTTTTTTTGCAAAAGTGCTATGGAATGAAACATTTCCACTATGCTTTCGATCAAAAGAAAAAGTTTCATGCTGTGGTTTGTATTTCATAATGACCCGCTCTTTCAAATGATTTTGGAGAACTATCTCCAAGTCTGCTTGCTGTGAAGTGATATCTATAACCAATTCACAAGCTGGCATTGGTCTATCAACTATCTCCTTTCGCATGTGCAAAAGCTCTTCAGAAGGAATTGAAGAAACATAAGTTTCACCATCATAAACAAATAAACTAAGGTCGCGAGGCACTGTGTTGGCACTCCTAAATTGTTGCGTTGGTACTTCATTTGCATATTCCCAATTGCTCATCCACGCTATTCCTACTCTTCGATGTTCAGGCGCATTGTCGAAAGTAACCATGGCATAATGATCTTTTCCATAATCCATCCATTTACTTTTTAAAAGATTACTTTCACAATTAAATTCATATCCATTAAACGATCCTACAAAATACTTGGTTGCACTTCCACCGAAAGGACCACCAGGATTAATATTACAAATGAGCAACCATGCACACCTATCTGTTCCTTTTATAGGTAACTTCATCAAATCAGGACATTCCCAAACTTCGTCATCCGTATCATATCCAAAACCAAATGAACTTTCGAAATGCCACACTTTAAGATTTTTTGAAGTATAGATAAACATCTCTTTACCTGCAGCTAAAATTAGATTCCATTGCTGAATGTCTTCATTCCAAAACACATGTGGGTCGCGAAAATCAGCTATTGGCGCTGTTATGATGGGATTATCACTATATTTTTGAAAAGTTTTTCCTTCATCATTGCTAAAAGCAATACATTGTGTTTGATTATCGCCTGCAGCAGTATAGAATGCAACTATTGCACCTTCACCAAAACCAGCTGTGTTATGATGGTCTACAACCGCACTTCCACTAAACATCATTCCTAAGGCATCGGCCAGAAGAGGTGTGCCCTCATGTTGCCAATGCACAAGATTTTCAGATGTAGCATGTCCCCAAGTCATATTTTCCCATTGCGAACCATAGGGATTATATTGATAATAAAGATGCCAAATTCCTTTATTATAAAATAAGCCATTGGGATCATTCATCCAACCATAAGAAGGTGTATGGTGATAAATAGGGCGGAATTTTTCACGATTTTCAGTATCAAATGTTTCACTATATTGCAATAGTTCCCAACAAACATAGTCTTCAATAGACTTAAGAACAGAAGTATTTTCTGAAAAAACAATATCCAAAAGTACTGTCTTTCCCTCCCACTGTTGAAGGGCTAAAGGCACACTATAATCACTGTTATGGATGGCTAATTTTACATTTAGCACTTGTTTCACGTCTCCATTTTGAATAACTTTGATGCGCACTAAACCTTGATTTTCTTCAACAGGCAGTAACAAATAGCGATGAGTCAGTGTAACATGCAACATAACATGCTGCTTACTGAGTATCTGCAGTGAACACTTTTTCGCAGAAAATTTCTCCATAATCAATTCAATGACGCAAAAAATAGAAGTTTAAACCATTAGTATGCCATCAGCCATTAACAACGCTTGATGAATACACCCATTCCTTTGCAAAGATACAATTATTCATTTGGTTATATGTAATGAAAACTTATCTTTCTTCATAGCCATAAATTTTCTACTAAGAAGATAAGATAAATAGCTAATAAATTGTCATAAAAAATTATCAAAAAACTACCCTTTTCAACTTGATGAAATAGCGTCTGTTATCCTTGTCAACAGCTTTTAAAAAGTGAACTCACCGACTTTATATCATGATTGCTATAGAATGATGCAACAAAGTGGCCTACTTTAGGCATTAAAAACATCTTTATCATAGCTTATTTTACAAGTAAAATAAGCCCTTTCTAACTATAAATCATCCTTTTCTTATATTTTTTTTAATGCAAAATCAACAATTCTTTTTATAACTATCTGATTATAAATAGAATTCTAAAAAACAGTGTATGTGCCCTCATTTACATCTCATCTTTTATTTTTTTGTAGACGAAAAATACAGAAGACCTTTTGTAAAATTAAACGATAACACATAGAACTTTGTTTTGCCGCTTATTTCTTTTTATTTTTCTATATATTTTAAATCAAAAAATAGGAATAATAAAAAGAAATGATGTGGATATGTGGATAAAAAGATAGGCATTTTTTTTATCCATATGCAATCCACATCTTTACTATTTTATCCACCTTTCTCTTTATATCTTTCCATTGATTTAAAATGAGATAGTATGCTTTTCCACAAATCTTTGAAAGATGGAGAATATCAATGTGTGCATAAAGAAAAAATAAAAAATAGTGTGGATTTTGACGTTATAAAGGGTGTATAATATTGTGTATATCCACTTTCCATAATAAGTGATGGGGGAATTGTGGGTAATGCCATACTTTTTTCAGGCGTTATGATGACTTTTTCCACAGATTTATCCACACATATTGTGTATAAATATTGGTGGGTTAAGAAAAAATAATTACTTTTGTAATGAACCAATCAACATAAAATCGTATGTCATTTACCAAACATTGCAATGAAATTTTTAATCGTGTGATTCGTGATTATCATGTAAACGACGATATTGATGCACCAATTCAGAATCCATTTGAGGAAGGAAGTATTGAAAACCGATTGTATTTGAAATGCTGGATTGACACTGTGCAGTGGCATTTTGAAGATATTATTCGTGATCCTAACATCGACCCTGTTGCAGCGTTGGCATTGAAACGCAGAATAGATAAGAGCAATCAGGATCGCACTGACTTGGTAGAACAGATTGATTCTTATTTTAGAACGTTATATAAAGAGGTGCATGTGCTGGACAATGCACGTTTGAACACTGAAAGTCCTGCATGGGCTATTGATAGATTAAGCATTTTAGCATTGAAAATTTATCACATGAAGGAAGAAACATTGCGTGAGGATGCTACGCCAGAACATGTTGCAAAATGCAAGGCTAAATTGCAAATTTTGCTTGAACAACAGCAAGATTTAAGCACTGCCATCGACCAATTGTTGGAGGATATAGCAGCAGGGAAAATCTATATGAAGGTGTATCGGCAAATGAAAATGTATAATGATGCTGACACCAACCCTGTCCTTTATAAAAAATAGCATTGTAACAATCCAATAGATTATAAACCATCATATTTTAATTTTTTCTTTCCATGGAACATCTTTTAATTATACGCTTCTCGGCAATGGGTGATGTTGCGATGACAGTACCTATTATTTCGGCCTTAGCAAAGCAATATCCTAAGTTGCATATCACGGTGTTGAGTAGGCCTTTTGCACGTGCTTTTTTAAAAGACTTAGCACCCAATGTGAGCTTTATGGGTGCCGATTTAAAGCATGAGTATAAGGGTTTGTTGGGATTACGTAAGCTTTCGAAACGTCTTCAAGCAAAACAATTCTCTGGAGTAGCAGACTTTCATGATGTACTCCGGTCTAAATTGTTGCGCTATCGCTTTCTATTAAGTGGTGTTCCCGTTGCTTCTATCAACAAACATCGGCGTGAAAGGCAACAGCTTACAGCACGTGAGCATAAGGTTTTAAAGCCACTTCCTACGTCATTTGATAACTATATTGAGGTATTAAAGCAGTTGGGTTATCCTGTCAAAAGTAATTTTACATCGCTGTTTCCGCCTAAGGGTGGAGATTTTTCGGTGCTACTTTCGCGTATCAAAGCAAAAGAAGAGGGTGAAAAGTGGATAGGCATAGCGCCTTTTGCAGCCCACAAAGGAAAGATGTATCCCTGGGAAAAGATGCAGCGTGTAGTAGAAAAATTGATAGCAGATGATGCACATGTACGGATATTTTTGTTTGGTGGCGGTGAAGATGAGTTGCAAAAGTTAGATGAATTTGCAGTGCGTGTTCCTAAAGTTACGAATGCTTCGCGCCTGTTAAATGAGCTGAAAGAAGAACTTATCCTGATGAGTCATTTAGATGTAATGGTGAGTATGGATAGTGGAAATATGCACTTTGCTTCGTTAGTGAACACACCTGTAGTGAGTATTTGGGGTGCAACCCATCCTTATGCAGGCTTCATGGGATGGCATCAGCAGATGGAAAATGCAATTCAGATAGATTTATCGTGTCGCCCTTGCAGTATTTTTGGGAATAAACCATGCTTTCGTAGTGATTATGCTTGTATGGATTTAATAGATGAGGCAGCGATTATTGCGCGCGTAAAAGCAATAGTAGCCGAGGGAAAGGAGTATGAAAAAAGCCGTTAAATAGCATTGAGTGCTATTTAACGGCTTTTAGATTGTTGTCCCAGGCGGACTCGAACCACCACTGACAGAACCAAAAACTGTAGTGCTACCATTACACCATAGGACAAGCAATGAAAAGCTTTGCAAAGGTAACGCTTTTTTATGCGCTTACCAAATATTTGTAATTTTTTCTATAGTTGCAAGCTATTTTCTTAGCGGGGCGTATAGACAGCGCGGATAGTGATGCTGGCTCTCTTTTCTTTATCGCTGGTATTAAAGGTTCCTCCCCAGCTATAATCTTCACTACTATCAAGACCTACGATTTGGAAAACGCCCATAGATGATGATTGTAACGCACCAACTTTGGCATTACATCCCTCAGCTATGGTCTCAGCTCGCTTGTAAGCATCGAGACTTGCATTGTGGAGTAGTTCCATTTTGAGGTCGTTTAAGCGTGTATAGTAGTAGAGTGGGTCGTTGCTACTGAAATCTATTCCGCGGCTATAGAGTTCAGAAATCTTTTGATAAACGCGTTCTACGGTGTTTAAATCGTGCGAACTAACCGAAATATTCTGCGTAACACGATAGCCATTATCAACTTCTATATAGCGTTCTGATTGCGAATCATAGAAGCTTCGGGTTAATTTTTCAATGCTAACACTATTGGTTGTAATCGCAGAATCAGGGATATTATTAGCACGGAGATATTGTTTGATGGCACGACTCGACTGATTAAACTCTTTATAAGCTTCGCCTCTACTACTCGCTTCGCCGTTAACTGTGATGTTCCAAACGATAAGATCGCTCGTAATTTGCTTTTCGGCCATTCCCGTAACTTGTATTTTATTAGTGCCTTTTTTGAAGTATTGGAGACCATTACTTAGTTGGTGGCAACACATAATAGCAGCAATACCCGCTACAACTACAATACAAACTTTGATAAGTTCTTTTTGATCGATTTTCATTTTTTCTTTTTTAATGATGCAGTTTCTAATTCAAGCACACGCTTTATATCAAAATATATTTCGGGTTTATCCCAATATTCACTCTTCTCTGATAAGTAAAGGACATCCATAGGCGCTTTATTCTTTTCACCATAAATTAGCGATTGTTGTTTCACCTCACATATATCAAGGTAATAACAAAGGAAATTATACTCATCACTCACGCTGGTTACGCTAAACGGATGGTCGCTTGTTCCATCACCTGTGGTGGCAATGGTGTTGAAAAGTCGCATAGCGATATGGATATAATATTGTGCAATGGAATCGAGTTTTGTGGAATCTTGTGGGTTTATTTTCTTCTTTTTGAGTAACAAATCAGCTTTCTCTATCAGCGCTTTTGTATTAAAAGGGTTGATATTTAGCACTCTATCGGCCCACGAAAGCGCAGCAGAAGGGTTGGTTTTACGTGTGTCCATCATCTTTCTAACATCGTCATATTCAAGACTCTTGCTAAAATAAGTTTGACCATAAAAGGCTAAAATGCGTTCTGGCATGGTGAGCGTGGTGTCGAGTTTAGGCAGTAAAAGGCGTTTGATGAGGCCTTTAACGCTGTCGGGATGCTGCAGAACATTTTGTTCTATTGCCTTCCAATCTACGGGAATGATAACCCTTTCTTGTTGTGAAAAGGTCAGTAGGGGCAACAGAAAGAACAGAAAAAATAATAACTTCTTTTTCATTATGTTTGGCTTTATGTGTAGATTCTGTGGACAAAAATAATGAAAATATGAATGAGTTGGACAAAAAGACGGAATATTTTTATGTTTTTCTTGTTTTTAGCATGTAAGATAGCTGATGTGCTTTCATGGCAGTTGTTTTAGCATAGCACCGTAGCCGTGCAACAATTAAGCCCATATTGCGTGATGATTTGGGCTATATTGTGTGATGATTTAATAGTAATCGTTGTGGCATGGCGTAGAAAGGGTCTTACGATGGGGTATGAAAAAAGCCGTTAGGCAGGTTAAAACCTTGCTCAACGGCTTTCATT
>NZ_KK082668.1:0-24199 GCF_000599605.1 Prevotella sp. HJM029 | reverse complement strand
GTCCCAGGCGGACTCGAACCACCACTGACAGAACCAAAAACTGTAGTGCTACCATTACACCATAGGACAAAACTATAAGTGAATTCAAGTCGAATTCGGCTGCGAAGGTAATAGTTTTTTTAGCTACTACCAAATTTTTTTGCGATTACTTCACACTTAATAGGTAATAATTTTTCTTACCACGCTGTACCAATAAGTACTTATTATCAATGAGATCATCGGTAGAAATGATGCGGTCGAAGGTCTCAAGTTTTTCTTTATTTAAGCTGACGCCACCACCTTTAACGAGCTTTCTCATTTCACTTTTGCTGGGGAAGATATCCATTCCGTCTTGATTGAAGAGGTCAATAGCTGGCAATCCCAACTGGTTATGGTCGATTTCATAATGGGGTACGTCCTTAAAGACATCGTTGAGGGTGGCTTCATCGAGCTGTTCAAGGCTCTCTTTTGTTGCTTTTCCAAAGAGAATATTGCTGGCAGCAATAGCCATTTCAAGGTCTTCTTTGGAATGAACCATAGTGGTTACTTCCTCAGCTAAACGCTTTTGCAGCACTCTTCTACCTGGATCTTGTGCATGTTCTGCTATTAAAGCTTCAATTGTTTCTTTGTCAAGATCGGTAAATATCTTGATATAACGTTCAGCATCACTATCACTAACGTTGAGCCAGAATTGATAAAAAGCATATGGAGTGGTGCGGTTTCTGTCCAACCAAATGTTGCCTTGCTCGGTCTTTCCAAACTTTTTACCATCAGCTTTGGTGATTAATGGGCAGGTAAGGCAATAAGCTTCGGCATCATTTCCTAAGGTTCTGCGGATAAGTTCGGTACCCGTTGTCATATTACCCCACTGGTCATTACCTCCCAATTGCAGCCTAACTCCGTAGTGTTGGTACTGATAAAGGAAGTCATATCCCTGTAAAAGTTGGTAGGTAAATTCAGTGAATGATAAGCCATCTCGTGCCTCTCCATTGAGTCGTTTCTGCACAGAATCTTTCGCCATCATATAGTTAACAGTGATGTGTTTGCCCACTTCCCGAGCGAAATCAAGGAAAGAAAAGTCCTTCATCCAGTCGTAATTATTGACCATTTCAGCCTTATTGGGTTCTTCACTATCAAAGGAAAGAAACTTCGATACCTGCTTTTTTATGGCTTCTTGATTATGATAAAGGGTTGTAGAATCGAGCAAATTACGTTCCTGATTTTTACCAGATGGGTCGCCAATCATGCCTGTTGCACCACCAATAAGCAAATAAGGTTTGTGACCACAACGCTGCAAATGGCGTAGCATCATGATGCCACAAAGGTGTCCAATGTGTAGTGAATCGGCGGTAGGATCGGTGCCTAAATAAGCTGAAACCCTATTCTTTTGTAGGTATTCTTCTGTGCCTGGCATGATTTGTGCAAGCATTCCACGCCATTTTAACTCTTCAACAAAATTCTTAATCATAGTGTTTTATTTCTTTATAGTGTGGCAAATCGCCGATGGTTGATGCCACATGGGTTATGTTTCTATTATTTATTTACAGTAAATATGGATTAAGGAACGGGGTCATATCCGCTTCCTCCCCAAGGATTACATCTGAGAATTCGCCATATAGCCAATGCCAATCCTTTGAAAGGACCATGTTTAAGCAGTGCTTGTCGGGCGTATTCAGAACACGATGGTGTAAATCTACACGATGGAGGTGTGAGGGGTGAGATGCAATATTGGTAGAAAAGGATGGGTAGAAGCAATATTTTTACCAACATTTGTATGATAAAGTGAGTAACTATTCGAATGACTTTCATAGCTTTTCACTTATTCGTTGTAACAAATTTATTACTTTATCCTCTACTTCTTTCGTAGGATGTAATGCATTATCGAGCCAAATAAAGGCCATAAAGACACTTTTATTATCAGGTATTTTCGCTGTAAGTAGATGACGATTGCAGCGGTAAGCTTCTCTCATTTGTCGTTTCACTCGGTTGCGTTTTACAGCTCTTTTGAAACATCTTTTGGGTACACTCATCAGCACTTGTACCTTTGGAAGTCCCTCATCCTCATCCTCTTTCATTTCAAAGCGATAGACCACACGAATTGGGTAGGCCGACATGGCGTGGCTTTCTCTACCATTAAAGAGCTTATCAATGATTTTTTTGCTACAGATTCGCTCTTGTTTTGGGAAACTGTTCGAGGGCTTTTCCACCATCGTCAATTCCTTTTTAGATGGTTTTAGGATTGATTATCAAGATAACTTTTCAATGCGGCAGTCATCGAGGGATGCTCTTTTGAGGGGGCAACCAAATCAATTCTCAAGCCTTGCGCTTCTACTTCTTTGGCTGTTGCGGGGCCAAACGCAGCAATTTTAACATCACCTTGTTTAAAATCGGGGAAGTTTTGTTTGAGTGCTTTTACGCCTGTTGGGCTAAAAAACACCACCATATCATAATCAAATTTCTTTTTTTCAGCCGCTGAAAAATCATTGCTTACGGTGCTATACATCACGCATTCATCGTGTTTCAGCTTCTTTGCATCGAGTAAATTCTTAATATCATCATTATGAACACTGCTTTGTGGTACCAAATAGCGTTCTTGTTTATGTTTTTGCATCAGAGGAATCAAGCCCTCAATCTTTCCACTTGTGCCAAAGAATACTTTACGTTTGCGATATTGAACATATTTTTGAATGTATAAAGCGATGGTCTCTATCAAACAAAAATATTTCATATCCTCAGGAATTGTAATGCGCATTTCCTTTGCAAGTTTGAAATAATTGTCAATAGCATGGCGTGAAGTGAAGACAACAGCCGTATAGTTTAAGAGATTAATCTTTTGCTGTTTGAATTCTTTAGTAGTGATACCTTCAACCTTAAAGAATGGGCGAAACACCATTTCTATGTTATGTTCTTTTGCGATATCATAATAAGGTGACTTATCGCTGGCGGGCTTTGGTTGAGAAACCAGTATCTTTTTAATCATCGATGTCCTAAAAATTTATTTTCAAAAAACTACTTATCATCACCAAAAATCCCCATAATCCTATGAGAGGCATGGTTTCAAGGGCACAAAAGTACAAAATATTTTGCAGAAAATTACCATTCTGTTTGAAAAAGATGAGGTAGCCCTTGTAGAATGAGAGCAATTTAGCCAATGCGACAATGGATAGTGTATAGAATATGGCATATTCTAATTGGAAATCAAAGTAAGTTACCAATAGAATAGCAGGATAAATAAAGAGTCCTTCAACCGATGTGAGAACGAGATAGGATTTCAGCCATTGTTCATTTTTTTTCTTATCAAAAAAGGTTGCATTCACCATGCTATAAAGTGGTATTTTGATAATAAAATAAGCAAAAATAAGAGCTGTAAAACATCCGATGACTTGATATTGTTCGATGATAAAGGTGTCGCTTATGGTTGCCTTTGTATAGAGAAAGAAGATTAGAGCCAGCTGTAAACTCGTTTGGAGCATCAGGAAAAATTGTAAACGCAGTTCGCTTGCCGTCTCCGATATTTCAGTTGTTCCTGCGCGTTGAATATGAAAAAAGTTTTTAATTTGTCGTTTTATAAAGCCCTTTGAGCGTGTGAATGCAATGGTTCCAAGCATAAAACAACCGATTAAAATGCTTGTTACCACATTGTCACCTGCAAGCGTATAAGGCACAGGGTCACCCGCAAAGCCAATTCTTCCACCTGGTTGTTCGGGGTGGAAAAGTGGGGATTGTGAGAAAAATGACTCCTTATAGTATTTCGGAAGTGTCACATCTCGCCAACTCTTCCCAGGCGATTGGCCAGGAAGATGTAGGGTATCGGGGCGGCTACTCCATGTAATTTCCGAAGGTTTAATTTGTGCCTGAATAGCAGAATCTTGCTGTTCGGGAGTTGCATCCTTCGACAATTTGCTCAAAACCTGTGCAGGTGTCAAAGGTTGTTGTGCCTTGATTACCTGTTGAAGTTCATTATTATTGACTTCGTTTCTTGCAATGGAGTCCTCTATTTGCCTCATTTTTATGATAGGAGGGGGTAGATACTTTAATTCATCTACCCCCACGCTCATGATGAATTACAATTTAAATTCTCTCTTGATTTGGTCTACCAGGTCGAGCTTTTCCCAAGTAAACAATTCCACATCGAGCGTCTTTGTTTCGTGATAACGACTGGTGAAAGTTTTCTTTACCACTTTGTTTTCGCGCCCCATGTGGCCGTATGCTGCCGTCTCTACATACATCGGTTGGCGCAATTTCAGGTTGCGTTCGATGGCTTTTGGGGTGAGATTGAACATCGATTTAATCTTGTTGGCAATCTCACCATCTGTCATATTGACGTGACTTCTGCCGTAGGTGTTGACATAAACACTCACAGGTTGCGCCTCGCCAATGGCATAAGCCAGTTGCAAAAGCATCTCATCGGCCACACCAGCTGCTACCATATTCTTGGCAATGTGGCGTGCAGCGTAGGCTGCAGAGCGGTCGACTTTCGATGGATCTTTACCCGAAAAGGCACCACCACCATGTGCACCTTTGCCGCCATAGGTATCAACAATAATCTTTCTTCCTGTCAAACCCGTGTCGCCATGAGGCCCACCAATGACAAATTTTCCTGTCGGATTCACATGATAGACGATGTCATCGTTGAAGAGTCGCAGCACCTTTTCGCTGAGTTTAGCCTTTGTTCGTGGAATGAGCGTGTTGATGACGTCGGCTTTTATCTGTGCCAACATCGCTTCATCATCCTTTGAAAATTCATCATGTTGGGTGCTAATCACGATGTCGGTGATGCGAACGGGTTCGTTGTTGTCGTTGTATTCAATCGTCACCTGGCTCTTACTGTCGGGGCGCAGATAGGTCATTTGCCGGCCTTCTTTGCGAATTTCAGCCAAGGTGCTCATCAAAACATGTGCCAATTCTAATGAAACAGGCATATAGTTGTCTGTCTCATTGGACGCATATCCGAACATCATTCCTTGGTCGCCGGCACCTTGTTGCTCGTCTTCTTCACGGCTAACACCACGGTTGATATCGTCGCTTTGCTCGTGAATGGCGGTGAGAATGCCACATGAATTGCCATCAAACTGATATTCAGCCTTTGTATATCCAATCTTTTTGATGGTTTCTCGGGCTATTGTTTGCAGGTCAATATACTCTTTTGAACGCACCTCTCCCATGATAATCACTTGCCCAGTGGTGCAGAAAGTCTCTACCGCACAATGGGCATTTGCATCATAAGCCAGGAACTGGTCTAAGATAGCGTCTGAGATTTGGTCAGAAACTTTGTCGGGATGTCCTTCGGAAACCGACTCGGATGAAAATAAATAACTCATTTTTCCATTACTTTTTAAACGTGGAAAAACGCTTGTTAACCGTAAAATCTAAAGGGGGATTTTGCAGTTTTAGCATTTTTTTATGTGGTTGCAAGCAGCCAAATTTTTCCACAAATATTATACATATCTTATTATTATAAGTGCAAAGTTACGAACAAATTCCTACATGCCCAAATATTTAACTTTTGTTTCTTGGGCGATAGAACGATGAAACTTGAGGTGCGGTAGCCATTTTTTAGTGGGTGGTTGAGCAGTTAGTTACATTTTTATTTTGTAAAGATTGTATACTAAAAAGAGGGCTATCGAAAAAGATTGAAATAGAAAGGAAAACGCTAAAAAACAACTGTTTTTTAGGGTTTTGTGTGGGTTTGTTTTGCTATTTCTATTGTATGATGATGCAAAAGCTATCATATTACAGCCTAAACGCTATTGTTTTTCGCGGCAAAAAAGATGGATTTTGAGGCTTTTTTGCACTAAAAATGTAGGCATATAAACTCATTTTGGCCTATTTTTGAGAAAGAAACTTCTGATAAAAGCAGGCATTATGCTTAACAACTTGATTATAAGAGGTTTATTAAAAGGCTCTGTTTTTGGCGTAAATGCAATGAAAGGTTTTAAAGTTTTAAATGGAGAAGTTATGAAGAGGTGTTTGTAAAAGAATATCATAACGATAAAAATGAGATGCGAAAAAAGGAAAAATAAAAAGCGAAAGAAAGCTTGTTGTTTTTAAAATAAATGGTATCTTTGTTGCAAATCAACCTAAGCAAAGTGATGAATTACACGAGGTTAACAGCAGCAGAAGCTGCAGCATTGATTCAACACGATGACGCTTTGGCCTTATCGGGTTTCACTCCGAATGGTGTTCCTAAAGCTGTTTTTCGTGAGTTGTCGAAACGTTGCCAAGCCGAACATTGTGCAGGGCATCCGTTTCAGGTAGGAATCATCACCGGAGCCTCTACTGGTCAGAGCGTAGAGGGCGACATGGCGCGCTGCAATGGCATCAAGTTTCGGACGCCTTTTTCCACTAATAAGGACTTTAGAGAGCACACCAATGCCGGCGAAATTGATTTTGAAGACATGCACTTGGGCCATGTTGCCGAGCGTTTGCGGCGCGGCTTCTATGGCAAAATCGATTGGGCTATTATCGAAGTGAGTGGCTATATGCAGGCCGGAAGCACCTGTCGGGCCTATTTAACGAGTGCGGGTGGCGTGGTGCCCACGATTGTTCGTTTGGCCAAGCATGTGATTTTGGAGCTCAACACCTTTCATAGTCCGCAGTCGGGGCTGCTGCATGATGTCTATGAACCGGCGCGTTGCCCCCATCGTTTGCCCATTATGATTAATCATGTGGGCGACAGAATCGGCAAAGAGTTTGTTGAAATCGACTGCAATAAGATTGTGGGTGTGGTGGAATGTTGCATTCCCGAGGAGGCCAGATGCTTTAAACCCGTTGATGAGGTGACGCAGCAAATGGGGCATCATGTGGCCGATTTCTTGGTTTCTGACCTTAAACGGGGGTTGCTTCCCAAGGAGTTTCTGCCCGTTCAGAGTGGTGTAGGCGTCATCAGCAATGCTGTTTTGGAGGCTTTAGGCCATCATCCGGCCATTCCAAACTTTTCGGTTTATACCGAAGTGGTACAGGATGCGGTCATCAAACACATGAAAAACGGCAAGATTATCGATGCCAGTTGTTCGTCGTTGACAGTGACTAACGAGACGCTTCAGGATATTTATGCCAACATGGATTATTTCTATCGTCACGTAGTTATTCGTCCAAGTGAAATCAGTAATTCGCCCGAAGTAATCCGAAGGCTTGGCGTTATTGCCATGAACACGGCTATGGAGTGTGACATTTATGGGCATGAGAACTCCAGTCACGTGTGTGGTAGTCAGTTAATGAATGGCATTGGCGGGTCGTGTGACTATGAACGGAATGGCTATTTGAGCATTTTCACGATGCCAAGTACGATGAAAGGTGGCCGAGTGAGCACCATTGTGCCCATGTGTAGCCATGTTGATTCCACCGAACATGATGTGGATGCCATCGTAACCGAGCAGGGTGTGGCCGACCTTCGCTGTAAAGGTCCGTTGCGAAGAGCACAGGAAATTATCGAAAATTGTGCGCATCCCGACTATCGTCCGTTGTTAAGAGACTATTTAAAGATTGCCGGTAGAGGGCACGAGCCCCATTGTTTAGCTGCGGCTTTCGCCTTTCATCAAGCCTATTTGGAAAAAGGTGACATGCGCTTGGCTTCATTTTAAAGGGGAAGATGGCCTGGAATGGATTACCAAATAGTGCTGAAGAGGGGTTATTTTGTGTGTTGCTTTCTTATAAATTTTAAAATAAAAATGGAAATTGATAGCTTATTAAACAGAATTTTGTCCATAGAACATGGCTTTCAGCATATCATTGAAGGTGCTAATGAGATTATTTCTACATACTCAAAGGAGCGATGTGCAGAGCTTGCTGGTGAGCTTTTTGAGCACAATGCCTACCAAATTCGAATGTTGGCAACAACAATATGGGGTAGATTGGCAACGGAAGATGACGACGCACTTTGCTTTCTGAAGGAGCGAATAAGCACTGATGAGCATTGGCGAGTGCAGGAAATGCTTGCAAAGGCTTTTGATGAAGTTTGCAAATACAGAGGCTATGAAGCATCGTTGCCACTTATAAAAGAATGGCTAAATGATGACAATCCGAATGTTATTCGTGCGGTAACAGAAGGATTACGGATTTGGACAAGTCGCCCATTCTTCAAAGAAAATCCATCAATTGCCATTGCATTAATCAGTCAACACAAAGCACACG
The DNA here is from genome assembly GCF_000599605.1 of Prevotella sp. HJM029. GTDB lineage: Bacteria > Bacteroidota > Bacteroidia > Bacteroidales > Bacteroidaceae > Prevotella. Next base: position 16,087 of record NZ_KK082668.1, on the reverse strand, counting down.
AAAGTGAATATCTAAGGAAGTCTGTAGGAAACGCGTTGAAAGATATCAGCAAAAAGCATCGTGAATTGATACAGACTGAAGTGCAACAATGGGATTTATCCCATCCGAGGGTTCTGTTTACCTACAAACTTGCAACGAAGTTGTTGAAATAAAGATTGCGATTGGCAACTATTCTGCATTGAACATATCCATCACTTTCTCCACGATAGGTGCCATATCGTAGTATTGATATTCAGCTAAACGGCCACCGAAGAGTGTGTTTGGCTCGGCATCGGCCAGCTGTTTATATTGTAGATAGAGCGAGTTATTGCGCTCATCATTCACAGGATAATAAGGTTCCATGCCGAGTTTCCACTCTGTTGAATACTCTTTAGAGATGATGGTACATGGATTTTTATCAACTGCTTCGCCGAAAGTTTCAAAGTGTTTATGCTCAATGATGCGTGTATAGGGCACTGTTCGATCCGTATAATTCACCACAGCACAACCTTGATAATTGCTTTTTGGTAGACATTCTTCTTCAAATTTCACGGTGCGATATTGCAAATAGCCCAACCGATAATTGAAATATTCATCGATTTTCCCTGTGAATACTTTCGTTTTAGCAAGCCCATCTAATGCCTGTCGATGCTCAAAATAGTTGGTTTCTGTGCGCACTTCCACATCTTTCAATAACTGATTGATAAGCTGATTGTAGCCACCTTTCGGAATACCTTGATAGGCATCGTTGAAGTAATTATTGTCATACACCAAGCGAACGGGTAGACGACGAATGATGAAAGCAGGCAAATCGGTGCATTTTCTTCCCCATTGTTTCTCCGTATAGCCCTTAATCAGCTTCTCATAGATGTCCTTTCCGATGAGCAATAAGGCTTGTTCTTCCAAGTTTCTGGGTGAATCTATCCCCATTTCCCGCATGTGTAGCAACGCCTCTTTTCGTTGTTCGTTAAGCCTTTGCATTGCTTCTTCCGGCGTTTTCACACCCCACATCTGATGGAAAGTGTTCATGTTGAAAGGCAGATTGTAGAGTTCTCCTTGGTAATTGGCTATGGGGCTGTTGGTATAGCGATTGAATTCGACCAAGGAATTGACAAACTTCCACACCCGTTGACTATTGGTATGAAAGATGTGTGCACCATATTTGTGTACGTTTATCCCCTCTACCTTTTCGCAATAGAGGTTTCCTCCGCAATGTTTTCGGGCTTCAATCACCAAACATCGCTTTCCTTTTTGATGAGCAAAATAAGCAAAAGTAGCACCGAAAAGACCTGAACCAACAATCAAATAATCATACATCGTTAAAATAAGAATAAGAAAAGTGGGATAAAATACAGTGTATAAACCTACGCATCAAAGAGCTGTGTGAGTTGTTTTCCTGCCACATCGAACGTAAAATTCTTGCTATATTCGGCTCTTCCTGCAGCAATTTGCTGTTGCAATGCCGTGTTTGTGAGTGCTTCGTGCATTGTTTTTGCAAGCGTTTCTGCATCATTTTCGGGCACCAACAAGCCCGCTTTCCCATTGTTAAGAATTTCTTTTGGTCCTGTAGGACAATCGGTTGCCACAATCATCTTGTCTAAAAGCAAGGCTTCAATCATTGTGGTTGGCAACCCTTCGAAGTGAGAACTTTGCACGAAAAGGCTGCATCGCTTGGTCCAAGGCAGCGGGTTGGACATGAAACCTAAGAAGAAAACATGGTCGGCCACGTGGCATTCGTGTGCCGTTTGCTGCAGTTGTGCCAATGAAACACCTTTCCCTATGATATAAAGTTCTTCGTTGTGATCATGACTTTTGCGCAGCAACGCATAAGCCTTGATGAGTGTTGTCACGTCTTTTTGCCTTTCTTCTAAGCGCGTTACACTAAGAATAAAAGGCTTTTCAATGCGGCAATCGTCCACTTTTTGATGGGCAGCATCGAAAAGATGCTGTGTGTTGATGCTGTTATAAATCATGCGAAGTTTGTCTTTTTGTTGTGGAAAGAACAGGCAGGCCTCATCAAACATGGCCTTTGAAATCGTTACTAAGTAATCATAACAAGCAGCTCTTTTTTGTAGTTTCGCCATCTCCGTGGGGTCATTTTGTTGGTTGATGGTGAGCGAATAATGATAAAAAACAATCTTTTTTGCCGGGATATGCGTCATGAAAGAACCGAAAGCATGGTTGAAGTCAATGATAACTTCATTCTGTTTGGCCAGTTTTTGGATGGCACTTCGCAGGATAAAGCGTCGGATAGGATTAAGTATGAACTCGTCTAACAGCTTGATAGGCCGTATCAAATGGGCCGTATAGCGTTTTAACAGTAACGGGTTGGATAGCAAATGCACCACTTTTACATCATCGGGAATGCGCGAAAGAAACATCTCTTTCTGCTGCATGTTGTAACCAATGACTAAAGTAAGGTTGTATAAACCCGTGTTAGAGAGGTTACGAAGATATTCGATTAAGACGGTTTCTGTGCCACCATCTAAGAAAAGGCTGATGAGAAATGCTATATTTTTCTTTTGCATTGGAGTGGAATTTATGGTTGTTATAACGAAGGTTGCCTCTGCATGGGTGGCAACCCTATTTCTTTTGAATCATCTCATGCATTGTTTCTCCTAAGAAAAGTGCATGTAATTGGTGATCAATATGGTTGAGATTGAAGACCTTTTTATGCTCTTTTACTGCAGAAAGTAGCTGCTTTTGCAAGTCGTTGTCGAGCAGAAGCTGATGAATGGCTGCAGCAAAGGCTGGTGCATTGCCTACAGGAGTGAGCAAACCGCAACGCCCATGGTCTAAGATTTCGCTTGGTCCCGTTGGGCAATCGGTTGCCACAATGAGCTTATCGAGGAGTAGTGCTTCAATAAGCACTGTGGGGAGGCCCTCGAATTTGGCACTATGCACAAATATTTTACAATGCAAAATCCATGGAAGGGGGTTGGCCTGAAATCCCAAGAACACCACCTTATCGGCCACTTGCAGTGTTTTTGCAAGCTGTTTGAGCTGTGTTTCATCTTTTCCTTTACCAATAATATAGAGCCCTTCGCTGATATGATGTTCATGAACCAATAAACTATAAGCACGAATGAGCGTTGAGAGGTCTTTTTGTGACTCCTCTAAACGTTCGACAGCTAATAGGTAGGGTTGGTGAATGAGTGGGCTATCAATGGGTTCCTTGGCATATTTTGCAAGGAGTTGCTCATCTTTTGCATTGTAAAGGAGTATGAATTTTTCTTTGAATTGTGGAAACATTTCTCGTCCTTCTTCACACATCGCTTTTGAGATGGTCACAACTTTATCGTATGCGGTAAGTCCTTTTCGGATGCGATTCATGCGCTTCGGGTTATTTTTGAGCACTTCATTGAAGCTAAAATGGAAGAAAGCTATCTTGCGTTTTCGGATGTGATGGAGAAAAGCGTAAGCACAACAATCAAAGTCAATGATGACATCTGTCTGTTGCGATAGCTTGCAAATGCCTCTTTGTGTGGCAAGTCTTCTCAGGGGAACACATAGTGTTTCGTCGATACTTTTTGCAAAAAAGGAGGCTTTTTTTTCAATGCGTTGGCGGGCAATTCGAGTAAGAAAGGGACTTTGATTGAAGTAGATCACCTTAACACACGGACTTAATTTTGGGCGATAGACCTCTAAATCACCATAGCAAATGGCTATTCCTAAGGTGACATCGTAGTGTAGATGGTCGGCCAAATGGTTGACATATTCCAAGAGAACCGTGTCAATGCCACCATCTAAAAAGCGGGATAGGAGGAAAAGCAGTCGCAAAGGCCGCTCGTCTGACTTCGTTTCTTTAGACTGAAAAGACTGCATCTATTTGTTCTTTTGCGTTAAGTTTTCAGTATCTATCCATTCTATTTTCGGATGGAAAAATATTCCATCCCACAAACCTCGTGTGAGTTCGTGTAGCAGGGCATGCTCTTCATCTTGCGGGAGATGGCGCTTTTTAATCAAACGTCGCTGCAAACGAATTTTGTTGAGCTGTGAAAAAAAGAACACAATGGGGTTTTTATGATTCCTATAGATGAATGTTCCATTGCGCTCTTCGTAGTATAATTTCCAAGCGTGTTGCGCTGTGATATTTTCTAAAGCAGGCGTATAGTTCTCGGTTGTTGCATGAAGAACAACACTTTCTTCGGCATAAATACCTACAAAACCATGGGAGAACATGCGGTAGGAATACTCATAATCATCGCACCAAATAAAGAATTCACGATAGGGGAGTCCGATTTTAAATGGCATATCACCGCGGATGAGCATAGAAACGAACGATCCATTACGAATGATTTTGTGCTGCATTTCATTTGGGAAGGATGTATTTTCGGGCAATTCTTGATGGCCAAAAACAATCTTGTTCATCAGGTGTTGCGAACCATCTTTCCATACTACTTTACTATTAATGAATCCCACTTGTGGTTGATGCGTATAGGGAAGCATCTTTTCTAAAGCGTCATCGTGAGGGATGGTGTCATCATCCATAAGCCAAATCCAATCGGCTTGTAGGGCAGCAGCAGCTTTTAAGCCTTCAAAAAAGCCACCCGCTCCCCCTGTGTTTCGTGTTGTCCGAATCACATGAATGCCTTCTACAGTTTGCAAAAACTCAGCAGTACCATCTGTAGAACAATTATCGATAATAACAATATGCGTGGGTTTGTGTGTTTGTTTCTTTAGAGCTTCTATATTCTGCTTTAGTAAAACTAAGCGATTATAGGTGACAACGACAGTAACAATATTCATGTTATGCAAAGATGATTTAATTGATAGCCATCAGAAATGGGGTTTCTCAGCCCATATCATGATAGATGTTTAATTGCAACAAAGGTAATTTTTTTTTGTGATGTCCGCAAATATATAGGTGAAAAAGGGGATAATGGTGGTATTTAATAGTGGCAACGTGTTTTCTTAAAACGTGAGATTAGTGTGAAGTGTAATGGTTATTAACTGGTATTTGATAAGCTTTATCGGGCGCATGACTGCCCTTTTTCTATAAACAGCATGTCAATGTAGTTTTTGGGTTATGGGTATGTTTAGAATGAAGTGCCACAGATAGGGTTGTTTTTTTCTATCCGTGGCACTTCAAATGGTTTAAAAGAGGTAGACAACGAGCTTCATTCCGATGTTTCGTCCCATATTAAAGATGCCTTTATGGGGATTGGATGGATCGGTTTCTAAATACTTTAAGCGGCTCAAATGATTTTGATAGGCGCGGTTAAAGATGTTGTTTGCCGTGAGATAAAGGCTGGCTCTGCGGTGTCCATTTGTGCGGAAATCCGTTCCGGCCGCGAGATTTAGCACCGTGTAAGAGGGCGTTTCTGTCTCGGTGTTGCCGGCAGCATAGATGTGGTTCTGACGCAAATTACATTCCAATGAGGCAGAGACGAAGGTGTTGTTCAAAGTGCGTCCGTCGCGAATGAGGTCGTAACGCAGTTCTGAAGTCCAGCGCGGTGCGGGTGTCCAAGGCAGATATTTTGAGGCTTTGGGCTGGTGAAGCTGCACGCTGTTGACATAGGAGAACGCATTTTGGAAATGCAATCGCTCTACAGGATGCAAGTCAACACTGGCCTCTCCGCCTAAAAGTCGTGCGTTGCCCTGCGTGTATTGATAGGTTTCATGGCCACTTGTGATGACACCATTGAGCTTATGATCGAAGATATAATTGTCGATGCGGTTGGCAAAAAGCGACAACTGTGCAGCGATGATTGGCGAGTTATAATCCCAACCGAGGTCGAACTGCCAACTGTGTTCGGGCTTCAAATCGGCATTACCCAGCATGTAACGTTGCGTACCTTCGTGTACACCATTGGCCGAAAGCTCGCTGATGTTGGGCGCACGGAAGCCTCTTGCCACGTTGAGACGCACGTTCATTTGTGGTGTCAGCGCATAGACTGCCCCGACACTTCCTGAGAAACTGCCAAAATTGCGACTGATTTTTGCAAAGGTTCCGACCTCTTCGTAGCCGTGCATGTGGCGGTTATCGAAGCGCAAACCACCGCTCAATGTCCATTGATTGAGGTGATAAGAAGTGGTGGCAAACACGCCTATATCAAAGAGTTGATAGTTGGGAATGAGCATTTCTTCACCTCGATTCTTGTTGCGTTGGTACATGCCATTCACCCCAAATGCATGTTTCCATCCGTTGTTTTCGGCCAACATGTAGCGCAAATCATAGTTCATGGTGTGCAGTTGCATGTCAAGTTCGGCCTCGTGGGCATCGTCTTCGAACTCCTGTCTGCGGTTTTGTTGGTAGCCTAAGAGGCCATGTAGCGTGCCATTGCCCAAGTAAACCGAGTTGTCAAGCACAGCTTTATAGTGGTGAATGCGTTGAAACGGCAGCGCTACGCCATAGCTATGTTCGTGGCTTCGCTCGCCTTCTGCCATGCCGGGTGTGAGGTTATAATAGCCTAATTGCAAATGGCTGAAGCCCCATTGTTTGTTCAATCCCATCATCATGTTGGCGGCATGCTCGCGGAATTGCGACCCCACAATATAGTCATCGTATTTGTTTTTATAGGCATGTGCCAATTTCTGTGACCATCGTCCGTCCCAAACAAAGTCTTTTTGGTGGCCACTAAAGTTAGCCGAATAGCCGAGAAGTCCATTGTTGGTTTGATATTCCCCGCTGACATTGGCCTGCATTTTGTCACGACCTAACACCGGATCGCCATGGAAAATCACGACACCTGCCATCGCATCGGAGCCGTACATGAGCGACGCTGGACCTTTTAATACTTCAATAGATGAGATGCTTTGTGGGTCGATTTCTATGCCATGCTCATCGCCCCACTGATTACCTTCCTGACGAATACCATCGTTTACCACGACAACACGGTTGAAACCTAAGCCGCGGATGACAGGTTTTGAGATGCCACCGCCAGTAGTTATCTGTGACAATCCTGGCTCATGGCTCAGTGCATCGATGATGTTGGTTGAGAGGTTGGTGCGTAATTGTTGGGTGGTGACTACCGAAATGGGGGTTGGAGAGTCTTTCATGAGCGACTTTCCCGTGAGTCCTGTCACCACAACTTCGTTGAGTTGAGCGTTGGACTCCTTCATGACGAAGTTCTTTTCAGATGTTGTCGACAGGTCGATTTTTTGGATAATGGTTTGGTGTCCCAAATAGCTCACTTGGATAGTGATAGTCTTTTGGGGTAGATTTTGCAAGCTATAAGTTCCGTTGATGTCGGTTGTTGTGCCCTCAGACAGTTCGGGTATGAAAATAGTTACGCCAACAAGGGCACTATTATCAACGGCATCGGTAACCTTTCCCGATAGGGATGCCGCATTTTTTGCAGGCATCGCAGTTGCGCATATTGTGGTGAACATGCACAAGAATAAATATAAAAATTTCTTCATGTTGTAAAAAATTAAATACGAGAAACAGCGCACATGCACGGGCATCTGCGCAAAAAGGGTTTACGAATTTTGATTTACAACAGGGTGGGTGGGCCTCGATTGAGGAAAGGGTGAGTGAAGAATGTGTTGTAAAAGGATTGCCAATGAACGGCAGAAGCATGAATATCAGTGTAGATAGGAGCCACTTCGGTTGTTATTCCACCAACAAATGGTGAAGAAAGAAATTGGCAAAGCACACAATGATCAAAGTTTTGATGCAGTCCAATGAAGTGGCTATGATGCTGCACATGATGCTGACAAGCATAACATTCGGGCGTGCTTTCTGCTGCTTCTTGGTGTACATGAATCATGGAACACAGCAATATGGGCAGGAATACCGCGAGCAGTATTCTTGCGTATGCGTAGATTTTATGATTCATAACCTTCATCTTGTGCAAAGGTAGCTATTCATTTTGCGTCGAGTGTAGAGTGCGGTATTAAAAAAGATTAATCCAAAAAGGAGAGGAGTGTTGTGAAAACTTTGCAGGAAAGAGGGTTAAGACACGAAAAAAGAGCGACTCGAAAGTCGCTCTTCTCAATAAATGTTTTACAAAGAAACCTTACATTTTAGGTAACATCACCACTGTAACTTTGTTTCCGTTAGTTAGGAATTCTTTCATAAAGTTAGTGATGTTCTGTGGTGTTTGTGCCTCAACCAATTTCTTATAATTGGTATAAGTATCGATACCCAATTTGTAATCGTCGTAGATTGTGCTACTCCAGAAGATGTTAGTTTTTGCGCGATCATCGGCTTGTTTGAGCATAACGGCCTTCACTTTGGCTAACATTTCAGCATCGCAAGCAGTGCTTAGCTTGTTGGCTTCTTCGGTCATAATCTTTAATGCGATATCCTTTTTCTCGGGTTTCATGGGACATGCACCTACCATCTGGTAAACCTTGTAGCCGTCATCAGCTATACTTGCACCTGCATAAGCACTGCAAGAGTATGCCGCACTGGCGTCTTCGCGAATCTTTTTCAGATAGATCATGGCTAAAACTTGTCCTGCCATGTCCATTTGAATGCTCTTTTCAAGGGTGTAAGGAATGTTTTCGTTGTGCCAAATCATGTAAGCACTGGCCTTAGGCGTTTCCATTTTGCGCTCGAAAATATTCTGCACTTGTCCTGTAACAGGCTTTTTAATGCGTTTAGATGGAAGGTTTATACCCTTCGAAGGCAATGCACCTAAGTACTGACAGATAAGTGGACGAATGGTAGCCTCATCGTAATTGCCGATGATAATGAACTCCCAACCATTGGCATTGGCCGTGCGTTCTTTGGCCATTTGCAGGATGCGGTCGTAGTTAATATCCTTCAAATCAGATGAAAGCAATGGTTTGAGGCGTGGATTGTGACCATAAAGGGTTGCCGTAAGCGTATCGCTTAATGCTGTTTCTGGTGAGAGTCCGCGGTTTTTCAGCATTACTTCCATTTGCTTGAGCAAGCTGTTGTAGGTGTCGTTATCTTTCTTTATATTGGTGAAGTAGAGGTAAACTAACTGCAACATCGTTTCAACATCCTTTGGTGTTGCGTTACCATCTACTCTCATATAGCGTTCGCCCATGAGCAAACCAGCATTAGCCATCTTGCCAGCCAAGGCTTTTTGTAACTCAGTATTTGAGAAATTGCCCAATCCACTCACGTCAATCACATTGTCAAAGACGGTGAAATTGGCAAAATCTTTTAAGCCATAACTGCTACTTCCTGCACCTCCATGTCCTGAAAGAAGCACTTGATCTTTCTTGTAATCAGTCTTCTTGAGCATGACTTTCACACCGTTTGACAACTCAATAATTTTATATCCAAAGCGTTTGCTGGCTGTTTCTTTCTTAATTTTTCCAGCCTTTGGCAACTTGGTTATCAAGGGTTCATTCTTCACATTATCCACATAAGCCTCGATTTTGGCTGTCTTTGCAGCCTTCACTGCGTCTAAGAGCTGTGCTTTTGTGGGATAAACGTTACCTTCTTTCTCGTTGTTGAAGTTGATGATAACCATGTTACTATCGTTAGCAGGCAGCAACTCTTTCATCAAACCATTAACAGCTTCCAATGGAATCATGGGCACAAGCTGCTTCATAGTGGTGTAGAGGTAGTCGATACTTGGGATGGGTTCGTTGCTCAAGAAGTTACCCAAATATTCGCCATAGAACGTTGCATTGTAGCGTTTGTCTTTGTTACTATATGCTTTATCGAGTGAGCTGAGATAGTTTTCTTTAAAACGTTGGTATTCGGTTGGGGTGAAACCAAACTCTGCTGCACGCCTTGCTTCAATCAAAGCCGCTTTCAAAGCCGGAGCTGTTTGTGCCATATCTTTTGGCGAAGCATTGATGGTGAAGGCATCTTTTGTTTTGGCAAAGATATAATTTCCATCTTCAGCATTCGCATAAATGTAAGGGCAATCGGCCTTTTGTACCGCTTCACTATATCGGTTGTTGAGCATGCTTAGGGCTGCATCCTTGATGTAACCATAGACCAAATACTGCATGGTATTTTTCAAAGAATCGGGGAATACATCATGCTTCACGCTCAACGATACACTGGAAGTTTGTTCCTCTTTATCTTTATCAATAATAACAATGGGCTCAGCATTGTCGGGTACAAGCTCATCTACAATGGGAGCTTCGTTCACTGGGTTCTTGATGTTGCCGAAAAGCTTTTTGATTTGCGCCTCAACTTGGTCCACATCGACATTGCCTACGATAATCAATCCCTGATGATTGGGGTGATACCACTTGTGATAATAGTCGACAAGTTCTTGGCGTTTGAAGTTGTCTACCACACTCATCAAGCCAATAGGGTAGCGTAAACCATATTTACTGCCAGGATAGAGCGCGGGAAGATTGCGTTCAAACATGCGGCTTGAGGCGCTGGTGCGCAGGCGCCATTCTTCATGAATCACGCCACGTTCTTTCTCAATCTCATCTTGTTCGAGGCTTAGTCCAGTCGACCAATCACGCAAAATAATCAAACAAGTGTCAATGGCTCCTGGTTTATTAGTTGGCACATTGTTGATGTTGTACACCGTTTGGTCGATGCTTGTGTAAGCATTTAAGTCGGCACCAAACTCAATTCCATTAGCACGACACCACTCAATGAGGTTGTTTCCTTTGAAATGGTCAGAGCCATTGAAGGCCATGTGCTCTAAGAAGTGAGCCAGACCACGCTGGCTTTCTTCCTCTTGAATAGAGCCTACTTTCTGTGCAATGTAGAAGTTTGCACGATTTTCAGGCCAGTTGTTGTGGCGGATGTAATAGGTAAGGCCGTTAGGTAACTTACCTATTCTCACCTCTTTGTCTACAGGAATAGACATCTCCATTTGCGCTTGGGCACCTATACCCACGAGCAATAGAGCGGCAAGCATTAAATTTTTAATTTTCATGAATAATTGTTTATGTAATACTTAAAATAAGATTTTCGTTGTGTTGATGGGGCATTGCATACCCAGTATGGCGCATGTTCCACGCGATGAGGCTGTTAAAAAACGTAGCATTTGCTCCTTCTTGGTTGCAAAGATACGATAAAAGGTGGCAGAACGTATGTTTTCTTGCGATTTTCTGTAACCTCAATTGCTCCTTAAGCCATTTATTTCCTATTTTACGAGGTTGTATTGGTGTTTCGGAGTGGGTCGAGGATTTAAAAAGGAAGCAATTATTTTGCATTTTGGGTGGTTTGCTTTACCTTTGTAAAAATTTTAATAAAATGGAAAAGGAAACGAAGGATTTAGAACAGATTCAGCTCCCCGAGAACGCTTTTCGTGAGCTGAAGGCGGGTGAAGACTATGAGCCCGTGATGAAAGCCAACAGGGTTTATCCCGAGGTTAATGTGTGGTCGGTGACGTGGGGCATCCTCATGGCCGTACTTTTTTCGGCTGCTGCTGCCTATTTAGGACTGAAAGTGGGGCAGGTTTTCGAAGCAGCTATCCCCATAGCCATCATTGCTGTGGGCGCATCGACGGCTGCAAAGCGCAAGAATGCGTTGGGCGAAAACGTCATTATTCAAAGCATTGGCGCTTGTAGTGGTGCCGTAGTGGCGGGCGCTATCTTCACACTTCCGGCGCTTTATATACTGCAAGCCAAATATCCTGAAATCACAACGTCGTTCTTTAAGATATTCTTAGCTTCGGCTTTAGGCGGTGTTTTGGGCATACTTTTTCTCATTCCGTTCCGCAAATATTTTGTGAAAGACATGCACGGAAAGTATCCTTTTCCCGAAGCAACAGCCACAACGCAGGTGTTGGTGAGCGGAGCTAAGGGTGGCGGACAGGCCAAACCGTTGCTCATTGCCGGCCTGATTGGTGGCCTGTATGATTTCATTGTGGCGACGTTGGGCTGGTGGAATGAAAACGTAACGAGCCGCATGCTGGGCTGGGGCGTTGCATTAGCCGACAAAGCTAAGGTGGTGTTCAAGGTCAATACGGGCGCAGCCGTGCTGGGTTTGGGCTACATTGTCGGCTTGAAATATGCGCTCTACATTTGTTTTGGCAGCCTGTTTGTGTGGTGGATTGTCGTGCCGGGCATGTCGTTACTCTATCATGACACGGTGCTTAATCTGTGGAATCCAGCAATTGTGCAGAGCGTAGGGCAGATGAGTGCCGAAGAGATTTTCAAGAATTATGCGCGCAGCATCGGCATCGGTGGCATTGCTATGGCAGGCATTATCGGCATCATTCGCAGTTGGGGCATCATTCGTGATGCCGTGGGATTGGCCGGACGCGAACTCAAAGGCGGTGCGAATGCCACGCAACAAGTGGAGCGTACGCAGCAAGATATTAGCTTTAAAATCATCGCTATCGGCACCATCGCCGTGTTGTTGGCCACCTTTATCTTCTTTTTGACGGGCATCATGCAAGGCAATCTGCTCTTTGCCGTGGTGGGAATTCTGCTGGTTGCAGTCATCGCTTTCCTCTTTACCACCGTCGCAGCCAACGCCATTGCCATCGTAGGTAGCAATCCTGTGTCGGGCATGACGCTGATGACGCTCATCTTTGCCAGTGTCATCATGGTGGCTGTTGGGCTGAAAGGCGCTGGAGGCATGGTGGCTTCGCTGATGATGGGCGGTGTGGTTTGCACGGCATTGAGCATGGCCGGCAGCTTCATCACCGATTTAAAGATAGGCTATTGGCTCGGCACCACACCACGAAAGCAAGAGACTTGGAAGTTTTTGGGCACCCTTGTGAGCGCCGCAACGGTGGGCGGTGTGATGATGTTGCTCAATCAAACCTATGGATTTGCTTCGGGAAACCTCGCCGCTCCGCAAGCCAATGCCATGGCAGCCGTAATCGATCCGCTCATGAACGGCGTGGGAGCGCCCTGGGTGCTCTATGGCATCGGTGCGCTGTTGGCCATCATTCTCACGCTATTTAAGGTGCCCGCGCTGGCCTTTGCATTGGGTATGTTCATCCCATTAGAACTCAATGTACCCCTCGTTGTCGGCGGTTTCATCAACTGGTTTGTCACCACACGCTCGAAGGATGCGCAGGTAAACGAGGCGCGAGGCGAGCGCGGAACGCTCATAGCCAGCGGCTTTATTGCCGGCGGTGCGTTGATGGGTGTCGTGAGTGCACTGCTGAAATTTGGCGGCGTGGAGTGGTCGATTGCCGGGAGTTGGTGGCAAAATCCCCTGAGCGAGCTTTGTGCTTTGGCGGCCTACCTTTGTTTAATTGGTTTCTTTATCCGACTGACGAAGAAGTCGTTCTAAGCCAACAACGCAACGATGCTAAAGGCGGATGCTCCACAAAGCGTCCGCCTTTATCGTCTCTGCCAATGAGCTTGGCGTGCAGTTCCTTTTCGGATGGCCAGCAATATGCACGAGATTGCGCACTAATTGCGAGGTAAGATAATATCTAAAATACAACTTATTGAAAATAAAGAAGTTACCTTGCCGGCTTAACTGAACAGGTAACGATTTAGAAACGAGTGAGCTACTTGGCTTCGCTGTTTTCTGCCTAACAAAGAACGCTTGTTATTCTGTCTGCAAAGATAATATTTTGTTACCGAATAACAAGCGTTTTGGATGAAATATACCTATAATTTTTATCTTTCTATCAACTATATGAGATTATAGAATCTGTTACAAATTGAAATTAGAAACAGATCGTTTTACCATAAAAGCGAAAAAATAAATATTTTTTAATTTTTGGCGCCATAATTGCTATTTTGCTTTTAGATATGCTGTTATTGCACCGTAGCGGAATCGGGAGGACACCGTAAGCAAAACTATCAACTAAAAATTATTGATATGAGAAAAGAAATTCATGTCGTTTCTAATCCAGACGGAGGGTGGGACGCAAAGCGACCAAATGCAGACAGAGCCTCAAAACACTTTGAAACAAAGAAGGAGGCAATGGACTGGGGACGTAATCTTGCCAAGAAAGAAGGAGCAGAACTTATTCCTCATGGAAAGGATGGTAAGATTCAGAATCCTAATAGTTATGGTAATGACTCTTGCCCTCCAAAAGACACGAAACATTAACGTCATCTAAGAAGACAGGGAGTGTCAAATTGGCACTCCCTACTAGTTTATCACCATGAAACAAAAGAGCCTACCAACTGCATCATAGTCTTCGTCCTCTCTTTTTCTTGTTAGTTTGGAATCTGAGCTTGCGTTGCCATGCTGCTTCTGCATAATCTTCGCTATGTGCTGCTGGGGTTATCATTCCGCCCAGTCCCTCCACCAAATCATCGGCTGTGCTAATGGCTGTATCTGCCACTTCTCTTACAGTCTGTGAGATTTGTGGAGAATCCTTAGTTGGTTGTGGACTGTATGAACGGCTTGGGGGTACGAGCTGATAGCCTGAATCCTTAGTATCTGTATGCTCTGCCGAATTATGTATTTCTTGAGCAGGTGCATTGGTCTCGACTTTCTGACTTGCCTCGAAATTCTTCTGCAAGGAACGATAACCAAACTCCCTGCCGATTTCCGAAGCCTTGAACGTATATTCTCCGTATGAGAACTTTAAGCCATAAACCTTGCCCTGTTTATTTTTCATGCGTTCTATGGATACTCCTTGATTTTTCAGCTCATAGAGGAACATAGAGTGTCCCGTGATGCCTGTACCTTTGTACTTATCAAGCAAGGCATAGCAAATCTTCTGCACCTGCTGCTTCGTCTGCTCTCTCATTGGACTGGCTTTTGTCTTTTGATATTTCTTCTTCGCCTTGACCTCCTTTGCGATAGTCAAGCCTTTCTCCCTGCTTATTTCCTCCGCCACTTTTGCTGCCTTGTTGCTCACAAAGGTGGTATCATAGACTTCTCCGTACAAACTGATGCGGTTGGCAATGATGTGAATGTGTCTGTTGTCGGTGTCCTTGTGCGTTACTGCTACCCATTGGTGGTTGTCAAGTCCTATTCGTTTGGCAAACAAATGGGTTATTCCTATAAGCTCGGACACGGGCAGTTTTTTCTCGTCCTGCGGTGCGATGCCGATTTCGATACGGAGAAACTTGTTCCTGCAACGGCTGTTATAGTCGCTGACCACTTTCATTTCCTCATAGATAGTCTTTGGATCCCTGCTGCAAAGGTTCTGGAAAGCGAGCCGACTACCGATTTTGCCCTCTCTGAAAATATAGTCTAAAGCCGTGCTGCCGTGCGCTATCGCCTTACATCTTCCTATCATTTCTTGTTAGATTTAAGACCTTATATACCTCATCGTCCACACGAAAATGGGGGTTGTAAAATCGCTTAAATGCCTCTTTGGCACATAGCGAAAGGTTCTGTGTAATATGTACCCATCTCTCATCTTTTACTTTGATGAGGTTAGAAATCTGCCCATAGAACCTTCCTGTATGCTGAAGTATGGCAATGCCTTCCCTTTCATTTTCGGTCATCTTGGGGACGGCTGCCACCTCTCCATTTAGGAGTATCTCACGGCAGTAATCAGAGAACTTACGCCCCGCACTTTCCACCTTTGATTTGATACGTTGCTTTTCCTCTGAAGTGCATCTTACCTTGATGAACTCTGTCTTGTTCATCTTCTGCTCTTCCTTATTCTGTTGCTGCCATTTGGCAGTCTTTCTATTATATCTGTTCATATAAGCTTCTTTGAAAGTTAATCATTATAGATGATTCATTGTCTCTTAATTCTTGAATACTGACCGATGAGAACGGAGTGATTACGGTCTAATCTCCCCGATAGTCTAACGAGGGGAGCTGGGCGCAGTTTGTGGGTACAAACTGACGTCTTGCAATGCCAGATAACGAAACGTTGACGTACAAAGCGTTTTGCTACCGAAAAGTGAATGCCGTGCATTCCGTGTTTAACTGCGTTCGTGGTGTTCCCATCATTCAGTATGTTTGACCAATTTCTGTTGCTATGTTCTCTAAAAAAGGGTTGAGGGTTTTGAGTGGAAAGGTTGTCCCATTTCAAGAAAACCCTCACCCTTTTCCTGTGGCTCACAACCTTCTCCATTTCTCTATGTCTTCTCCATATTCATCCAGATGCTGACGAACGATGTTCTCAACAAAGCTTGAAAGGTTGCTGCCCCTGTCGCCTAATCTACGCACAATAAAGTCGGCACGTTCCTGTGTTTCCCTGCTCAGATAGACAGCCTTACGGTTGTTTAACTTGGTCGGCACAAGATAGGCTTGCTTGTAGGCTTCGAGTGTTTTCTTTCTCATCTTGGCACTGATACGTCTTGGAACAGTTGCACTCTCAGTGTTCCGTGCAGGCTCGGAGTGCATGGTATTCTCTGTGTCCTGCTTGTTTGT
>NZ_AZHT01000098.1 GCF_000599605.1 Prevotella sp. HJM029 | reverse complement strand
AAGTTCGGGTCGAAGAAACGAAAAAACTATAAAAAGGTTGAGAATCGGGATGCCCAGAATAAAATTTTAAATCGTAAAAAATTAAAGCTGACCTATCGGCTTGACGGGCAATATGATCAACTAACATTCCAATAAGAAAAAATGAACGAAAGACAACAAATACTTTATCTGACAGGTGGTGGACTGGATGTGTTTACACATTACTTAGGCGATGTATGCCTGAAGAGAATCTTCAAAAATCCCTTCAGGGAAGACAGCCGGCCTTCATGCCATCTGTATGCGAATAAAAACACATACGGACAAGTGGAGTATTATTTACAGGATTTTGGCGATAGCAGCTTCTGTGGCAACTGCTTTGCCATTGTGGCCAGACTGTGCAATATGAATGTAAAGACTGCATTTAAGGATATCCTGAAGGTGATAGACAAAGAGCTTTGCCTGGGATTGTTCAATAATCCATTTCCACAAACAGAAATCATCTATAAACGATTTGTAAAGAGACAGAAGCCGGAGACTTCCTCCACACTTTCATTCCAATACAAGGAAAAGCCTTTTACCATGGAGGAACTGTGTTTTTGGCAGCGTTATGGAATTGGTCAGGATACGTTGGAACACTATCATGTTGCAAGCCTTTCGGCATGCAGAATGTCAAAAGAGAATGGAAAGAAATTTACTGTTTATGGAACAGCAAAGTATCCGGCTTTTGGATACCTCTTTAATAACAATGATGGTATCAAGATTTATTCTCCTTGCTCCAAAAACAGATTTCTCTATGCTTGTGTTCTTCCGAGACCATACATTTTCGGTTGGGAACAGCTACCGCCACAAGGCGAATATATCTTCATCACCGGTGGCGAGAAAGATGTCATGTCGCTGGCAGCACATGGGTTCCATGCGATATGCCTGAATAGCGAGACTGCCAAGCTCCCTGACAGTCTTATGCAACAACTTGCCGGAAGGTTCCGGACAATTGTTATCCTTTATGATATGGATGCAACAGGACAAAGTGAGTCGAAAAAGCGAGTACAGGAATATACTGGAAAATATAATGTAAGAAGAGTCCTGCTTCCTCTTTCTGGTGAAAAATCGGAAAAGGACATCAGTGATTTCTTCCGTCTGGGGCACACCGCAGAACAATTAGCTGCTATCCTGAATAGTGAAAGACTATAAATTCCATATTATGTATTCCGGTATTTCTGCTTGCATAAACATACAAGGACGAGTGACCATTACTGATTGCTCGTCCTTCTTATGTGTACTAAAGATGGTAGTATGGACTTCCTGCCTTAACGAAAGATATTGTCTATATTGCCTTTGTTAATCTTTTTAGGTCGCACCTCCCCATGCGTCTCTTCATATTTAGATATAACCATGTCAAGACCTAAGGTAATAAGTTCATTGATTTGAATACCCTCTGTTTCTGATATGGTACGTATCTTATTCATGACGTTCTTATCGACGGAGGTACATATTCTTTCCTTTGAACCACCTTTAGATATCGGTTTATCCCCTGGGATGGATGTTACTTTCTCCTTTGAATTGGAGCTTGGATTTGGCTGGTGATTATCTTCCGGAGTTGTACTCCTGACAGAAGTAAGTCCTTCCAAAAGACTGCTCATGGAGTTTTTGTTAATACCTTTGCTCATAAATGTAAATTTATAGGTTCTTTGTCCTGTCTAAAAGTTCTCCTACGAAAGCCTTGTAATCAGCAGCTCCATTGCTCTTCGGATCATAGTCAACAATATTGACGGATTCCAGAGGAGCTTCGGCAATCTTGATGTTCTTTCGGATCTTGGTTTGGAACACTTTATCGCCAAGCTTGGCCCTAAGACCATCCTCGATCTGTCTGCTCAAATTGGATTTTTCCCAACGAGTGAGGAGAATACCGGTAATCTCAATCTTTGGATTTAGCTTCTGCTTCACCATTCTGACAAAATCGCTGATCATAGTAAGACCCTGGAAAGGCAGTACTTCTGCAAGCAGAGGTATTACAACCAAATCTGATGCCGTAACTGCGTTAAGAGTAAGAAGACCCAAAGATGGTGGACAATCTATCAGAATATAGTCATAGTCCGCCTTCTTACCTTTTAATATGTCTGCGAGGATGTGTTCTCTTGCCATGACAGAAGAGAGTTCAAGATCAGCAGATGCAAGACGCAATGAAGATGGAACGATGTCAAGATTTTCTGCTATCGGATAGATTGCCAAATTGTAAGCTGCTCCCCTGCAAGAAGCGGAAAGAGCATCATAGATGGTCTGATCAACTTGATTATCTTTTAATAGGGAGGTAGTAAGATTGCTTTGGGCATCCATGTCCACCAACAACACCTTTTTTCCCATAGAGGCAAGGATAGAACCTACACTGGCAGTAGTGGTAGTCTTGCCAACCCCTCCTTTGTGGTTGGCAAATGAGATAATTTTTACTTGCTTTTCCATACCGTTTGATTTATATTTTTTATGTATATACGTATTGTCGTATTCCTTTATTAACTTATATATGTATAGCCGTATATACAGCTATACACCTGCAAAGATACACAATATATTTCGTTTCGCAAAATTTTTACGCCAAATTATTTATCGTCACGGGATTTTATATATTTATCTATTAACTTGAAGATTCCACAAAGTATTTGAGCAAGGAGCAGCTTGCTGACTCTCCTGCACTTTCGTAGATATAGACGGAAACCCTTTGCAGAGGTTTTGTATGGCTTATTGACCATCAGCAAGAGCAATAGGCATGTGGCAACATAATAAAAAGTTTTACCTGATTGCGATTGGTTGACTCCTGAAGAGGAAAGTTTACATTCCGGATTCATAAACGATCTATTTTTGAGTTTTAATATTTGGTTGTAGTGCTGCTATTCTCTTACGAAGCTCCTTTGCAAATTCCATTTGAGCGCGTATGGCTCTATCTATAGAACTACGATCACCCCAACATTCATCTTCAAGTTCAAAAAGAATGTCCAAACATTCAGCACTTGCTACTTTAAATCCTTCTAAAAATTCTGGGGATTTTATAGAATTCATTTTTTTATCTTCCTTCATATCCTTTCCTTTTTAATATTATTTTTGTTATTTAATCTCGTTTCTTTCCGATGTTCTGCGTCATAACGATTATGACACCGTTGGCATAGAGCACGCAGATTATCGGGATCGCAATGTTCTGGAATATGATCAAGATGTGCTATTGTCAGAACAACATATGCTAATTTCCCAGTAAGTTCATTCATCCGATATGTATGGTTCTCAACTCCACAGAACTCACAACAATTATTCGCTCGTTCAAGAATTGAATTTCTAATTTGTTTCCAATTCTTTGGATAGCGTGATTTGTTTTCTGGTTTAATAGGCATATTATTGTTTTTTTTTTATTATTACTGATTTTACAGAGTAGAATTTACAATTTCATCTACAGAATCAAAAAGTGGTTCCCCTAAGAGTTCCTGGCATACATTGACTATATCAAAAGCCTTTTCAGCAGCTTCCTTATTAGAAACGCTGCTTATTTTTTCTATCATTGTCTCTTTGATGTATTTTAGTTCCTTATTACTAAATTCATCATCAAATTTTGCTTCTGTCCGTCGTGCTGTTATCTCAATAGTATAACCATCCTCTCGTTTGATAGATATTCTAAGTTTACCAGCATTCATTCTTTGACATTGGTTAACCATTGCATCTATTTGGTTTGACAAATCTGTATTTTCTTTCATATAATATATTATTTATCAAGTATCACCTAATTAATTGTTTTTAATATTTACTTCTACTTTTTCTTATGTGATATTATTGCAACGTGGCAAGCTATGAAAAATAACAGTTCTAATTGTACATTTTTAACATCTAATCCCAAAGCATAAGTAAGAAGTATGAATAATAATACTGCTATGTCTATTCTCACATTCATGTTATTGTATCTTTTATAAACAACTTTCCTCTTCTTTTAAGGGTCTATTTTATCTTCTGATGACCCTTCTTCTATTTTTATAATTTCTACTTTCATTTGCTATTTTATATTAATCTCTACCTTGTAACCTTTATCTTGAAGGTATGTAGCAATATATCTATCATCACCAATATCTTTAAGTACGTCAAAAAGGTACTCTTTTACATACTTGGCAATAGCTTCAGGAGAGGCCAAATCTACATGCTGCGATATGAACTTGCATTTCTTTGTCCTACCTAATTGCTCAAACTCGTATTCTAATCCTTTAGAATTGGTGTCTTCAAACAATTCAGATATATCACCTTGATGATACAACTTCCCATTAATATCCATTGCCGTACCATCACAGTAGTATTGCCTTAACTCTACCACCTCACCTGTCTTTCTAAGTTTTGCTTTCATAATTTAAATGCTATTTGATTAGCATAAGTCGATGCCGTTGTGTGGCTATTTTTATTTATTGCAATCTTCTTTCATGAAACAAATCCAATGAGTATTGGAACGTTTGCCCGATGGATGCCCAAAAATAGGCGTCTCCGAGGTAAGTTTCAATATTTCGGATACCTTGATGTCTGTTTCATTCCATTTGAATATTAAGAATCCTCCAGGCATTAATACTCGAAAGCATTCTGCAAAGCCTTTTCGCAAGACTTCTTTCCAGTCTGCATTGCCAAGAGCACCATACTTTATCATTTGGTAGCCTGTTACCTTGTTCTTTGGACTTGGTTCATTATATATATCGCATGTCTTACAGTTCTCAATACTTCTTAGTAAGTGTGGAGGGTCAAAAACAACCATGCGGAAGCTATTGTCTGGGTATGGCATGTTTGTGAAGTCGGCCTGAACATCGGGGTTGACCTCGAAGTGCCTTCCGTCACATAATATTGTCTCCATCTTCCTTATGTCCTGAAACAGAACCCTGTCATCATGCTTATCGAAGTAAAACATCTTACCTCCGCAACAGGTATCAAGGATTGGGCTATTTATCATATTTGTTTTCTTTTATGTTAAACATTTCTTTACAGACATCCTCTGCTATTTTCCGGGCTTCTTTCTTGGAAATGTATTGGTCATCGCTTTCATCTTCTTCATTCCATGAATCTACTTCTTCCTCTTCTATATTCCATTCACCATACTCTTTCTCAATTTGCAGGAAAAACCACAGAATAATAAAAATGGCACCTATCCATCCTAAGAAACCAGTATGTAATATCCACAAGAAATCTGCCATTAGCAGTGAACCTATCAAATATACAATGAGTACAGCGAGTATGAAATAAAGCAAATGTTTCATACCTTGCCCTCCAATATTTTTAGAACATCACTATAACGATATAACTCACGGTGGGGAGTAATCCTTGTGGGGACAAGAAATCCTTTCCTTGCCCATTTTCTAAGGGTAGAATAATCAACAAGTAACAAGGACGCTGTTTCTCTTTTTGTCAAGAGCATAGGCTGTCCTTTATGTTGCTTGACCTTACGTTCCAGGTCGAGAAGTTTTTGACGTCGTTCCAGCACGTTGTAAATATCAGTTGAAAGGGTAGCAACTTTGCGAGCTTGCTCTTCATTCACCGCTCTAAGACTGTCTCTAATCTCTGCCATCGACATATCAACCAATCCTTGGAACATATTTGGAAGTTGCTCTTGCAACTTTTCTATCAGCTTGTTGGCTTCGGCTACCGCGAGAGTCTGCTGCATTGCGCGATCTTCCCTAAATCCCATTTCTTCATGAAAGCACATGAATACGAGGAAATATAAGAATAGAAAGAGTGGTATTACCGCTATCCATATCCAAGGAGTGTTGTGCACACACCACATCAAATCCAATGTTGCCAGCGATATTAAGAGGTAGGTAATAATGGCAGCACCTATAAAAAGATATATATGTTTCATTTTCTATTGGCCACATTTAAGATTATTCCATATCAACTTCATAATTCCAATCACAAGCGTCACTTTCGTGAATATGATCAGAAAGCCACTCGAAACCAGTACATACTTGCTCGTCCAAATTCATAAGATCACAGTTTACACGCCCTTTATCCGCCAAGGCGTTTAGATCATCATAAACCTTTTCGCTGACTTCTACGTCATGCAAACCAACAGTATAGGTTACCGTTACGGTTAAATCCTTTATCTTTTTCATTCTGTGTATACTTTTAATATTAAATGTGCTATGGAAGTTCCATTTGTACATGGAAGTGATACTCATTGCATAAGCAGACAATTTGTCTGACTGCATTGGGATCCTCTCCATAGGGAAAGATAATCATACGCTCCTTGGTCAAACACCTTACACCTTTCTTGCGCAAATTATACAAGAGGTTAGTCCGTCTCTTTGTCACTCTGTCCATGTGTGCTGAAATTTTCTTTAAGTAGCATATTGTCCTTATGGAATGCAGCTTCAATGTGTTCTACCAAATCAATCGGTCTCGTCACATACGCATCAAACATCTGGTACATCAGCTCGGGCGTTGGTTTCTCGGACATATCAAGGACAAACACTTTCTTGCCTTGCCCTTTCATCCAACCGGCTTCAGAATGGGCAGAGCGGCCACACGGTAAGAGGAGGACGCAATAGTCCGCTTCCTGCATGGCGTGAAAATCTTTTTCAAATGCTTTGACAGCCTCGGGATGGTGAAGCCCTTCCTTGAAATCCACACAAGTCCACTTCTCGAAGTCCTTATCGACTTTCTCCCAACTGAATCCGCTTAGTTCATTGTCCTCGGGATGCTTGAAGTCATAGGTATAGTAACCCTGAATTCGTAGGGCGTTCAATAAATTCTCGAAATGCTTGTTCCGCCAGCTGCTGGCCAAATAAATCTTTAAAAATCTCATAAGTGTATTTTTTATTTCAGTAATCCTTTACATACCATCTCCACGTATTTGAGACTATCCCGTAATACTGGATAACTTAAACTCTCATATTCAGACCTTTCAAGAAACTCTATCTGTCTGCTGAAGACAGAATTGTCATTGTCAAATTTGTTCAGCAGAAAGTATCTCAACCACATGTCGGCACACCGGGGACGTGGCAAGTCCAAATAATCCAGGATCAGGACGGAAAGTCTCTTCTGTTCTGTACGGTTCAGCACGATGCACTCACCAGTCTCTTTGTCTATCCAGCCACAGAGCATGTGTACGGTGTTGTTCTCTCTGTCGATGGAGATTTGGAAACAAGATGGGCCGAACATCGTTTCTATCTTGTTTGAAAGACCTTGTAACTGCCAAAGGCTGATGGAGCGTTTAATAAAGAAACTGATACTCCTTATGAGCTTCATGCTGGCAAAAGGCTTGAGTTTCTTCTTTTGATAAATCAGAGCCAAAAGCTCTTCTTTCTTTTGCACAAAAGTGGCTGTCTGATAGTACTCGGGGGTACGGACGAGATCCGTAACTCCGGTTTCAATACTTAAAACATAATTAATCATACTTTTACTTGTTAGCGTTTTATACTTGGAAAGGATGCACTTACATCAATCCCTTTATCTTTCATTTCCTGAACTTGTCGTCGTCGTAGCTATGGGTGATTTCATAATAGAAAGCTGCTCCCAAAGCTATCAGCAAGACAAGGATGATTATGACATATACCATACGGCTCTATTTGCTGTTTGTGGTGATCTCAATGGCTTTTACGAACTGCAACAGGTTGTTATAACCTTTGTACAGGGGATTACACTCAATGGCATACTTGCCATACCGATCCTTTAACGTCTTGGTTATGGTGCAGCCCATGACATCATTGGGAAAGTAGAGATAAACCATATCATAGTCATCTCCTTCGACCGAGATATGGATGAAGTTCCTTACATCCGACATAATCATGAAATCACAGTCTGAAGGCAGCCTGACAAAGCCATTCTTCTGTAAGGTCTGGTAGGCCAAATAATCCATCATGTCTGCGAACATACACAACTTGTCGCTCCTGTGCTCTTTCTCCATGGGAAGAAAAGTCACGCCGGAACTATTCAACGTCATGGGGGAGTCCGTCAGGTCTTGGCCAACAAATTCTATCCCGTTGTTCTGGTTTATGACACCCACCCCGTGATAGGTCTTGGAGAGAAAACGGTAGGAGACCGAATGAACCTCTGGAAACTCTTTAACATCAATGCCCATTATACTTGGCGTGGCAGCATCTGTCAAGGTTCTGATCCGAATATTATCGGAGCTTCCTCCTGCGTGCCTGAATATAGGTTTACTTATTTTTTCTAATTTCATTTTTCGATAATTATAGCTTTTCTATCATTGCTTGCAGTTCTTCTGCGGTGTGCCCCAGACGGAAGAAATCACTGATGTCCTTTTCCGATTTCTCTCCGGACAGCGGTAGGTCAAGTTTCTGAACGTTGTATTTCTCACCGTACTGTTGTATCCGCAAAGCAGATTCCCTTTGCCCGGTTTCATCCGTATCATAGAGAAAAATGATTCGAAGGAATCGTTTGGAAAGTTCATCCATTACATCTTCGGGGATGTTGGCCGTCTCGCTGTTAAATGTCAAGGCCGGAAAACCATGCGCCGACAGCGACATGACATCTTTCTCGCCACCTGTGACGAAAACGAGTGCTCCTTCTTCAGGCAGTTGCTCACGCCCGAAGATATAGGGCTTTGGGAAGTGACCGGCATACATGAAACGTGTCTTTGCCTTAGGCCTGTAAATCTTCAGCCTACATCCGTCATCGAAGAAATATCCGTAGGTCGGAATAGCCTTTGAACCGTAAACGGCAAAGTTTCCACCGGACGACTTCTTGAATGTACAACTGCTGATGCTCTTTACGTTGTAACGTTCCAGCGTAGAAAGTCCAATGCCATATTGCCCCCAATACTCTTCCTCCCATGGCATGAAAGGCTGTGTCACGACCTCAAAACTCGCTATGGAAGAACATTTGTACTTCTGCGAGGGTGTGGCTTTTCTTTTCATCAACACATAGTGCTCACTTCGTTGTTCATCAAAAATGCCAAGTCCAAGGTCTCTGTCTATCACTTGAAGCACTTCGCGAAAGTTGGTTTTTGGGTTGATATTACACAGCCTTCCCACAATGGCAAAGCAGTTGCCACAGAAGCTGCTGTCACCGAAGTCTTGGAGGTAGTATTGGCCGTTGCCATATCCGCCTCTGTTGGCATACAGGTGGCATGACGGGCGGCTGTCCTCCCTGAAAGGGTTACGGAAAGTCCGGGCAAGGCACTTTTCACCAAGGTAGTGAATGAACACTGCCAAGCCCCCATCGGTCATCTGTAATATTCTTTGAGCTTCATTCATAAGCGTAATTCAATCTTAAATGGTTTGTAGTTCTGACCCTATGCAATGCGGTATTGAAGTCGTAACCCTACACCGAAAAACTTGTGTAACACCGTTCTAACAGTATCAAGGTAATCAGCTTCCAATATCTCAAATATTCGCTTATTCGGAAGAACAAGTGTCAGCGTCTTGGCCACATTGTCGAAGGACTCAAAAGAGACTTGTTGGAAAACCGATGCAAAAGCACGTTCGCTTACAATCTTGGCAAAGGCAGACATACACTTGTCCCAAAGAACTTTTGCATAGTCTTTAGACGGTGTTTGCGCCTTCAGTTTATGCAGCAGCTTCTTTTCATTTCGTTTATACCAGTTGCAGAAATAGTCAAGGAACCCCTCCAGTCCTTTTGGAACTTCTTCTTTGCGACACTTCAAGTTCGCCAAGAACAAAGTCAGGGCATTATAGAGCGTTTCCTTATCCGGGAAGCCATAAAGCAGCTGCATCGAGCGCACCCATTCGTCATCAAAGACCAATTCTTCAATTGACGAAAATTTTCGCGCGGACGAATAATTATAATAATGAAGATCCTCTATTCTCTTATCTCTATTCTCTTTTATAATAGGATCACGCGCGTAGCCGCCCCCATGACTGTTTGGTGGCATTTTGATGGCTTCAACTTTTGGACGGCTTTGTTCCCTCTTTTGGCCCTCTTTTTGACCTTTAGGTTTGTAAGTGTCTGTATTTCCGTCATTTACAAAAGAATTGGTAGACGTTTCGTAACTGTTTCGTACAGAATTTTGTTGGGCATCTTTTGGTCCTTCTTTTGGCTCCTTTTGTTCAGTTTTTGTCCCCCCGTCTTCGAAACTTATAATGGCAGATCCATTAGATGAGGAGTTTTCCAAATCAGAGAAACTTTCGACTGATGTGACATGACTGGCAGAAGGGCCTATTGATGTTACCGGACAGGTATCCTTGACGTAATCGGAGAACTCTATTAAACGAACGGAAGAAAGTTTCTTCTGACCGTTATAACCAATATTCAGGATGCCCAGCTTGCGTAGCTTCTGGAGGGCCTCTTTAACACCTTCTACAGGAATGCCGGTCGAAGCACTGATCTTCTTCATGTCAAACCATAGCGGATCCTCATAGTTTTCACTCTCCGAGTAAGTATGAAGAAGTAAATGGAGATAAATATGAAGAACCTGTGCGTTCACAAAGAAATCTTGGAAGTCAAGGTCGTAATACAGCTTCACCCAGCCACCTCTCACATTTTCCAAAGCCAGGAACTTTGAAAATTCACGAACGGTAATGAGAACACCGTTACGTCTTAGAGAGGCAACGTGGATAATGCCTGCCGCCTTCAGCTTATCTAAAGAACGTCGGGCGGATTTACGGCTTATCTCCAAAAACCCCATGATGTCTTTAATTGAGGTGCGAAACTGCCCCCTCATCGTAATTTTGTCAAAGTAAGGCTTATCCTCCCTTTGAGCATTCAAAAAAATGTGCAGGAACATTTGCACGGCGTTGCTGTCATTATAGAAAGAACAATTATAGAACTTTCTGATAAGACCAATCCACTTGTAATCTCCCATAGGTCAGCTATTTTTGGGTTCAATGGCTATCGCCCTTACTTCTGTATTCTCATTGATGTTCTCGAAATCGTCAAAGATCTTACCGGTTGGATCTACGAGGACAAATGTTGTTATTGTCTTTCTACTGTTATCTATTTCCATACTGCTGTTCTTTTAAAAGTCAATTGTCTGATTCTATTCGAAAGGAAAGAAACTTTGAGCCTCGGTTTCCTTTGATCCAAATACATGTCTCATTGTGGCTGATGGTTTGAATAGATGATAACAAGGATTTACCATGATGCCACCTTACCCGGGCATCTAAGATAAGAGAAAGAATGGTGTTGAACTTACCAACAACCGTTTCCTTTGACCCTTTCTCCCGATACAAGGATGGGGTTATCTGAAAGAGCAAGTCAACCAACCATAGTGGTTTCTTGCGCACATGGACTTCTTTTATGATGTAATACATGAAAATCCGCTTTTAAAGGTTATTCTTTAGGAGAAGGTATACAGACAGGGGCGGTTCTATCTCGGTAGATGCCCTCCCTTTTCAAAAGATAGTATACAGTACTTACACTCATGTAGAACTCGTTTGCGAGCGCACGCATGGCTGCCATTGGAGAAATAAGTTTTTTCTCTATTACCGGGCCATATTCATTTATGTATTTATCCACGATTAATTGCCTTCGCTTTACAGTTGGAGTCTCAAAAGCCAATACCTTCTCAACTTCCTCCCGGACATTGGGAGGAAGTTGCGCGACGGCACCGGGAGATACGGATTGTAGTTTTTTTCGCCTTCGTCTCTTGGTTTCGGCTAATTCAGGATCATACACGCCGTTGTCTCCGACATTGCGGTTAATCTCTCGCAATATCGTGGTACGGTCAACCTTTAGAACTTCAGCAATTTCCCTGAAATTCTTTCCCTCTTGAAGGAGCTTGGCAATTTCTTGCCGCTGTTTGGAATCTAATTGCTTTCCCATATTGTTGATGCAAAAGTGTTAAACGGGTCAGAATCTCTTCTTTCCCTCTATTTTTTGTGCATCAACAGTTGTGTTTTTCTTGAAGTTTCAAAACTTCAATACCTACTGATTATCAATGTTTTAAAGTCTATTATTTAAACGTGTAATTAACACTTTTAACAAATTGTACTTCTAACTTGAACATCGGATGTCTTTTTAATTGTATTTGGGTCAAGAGGTGGATAATAGGTGAGGAACTCTCTCTAAAATGGTTAATATACACTTAATACAAAATGGGCTTTTGAGAAATGATTTAGCACTGATTATCAAACAGTTATGATTTGATAAAACTTTTTTTGTTTATACTTTTGTGATGAAAGGCGCAACCCTTTGCATTTTTTACTATCTTTGTGGTTACCAAACTTAAATGTCTATTTTTGATATTTTTAGCTATGAGCACTAAGAAAGTAAAAGCAAGGTCACTATTGTTGGGCATCGTTGCCTTGATGGGACTAAGTGGTTGTAACACCATTGAGGATGGTAGTTACACCGAACCGATTCGACTCTATGAGAAGATCGGTGGGAAATGGGTGTTAAATTCGATGGTACAAACGGACGAAAGTAATGCGAAAACCATGACTTTGACCAATCTGTTGGATTTTGATACCTTTGTGATTCATTTAGATTGTGACGCCACAGGCGCTCCGTCGGTTTTCACTATTGATGGTGAAGCTCCCGAGTTGTTGCCCGTGAAAGGCACATGGACGCTCGACAGTCCGTTCTATAAGTCGGATGGCGAGGCGGTTAATCTCACGCTAAAGGGTAGTGATGCTTCGAAACAACTCACGATTTCGAGTGTGCCTGGTACGACTAAAACGTTGGCTTTTAAGCTCATTCGTAAGGTGAACGATAAACCTTTTGTGTCGTATAGTTATAACTTAACGCAAGCCGAATAAGTAAAAAGCATGTGATTTCCACCTTATATATATAGGAGGAGATCGTCTAAACAACATTAAAACAACACAACATGAAAAAATTAAACTATTATATCGTGACCTTGTTGGGACTATTATGTCCCCTTATGACGTGGGCAGAAGAAACCGATTTGGGTGTTCCTAAGGTGTGGACAGTGCCTGCTGTGTTTACTTGTGATGAGGAAGTGACGTTTTATTACGACATGACCGATGTGCAATTTCCCGAGGGAGTGGACCTTTATTTGTGGGCATGGACGCCCACAGAGCCTGATGCTGGCAACGGAGGAAATTCTTCTGCGTTTGCCAAACTGACCTATTTGGGTAATAACATCTATTGTAAAAAGATGATACCCACGCAGTATTTTCATACCAATAAGGAAGCTTTTGAGTCGGATGATTGGCCAGGTTTCTGGTCGAGGTTGAAGACAAAGGATGGCAGTAAGTGGAGTTCTGTGTTCCAAGCCCCTGATAGTCGTTCGGAATTTAAAGCGTTCAAAGAGAGTGGAAAAGGCTTTATGTTCTATTCAGGTCGTAAATCTAAGGGCTTCACAGAGAAGTTTACGTTGGACGAACCATTGACCGTTCTCTTCAATCCCGACGTGTATAAGTTGGGCGGGCGCACACTAACTGAGTTGGCAACAGATGCTGATTTTGTGCAGTTTGGTGTGCATTCGGGCCTTAATAACTGGGCCATTATGCAGTCACTTGACGTGTGGCGACCCGCTTGTTTGCAAAAGGTTGAAGTGAAAAAGCTGTCAAATGGGCTGTATGCTTGGCAGGTAGGTGTGCCTGTTGACTACTATTCTACTAACCCAGGTGACGGTGGTGCAATCATCAATACCGACTTGTCTGACCCTGATAAGCGTGCGGCTTTTGAGCTGGACAACATGACTTATTTAGTTGTAAAGGTTATTAGAGATGCGGCAGGTGCCAATCAATGGGGCGTGAACAGTGGCGATCAGCTGCAGAAAGCAGGTCAGGCTGTGCCCTATCCCGACCCCGTTTTCTCGCTCTTCCCCACGCGTATTTCGCAAGAAGACATCCTGACCATCACGCGAGAATATAATGAACGCACGGCTGGCGACCTCACTTATATCCTCACTGCTGGCGGAAAAACCATCACGGGTGTGATGGAAGGTGTGCGCGATAAGCGGCAGGCGACGGTGAATTTGCAAAAGGAATTGAAGGGCATTAGCGCCACACAGTTGCAGCTTGTGGTGAAGAATGTGCATGGTGTGACGCTTGTTGATACCACGATTCCTTTGCTTACACCCGATAAATGAGTAGTCAATAAAAGGTTTAACCAATGAAGTAACATCATACTGAAACCCTATGAAATACATTCAAACAATCAAAATACAGCACATTGTAGTTGTCCTGATGTTGCTGTTCGTGAGCCAATGGGCACAAGCACAGTCATTTATGGCTGCAGGAACAGTGTTGGATGACCATCAAGAGCCCTTGATAGGTGCTAATGTGAAAGTGGTAAATGGAACAGGAGGAAGCGTAACTGATATGGATGGGCACTTTAAAGTGGCTTGCTCTGCAGGTGCTTTGCTCGACATTTCCTATGTAGGTTATGTCACACAGCGTGTGAAAGCTGGAAAAGATATGCGTGTCACGTTGGTGGAAGACGCTAAGACTTTAGCCGAAACAACGGTCGTTGGCGTGGGATATGGCACGATGCGCAAGAGCGATCTCACAGGAGCTATCACATCGGTGAATGCAAAAGATATGCGAAAAGGTGTCATTACGAGCACCGAACAGCTGCTGCAAGGTAAGGTAGCAGGGCTCTCTGTTGTGCAGAGTAGCGGTGCTCCTGAGGCCGGATCGAGCCTGCGTTTGCGTGGCGGAACATCGCTTTCGGCCAGTAATGGTCCATTAGTTGTGGTGGATGGTATCGCTGGAGTGGACTTCAACTCGGTGCAACCCTCTGAGGTTGTCAGCATGGATATTCTCAAAGATGCTTCGGCTTCAGCCATCTATGGTAGCAGAGGAGCTAACGGAGTCATCATCATTACGACCAATCGGCAGAGCAATCGCGAGCAAAATAGCGTGCAATATAATGGTTATGTGGCCTTTGCTTCGGTGGCAAAGAATATGGATTTGCTCTCAGCCAATCAGTGGCGTGCTTATGTTAGAGAGCGGAATGTGGCTACAGCTCTTGACTTTGGTGCTTCAACCGATTGGCAAAAGGAGTTGGAACGCACAGCCATTTCGCATGGACACAACATCCTTTTCTCGAGTAGTAAGCAGCATAGTGGCTATCGTGCGTCGGTGACTTATGCCAACAACCAGGGCGTTATTCAGCGCAATAACATGAATCGTTTGGCTGGATCTCTCACCGCTTATCAGACTGCTTGGCAGGGAAGACTGCGCTTTGACGAAGGTATCAACGCGAACTTCGATCGCTGGCATCCTATAGACACACGCATTTTTGAGCGCATGACCAACTTACAACCCACCTTTCCAGTGTTGAATTCCGATGGTTCTTATGCGCAATTGAATGGCACGAACACCGAAAATCCCGTAGAGTTGAACACCAATCGCACCGACGATAAGAAGCGTCATCGTTTCTTAGGCTATTTAAAAGCCGAACTAACCCTTTTAGAAGGTTTGAAAGCCACCACCAATATGTCTTACGAGCAGAATGCCGTTTTGGGTGGATTGTATAAGCCTACCTATGCCAGAATGGAAGGAATGAGCGAGAAAGGATGGGGACAACGCACTTATGGTGACTACACTAACCGCCAAATAGAGGCCTATCTCACCTACGATCGCTTCTTTGGAAAAGACCATCATCTTAATCTTATGGGCGGCTATTCCTACCTCAATAACATGAATGAAGGTTTTGGTTCTACGCGAAGTGGTTTCGATACGAATGCCTTTGGCTATAACAATTTGGCTGCAGGTACCGATTATCGGCAGACCGATGTCTATTCTTATAAGACCGAGGCCACATTGGTTTCGTTCTTTGGTCGCGTCAATTATGGTTTTATGAACCGCTATATGCTCACGGCAACACTGCGTCGTGACGGGTCAAGTCGGTTTGGAGACAATCACAAATGGGGCACGTTCCCCTCGGTTTCAGTGGCATGGCGTGTCAGCGATGAGCCGTTTATGCAAGCCACTTCGGGCTGGTTGGAGAATCTAAAGGTACGCTTTGGTTTTGGTGTTACGGGCAATCAGAATGGTATTGGCGAATATAAGAGCCTGTCGATACTATCGGCTTCTGGAGCAGCCTATTATGATCCAATCAGCAAAACGTGGAAGAATGCTTATGTACAAGCGCAGAATGCCAATCCCGATTTGAAGTGGGAGAGCACTAAACAATGGAACTTGGGTATAGATTTCACTCTCTTTAGCCGACTAACAGGTACGTTGGAGCTCTATCATAAGAAGACTTCTGACCTGCTTTGGACTTATCCTGTGCCACAACCTCCTTATTTAGTAGGCACCATGTTGGCTAATGTTGGCGACTTGGTGAACAAGGGTGTGGAGCTCACTTTGGGTGCGAATATTCTCAAGAACAGAGACTTTTCACTCGATGCCAATATGAGTTTGTCGTATAATCATCAAAAGATTACCAAGCTATCCAATGATCAATATCAGGCTGTTGGCTTGCAAGCAGGTTCACTTCATAACCTAAGAGGCATGTCAAACCTTTATTCTCAGGTCATCAAAGAGGGCTATGCAGCGGGTACTTTCTGGGGACCTCACTGCGAAGGCATTGATGAAAACGGCAAATATATCCTTGAAAAGGATGCCGACGGCAACATTGTCAATGGCTATTTAGGGTCGGCTCAACCCAAATGGAATATGGGCTTATCTATCAATGCCACTTGGAAAGATTTCGATGCAACCATCTCTGGCTATGGCATGTTTGGACAAAAGGTGCTCAATTGCACACGCATGGCTATGTATGACCCCACACGTTTCCCCTCACAAAATGTGTTAGACGACTTCATGACGAGCGGCATTACCGATAATCCCACCTTTAGTGACTATTTCATTGAGAATGGGTCGTTCTTCCGTTTGCAGGCCATCACCTTAGGTTATAGTCTACCTCATCCTGAAAAGTTAGGCCTTTCGCGTCTCCGTCTTTATGTCACAGGTGAGAATCTCTTCTGCATAACGGGATACAAAGGCATGGATCCTGAGGTGTCAGTTCCCGATAATGTGCTCGATTCTCCAGGTATAGAATTCTTCAATTCCTATCCACGTCCCCGCACATTCTCTGTGGGTGTGAACATTGGTTTTTAAGCAAGTTGAATATTAATACGTAAAAACAATGAAAATACAATATATTCTTTCTGTAGCCCTGCTGGTTAGTTCTGCCTTGATCTCGTGCACCGATCTCAATGAACAGCTCTATGATAAGGTCTCAATGAATGATTATGGCAAGAACGAAAGCGAAGTGTCTACCATCGTAGGTGGTGCCTATGCCTCATTAAGAGGCTATGGTTCGGGCACTCCTGAAGGCGATGGTGTCAATTGTTATCCCACGTGTGAATATGTCTTTTTCACGACAGAATGTTCCAGCGATGAAGCATGTATTCCCACAAGAGGCACCGATTGGTATGATGGTGGACGCTATCAGGAGTTTCAAAAGCACACTTGGGATGCCAACAATACTGGCGTTTTGTCGCTTTGGCGTTACAACTTTACCGGTGTAACGAAAATCAACGGCATGATTTATCAGGTGGAACAGAGCACCCTTTCAACCGCACAAAAAGAAGTTGTGGAGGCAGAACTCCGTGGCCTTCGTGCTTATTACTATTATAATCTGCTCGACAATTTCGGCAATGTCCCCATCAGTACCGACTTTACGGATAAGGCTTTGCCTGCCAATGCATCGCGCCAAGAGGTATTTAACTTTGTCGAACGGGAGCTCAAGGCCGTGATACCTTTGTTGCCATCAGGCATCCAATATGGCAAATTCACCAAGAATGTTGCCTACACATTGTTGGCACGTCTGTATCTCAACGCCGAGGTTTACACGGGCACTCCACGCTGGCAAGACTGCTTAAACGCGTGCGATAAGGTGCGCGGCTATTCGCTAACGCCCAATTATAAGGCCTCTTTCGCGATTAAAAACGAAGACTCTCCTGAGATTATCTTTGCCATTCCTTACGATCATAAGCAAGGGACGGTGGGCAATTACTTGGCATCGATGACCTATCATTACAACCAAAAGGAAGCTTTTGACCCCGCAGGGAAGTATCAATGGTGTGGTAATGGCATTTGTGCACAGCCTGGAGTTTATTCATCTTTCGAGGCAAATGATGTGCGACGCAATTGTCTTCTCATCGGACAGCAGTATAATGCAGCCACTGGAGCGCCTGTGTTGATGGCCAATGGTGAACCATTAAACTACACCGAGGCGATTCAAGATTTCACCAATGCTTTGCAAAATGAGGGTGCACGTCTTGATAAATATGAGTGGAGTGCTAACGATCAGTGGGAAAGAGACAACGATTGGGTGCTCATGCGCTATGCAGAAGTGCTCATGATGCAGGCCGAAGCCAACTTCCGTTTAGGCTTCACGCAGAACGCACTCGATAATATTAATCTTGTCAGAAGGCGCGCGGGGCTCAATGATTTGACAGCCCTCACCCTCGATGATTTGGATAAAGAGTGGTTACATGAGTTTGTATTCGAAGGCCTTCGCCGCACCACCAACATCCGTTTTGGTACATTCTTCCAGGCATGGTGGCAGAAACCCGCTGAGGCCGACAACCATACAGGGCTCTATCCCATCCCTAAAGTGGAACTCGATAAGAATGCTAATCTAAGACAAAACCCGGGTTATTGATTGTAGTCTATGGAACATCAGGCGTGGGTTGGCGTGCAAAATGCCAATCCACCGCCGTGTTTCTATCTTGAAGCGTATCTTCCTAAGCCATCATAAACTCCCGAAGAGATACAAAAACTTTAACATTTATAGTAGATATGAATAAATATATATTACCTTTGTTGCTCTATTGCGGCCTGCTAACTTGGAGTGGTTGTGAGAAAAGCTATCCTTCAGCTCCTAAAAAAACAGTAGAGATTGCCGACCAAACAGCAGCAAATTACCCTGTAAAGAAGACCAATTCGATGGGTATTTACGTGCATTTTATGCCGTGGTTTGAAACCAATACAAGCAACGGAACGCATTGGGGCTACCACTGGACCATGCAGAATTGCAATCCCGATGTGGTGGATGGCACAGGAAAACGGCAGATAGCCTCGCACTATTATCCCCTGACGAGGCCTTATGCTTCAGGCGATGAGGCTATTTTAGACTATCAATGTCTGCTCATGAAATATGCAGGTGTCGATGGAGTGATGGTCGATTGGTATGGGGTGCATAGCGATAATGCGGTGGCAAAACATAAAAGCAACACCGAAGCCTTGGCAAAAGCTGTGGCGAGGGCTGGGCTAAAGTTGGCCATTGTCTATGAAGATCGAGAGCTCGATGGTACGAAAGACAACATGGAACGCTTGCGTGAAGACATGCGTTACCTGTCAGAAACGTTCTTTCGTCAGGACTATTATGTGAAAATCGATGGTAAACCGCTGCTGATGATCTTCGGACCTGTGCAGATTAAACGAGGAAAAGATTGGTATAGGGCCTTTGCTATTTTAAAGGATAAGCCAGTTTTTCTCTGTTTAAACGGACATGCTCAATATGTCAATAATGGTGGCTACACCAATAGTGAGGGCGAATATGAGTGGGTAAATCCTGCTCCCGACTACTCGGTAGCACAGCATTTTAAATATTATATCGGTGGGGCGATGCCCGGTTTCCACGACTATTATCAGGAAGGTGGTGCAGGAACGGGTTATACAACCTACGATGCTGAGCACGGAGCACTCTTCAATCGACAGCTCAATGCAGCCAAATCGGCTGGGCTAAAATGGCTGCAAGTGAGCACATGGAATGATTATGGTGAGGGCACAACGATAGAACCAACACGCGAATATGGTTATCAATATCTCGTAGCCTTGCAGCAATTTGCAGGTGTTTCCTATCGTCAAGCCGATTTAGAACTTATTTATCGTTGGTACACCTTGCGTCAAAGCAAGCCCAATGACCCACGTGTTCAAACGGCCTATCAAGCACTTGTGCGCTTGGAAATAGATAAGGCACGCGAGATTTTAAAGTAAAATAAAAGATGAAGTTAGTTAGATTTATGTTTTTGGTGGTAGCCTTGGCATTCACTTCTGTAGTGAGTGGCAAGGTGTTAACGAAAGTGTCGTCGCCCGATGGCATGCTCACTTTGACCACTGGTATCACACAACAAGGACAACCCTATTATCAATTGCAGCGCGGCAAGCGTCAGCTCATCCAGCCCTCACTATTGGGTTTGCAGCTCAAGGATGGTGCTTTGGATAGGGATTTCCGCCTACTTGGCTTCACACGTGCCACGAAAGATGAAACATGGCAGCAGCCTTGGGGCGAGGAAACCAGCGTGCGTAATCATTATAATGAGCTCACCATGCAGCTTAAGCAGTGCGCCGGGCAAGGCCGTTTGCTCAACATTGTCTTCCGTGTTTTCAACGATGGCATCGGTTTTCGCTATGTTTTTCCGCGTCAACCGCAGCTTACTGACTTCGTTATCATGAACGAAGAGACACAGTTTGCTTTCCCTTTCGATGCGCAAACCTGGTCGATTCCCACCGAAGGCACCCATTATTATGAAGCCTTGTGGACGGCATCGCCGCTCAGTAAAAAGCCAATGGTGTCGACACCTATCACGATGGAGGTGGATGATAGCCTCTATATGGTGGTTCACGAGGCCAATCTCACGGATTATGCTGCACTCAATCTTCAGCCAATCTCAAGCCAACAAGGCGGCGTTACAGTGCAATCGAAGCTCGTCCCTTGGCAAAATGGTGACTTGGTCTATGCCAAAGCACCCTTCGTTTCGCCTTGGCGTATGGTGATAGTAGCGCATAACTTAGCTGAAGTAGCGGCCTCTCGGCTCATGTTAAACCTCAATGAGCCTTGTAAAATCGGCGATACTTCGTGGTTGGAGACTGGAAAATATGTCGGTATTTGGTGGGGAATGCACATGAATACCATGACCTGGTCACAAGGCAACAAGCATGGAGCAACGACCGAGAACACCCGAAAATATATCGATTTTGCAGCACGCCACGGCATGAAAGGTGTGCTGGTTGAAGGTTGGAACTATGGTTGGGACAACGATTGGGGCAAAGAAGGTGACAAATTCTCATTTACAAAGCCCTATCCCGACTATGATTTTGCAGGGCTTCAACGCTATGCTTTGTCAAAAGGTGTGAGTCTTGTTGCTCATAATGAAACGGGAGGTGCAGCCAAAAACTACGAGCAACAGCTTGATAGTGCCTTTGCATTGTACCAGCGTATGGGTATTAAAGTGGTGAAAACAGGCTATGTAAACGATAAGTTAGACCATCGCGAATTGCAACATTCTCAGTATGGCGTGCGCCATTATCGCAAGGTGATTGAGACGGCAGCAAAATATCATCTCATGATTATCAATCATGAACCTGTGATGCCTACAGGCCTGCAACGCACTTATCCCAATCTTGTTTCGGGCGAAGGTGCACGTGGACAGGAGTATAATGCTTGGTCGGGTGATGGCGGAAATCCACCTTCTCACCTTTGCATCTTGCCCTTTACACGTATCTTAGCGGGTCCACTTGACTTTACACCAGGCATCTTTCGCATCGAAGGGCGTGTGCATCCGCAAACCCATCCACAAACAACTTTGGCCAAACAGCTTGCGGCTTACGTAGTGATTTATGCCCCTTGGCAGATGGCTGCCGATGAAATAGAGAACTATCAGGGGCAGCCTGCCTTCAAATTCATTGAGGAAGTGCCCACCAACTGGCAGCAATCACGCGTGTTGATGGCCGAGTTGGGCAAATATGTGGTTACAGCTCGCAAAGATCGCGATACCGAAAACTGGTATGTTGGTGGCATGACAGATGAGCAAGCGCGCGACCTCACGCTGAAGTTTGATTTCCTTGACAAGGGTGCTCGCTATAAAGCTATCATCTATCGCGATGGAGATGGCGCCTCTTATCAAGGCAATCCCTATCCGTTAGCTATCGATCAGCAGCTCGTTTCTACAGAGACACTCCTGCCCATCCATTTGGCAAAGAGTGGCGGATTTGCCATTCAGCTCATTAAGCAGTAAGACATTCTCACATAAGGCCACACCATAACTGCCTTGGCTACACGGGTAGTGCATGAAAATACATCATAGCCGGCGGAAGGATGTGGGCAGAAAGTAGAGATGCATCCGTGGTCTTGAAATCTGCATGTGGCCTCCTCTTTTTCTTAACATTTTCATGTGCATAGCGATGCACAGATTGAAATTTTCATTGTTAAACGCATGTTTTTAAACAATTCAGATTACAAGGCAGGCGCGTGGCATGTGAATGCCGCGCGCTTTTTTTGTTGTTTTTAGCGTGAGTATGAGCCAGGTCGAGCCTCATCCTTGTTGACTGCATCGTCCTTTCCCGTGTGATGGGGCAGCAAAATCATGCAAATAGCATTACGATATGCCCCATTTTGCGGTGAAATAGCGCGCATATTATCGGCTAAAGTGGCCTATATTGTTTTCAGCTTTGCAGTCGTGTGCGCAGAACTTATACAAGGTGTGCTTCTTTGCTTTCACGATATTTAAAAGCTTTTGTGGGCGAATGTGCGAAAATATCTGTAATTTTGCGACATGATGAAGTGGAACATCCTCTTGTTGATGATGCTTACTGTTGCGGTGCAGCAGGTGAAAGCACAGGCGAAAGATGAGAAAGGGGCGGCGCATGCGGTAGCTCCCGAGGATCGACCTGTCGACATGGATGACCCCACTTTCGTGCCAATGGTGCGGGTGGGTAAGGTGCTTTTGGGCAAAGACTCCGTGCAATATGTCGAGCTCAACAACATCTATGTCTATCCACAGCCCACGTTTCAAAACGAAGAACAGCGGCAGGCCTACAACCGTTTGGTGTATAATGTGAAGAAGGTGCTGCCCATCGCCAAAGAGGTGAACCGTATTATTGTGGAGACCTACGACTACATTCAGACGCTGCCCAACAAGAAAGCCAAGGATAAGCATTTGGCCTATGTGGAGAAAAGCATCAAGGAGGAGTATTCGCCACGCATGAAAAAGCTCACCTATCAGCAGGGAAAACTGCTCATCAAGTTGGTTTATCGAGAGACAGGCAACTCGGCTTATGGCACGTTGCAGGCCGTTTTAGGTCCTGTGCGCGCGGGCTTTTGGCAGGCTTTTGCATGGACTTTCGGTGCAAGTTTGGCTAAGAAATACGACCCCAATGGTGTCGATCGTCTTACCGAACGCGTGGTGCTGATGGTGGAAGCAGGGCAGTTGTAACAATACATGTATGAAAAAAACAATGAAAATAGCAATGGGAGTGGTGGCCGCCGCAGTGATTTTGGGTGGTCTGCGCTGGTATAAAACGCATCAAACGGCATCGGCTGATGTGGAAGAGACGGCCGAAGTGGAGAAATCTTCGCCCGTAGGTCCCACGTTTAATGCCGACAGTGCCTATGCGTTTACGGCCACACAATGTACTTTTGGCCCACGCGATATGAACAGCAAAGGGCACGACCATTGCGAAAAGTGGATTATAACGCAGTTCGAACGCTATGGCTGCACGGTGGAAACGCAGAAGGCTGTGCTCAAAGGTTATGACGGAACGCCGCTGCACAGCACGAACATCATCGCCCACATTCATCCCAAAGCCAAGACGAGGCTGCTGTTTTGTGCCCATTGGGACAGCCGTCCTTGGGCCGATAACGACCCCGACAGCACGCAATGGCGCAAGCCTATCTTGGCCGCTAACGATGCAGCTAGTGGCGTAGCCGTGATGCTTGAGTTAGCCAGAACCATTCAACAAGATGGCAAGCTCAATGCCAATGTGGGCATAGATTTCGTTTGTTTCGATGCCGAAGATTGGGGAACGCCGCAGTGGTCGTCGCAACCCGACAACGAGTCGACGTGGGCTTTGGGCGCACAATATTGGGCCAGTCATTATGATGCCGCAGTGAAGCCGCGCTTTGGTGTGCTGCTTGACATGGTAGGTGGCATGGGAGCGCAGTTCTATCGCGAGTTAAAATCGCTGGAATATGCCCCTGATGTGGTGAAAAAAGTGTGGCGTGCGGCTCGACAAGTGGGCTTTGGTTCGTTCTTTCTCAAGCAAGATGGTGGCGGCATTATCGATGATCACGTGCCCGTAAACGAATTGGCAGGCATCCCAACGATAGATATTATTCCGTATTATCCCGATTGTCGGCAAAGTAGTTTCGGTCCCACCTGGCACACAATGGCCGACAACATGGCGAACATCGATAAGCAAACGCTGCGTGCAGTGGGGCAGACTATGGTGCAGGTGATTTATTCTGAACAGCCATAGTAAAGGTTTTTTGCACATGGGAAGAAACAAATTCTCGGCCAAAGAGATTGCTGAAATCAAGAAGTTGCTGCGCCTTAAGAACGCCGGTAACCGTTTAAAACAGAAATTAGTGCGCCATGATTTGCGCATCGGCTATGGGTTTAGCATCTCAGATTTCAACCAACCCGGCAAGGCTTTCGGCGAAACCGAACTGCAAGCCGCTATCAATCGCGGTGCCATTCAGATTTTAGACGAGGTCACTATCGCTGCCATGAAGGCGAAATGGGAGCAGGTTCGTGCCCGCGAAGCTACTGAACGACAGCAAGAAGGCCTCGATAATGGTGCCACAGATTGGCAGCAAGCTATGGAAGAGTGGCAGCAATGGGAAAACGAAACGCAAGGAAAAATGGCCAAATAGCGGTGGCTTTTCCTTGCGTCGTGTGCTGTTACATGCGCAATGATGCGCTGCAATGGGATGTAAGTACTTCTTTTTAAAGGTAGAATTTACAAGGCGATGTGCTCCACATCCACCTTTTCGTGCAGGAAAATCTGTGCACTTTCCTGAAATTTTAAGGGATTTTCGGTGGTGAAATAATGGCAGGTTCCCTCCTTGGTGAGCCTGCTTTCCATTTCAGGATGGCGCGAAAGGTAGTCCTGAAGACTATGGGCTACATATTCACCTTGCGGAACAATGCGTACATTGGAGCTGGCATATTTCTTAATCTTGGGCAGCAACAGCGGATAGTGCGTGCAACCTAAGATGACAGTATCGATGAGAGGATCGCGCGACATGAGCTCATCCATTCGCTTTTTTACAAAATAATCGGCACCAGGACTGTTGGCTTCGCCATATTCTACCAACGGAACCCAGAACGGACAAGCCACACCTGTGACCTTGATTGCCGGCCAAAGTTTCTGTATTTCGAGCGTATAGCTGTTGCTCTTCACGGTGCCTTCGGTGGCCAAGAGCCCCACATGGTTGTTCGATGTGAGCGTTCCAATGACCTCAGCTGTCGGTCGAATGACACCCAATACACGTCGATTGGCATCAAGATGAGGCAAGTCATGTTGCTGAATGCTGCGTAAAGCCTTGGCCGATGCGGTGTTACAACCTAAGATAATCAGTTGACAACCCAACTCAAAAAGTTTGATGACTGCTTGACGAGTGAACTGATAAACCACATCAAACGAGCGTGTACCATAGGGCGCACGTGCATTGTCTCCCAGATAAAGGTAGTCGTATTGCGGCAGCTGGTGGCGGATGCCATGTAGGATAGTGAGGCCACCATAGCCCGAATCGAATACCCCTATGGGGCCAGGTTGTTGCGAAAGGGGCATTACTGCTGGCGATTAACGATGTCCTTTACCAAGGCATTGATGTCTTCGCCCATCGCTTTGTTGACGAAAGGCACGGCATTGTTGTCGGTGTTAAGAATGAAAGCATATCCCCGATCAGTACCAATGCGGTTAAGAACAGTACGTAAGCGTGCCAAGACAGGTGCTTTAGCGTCTTGTTCTGCCTGCTCTAATAGCCGTTTAGACTCAGCTGCAAAGGCCGCATTCTTCTCTAAAAGCTCTTGAATTTCGGCCTGGCGTTTGCGCAAGATGGGTAGCGGAAAGGTGCGCTGACCATCTAAAAAGAGCTCATATTTCTTATTGAACTCATCTTCTACGCGCTGTGCTTCTGCCTGATATTTTGCTTTTAAATCAGCTAAA
This sequence comes from Prevotella sp. HJM029, assembly GCF_000599605.1. GTDB lineage: Bacteria > Bacteroidota > Bacteroidia > Bacteroidales > Bacteroidaceae > Prevotella. Next base: position 51,208 of record NZ_AZHT01000098.1, on the reverse strand, counting down.
TTACGCTCGGCTGCAGCATAGTCAGGCATGGCTTTGAGTGCTGTCTCAAAGCTAAGGTAGCCATATTTGAATGAGGTTTGTGCTTGCATGAGTGTACATACACAAGCGAAGGCGAGCAATAAAAATGTTTTCTTCATCTTGATAATGGGTTGTTGGGAGAGCCTTTATCATGCCATGGGCATGGTGTTGGCAGTTAAAACGCACGAAGAGGGGGTATCGAGGCATCTGTATGAAACGAAAGTTGGGACGCACCATTTGTGCGTCCACATGGGTGATGCCCTATAGTTCATGTGCTATCGACACACGATGAAGTGTGTCTTTCCTCTCGACATCTCCTCTTTTCTGCGCTGTTTGTATGGTCTTATTTCATTTTGTTGAGCTGCGCTTTCACGTCAGCTGTAACATCTTTGCTCAAAGTAGAGCTGATATAGGGGATGCCAGCACTGGTATCCATGATGTAAACATAGCCGCCTGCCTGGCCAACAGCCTTGATAGCGTTTACCAATTTGGTGGTGATGGGTTGCATCTTGTCTTGCTGTTCCTTAGCCAATGACTGTTGGTTGTCTTGCAATGCCTGCTGATACTTTTGGTAGAGGTTGTTGAGCTCGGTCTCTGTCTCCTGCTGTTTGGTAGCATTCATGGTCGACTTATTCTTGTCATACTCTTGGCTTTTGCGCTGCAATTCATCTTGCATAGCTTTGAGATCATTCTCATATTGCTTTGCTTTGGCTTCCATTTCGCCACGTGCTTTGATGAACTCAGGCATTTGTGACATCACTTCTTGTGCATTGATGTGACCAAATTTTTGTTGTGCAAATGTTGCTAAAGGTGCAAACATGAGCAACATTAAAACTAACTTCTTCATGTTGTTTTGTCTTTATTGTTTATATTAATTAAATAATTCTTTTTATCGGTTGTAACCTAAACGTTGCAACACCTCATTCGAGATGTCGATTCTGGGACTGCCAAAGATGATGCTTTGGTCGCTGGAACGGTCGAGCACGAGGCTGTAGCCACGATAATCGGCCACCTCTTTCACCGCGTTATATACCTCTTCCTGTATGGGAGCCATGAGACTTTCGCGCTTTTTAAAGAGCTCTCCCTCAGGACCAAAGTAGCGTTTCTTGAGGTCGGCAGCAGCTTTTTCTTTGTTCATGATTTGCTCTTGCTTAGCCTTTTTCTGCTCTTGCGAGAGAAACGCCACCTCGTTTTGATAGTTCTTATAGAGTGTGCTGGCCTCGTTGTTGAGGGCTTCAACCTCAGCTTGCCACTTTTTGCTGGTTTGATTGAGTTGCTCATTGGCGCGCTCGTAGGCGGGAATGTTCTTTAGAATATATTCCATGTCAATCAAAGCAAATTTCTGTGCATGTGCCATTGTGGGCAAGAGTGCCATGGCAAGTAGCGCAATCAGTAGGCGCAAACCATTTTTCCGAATGAGTTTCTGTTTCATGTTCACATCCTTTCTTCTTGTTGTTTTATAGTCCTGCGGATGAGCGCGTTACCGAAAGGCATCGCAAAGTGCGCCATATTGCGGAATAAAGTGCACTGCATTGTGACACCATTCGATAGCTTTTGTCATCCCATCTGCATGTTTTTACTTTTTATATGAGTTATTTTAAAATTCCTGTCCTAAGATGAAGTGGAACTGACTGCCACCTTTTCGATTGTTGACGTTGTCGCGATCGAAACCGTAGGCCCAGTCGATACCCATCAAGCCCACCATGGGAAGATAGATGCGTACACCGAGACCGGCACTGCGTTTCATATCAAAGGGATTGAATTTGCGGGTGTCGTCCCACGCATTTCCGGCTTCAACAAAGCCCAATCCGTAGATGGTGGTGTTGCCTAACATTAACGGATAACGCAACTCCATGGTGAAACGGTCGTAGGCATAGCCATTATAAGCGAGCGAACCATTTTCATATCCGCGCAGACCTATCGTTTCATCGGCATAGGTTGAGGAGCTTCCGCTCATGCCATCACCACCGACATAATAGGTTTCGAATGGTGATTTCTTGTATTTATTGTAGCTGCCTAAGAGGCCTAACTCCATGCGAGTCATGAGCACAAAGCACTTTTGTCCACCGCTTAATGCCGTGTATGTGCGTGCTTTAAATTTCCATTTGTGATATTCTATCCACCGATATTTCTCCTGTTGCTCGGCAGAGAAGGTTGGAGAATTGGGGTTCATAGCCAGGTGGCGATAATCCTTTTTGTTCCAAAGGCTCCAAGGTGGTGTGATGGTTACGCTGGCTGTGAAGTCGGAACCATAGCGTGGAAAGAGCGGATTATCAGTTGATGTGCGGCTCAACGAGATGCTCAAGTTGAGGTTGTTGGCTGCACCATTGCTCATGAGGAAGTAGCGCCAGTTCTTCAACTCATAGCGTTGATAGCCCAACTGAGTAGAGAGCACAAAGTAATCATCTGGCCATCGCAAGCGTTTTCCCCATCCAACGCTGACACCATAGTTGAGCATATAGGTGTCGGGGTCGAGGTAATTCTGATACAGGCTGCTACCATTATAACCATAACCATAGTTGCCATAGTAGGAACTGAGGTAGTTTTGGCGGTAGGCATCATTGTAATAGCTACTCGACACATCGGTCATCTTGCTGAAATAGCCACCAAGGCTGAACTGATTGGGTCGCTTTCCGCCGAGCCAGTTGGTGGAGTAGCTGGCGTTATAGCTTTGATAATATTTACCATTTGTTTGTGCACCAAGGCTCAACACCTCACCATCACCGATAGGCATAAAGCCTCTGCGTTCTTTATTCTTGCGGAAGAGGTTGGCCATTGAGAAGTTATTGAGTTTTAATCCCACACGACCGATGACACCTGTTTGTCCCCATCCTAAAGAGAATTCAATCTGGTCGTTGCTCTTTTGCTCGAGGTTGTAAGTGATATCAACGGTTCCATCTTCTTGATTGGGCGTTACATCGGGGTTAGAACTCTTCTCAGGATCGAAATGACCCATTGATTGTATTTCGCGCAATGAGCGCATCAGCGCCTCACGTGAGAAGAGATCGCCGGGCTTTGTGCGCAGTTCTCGCCGCACAACATTCTCATAAAGGCGCGTGTTTCCGTTGATGCGCACATGACTTAAATAGGCTTGTGGTCCTTCGGTGACACGCATTTCGAGATCAATGGAGTCGCCATCAATGTTGACTTCAGTGGGTTCGATGTGCGAAAACACGTAGCCATGGTTGTAATAGAGGTTGGAGATCGCATCATCATCCGAGCTGATGCGCTTGGTAAGGAGCTTCTGATTGTAGACATCTCCTTTCTTCATGCCAAGCATTGCATTGAGCTGTTCGGTGGGATAAACGGTATTTCCTACCCAAGTGACATTGCGCAAGTAGTAGCGTTGACCTTCTTTTACCTTTACATAGACATCAACATGCTTATCATCGGCTGTCCAAACGCTATCTTTTAAAATGGTAGCATCGCGGAAACCATTCTCATTATATTTGTCGATGAGGTTCTTTCTATCGGTTTCCCAGCGCTCGGGTGTGAATTTCTTTGCTTTTAAAAAGCTGCCCAAGGTGCCGGCTTCGTGGATTTTAGAGAATGCACCTTTTTTGAATAAGCCACCTTTTATCTGGCTCGAGGTGAGGGCTTTGTTTCCCTCAATGATGATGCGGCGCACCTTCATCTTTTGCTTTTTATCTACATTCACATCCAAGATGACTTGCCCTTTGTTGGCCACATCTTCGCGTTGTGTGATGTTGATCTCAGCATTCTTAAATCCTTTATCATCGAAATAGCGCTTGGCTAAAATCTTAGCACGGTCAATCATGTTGGGCGTTATCTGAGAACCTTTCAGCAATCCTAACTTATTTTCCATGTCGTCGCGCTCACTTTTTTTCAGTCCCGTGTAGTTAATGGTCGACACACGCGGACGTGCTTGTAGGGCAATATTGAGATAAATCTTGTTGCCAACAATCGAATCGGCTGAGATTTGCACATTGGAAAATAACCCATGTCGCCAATAGCGCTTCACGGCATTGGTGATATCGGTGCCAGGAACGGTGATTTCTTGTCCTACTTGTAGGCCGGAAATGCCCGTGAGCATGTAATCTTCATAGCCTTGTATGCCCGACACTTTGATGCCACCAATAACACAAACGCGTGGTGTCCCGGCATAAGAGATGTCGGGAAACACGATTTTGTCTTGTGCATAGAGGGCTGTGTGATAGGCAAAGCCTGCAGCTAAGATGAAAATTACTTTTCTTATATTGTTCATTATCGATACTATTTCGAAACGTTATTCTTATTTGTTCGTGGGAGCTTCGGCATCAATTTGTGCCCCTGTTTTGCCAAATCGGCGTTGACGATGTTGGTAATCTGCAATCGCTTTGTGCAGGTCTTCTTCTTTAAAGTCAGGCCAATAGGTGTCACAGAAATAGAGTTCTGAATAGGCTATTTGCCACAACAGATAGTTGCTCACACGCAGTTCGCCCCCTGTTCGAATGAGTAAATCGGGATCAGGCATGAAGTTTGTGCACAGATGTTGCGCTAAAGTCTCTTCGGTAATGGGTGGTTCAGGCCGGCCTTCTTGCCGTGCTGCCTGCTGTTCGGCTACGATTTTTTGTACAGCTCGTGTGATTTCCCAGCGCGAACTGTAACTCAATGCCACCACCATCGTCATGGTGTCGTTGTGCTTTGTGCGCTCCTCTGTCTCGTGAAGTTTCTGTCTTACGTCTTCGGGTAAGCGCGAAAGTTCGCCTATTACGCGAAAGCGCACGTTGTTCTTCATAAAGATTTCATCTTCTAAAGAGGTGAGCACTAAGCCCATGAGTGCGCTGATTTCGTCGGCAGGGCGGTTCCAATTCTCAGTTGAAAAGGTGTAGAGCGTCAAATATTTCACACCGAGGCGTGTGGCTTCAGCTGCAATCTTCTTCACCGCATCAACACCAGCTTGATGCCCATAGCGACGAGGTTGTCCTTTTTCTGCAGCCCAACGCCCATTGCCATCCATGATGATTGCAATGTGTTGTGGAATTTTTGTTCTATCTAACGACAATTCATTCATAACCATATTAATCTTTATTACACGTCGCACACTTTGCTTTGAAGCTGTAGGTGAGTGCGAATTGCAGCATCGAATAGGCATCCGTGTTCTTCAAAAGTCCGCTCGAAGGGATGCCAACGGGGTCTTTTATGCCGTCCAACTTGTCACTTGTGGCGAAGTGAATAGCCCATGAGAGTGCTGCATTGACACGCTTGTTGATTTTATATTTTACACCGATTCCGAGTGGAATGTTGGCTGTGAAAAGCTTTTTCTGTGTTCCTTTGACATAGGTTGCGCCCACACCTGCGAAGAGATAGGGTGTGAAGCGTTGGGCATGATAGTAGTCGTTGCCCGTGCCATAAGGCCAGAAATGATACTCAAAGGTGGCATGTGTGTCGACCAACGTGTGGCTAAACTGGGCTGGGTAGCTGCCCATCGTTGGCGTGTATGTGGTTGCTTGGCGCGCATTTCCTTTCAGTTGGCCGATGCCTGCGCCCCATTCTATGGCCGTATAGGGGTTGAAGTTGCGGCGCATAGACAATGTAAACAGGGGTTGTAAGCAACGGGTGAGGTTGTTGTTGTAGTCACCTAAATAGCCCAATAAGCCTATTCCGCCGCCCATCTCCATGAGATATTGGTCGTCGGTTTGTGCCGTAATGGTTGTGAACGGCAGGCTGAAAAGAAGCGTAAATAGGGTTGTTCGCACAATGAAACGATTTTATGGGTTGCGCAAGCCTGCGGTGTTGGTTTTCCACACCTTACCTGTTTTCGAGGTGATGAGCCACACATTTTGTTCATCATCGAGGGCAATGGCTGCGGCAAGTTCGTTGTTTTCGAAACCAATAGGCTTCTTTAGGTCGGCATTCTGATGCCAAGTGAGGCCTTGATCTCCACTGATGTAGAATTGTTTAAACGCTGTTTGCGTGTTGGTTCCGAGCCCTTGTCCACCGAAAGCAATCAAGTTTTCGCCGATTTTCACCACTTGCAGTTGTGCTAAGCGTGGTGCTTGCAATGTCGATTGCGCCAATCCATAGTAACTCCATGCGTGGGTTGCGGCGGCATTGTTGAGGGTAGTGCTCCAAAGTTGTGCCTGTGCGCCAGTGGAAACGCTTGTTGCAGGGTTGCCGATGAGCACAAGATTGTGCACGTTAGCATTCACTCTTGAAGCGAAAGACAGCAGGTGAAGACAGCTTTGTGGCAGGTCGTTGCTGTTGTCTTGCAGCGTTTCTGCGCTCCAGTTGACACCATCATCAGCCGAAACCAGCAGTGCTCCTGCGGCTACAGCATAGAGCTTTCCGTCGTCGTAGCCTGCGATTTGCTGCAGTGTGGGTGTGCTCATGAGCTGCCATATCTGCCCATCTGTGCTGCGATACACGCCGCCATTGCTATAAGTAAAGAGGTGTTGCCCGTCAGTTGTGAGGCTGTTGACGGCCGTTTCGCCCATCACAACGTTCATTGTTAGCTCGCTCCAGCCCGTGGGTTGGTTATTGGCTGTGGCATAAAGATGCGCCTGTCCGTTCTTAAAGCCCATGACAAAGAGACGATGATTGAGCGCTACGGCCTTCATCATCGTGAGTCCTTGCAAGGCAGAGGCAGTGTAGGCGGTGGCATTCCATGCAAATCTTCCTTCGGGATAGTGGCGCACATTCACGCGAATGGTGTAGTCGTTGTAGTCAGAACTGCCATCGGGACTATAAACACGAAACGTGCGTGGCTGTGTGAAGTCGATGGAGTCGTTGGTCGAGAAATAATTAAATTCGGTGGAACCTGCGGGCTTATAGACCACCAAGCCTTCGTTTTTGGCCGTCAGGTTGCACACCACTTTGCTCACGTCTACGCCATAGGGCAGCGAATCGGCGTTGTAAATTTCATGCCGAATCTGGTCGATATAGAAACGATAAGTCGCACCATTGAGCGTAGTGTGGGCGATAGAGTCGTTGCCATGCGTGTCGTTCACCAACTTGTTGTATTTGAGTGTGCCCACAGAAAAGGCTGTAATGGCAGCATCGTGATAGGTGATGCCAGTGTCATCGTTGCTTTTTAGGCACGAAGTCAGTGCACATAGTGTCGTGCAACATATGGTGAAGAGGAATAATTTCTGTTTCATTGCATTCTTTTCCTGATGGAAAGCCAGGAGCAAATCCTATTATTTAATGACTTTTGGCTGCAAATTTAAGTAGAATTCTGCAAATAGTGGGTGTTTTGTGTTCTTAATTATGCAAATTAAGGCTTAATCATTTGTTTTTTAAGTTTGTTTTACTAAAACGGAAAGGCTTGCCAAAGCCACCTTTGTTGCTGCTATAAAGGGTGGTGTTGCTTACGTGTAAGCAGGGCTAAATCAAGGCAAAATGGAGCGACTTACGCGTAAGTCGGCGCAAAAAGAGCAAAAATGGGCTTGCTTACGCGTAAGTCACGCTGGAAAAAATAAAAACGCTTCGACTTACGCGTAAGCAGGGTTGAAATGGCAAAAAGTGGGCTTGCTTACGCGTAAGTCGAGGCAAAACGAGCAAAAGCAGCGCGACTTACGCGTAAGTCAGCACAAAATGGCGCCATGCGAGCTACCTGATGGGTAAGCAACGTGAAAGTGTTGGTGGGCAGAGGCGGGGTGCGCTGTAACACAAGCACACATAAAAAAGGTGCACTCCCATCAAAGACGGTTGTGCACCCCATACAATAAAAGCAAATACTTTCTTCTTGTTTTCGTTGCCAAGCCTTTTATTTACGCTTCTTAGCAACGGGCTGTTTGCTGCATTCCTGCTTGTTATCGCATTTCTTTGCAGCATCCTTTCCAACGCATTCCTGCTTCTTGTCGCACTGCTTCTTTGCAGCTTCCTTCTTGCAACAAGGCTTTTCTTCAGCTTTCTTTTGGTCGCAGCAAGCCTTCTTTTCTTTGCAACAATCCTTCTTCTCGGCGCATTGCTTCTTGTCTTTAGCGCACTGTTCGGTCTTGTTTTCTTTCTTATCGGCGTTCTTTACGTTTTGTGCTGTTGCGAAACTAAATGCGGCAACCAACAGGGTTGCGCTTAAAATCATCTTCTTCATAACTTTGTTGTTTTAAAATTGATTGCTGCAAAAGTAGCGTATTCTTTCAAATTGGAGAAAGGATTTACGAAAAAGCAAACTATTTTAAACTTATTTTCGCAAAAAGCTTCGAATTAGAAACCACAGGTGCACCCCGCAAGTGGTGAGCAAACCATAGTGTGCCCGCATCACATTGAAGCGCGCTTTGAGCGATGCCCGATGATGTTTTATGCTCATGCCGCCATCCAAATAGTTGACCACAACGGCATGGATGGGGCGCAAAACGAGGCCTTTTTGCTCGGCCATTTTCATCACACGGATGCACCAATCCACGTCGGCCGAGAGGCCAAACTGCAAGCGATAGGGGACGCGTTGTGCAAGGTCTGTGCGGGCATAAAAGGCTTGATGGCACACCAACATGCCCCATTTGAAGTCGCGCCACGATAGATTTTGGGGTGGCATGAGGCGGCGATGACGCAGGAAATGCCCCGTGTTGTCCACAATATCGGTGTCGCCATAGAGCACACCGGGCAGCACTTCGCCCTCGCCAACAGCACTGGCCACTTGCTCAAGAGTGTCGGTTTGGGGAAAGGTGTCGCCGGCATTGAGAAACAACACGTAGTCGCCCGTGGCGCGTTGCAGCCCTTTGTTCATCGCGTCATAGAGTCCTTTGTCGGGTTCCGAATGGTAAACTATGCGGTGAAGTGGCTCGTGTTGCGTGCGTTGTTCGGCAATATACGCCTCGATGAGCGTGGTAGTTTGGTCGCGCGAAGCACCATCTACGAGCACATGTTCTACATGCGGATAGGTTTGTTGCGCCACACTTTCGAGGGTGCGTTGAATTTCTTTTTCGGCCTGAAACGTGCAGGTGATGATTGAAAATGTAATCATAGGTAGGGGTTTTTGTGGGTCAATGCTTGCTGATAGACTTCAATATATTGCTTAGCCACCGCCTGTTGGGAATAGTGAGTGGACACTTTGTGCAGTGCTTCGCGACGCAATTGGTCGTAATCGGCCTCGCAAAGCACCCAGCGAAGACCGCGCGCTAAGTCGTCAACGCTGCGGTATTGGGCCACATAACCATTTTGCCGATGGTCGATTTCCTCGGGAATGCCGCCCACATCAAAGCCTACACAAGGCACACCGCAGGCCATAGCTTCCATGATGGTGTTGGGAAGATTCTCGGAAAGCGAGGGCAAAACGAACACGTCGGCGGCGTTGTAGCAGTCGACCAACTGCTGGGTGTCGCTGATATAGCCGAGGTTATAAATCTCGAAGTCGAAGATATCGGCTAATTTTCCGCGTGCTTCGCCCATCACGGCGATGGCCGTTGTTTGCAGCATCTCGGGGTGCTCGGCAGCCAATTTGTGGCAGGCGTCGCAAAGATAGAAGAAACCTTTGTTGGGATTGCTCACGCGTTGGGCAGCAAACAGAATAATTTTCTTGTCTTGTGGCAGCCGCATTCGCTCGCGAGCTTGTTGTTGATTGCCAGGACGAAACACGTGGGTGTCGATGGGATTGGGAATGGCTTGTATCGTTTGATGGGCGAGGATGCCGCTCTTGCGCGCCTCGTCGGCAAGCCATTGACTGCACGTAACGATGGAAATGGGTGCGTCGTGCAGCAGCTTTTTCTTGCGTTTAAACACCCGATAGGACAGGTCGTGCCGCGAACCTCCATGCGGAAGCAGTCGGCATTGGCCGCAAGATGTGTGGAAATGTGTGCAGTCGAGCGTGACATGACAGATGCCAGTAGCAGGCCAGATGTCGTGCATCGTCCACACAACGGGCTTGCCACAGCGCAGAATTTTGCGAATGCTTTTCAGCGAGAGCATCCCCTGATTAATCCATGACAGGTGAATAATGTCGGCCGATTTGAATTCGGGTAGCGCTGTGATGTCGGCACCTGTGTTGGCGATGTCGACTTCAAAGAGATGCGTTCGGCTGAAATGTAGGTGGCAAAACACGCACCAACGCTCCCAAAGAAAGCGCAAACGATTAAGGAAAGGGTGGGGTAAAGCCGCCACGGTGATATCATCTGTCTGCTTATCACGCACGAGCATTGTGGCCTTTACACCATTATTGTTGAGAGCATCCATGAGATGATTGGCCGCCAAAGCAGCTCCTCCGATGCGCTCACTTGTGTTCACAATTAAAACTCTCATTTGCTTTTTTCTGTCTATAGCCTGCGGACGTCAATGGGTTGGCTTAGCATTTCCTTTTCTTATATATAATAAGGTGTAAGCGTTTTGCTACATGCCGCCTTGCTTATGCAAAGCAAGTGCCAACGAGCGTCATGAACATAGATGCTCAAATGGCCGAGTGCCGCCTTGCTTATGCAAAGCAAGTGCCAACGAGCGCCATGAACATAGATGCTCAAATGGCCGAGTGCCGCCTTGCTTATGCAAAGGTATAGTTTTTTCTTTCATTCCTTTCTTTGTGCAACATCTTTTCTGATTTCTCCCATGGTGTAAGTTTGTTTGTGAAGAACTCATGCTGCTGACGGAATAGTGTGTAAAGGGTGTGTGGAAAACGAATCTGAAAGCGCGCTGCGTTTATTTTGGGCTTTTCCTAAGTCTTTTTGCATTAAAACTTTTGATTTATATCAAGAAAAGACTAAAAATCGCATTGTTTCGGTGCAAACGTTTGCATGTTTCTCAGCAAACGTCTACCTTTGCATCATCAAAAGGTTAATAGATTGTTTAGGTTAGTAGTATTTAGTTTAGGTTTTAGTTATTAAAAGGTAAAGTTTAATAGATTGTTAAAAGGATAATAATGGGGACCGTGAGGTTACCATTATATTTTGAAAGAGTTTTTCTTTAAAATAAAAAAGGTCAGCATTCATTTTTGATAGCTGACCTTTTTTATTTTGTTTGTTTAATGATTTGGGCGCAATAACCATGTAAAATGCTTGTTATTACGTTGTCATTTGCATGTAATTATTGCGTAATCCAGTAGAGATTGTTTTATAGTTTTTCGCCATAACATAAGTCGCCCGCATCACCAAAGCCAGGAACAATGTATTTATGCTCATTCATGCCGGGGTCGATGGCCGCACACCAGATGGTGGTTTTCTCGTTGGGAAATGTCTTTTTGATGTGTTCAATGCCTTCGGGTGAGGCAATAACGCAGCACACATGGATTTGTTTCGGCGTGCCTTTCGTGAGAAAAGCCTTGTAGCCCAATTCCATACTGCCGCCTGTAGCCAGCATAGGGTCGGCGATAATGAGATTTTTTTCGTCGATGCTGGGCGTGGCTAAATATTCGATATGGATGCCCACTTCGTGATGTGCGGCATCCTTATATTCACGATAAGCGCTGACAAAAGCATTGCCAGCGTGGTCGAAAACGTTGAGAAACCCGTTGTGAAAGGGGAGCCCGGCGCGGAAAATGGTGGCCAAAACAATCTTGTCGGTGGGTACATTCACGGTGGAAATGCCTAAGGGTGTAGTTATTTCTTTGGGCTCATAATCCAACGTTTTGGAGAGCTCGAATGCCTCAAACTCGCCAATACGCATGATGTTGTTGCGAAAGAGAAGCCGATTTTTTTGATACTCAGCATCACGTATTTCTGCCATGTATTGATTGATGATGCTATTTTGCTCGGATAAATTTATTATTTTCATTGGTGTCTGGTAATAATTTTTGCAAAGTTAGCTATTTCTCCATGCTTTTGCAAAGTCTGTTTTGCAAATGTCTGAAGCCGTACTCGTTTTTTAAAATCTTTAACCTAAAAGGAAAAGGCTACCCCTATTTTTCATGGCTTTGTGCTTTATGATTATATATTTTTTTTCTAACTTTGCGGTCAGAATAACAAAACATTGCGATAACGAAATTATTTTCACAACTTAAATACATTATTACAAAATGGCAAAGTTTGACAAATCAGTACTCGAAAAGTACGGTATTACTGGTACAACAGAAGTGCTTTACAATCCTTCTTATGAAGTATTGTTCAACGAAGAGACAAAAGAAGGTCTCCAAGGTTATGAAGTAGGTCAGGAAACAGAACTTGGCGCTATCAACGTAAAGACTGGTATTTACACTGGACGTTCGCCTAAAGACAAGTTCATTGTAGATGATGAAACCTCTCATGATACGATTTGGTGGGACTCAGAAGAATATCATAACGACAACCATCGCGCAACAAAAGAAGCTTGGAATGCAGTGAAAGAAATTGCAAAGAAAGAGCTTTCAAACAAGCGTTTGTTTGTTGTTGATGGCTTCTGCGGTACACACAAGGACACACGTATGAAGATTCGCTTCATCGTTGAGGTAGCTTGGCAGGCACATTTCGTTACAAACATGTTCATTCGTCCAAAGGATGAAGCTGACTTTGACCAAGAACCCGACTTCATTGTTTACAATGCTTCGAAGGCAAAGGTTGAAAATTGGAAAGAGCTTGGCTTGCACTCTGAGACTTGTGTAATGTTCAATGTAACCTCAAAAGAGCAGGTTATCGTTAACACTTGGTATGGTGGTGAGATGAAGAAAGGTATGTTCTCTATGATGAACTACTTCTTGCCATTGAAGGGTATGGCTTCTATGCACTGCTCTGCAAATACCGATATGAACGGTGAGAATACCGCTATCTTCTTCGGTCTTTCAGGAACTGGTAAGACAACTCTTTCTACCGATCCAAAACGTAAGCTTATTGGTGACGACGAACACGGTTGGGATGACAAGGGTATCTTCAACTATGAAGGTGGTTGTTATGCGAAAGTTATCAACCTTGACAAAGAATCTGAGCCCGATATCTATGGTGCTATCACCCGTGATGCATTGCTTGAGAACGTTACTGTTGATGCAAATGGTAAGATTGATTTCGCAGATAAGAGCGTAACCGAGAACACTCGTGTTTCTTATCCTATCTATCACATCAAGAACATCCAGCGCCCCTTGTCACAAGGTCCTGCTGCAAAGCAAGTCATCTTCTTGTCAGCTGACGCATTTGGTGTATTGCCTCCAGTATCTATTTTGAATGCAGAGCAAACAAAATACTACTTCCTCTCTGGCTTTACTGCTAAATTAGCAGGTACAGAGCGCGGCATCACCGAGCCTACACCAACCTTCTCTGCTTGCTTCGGTCAAGCTTTCTTGGAGCTTCACCCAACCAAATATGCTGAAGAATTGGTGAAGAAGATGCAGAAGAGCGGTGCAAAAGCTTACTTAGTGAACACCGGTTGGAATGGTACTGGCAAGCGCATCTCTATCCGCGATACACGTGGAATTATCGATGCTATCCTCAACCATTCTATCGATAATGCACCAACTAAGCAGATTCCTTACTTCAACTTCACTGTTCCTACGAAGTTAGAAGGTGTTGCAACCGACATCCTTGATCCTCGCGACACTTATGCTAACGCAGCAGAATGGGAAGAGAAAGCTAAAGACTTGGCTGCTCGTTTCATCAAGAACTTCAAGAAGTACGAGACTAATGACGCTGGTAAAGCACTCGTTGCTGCTGGCCCACAGCTCTAAACTTCAAGTAATAAAACTTCAAAAGGTCTATTCATCCGCAAGGGTGGATAGACCTTTTTTCGTGCCGATGAAGCATGAGGCAGTGCGTGGAAGCGCTTCTTTTCGGTCACGAAACCACAGCAGGTAGCCCACATGTGTAGGCCGAAAACACCCAAAACCACAGGGGGTGCTCATCTGTTTTTACTGAAAATGGATGAAACCACAGGGGGTTCTCGCCCGTTTTTGATAAAAATAGGCGAAACCATAGGGTGTTTTCACTCGTTTTTATGAAAAACAATTGAGAACTGGGGGCGTCTCGTTTATTTTTGAAAAAAATAGCTGAGAACCGGGGGTGTTTCGCTCATTTTTGAGAAAAACAGTCGAAACCCCAGGGGAGTTTCGCATATTTTTAAAAGGAATAGCCGAGCCTCCTGGGGGCGTTTCGCTTGTTTTTATCCACGAAAGGATGATGAAGTCCGTGGGCATGTGTTTGACATCGAGAAAGAAAGTAAAATGCGTGAGCGTTAAAAAATAATGGAACTAAAGCGCACGAAATCATAAATAATTGCTTAATTTTGCTGTGCATTACTTAAATTCTTAACGTTTAAAACGAAACATAGCCGCCGGTGAAGCCTCCAAAGGCACATTCATTCCGCGCTATATCCAGCAACATGAAACAGAAATATGGGTTACTTTTGGCACTCTTGCTGCCTGTTTTCAGTGCCTTTGCCACATCATTTAGCAAGCAACGGCTGTGGCAATCCAACGTGACTTATGTCGGACGCACCCAGACTTTGGGCGATGGCAGCGTCAGTTATAATTGGGTGGGCACCTATTTAGAAACGCAATTCTCGGGCAATAGCATCGCTATACAGGCCTCGGCACAAGGCAAAACCTATCACAATGTGATGATTGACGGCCGGTTGGTGCGTAAGATTTTGCTGCAAGGCACGCAACCCCACCGCATTGTTTTGGCCGAAGGGCTCGGCAAAGGCTGGCACACCCTGCGCCTACAACAATGCACTGAGGGCGAACATGGGCGCACAACCATCCATGGTTTCTTGCTCAACAATGGCGAACAGTTGCGCAAATCGCCACGCAAACAGCGTTTCATCGAGTTCTATGGTGACTCCTATACCTGCGGTTATGGCACCGAAGGCACAAGCCATGACGAGCCGTTTACGTTGGAAACCGAGAATTGTAACCAGGCTTACGCCTGCATCATCGCACGCTATTTCGATGCCGATTATGCCCTTGTTGCCCACAGTGGGCGCGGCATTCTGCGTAATTATGGTGCGCCGAAAGCGCAATCCGAAGGCAACATGTTCGACAAACACAATCGCCTTTTCGATGCCGATGAAGCGCCACTCTACGACTTTTCGGCCTACAAACCCCAATTGGTGGTGGTCAATTTGGGTACCAACGACTTCTCGCCCTTGGCCATTCCGTCGCCCGAAGCCTATGTCTTGCAGTATAAAAAGCTGCTCCGAAGCTTGCGCACTCATTATGGCAACGTGTCCGTTTTCTGCATTCGTCCGCAGTCGGCTTCGCGCTATTTGCAGTTGGCTTTAGACCTCTTGGAACGCGAAACAGCCGCGGATGGCCACGTGTTTGTGAGCCATTCGATGAACAACATCATCGATGATGCCACCGATTATGGTGCCTCTTGGCATCCCAACTACCGAGGACAACGCAAGGTAGCCATGTCGCTCATTCCCCAAATAGCCCACATCATGGGCTGGGAAGCACCGCTAAAAGTGGTGGAATGACCCCTCTTTTTAACTGAAGATTTAATTTTTAGCGTTAATAATTAGAACTCATCTTCCCTTTCTCTATGCGTGATGCTTGCAGAATGGGCGATGAGTTTTTTGAATAATGCATCCTCTTTCAACACCTCTTCGCACCCGATGCAAATCATTTGCAGGCGAGCTCGTGTGAGCGCCACATTGAGTTTGCGGTCGATGATGCGCCCCCCTTCCTCAAAACTATTTGCGGTTAAGAAGTCGAGTTGGTAGCGATGTTGCACGGTGAAACTATAAATCATCACGTCGCGCTGGCTTCCTTGATAGCGTTCCACCGTGTCAATGCTGATGTTTTCGAGTGCCGGCACACCCAAAGGCTCTATCGCTTGCCTAATCATGGCAATCTGATTGCGATAGGGAACAATCACGCCAACCGTTTTATCAGCGTCGAATCGCGCGCCATAAAAGCGATGAATGCGACGCAACACCTGCGCCACGAGCTGCGCTTCATGCCAATTTACCTTGTCAGAAGCCTGCACTTCGTGGCTTTTTTTCGATGGAATAAACAGCACACGATGCTGCTTCAGCGCCTCATCTAAGGCGTCTTCAGCGGGCAGGTCGTAGGCCAATCGTTCGGCTGTTTGATGAGGAAGCGGCACGGGTTGCAGCTGTTCTTCAGCGTAAAACATGGCGTTTGGGAAGGCCGCAACAGCGGGATGCATGCGCCCTTGATAGCGCAATGTGCCCACAAAATCGGTGCGTTGGTGCTGCCGTTCGAGGGTGATGAGCCGTTCGAACAGCGCATTTCGGCAGTTTGTGAGGCCAATCTCATGGAGCAAAGGCTCGGCAACGGCCGACACTTCGGCATCTTGTTGCACCACGGCGGGCAGCTGTTTGTGGTCACCAATGAGCACAAATTTGGGCAAATGGCTCAGCAATCCCACGAGTTGCGGTTCTAAAATCTGGCTCGCTTCATCGATAATCGCCCAGTCAAACGCCTTCACATCAAAGAGAAACGCCTTGCTTTGCAGCGTGCTGGTGGTGCCCACTATGACGGCTTGTCGGCGCAATCGCTCCTGAATGGCCGACAGTTGGGGTTGCGCATCGATACATTCGCTCAACAGATGGCTGCGAAAACGCTTGTCGCAAGTGTAGGCGTTGCCGATGCGCAGATAGTCGATGGCGTTGCTTTGCAGCATCTCGCAAATCTCATCCACGGCGCGATTGGTGTAGCTCATCAGCAACACCGTCTGCTGTTTGGCCATGGCTTCGCGCACCATGAACTGCAAAGCCATGCTCGTTTTGCCCGTCCCCGGGGGGCCTACGAGCAGAAAATAGTCTTGCGCTTGAAACACTTTCTCAATCAATGTGTCGTACATGGGGTGGTAAGAGCGACTTAACCGGATGGTTTTGTCGGCTCGAGGGGTCGCCTGTCCTAACAGTAATTGGCGCAGATAGGGTGCTGTTGTGATGAAGGTGTAGAGCGATTTGAGCGCCGAAGTGGTGGTGATGTCGCTGCTACTGTGCTCCACACACCAGCATTTTCCATCCAAAGCCACGGGGTTTGCCGTCTGAATGGTTAGTCGCTGGCTGTTGATTTCGGTGAGGTTCCCTCTGAAAAGCAATGCCTTTCTCACGTCGGGCGCCTCGTTTTCGGCGTAGGAATAGAGATAAACCAAGTCGCCTAAGCGGAAATTGGGCAGAAAGTTCTCGCCCTGCTGCGGCACGTTAAATGTGAGGATATCGTAGCCATGCATCGGTTTGCTCTTGCGTTTCTCGGCCAAAGTGAGATCGGTATAAATCTCGCCGGCCTCTTTTTTGGCAGCCAAAGGCATATTCCACAGGTCGGAAACACTGTGGGTGATGCCCTCTTTCGCACCCACTTTCGCCGCTAATTGCTCGCTGAAAACAAACGAAACCATGCGCTCAAAATAGGCCTTTTCCAATGGGTTTAGGGCATGAAGTGGCGCAATAATGCCGTTGAGTTGAGGTGCTATCCATTGTTTGAAGAAGGGCGTTTCGAGCTTTTTCTCATTGAGCATGTCGACCGAAAGCGTCTCGATGATGCCTTGAAATCCCTGTTTGCCAAAGCGATATTCATGGGCTACGATGCGGTTTCTCAGTGCAATGGCCTCGCGAAACAGCTTTTGATAGAAGTTGACGGCCACCAAACCGCCCGGCAAGGGATATTTGGAATAGAGCAAACGCATGGCGATATGCTGTGTCGACACGTTGAAATTCTGCCGCAAAACGCCGTAATAAAGCAACAGCTGCACGTAGTGATTCTCCAACTGGTAGCTGCCAAATGAGTTGGGTTGTTGGCGCTGAAGGTTGAAATTGTTACCCGATTTCTGCTCCACCAACAGTTTGAAATCGGTGGTCATCAGGTCGACACGGCCTTGCAATCCCAAGGCTTCGCATACAAAAGAGGGTTCTAAAACGGCTTTATTGCGATTGTAAACGGCCTCGCCGGTCGGTGCTGTTGTCTGAGAAAGTGGTGCATCGAAGAGCGCTTTTACAATGCTTTCGATGTGTTGTGTCTGCTGAATAGCGGCCGTTTTGAAGTCTTCTTTCTGATTGAAATCCTTGCAGGCGCAATAGGCTAAGGCCTGCTCTTTGAAACTTTTCTTCAAGGTTTTCTGCCAATGGTAGTCGCCTTTTTGGTTGATAATGTCGTCGAGTGCCGCTCCCGCAAAGTAGCCTAAGAGGATGGGTTGATTGATGAATGAGGGTTCGAAAGCATGCAACAAATAGGCAAAAGGATGGTGGCCATAGTCGGTGAAGCAATGGGCAATGCTGCTGATGTCGACGAGAAAGTCGGGTTCGAACACGATGATGGCGGCCTCATGCGCGGTGTTTACGTCGATGAGGTTGAGCTGATGGCCGACCTGAACGATGTCAAGAAGATAATGCTGGTGGGGTTGTAGCTTCACAGTGAACGGGTTTTCGTGCACCGTTTGGTCTATCAACAAGGTGATGCTGTCGGCCGACACGCGTTGCACAATGCCGCGCATGTAGCGATAATCAATGTGGGTGGCCGTGATAGGGGTGGCCTCTCGCTCGGGCAATAAGCCTACTAACGTGTTGGGAATGGGCGTTTTAAAGGCTGCCGAAACCAGCAAAGCCAAGGCGCGAAGGGTCTGTAAACGTTCTTCACGCGTTAGCTTTTCGCTGCGATTGCTCACCCTTCTCATGTGCTGAATGGCGTGGGTGTCGGCCGCAGTGCAATGGGCTTTTTGGCAAATGTAGTCGACTTGTGCAAAGAGATTGCCAAAGATGAGCGGACTATCGGCCAAGGCTGTCTGACAAACGAGCACCAAAGTGTCGTGCAAAGGTTGTTGTATCGGCGTGGTCTCGGGTGTGTGAACCATGTCGACAATGCGCTGAAAGAGTTCGTCGCTCGTGGTGAAATGCGCCATGAACTATGCGTTTTTCTCCCAGTCGAGGAGCTGTTGTTTGAGCGTTTTCCCCCAATGATATTCGCCCAACGTGCCGTCTTTGTGGATTACTCTGTGGCAAGGGACGAGCATTGCCACGCGATTTTGCGCCACAGCCGAGGCCACTGCGCGAATGGCTTTGGGCTCACCGGCGCGCAAAGCCAGCGCTTCATAGGACAGCGTCTCGCCACGTTGGGTTTGCATAAGCGTTTGCCACACCTTGCGTTGAAAGGGCGTTCCTTGCAAATCGAGTGTCAAAGGGTGGTCGTAACCCTCAAAGATGACACGCCTTACCGTGTCGGCCATCACGTTGTTTTGCGTGGTTGGCGTATAGGTTCCCCAATGGGTTGCCAACTCTTTGATGACTGCTGCGCGGTTCCAACTAAGGAAAGCGACATCGCAAATGCCAACGATGGTGCGGGCAACGATGATGGTTCCGAAGGGCGTTTCGGTGAAGCCATAAACGATTTCGTTGTTCATTGTCGAGAAATGTGGATGAGATGGTGATGAAATGTGGTGCATTTTACGCTGCAAAGTAGCGCTGATTGTGGGCAAATTTCATGCAGATTGTGGCCACAGGGGATGTTACTTGTGCATGCAAGAGGGTAGGAGTGCTGCCGTTGTGTTGATGGGTTTAATGGTAGCGGGTGCTCATTGTCCGCCCAAACGTTCGAAAAAGGTGATGATTTCTTCCCACGTCTTGAACTCGTCGCTACCCCATTGCACCACCGTTCCCATGAAATTGGGGATGGCATAGGGCGTAATGAAATAGTCGCCATAGAGCAGTTGCGGCTGATTGCAGAAGATAAGGCGGTTGAAAGCGGGCGTGGAGAGGAAGTCTTCTACCCAGGTTTGCACCGCGTTGAGATAGGGATGGTTGTCGGTAGGCGCAGGCGCTACGACATAAACCTGATAGTTCTCCAACAGCAGCTCATAGGCTTTGTGCATGCTGCTGGTGGCTTTTCCATAGGCATCATGCAAGGCATCGTAATGCAGATACACGATAGGTCGCTCGGTATTGTTTTGCCGATCGTCAATCCATCTGATGACAGGAATGAGGGCATGCAGCGCAATCTTGTCGGTGAGTCGGTGTGCACCATGGAAATAAATGGCGTTGGGATAGTGGGCATGAAACACATCATAGGTGTGCACCACGGGGTCTTCGTCGCCAAAGAGCCCGTAAACACGTTGTCGATCGGCCTCGTCCAAGCCTTCAAAACAGTGGGTGGTGCAGTCTTTATAGGTCTTGATGAGGCCCTTGGTGACCATCAACTCCTGCACTTTGTCTTGTCGAGGATTTTGAAATTCCTGCCGTCCCATCATGCTACTCATCGTGTCACCCATCTCGAAAGCGGGGTTCACCACAATGCGATCCACGCCTCTTAGCATCTCAGTATACATGCCTCCCATCGACGTTCCGATGATGAGTTGGGGTTGATGTTGTGCCACCAACTCGCGCAATAGTTGCATAGCGGCCTCTGGATCTACGGGCAAATCCTCGGCGATGATGGTCGCTTGGGGCATGAGCTCGCGCAACATCTTCACCGTTCCGCTTTGTGCTGACGACAGAAAGCCATGCACATACATCACTGTTTTGCCCGCCATGAGCTGCGGAAACTGCTTTATATACGGATTTTCCATTGTTAATTGCCTTATAATATTGTTCCTACAAAGCTACAAAAAAATAGAACGACGGCCAAAAAGGCATTCTAATTTTGTATCAAGATGTGCAAAACCATAAAAAAACAGGATGTATTTCACAATACATCCTGCCATAAACTAATTTTATTAACCTAATTAAAAAATTATGATTAAAATCAAAAACCTTCGTCAATTTTTAAATGTCGAACTTGTAACCAGCAGTGATTTGGAACACACTGTTCTTGCTATCACCAACCTCATTCACCTTCGTTAAGCCGAAGTTGTAGCGGCCATCGAGCACAAAGTTCTTGTATTCGTAGCTCAAACCTACAGGAAGTGACAAGTCAACTGATTTAGCACCTGGAATGTTTGCAGATACTCCTAAAACATCTACTTTGCTGTTTATTTTGAAACCGGGTTGTAAACCGAGTTTAACAGCCAAGCCAGGAACTACATAAACGTTGGCCATTACAGGCACATTGATATAATCTAAGTTCAATTTAATATTCCCATTCTTAGCACCTTGCATAGAATACATGGCACCAGCTGACAATGAAAAGATGTCGCTTACCTGATATTCTAACTCAGCACCAGCTGCTAATCCGATGCGAGCTTTACCGCCATCGTTCTTCGTTAAGCTGGCAATGTTAACACCAACGCGAGGTTGAATGGTTAAAGAACCTTCTTCATGTTGTGCAAATGTAGCTACAGATGAAAGCATCATCACAGCTGCTAAAACAAACTTTTTCATACTCTCTTTTTGTTAAATTAATCGTTTTGTTGTCTAACCTATGCGAGCATACGATTAAACAAATATCCCTTTTGAATACGAGGGCAAAGATATAGTTTTTCGAAATGCGCGCCAAATAAAAATGAAAAAAAAACAATTTTGTGGCATTTTACAACCTGTTTATTTCCGAAAAAGAAAAATCGAGAGAGAAAGAAGTGTCTATTACAGTTCTAAATAGCCTCTGTGGGAGGGTTATATTTTGTAATCGATGATATATTTTGCGAAATCAAGCGACAGATAGTCAATGAAACCAGTATCTGATTGGTTCATCGTGGCCACCTGATTCATCTCATCTTGGCTGAGCGCGAAGTCGAAAATGTCGAAGTTTTGCTGCATCCTTTCGATGTGACTGCTCTTTGGAATGGCCACGATACCGCGTTGCGTGAGCCAGCGAAGCGCCACTTGTGCGGCCGACTTACCATACTTTTGCCCGATACTCGAAAGCAAATCGCTCTCTATAATGCCATCAACTCCTTGGCCACCAAGCGGTCCCCAAGCCATCGTTTTGGTATTGGTTTCGGCCAAAATGGGCTGTATGTCGTTCTGTTGTGCCAGCACATTGCATTGCAATTGGTTGACCATCGGTTTGATATCCACGTGCTGAACGAAGCCATAGAAGCGTGCAGCTTGGAAGTTTGAAATACCAATGGCGCGCACTTTTCCATCTTTATAGGCCTTTTCCATAGCGCGCCAAGTGCCGAAAACGTCGCCATAAGGCTGATGAATGAGCAGCAAATCGATGTAATCGGTATCCAATTTGCGCAGACTTTCTTCAATGCTGGCAGCCGCTTTTGCCTCACCAGCATGGCTAATCCACACCTTAGTAACCAAGAAAAGCTCATCGCGAGCGATGCCACTCTTGCGCCATGCACGACCGACCCCCTCCTCATTGCCATAGACCTGCGCCGTGTCTATCAGGCGGTAGCCCACTTTCAACGCATCGCTTACGCAGCGTTCGCACTCATCTGAGGGCACTAAAAACACGCCATACCCCAATAAAGGCATCGCAACCCCATTAACTAATTGAATCTTTTCCATCATTGTTATATTTTGGTTCTTGCTACAAAGATACACAAACTATGTGAGAAAATCGGTTTTGATGGAGCCTTCGATGGAAAAAACAGGTGCTGAAAGGGAGCAGAAAGGGCTTATAGTGCAACGTCGTTTGTGCTGAAAGAAGTCGCCTTTTGGTGAAAGAAACAAACAAAAAAAACATATAGGCCGCGCAAAAATAGCACGATTGCCTATATGTTTTCTGTTGGCATGCGGCTTGTTGGGCCGCTCATTTATAGCTGTTGAAATGCCTTTTGAATTTTTTCTGATGCGGCTTTCAGTTCGTCTTCGCTCATCTTTACATGATGTTTGAAGTCGATGTCGGCCTCGCTTTGCATGGGGATGAGGTGGATGTGGGCATGGTTCACCTCAAGACCAATCACGGCCTGTCCCACTTTTCGGCAGGGAAAGGCCTGTTTTAGCGCACGTGCTACCTTCTTGGCAAACACTTGAAACGCAGCGATGTCTTCGTCGCTCATGTCGAAAATATAGTCAATCTCCTGGCGCGGAATGACCAATGTGTGGCCCGGCGCAACGGGATTGATGTCTAAAAACGCAAAAAACTTGTCGTTCTCAGCACATTTATAGCTGGGAATTTCGCCCGCAGCAATCTTTGAAAATAGTGTGCTCATACCTTATTATATATGCAAATGTTGAACTTATGCCTCAATACTGATTTTATCGATGCGCAATTTGATGGTGCCACGTGGGATAGAAACTTCCACCGTGTCGCCCACTTTGTGGTTCAGAATGCCTTGTGCGATGGGCGTTTTGATGCTGATTTTGCCCAATTTCAAGTTGGCTTCGTTCTCGCTTACAATGGTATAAACCATCTTAGCCTTCGTCGAAAGGTTGGTCATCTCTACCTTACTCATGATTTGAACTGCATCGGTTGAGAGGCGTGATACATCAACAATCTTTGCTTCAGCAATGTCAAGCTTCAGTTTATTGATTTTACTTTCTAAATGTGCTTGCACCTCTTTGGCCGCATCATATTCTGAATTTTCACTCAAGTCGCCCTTGTCTCGTGCTTCAGCAATAGCAGCTGATGCCTTAGGACGCTCAATCGCTTCGAGCCTTTGCAGCTCTGCTACGAGTTTATCGTAGCCTTCTTGTGACATGTAAGCCATATATTACTATCTTTTTGTTAATAAATTCTAAGTTGAAGTAGCAAAAAAAGAAAGAATTCCGACACGTCTTGTTGGTCAGAATTCCAAACTCCTTCTTTCTATTCGCTATGTTTTTACTTTTGCAAAGATAGGGTATATTTCTGATATGCGCAAGTTTTTAAAGTTCTTTAGCGTTGTAAATGGGATTGTGGGATGAGTGGGTCGCGAGACCTATCGATGTATAATAGAGGAAAAAGTTTTTTGCATTTTCTTTAGTAGATGTGTCGTTGGTTGCTAAAAAAGTATTATCTTTGCAACGTTTTTCATAGTATTAGATTTAAGGTTAATAAGAGGGGCTCGGCGGAGTCCTTTTTTTTATGCCCTGATGTGAAGGTCTTGCCTGCGCAGTGTGGGCGATGACCATTGCTAAAGTGGCGCATATTGCTCAGTAATATGCGCCACTTTTGAATGCAATATGCACCATTTTAGGACAAAATATGGGCGACATTCATCGGTAATGCCGCCCATATTGTTTCAGGATGTTGCGGGGAGAGGCTTACGCTTATCCGCGAATCATCGTGATGAGCATTTTAAATCGCTCGTTGGCTTGCACCGAATGGCGTGCACCAGCAGGAATAACAAAGCTCTCACCTGTATGAATTTGGTGGTCGGTTCCCTCGACATTGAGTTGCATGGTGCCATCAATCACTTGGATAAGTGCATCGAAGGGCGCTGTATGTTCAGACAATCCTTGCCCTTTGTCGAAGCTGAACACGGTCACGCTTCCTGCTGCATTGTGTACAAACTCTTTGCTCACTACGCCACCTTCGGCATAGTCAATCACGTTGTTGGCGGCAAAAACCTTACCTTTCTCGAATTTCTCCATTGCTTATATCTTTTAAATGTTTACTGAAAGTGAATTCTATGCTTTTGCTACAGCAAGCCCTGTGCCACACAGTTCGCGGGTAACATTTGTGCTGTTTGTCATGGTGGGTCTGCCAAGATGGGCCTTTTGGCGATGGCTTGATGCAGACATCAAGGTATGAAAAAAGGCAACCCAGTGCTGAAAAAACAGCAGCCAGGTTGCCCATACTTATGGAAATACAAGTTATTTTTGTCTTTTAGCGCGCCACATGCAATAGATGCCGAGTGCCACAAAGGGCAAACTGAGTAGTTGTCCCATGTTGAAAAGCATGCCACTCTCGAAGTCTACCTGCACATCTTTGGTGTATTCGATGAAGAAACGGAACACGAAAATCAGCGTGATGCATAGCCCAAAGTAGAATCCTTTGCCAACAGGTTGTTTGCGAATGCGGTAGAAATACCAGCCCACAAAGAAGAATAATGCATAGGCAAGTGCCTCATAAAGTTGGCCAGGGTGGCGCGGTTGCTGGTCGACACGCTCAAAGATAAATGCCCAAGGCACGTCGGTCACCTTACCGATAATTTCGCTGTTCATCAGGTTTCCCAAACGAATGAAGCAAGCGGTGATGGGTGTTGCGAGGGCAATGTCGTCCAACACCTGCCACAGTTTCACGCCCGTCTTGCGGCAATAGAGCCACAAGGCTATCATCAATCCCAATGTTCCGCCATGGCTGGCAAGCCCTTCGTAGCCCACAAACTGCCACGAACCATCGGGCATCTTATGATAGGGAATGAGCATTTCGATGAAGTGTGTGCCCGAAGAGAGAAAGTAATCGGGTTGATAAAACAGGCAATGGCCTAAGCGAGCACCTATCAGAATGCCGAGGAAGCAATAGATAAACAACGGATCGAACACGTTGATAACCTGTTTTTTACCGTCAATGAAGACGGTCTTCTCGGCAATCTGTTGATGATAGAACAACCATTTTACCATGAAATAAGCCCCCAAGAGACCTAAAAGCCAGCAGGTGGAATACCAACGAAGTCCCCAATGTCCCACTTGAATGAGGTAGACATCAGGATTCCAAACGATGTAGTTTAAGAGTGTTGTCATCTGCGATTTGCTTTAAAACTCAGTTTAAACGTTGAAACGGAAGTGCATGATGTCGCCATCTTGCACTACATAATCTTTGCCTTCGATGCCCAATTTGCCAGCCTCGCGCACTGCTGCTTCAGAGCCATATTGCATATAATCATCGAATTTTATTACTTCGGCGCGAATAAATCCCTTTTCAAAATCGGTGTGAATGACGCCAGCACATTGTGGTGCCTTCCATCCTTTGTGAAACGTCCAAGCCTTCACTTCCATCTCACCTGCCGTGATAAACGTCTGCAGGTTGAGCAAAGCATAGGCCTTTCTGATGAGTCGGTTGACGCCACTTTCGCTCAATCCTAACTCTTCTAAGAACATTTTCTTGTCCTCATAGGTCTCTAATGAGGCGATGTCCTCTTCAGTTTTGGCCGCAATCACCATGGCTTCGGCACCTTCTTTGGCTGCCATTTCCTCTACTTTGCGTGAATAGTCGTTGCCCGTTTTGGCGCTGGCTTCGTCGACATTGCACACATAGAGCACGGGTTTTGTGGTCAACAGGAATAAATCGTGAGCCACTTGCTGCTCGTCTTTGCTATCAAAGGTCACCTCACGTGCGTTCTTTCCTTGTTCCAAAACGGCTTTGTAAGCCTCGAGAACGGTGCACATGAGCTTGGCATCTTTATTGCCTGCTGCAGCTGCCTTTTGCTGTTTGGCCAGCTGACTGTCGATGGTTTCGAGGTCTTTCAGTTGCAACTCGGTGTCGATGATGCTCTTATCCTCTAACGGATTGACCGCCATGCCGCCCTCACGCACGATGTTATCGTCGTCGAAGCAGCGGATAACATGGATGATAGCATCGCACTCACGGATGTTACCTAAGAACTTATTACCCAAACCTTCGCCTTTAGAAGCACCTTTAACCAAGCCCGCAATGTCGACAATCTCGCAGGTTGCGGGCACGATACGGCCAGGATGTACCAACGCTGCCAGCTTGTTTAAACGCTCATCGGGCACTGTAATGACGCCCAAGTTGGGCTCAATGGTGCAAAAAGGAAAGTTTGCCGATTGCGCTTTTGCGCTCGACAAGCAGTTGAAGAGAGTTGATTTACCAACGTTGGGCAAGCCAACAATTCCACATTTCAAAGCCATAATCTCGTTTTATTGATAGGAGCTGGCACGCAATGGTCAGCCGTTTTCGTTTCTATTTGCCTACAAAAGTACATAAAAATGCGCAAAAGCAGCTATGAAAGGGGCTAAAAAAGCAGCGGAAAGGTCAATTGCTTGTTGGTTTTTCTGGCCTCTTTTCTGTGTAAAACCACTTCAAGTGACGCTGCCCTTTGGTGTAATTATTCGAGGTTAATTTGGTGAGTTATAGTTGTCAAAGGTTTACTGCTGGAATATAAAAAGGCCGCAATGCTCATGCACTGCGGCCTAGAGTGAAACAAAACGTCGACTATTTGATGAGCTGATGCGACACCAACATATTCTTGGGGTCGAGTGCTTCGTCGAGTTTTTCCTTTGTCATGAGCTCTTTTTCGAGCACGATGTCGTAGACCGAGCGGTTGGTTTCCAAGGCTTCTTTGGCCACCTTCGTGCTGTTTTTGTAGCCGATATAAGGGTTCAAAGCGGTCACAATACCGATGGAGTTCTTCACCATTTCATAACAACGTTCCTTGTTCATGGTGATGCCCATCACGCATTCTTCGGTCAAAGTGTCGATGGCATTATGGAGCCACCAAAGGCTTTCGAACAAGCATTCGGTGATAACAGGTTCCATAACGTTGAGCTCTAACTGACCAGCTTCTGCTGCAAACGAAACCGTTGTGTCGTTACCAATGACCTTAAAGCACACTTGGTTGGTGACTTCTGGAATGACAGGATTGACCTTTCCTGGCATGATTGATGAACCAGGAGCCTTTGCAGGAAGGTTAATCTCGTTCAAACCGCAACGTGGGCCGGAAGCCATGAGGCGGAAGTCGTTGCAGATTTTGGAGAGTTTCACGGCCAAACGCTTCAACGCACCACTATAACTTACGTAAGCACCAGTGTCAGGAGTGGCTTCAACCAAGTCGGTAGCGGGGACAAAAGTCTCGCCGGTGAGTTTGCTTAAGTTGGCTGCACAGAGCTTTGAAAAGCCAGGAACAGCGTTTAAGCCCGTACCAATAGCTGTGCCACCCATATTGATTTCGTGCAATAGTTTGATGTTGCGTTCGAGGTTAAGAATCTCCTCTTCCAAGTTATTGGCATAGGCATTGAACTCTTGTCCCATGGTCATGGGCACGGCATCCTGCAACTGAGTGCGCCCCATTTTGAGGTTATCTTTAAACTCGTTAGCCTTGTAACGCAGTGCACTGATGAGTCCAGTGAGGCTCGAAACGAGGCTCTTGTTCATGCGAATCAAAGCCAGACGGATAGAAGTGGGGTAGACATCGTTGGTAGATTGACCGCAGTTGACATGGTCGTTGGGGTAGCAATATTGGTATTCACCGCGTTTGTGCCCCATGATTTCGAGCGCACGATTGGCAATAACCTCGTTGGCATTCATATTAACCGATGTGCCTGCGCCACCCTGCATCATGTCAATGGGGAAGTTTTCGTGCAGCTTTCCGTCGATAATCTCTTGGCAAGCCTGGCTGATGGCACCAGCGATTTCATCATTAATTACGCCGAGGGTGTGGTTGGTTTGCACGGCAGCGAGCTTCACATAGGCAATGGCGATGACGTAATCAGGATAATCACGCATCTTTTTTCGCGAGATGTGATAGTTGTTAATGCCGCGTTGTGTCTGCACGCCATAGTAGGCATCGGCAGGCACTTTGAGTTCCCCTAAGAGGTCGCTCTCTACTCTGAATTGTTCGTTTGACATAATTTAATGCGCCGTCTGGTGGTGCTTTGCGCTGTTTGTGGCAAGCCTTTGCCGCATGGTGTTGGCCATGGGGCGTTGTAAAAGCTATGCTTTTGCACGATGATTGTTATCATTTTATGTGGTAATGTGCATGCTTTTGCGAGGCAAAATGCACCACTTCGTGGCTGGTTTAAAGGATTGATATTTTCTTTTTATTTCTATTTGGTGCAACGGCAGCTTGCAAAAAGGTGCCTGCTGCCAGTTGCTTTGTGAGATTTGCTGAACTAAAAGGCCTTGATGCGATACATAAAACCAAGCTCAATGCGGTTGGTGTTGTAGTTCTTTAAGCCTGTAGCTGCCTTGAAATCATATTTTCTTCCGACATAAGCTAAGAACAGACGCAGGTCTTGATCCTTTATAGGATAGTACTCAATGCTGCCGATGTAGCCATAGCTCTTGCGGTAGTTCTTGCCCACTTCGAGCTTGCTGACGCTGGCTGTTTCATACATTCCCTTGGCCATGAAGTTCCAACCGGGTGCAAATTGCCAGTTCACCTTGGTGATGAAACTATTGTAATGCACATCGCTGGCCCAGGCTTTGGCAGACGGGGACGGCGCAAGATGCGCGGCAAGGTCGTTGGATGCGATGCCCAAACGGTCTAAACCATCCCAGGCTCCCATATAGTCTACATACCATTGCAGCTTGTTGAGGTTGAGTTGTTGGCCCAAAACGAGCATGCGACTATACTTGTGACGTGCCTGAGTTTGCAGACCCCACGACCAACGGGTGTTGAGTTTTCCGTCGAGAAAACTGCCGTTCCAGTTGGCAATATAGGTGAGTGGCGCCTTCGAAGCCTCAAGGTTACGATAGCCAAGTGCCTCGCGTGCAACGCTGCTTGCGCCATAAAACTCGTTGAATTTGTTGTTATAAGCGTTGGAAACCTCAACAGCCAACTCCTGAGTGGGCACGGGTTTGAACGACGCTACCACGCCGGCCATGAAGTTATCCATGTTGTCAACCATGTCGCTATATTGGTAGATGACCATGGGGTTCTCATCAAATTCGAAGCCACCCCATATCTGACACATCTTACCTCCTTGCAAACTGACTTTGTCATTGAACTTCCAGCCCACCATCATGATATCGGTTGCTTTGGCAAAGTTGTCTTCGCCTTGTGCCGTGTTGGCTTTGTTGAGGCGATGACGGAAGCGATAAGACAGGTGATCGCCTATATTTCCTTTGATTTCTAAGCGCAACTGTTTGTTGGCAAAGCCTGCATTCCAGTTGTTCAAACGGCTGTCTCTTTCGGCACGGAAGCTGGCAGCATAGTTGAAATAGACGTTGAATGCGTCGTTTTTCTTTTCCAAATGAGCCACCCTCTCAGCTAATGAGGTGTAGTTTCCTTCGCTACCTCCCATGCCAATGTTGCCGCCATTTTGTGCATTGGCCATAGTCGTTGTGGCCAAAAATGCGCATACAATGAAGGTTGTTTTCATGACTTTAATATTCTTGGAAATACTTTTGAATCTGTTGCCAATCGTGTGTTTTGGTCAAAGCGAGCATCAATAGCACGCGTGCCTTTTGTGGATTGAGGTCTAAAGCAGCAACAAAATGATATTTATTGTCGTCCACTTCACCATTCAAACACGTAGGACCTGTGGGCAAACGGCTGGAGCGTACGATTTGAATGCCGTTGTTCTGCGCCTTCAATGCCACGTCAAACACATCCTTATAGAAGTTGCCATCGCCTACACCGGCCAACACAATGCCGTCGAATTTGGCATTGACAAACGAGAGAATGGGCAGGGGAGAGCAGTTGGCATAGCCATAAACGATGCCCACTTGCGGCAATTTGATGAGGTTGTCCACGTTGAACACGCTGGCAGTGGTGTGCTTATAGTTGGGCTCGTGTACATAATAGGGTTTGCCATTATACACGTAACCGATGGGACCATAGGTGCCTTTGAACGTAGCAACGTCGGTGGTATGGGTCTTAATGAGGCTCTTGGCGTCGATGAGTTGATTGTTCATGCAAGCCATAACGCCATGACCTTTTGATGCAGGATCAACCAAAGTGGCCACGCCATTGTAGAGGTTTGCAGGACCATCGGCGCTGATAGCCGTTGAAGGACGCATGCTTCCGACCAACACAACGGGCTTATCGCTGTGCACAGTGAGCGTCAAGAAGTAGGCCGTTTCCTCCATGGTGTCGGTGCCATGCGTTACTAATACGCCATCATAGCCTTCGTTATTGAGCAGCTGATTGATGCGTTTCGCGAGTTTCAACCACACATCATCGTTCATGTCTTGGCTGCCAATGTTCACCAATTGTTCGCCACTTACGTCGGCTAAATCTTTGATTTGGGGCACCGCATCGATGAGGGTTTGAATGCCCACTTGGCCTGCTCCGTATGCCGAAGAGGTGGCACTAGCACTCACACCAGCGATGGTTCCGCCGGTAGCAATGATGCGAATTTTGGGTTTTGCACTAAGGGCTAAGGTGAAAATCAAAGTGAACACCATCAGCATTGAAATCTTGATTGTTCTCATAATCTATTTAATTTATGGATTTATGATTGGTTATTTTAAAAAAGGAACGTGATGATGAGGTAGCCAACGCCAATGCTTACAAAGGTAGTAATGAAGCCAGCGAGCTGAAAACTGTGGTTGAGCACGTAGCGTCCGATGTGCGTTGTGCCCGTAGTATCAAAGTTGATAGCGGCTACTTCGGTGGGATAGTTGGGGATAAAGAAATAGCCATTGACCGCAGGGAACATGGCAACGAGGGCTAAAGGCGATAGCCCTAAGCCAATGCCTAAGGGATAAAGTGTGCGAACGGTGGCCGCTTGCGAGAACAACATGATGGACATGACGAACAAAGCCACGGCAAAGAGGAATGGATATTGGCTCACAATGCCGGCAATATGCTCCTTGAAGAAGGCCAAGTTGCCATTGAAGAACGTGTCGCCCATCCATGCAATTCCAAAGATACTCACCATGGCATTCATGCCTGCACCAAAGACATTGCCTTTCACTGCATCACTA
Source organism: Prevotella sp. HJM029 (assembly GCF_000599605.1). Classification (GTDB taxonomy): domain Bacteria; phylum Bacteroidota; class Bacteroidia; order Bacteroidales; family Bacteroidaceae; genus Prevotella. The sequence goes on along the minus strand of NZ_AZHT01000098.1, from coordinate 20,100 downwards.
ACTTTGGCTTTTCCAACAATCAAAATGACGGCAGACATAGCCATCATAACCATCTCTATGGTCTCGGGCATGGGTAATTTCACTACATTTCCATCAATATTGAATGATGGACGCAGTGATGGAACGGAACCAAAGAGTACTACTAAAAGCACTGCTGCCAAGAAAGCCAATACTGAATATTTGGCGCGGGGATTGAGATTGCTATCGTCTTCTAACGCTTTTTGGCTTTCACTCATGGATGGAATGAGTCCTGCTTTCACGCGTCTTTGGTATTCAGGGTCATCAATAAGCTCTTTACCTACGCGGTTTTGTACAAACGATGCCACTAAAATAGCGATCAAAGATGCAGGAATACAGACAAACATAATATCCTTTAATTCAATGCCTTTAGCACCTAATAAGTCGGAAGAAATCATGGCTGCTGTGGCAGCAGATACTGGACTGCCCGTAATTCCCAATGAGGCTGCGATCGTAGCTACACTCAATGGGCGCTCGGGACGTATCTTGGTGTCTTTCGCAATCTCTGCAATAATCGGCAAAAGCGAATAGCTTGTGTGCGCCGTTCCTGCAACTAAACAAAAAAACCACGTAACCAATGGCCCATAATAAGTGATGTGTTCGGGGTGTTTTCGCAAGAATTTAGCTGCCAAATGCACGAGATAATCCAAGCCACCTGCTGCTTGAAGAGAGGCTGCAGCTGTGATAACTGACACGATGATGAGCATCACATCGATGGGAATATTGCCTGGTTTTAAACCGAAAACGAAGACTAAAAGGAACACACCTATCATGCCGTAGATACCCATTCCGATGCCACCGACGCGTGCACCGATAAAGATAAGTGTGAGAACCAATAGGAGTTGAATAATAATTAAAAGAGTCGCCATAAATTATTGCGTAGCGTTTTGATATAGTTTTAATCTCACTTTAAATAACGTGAGGCAAAGTTATGTAAAATATTTTAGTGTGTATTTATAAAAAAGCAACCATATTTTGCGAAATCAGAAACAATGCTTACTTTTGTAGTTGCATCCATGAATCAGGAATATGAAGCAACAACGCATTCACAATTTGCAAGACTTTGCCGAGAAGATAGCCCTCCAATCGGTCTATGGTGCAATGGTGGCATCAACATCTCTCAATGCATCTCTTTTCGAAAAGCTAATGGAGGTTTCGGGTGTTGTGAATTTTTATGCACTCATTGTGTTGACCAATGGTGAGGCAGAAGTAACCATTTGTGGGCAAAAGACTTATCTTAGACGCAACACATTCCTACGCACATCACCATTACAAGCAGTGCAAGTGGTGCGCTGTAGCCCCGATATGGTTGGGCGACTTCTCTTGATTGAGTCCACATTCTATGATTCGATAGTAAGCGATGACGCTATTTTGCGGGATAGCTTTGCACTGAATATTCTTGAAAATCATGTCTTGATAGAGCTTTCTGAAGATGCGATGAAGGAATTAGTGGGCTTATTTTCGCAGATAGAGCGTACGATAGTGAGCCCCCATACCTATAAAAAAGAGCTATTGAATAATTTGGTTCATTTGTGCCAAATCCATGTGAATGAGTTGCTGGCACATCAACCTTGCACCTTGCATGATGCGCAACATAAAGAGAATATCTTTAAGATTTTCATTCATTTGGCTTCTAATCATTTCAAGCAAGAGCGTCAAATCAGTTTTTATGCCAACCATCTTAGCATCTCATCCACCTATCTTTCGCGCATAGTGAAAGAGGTATCGGGCAATACTGTCAATGGTTATTTGCAGGGATTTTTATATACTGAGGCTTGCAAATTGCTGCGAATGACCGATTTAACGATGGGCGAAATTGCCGAAGAATTGCATTTTAGTGATCAAGCAGCATTTAGCAATTTCTTTAAACAAAGGGCAGGTATCTCTCCTAAGGCTTATCGGAAGTAGGGGAGGCAACATGTCTTAGCGCCCCTATTTACAGGAGAATCACACGCTTCAAAAGCAAAAACAGCACGGCTATTCGAGCAGAATAACCGTGCTGTTGATGGTATAGGGTGGCTTGTTGAGCGTGAATGGTTAGCCCACTTGGCTGCCGGGATTCACTTTATCGATCGTCGTTGTGACCGAAAGTGTTCCATCTGCGTTCACAGCACTTAGGATCATACCTTGGCTTTCGATGCCCATCATCGTGCGAGGAGCAAAGTTTGCTACGAAAAGCACATCCTTACCCACGAGCTGTTCGGGCTCATAATAGGCGGCGATGCCACTCAAAATGGTGCGATCCACACCCGTTCCATCGTCGATAGTGAATTGTAACAGTTTCTTGCTCTTCTTCACTTTCTCGCAATGTTTGATGTGCCCGACACGAATATCCAGCTTTTCGAAGTCGTCAAACGATGCTGTTTCTTTCACGGGTGCAGCATGATAGGCCGCCGTTTCATTGGCTTTTCGGGTGGCTTCGAGCTTGTCTAACTGCTTTTGTATGACGTCATCTTCGAGCTTTTCGAAGAGTAATTCGGGCTCAGCTAATTGATGTCCGGCCTTGAGCAGGTCGGTTTTGCCTAATTCGACCCAATCGAAAGCCTCCATATTAATAAGGTGGCGCAGCTTTTCGGATGAGAAAGGCAAGAACGGTTCGAATGCAATGGCGAGGTTAGCCACAAGCTGAAGGGAGATATAAAGGATGGTTTCGACGCGCTTAGCATCAGTCTTCCACACCTTCCATGGCTCACATTCGGTGATATATTTGTTGCCGATGCGTGCCAAGTTCATGGCTTCTTTCTGCGCTTCGCGAAATTTAAACTGGTCTAAATAGCCCTCTAACTTCGCTTTTACATCAGTAAATTCGGCCAGCGTCTGGCGGTCAACATCTTGCAATTCTCCGCAAGCCGGAACCACACCATTCCAATATTTCTTTGTGAGTTGCAAGGCACGATTGACAAAGTTGCCATAGATGGCCACAAGTTCCGAGTTGTTTCGCTCCTGAAAATCGCGCCAAGTGAAGTTATTATCCTTCGTTTCGGGCGCATTTGCCGTGAGCACATAGCGCAAAACATCTTGCTTTCCAGGCATGTCTTGCAAATATTCGTGCAGCCAAACGGCCCAGTTTCGGCTGGTAGAAATCTTGTCATCCTCCAAATTTAAGAACTCATTGGCCGGCACATTGTCGGGCAAAATAAAGTCACCATAAGCTTTTAGCATGGAGGGGAAGATGATGCAATGGAACACAATGTTATCTTTTCCGATGAAATGCACCAAGCGTGTGTCGGGCTGTTTCCACCATTTCTCCCACGAACCAAAGCGTTCGGGGTGCGCCTTGCACAGCTCAATGGTGTTGGAAATGTAGCCGATGGGGGCATCAAACCACACATAAAGCACTTTTCCTTCGGCGCCTTTAATGGGAACAGGAATGCCCCATTCCAAGTCACGTGTCATGGCTCGCGGCTGTAAGTCCATGTCAAGCCAGCTCTTACACTGACCATATACGTTGGAACGCCATTCAGAATGGTCGTCAAGAATCCACTTTTTCAGCCAAGGCTGGTATTGATTGAGGGGCAGATACCAGTTCTTCGTGGGACGAATGACAGGCTTCGACCCCGAAATGGTGGAGTGGGGATTGATCAATTCCATTGGGCTGAGGTCGTGACCGCAGCGCTCACACTGGTCGCCGTATGCGTTTTCGTTGTGACAATAGGGGCATTCGCCCATGATATAGCGGTCGGCTAAGAACTGATGAGCCTGCTCATCGTAGTATTGTTCGGTCTCTTTCTCCACCAATTTTCCTTCATCATAGAGCTTTTTAAAGAAGTCGCTGGCAAACTGATGATGTGTTTTGCTGGTTGTTCGGCTATAGATATCGAAGCTGATGCCAAACGCCTCGAATGACTTTTTGATGAGCTCGTGGTAGCGGTCGCACACGTCTTGCGGCGTGATGCCCTCTTTCTTCGCACGGATAGTGATGGGCACACCATGCTCATCGCTACCGCAAACGAACATCACCTCTTGTTTTTTGAGGCGCAAATAGCGCACATAAATATCTGCAGGCACATAGACTCCTGCCAAATGGCCAATGTGAACGCCTCCGTTAGCATAGGGCAAAGCCGCCGTAACGGTGGTGCGTTTAAACTGCGTTTCCTTCATTGTTATCTTGTAAACTTTATTGCTTTGGCTGCAAAATTACGCAAAAAAGGGCGGAAAACCATCGCTTTTGCTGGGTAATTTGCGCTTGTTTGTGTACTAAAAGCTATGCTTTTGCGTGGCAAAGTCATCGCTTTTTTGAATGGGTTTCTAAAGGGATTAGAAGTCGGGTGGCGCATGAAAGGTAAGTAGCTCACCTGTTTCGGGATGAAAGAACTGCAGCGTTTCGGCATGTAACAGCAGGCGTTGGCTGGGTGTTCCGTAGAGGGCATCGCCCACAATGGGATTGTTGAGCCCTTCGGCATGCGCGCAATGCATGCGCAGTTGATGTGTTCGTCCCGTTTGGGGATATAAGAAAATGCGCTGATGGCCTTGGTAGTGGTAATGTGTGATGGCTGTTTTCCCATCAACTTTGTCGACCATTTGTCGAGGACGATCGGCGAAATCGGGACGTAAAGGCAATGAGATGTCTCCTTCAATGGGGGCAGCAAAGGGGCGTGATAATAGGGCTACGTAGCGCTTTTTAACGCGGTGTTCTTTGAATTGCCGTTGCAAGTGGTGATAGCTTTCCATGGTGAGCGCCACCACCATGAGTCCACTTGTAGCCATGTCTAAGCGGTGAACGATGAGTGGTCCGGTGGCATTTGGAAAGTGTTGTTTTGCCCATTCAAGGACACTTTGGCTGACCTGTTTCCCAGGAACACTCAACATGCCAGCAGGTTTGCACACCACTGCAAAGCTCTTTTCTTTGTGAAGGATGCGGATGGGCTGTGCAATCGTGGTGTCAAGTGGGTTGCGCTCCATAGGAAAGCCAGCTAACATCCAAGACAAGATGGGCTTGCATTTGCTGTTACAAGCAGGATAGAACTGCTGTGCATGGCGCACTTCGCTTTGTGGACTGCGCCCCATCCAGAACATAGCCATGCTCACAGGGCGCAACTTGTGGGTGAAAGCGTAGTGCAACAAGCGTGGTTCGCAACACTCACCGCTACCTGCTGGTGGCACTTGTGGGTGGAAAATGTCGAGCAGGTTGCGGCGCTCGCCCCGATGATTGCATAGCACAAACTGCTTGAATAACCATTGCTGCAGGGCGTCACTCATGTCTTTTCGTTTGGCTTTCAGGGCTGCAATCTCTGCTTCGTGCGCAGCAACAAGTGCCTGTTTTTCGGCTAATGCCGCCTTGCTCTGCACCTTGTAACGATGCAATTCGGCCTTGAGGAACTGCGAACGGCGGATGAGTTCAGGGGTTAACACGGCTGGGCGTTGTGCTTTTTCTTGCTGCATCTGCGCTTGAGCCGCAGCAATGTGCTGGGTAATTTCGGTTTGCAATGCTGCTACATCGTGTCGACTTTGCACATAACTTTCCTGTGTGGTTAGGGCTGCAATGCGTTGATTGAGCAGCGTGATGTCAGCCTCATGACGTTTGAAATAGCCCCCATCTTGTAGATAATCCACTATAGCTGGCACAAAATAATCCCAATCGCTACGCCCACAAATCTGCCCGCTATAGCCCGCTAAGAAGCCTATTTTGCCTTGCGTTTCTACCACCAACACACCAAACATCTTGCCTTGTTCTACCTCTTGTTGAAACGAAATAGGCGCCTTTGCAATCCATTGTTTGACGCGTTCTACGGCTTCTCGACACACGGGTGTGGGCGAATAATAGAATGGATTGTTGAGCGTTGTGGGCAAATGGGTTGTTGTGCTGGGCAGGAGATGGAGCATATTTTATTTCAATTTCTCACGATGTAGAATCTCAATGGTCTTCCCTGCAATGCGAATAGCGCCCTCTTTTTCAAACGCATTGAGCACGCGCAGCAACGAAAACTTCTGAATACCAAACGAATTAGCTATCTCTTGTCGGCTGCGTTGCAACTTAATGGTGTTCGAATTTTGCTCGCCTGCCGTCTCCAACAGCAAGTAAGCCACCTTCTCTCTCACAGTGAAAAGGCTCAACACCTTCATTTTGTGCGTGAGGAACACGTCGATGTTGGAGAGGGTTTGAATGAAATTCATGCGGATATCGGGTGCTTTATCCATGAGCTGTTGCAGCGTTTGTGGTGTCATGCGCAGCAACTTCACCTCGCTATCGGTTTCAACACTTACGGGCATGGCGTTGTTTTTGGCGAAGATAAACGCTGGAGCCACGATGTCGCCGGCCTGCAATCGGCTCACCTCCACTTGTTTTCCGCTAATCGAAGCCATGCGACAAACCAGCGAACCTTTGACCACAATGTCGGCAAAATGGCAGGGCATGCCGGCCAAGGCATAAACATCGCGCTTCTCAAGACTCACAATTTGATAGGCAATGCTGCCCAAAGCCAACTCTATACTCACTTCACTCATGCCCGAAAATAGCGGACAATGTCGCAGAGCATGCATGACAGAATCATTGATCATAGGGAAAATATCTTAAAATGAAATCAAAGAAATGTGCGCTGTGACGCATGGGTAACGCCTGCATTGCGCCATGCAAAAATAATAATAAAAACCGATTTTGGCGGACTCAACTCATAGAAAAGCTGTAACTTTGGCCGAAAATTCAGAAAAATGGGAATGAAAAAATGGATGGCTGCAGCCTTGTTCTTTGGTTGTTTGAGTGGCATTCAAGCGCAGAATTTGCACTTTAAAAATGGAAAGTTTAAGATTGTTCAGTTCACCGATTTGCATTACAAACAGGGTAATCCTGCATCGAAAGAGGGCACAGATAACATTATTGAAGTGGTGACGGCCGAGAAACCCGACCTCATTGTGCTCACTGGTGACATCATTTATTCGTCACCTGGCAACGCGTGTTTGCAGGAAGTGCTTAAGGTGTTGACCGACTTAAAAACGCCCTTTTGCTATCTTTTGGGCAATCATGACCCCGAACAGGGCACGCCTGTTACGCAACTTTATGACTTAGCGCAGCAGAATACCTATTGCGTGCAGCCCAAACGGGTGGGCAATGCGCTCGATTATGCCTTGGCGATTCAGTCGACTTCGGGCACGAAGGTGGGCGCAGTGCTCTATTGTATGGACACACATGCCTACAACAAGATGGCAGGTGTGGGAGGCTATCAGTGGCTGACGGCCGACCAGATTGCCCGTTATCGCCGATGGTCGGGCACGTTTACCCAGCGAAATGGCGGCAAACCCATCAATAGTTTGATGTTTATGCACTATCCGTTGCCCGAATATAACGACGCCGTAGCCAACACACAAGTGACTTTAATCGGCACACGCATGGAGAAAGCCTATGCACCCAACCTCAATAGCGGCATGTTTTCGGCCGTGAAGGAGTGTGGCGATGTGATGGGAATCTTCTGTGGTCACGACCACGATAATGACTATTCGCTGATGTATTACCGCGTGTTGCTGGCCCATGGACGCTTCTCGGGCGGCAACACCGAGTACAATCATCTGCGCAATGGCGCGCGCGTGATAGTGCTTTATGAGGGGAAACGCAGCTTCGACACGTATATTCGGGAGCGCGGCGGACGCATTCTTTATGAGACAACCTATCCCGATAGTTATACTAAGGACGATTGGAAGAAGCGCGAAGGCACACGATAAGCGCAGCGGTGTTGCCCACATCGCTCGCCATTTCAGCTGTGCTCTCTGCCTGATAACAGGCACTTGCTCGCCATTTTTACCCGCGTTCTTCGCCCGATAAAAAAGGCATTTGTTGGCCATTTCATCCTGATTTGCACTCCAACAGTGCCTTGTTTTGCACAAAAATGGCCCAACTACGTGGTGTAGTTCGGGGACTTTTCGCAAAAACCACCCAACTACGGGGTGTAGTTGGGGTGGTTTTGTAAAAAGTAGCCCAGTTACGGGGTGTAGTTCGGGAGTTTTTCGCAAAAGCAACCCAACTACAGGGTGTAGTTGGGAGTTTTATTTTGAAAACCATATCATAACGGGGTGTAGTTGGGTGTTTTTGTAAAAAAGTGCCCCAGTTACGGGGTGTAGTTGGGTGTTTTTTCGCAAAAGCAGTGCCGTTACAGGGTGTAGCAGCATGATTTTGGCGCAAAAGCCGGGATGATTCGGGCGTGAAAATGGGCTGCCGTGCACCTTATCTTGGGGCTGAAGTGTGCAGCTTTGTGCGCCATGCAGTGCAAAATGGTATCAAGCGGACTTATATTTCCATGATTTTTGCTTCGAATTGGTCGTTGTCTACCTTCGATTTGTTCTTCACACGTGTCTTATAAGTGTTGATGGTGTGGATGCTATAGTGCAGAAATTTGGCAATGCGTTCGGAGTCGTTGATGCCCAAACGGATGAGTGCAAAGATGCGCATTTCGGTGGTCAGCGTGTTGGTTTTCTCGTGCGCTGGTGCGTCATCGAAAAGCTGATTGTAGCGTGTGATGAAATGAGGGAAGAGGTTTAGAAAGGTCTTATCGAAGTCTTCGAACATGGATTGGCGCTCGTCAATGAGCTGCTTTTCTTTCAACGAGGCGCGCAAATCGGCAAATTGTCGCGTTGCAATCTTTGCATCGATGGTGCGATAGAGCTTCTCAACCTTATTGATATATTCGGCATTGGCATAAAACGACTGGCCGATGTATTCGTCTTTGATGGTGTTGGCTTCGCGCAATTGGGCGTTGATGCGCTCCAGTTCGGCTTTGCGTTGTGCAATAACAGCCTGCGCCTGCTTGGTTTTGCGCATTTGTCGGCGAATGAAATAGGTGAAGACGAGCAGGGCAACGACAAACAACAAGGCGATGATAGCTGTGGAAGCCAAGGCGTTGCGCTGGTTTTCGACCATGCGATAGCGGTCTTGTTCGATGATGGGCAAGATGCCACTCACCTCGATAACGCGCTGGCGTGCACCATAGAAGTTGGCATTTTGCAGCGATTGGCGCACATATTCGGTGGCTCGTTGAATGTCGCCTTGCTCATAAAGCATGCGCGCCAGCGTGCATAGGGCGGTGGTTTCGCGGGTTGCCGAGACGTTATCATAGATGGCAGCCTGCGCTAACAGGCAGATGGCCGCGCTCTGTTGGTGCTGGAAAAGCTTGGTCCATCCCATGCAAGAGGTGATGATGGCGCGTGTATGGGCATCGACATGGTTGCGCGAAAGCAGCTGTTTGAAATAACGATTGCTCGTTGTGAAATGGCGCCATTTCATGGCTTGCATGGCTGAAGCGTAGAGCCATTCATCGCTGTTTCGCGGCAGATAGTGGAGCAACGAGTCGGTGAAAACAGAACCCTTAGCAATGTATTCGCCAGCGTAAGGAGCGGCATGGGTGTAATCGGCCAAATCATAATAGAGGCGAGCTGCGGTGGTAAAATAGAGCTTTCGATAGGGAGCTGTGGCGTGGTTGGTGTCGATTTGTTGCAGCGTGGCGACGCCTTCGTGAAACAATCCGGCTGAAAGCAGGCAAAACACCTGCGCACATTGAGCTTCGATGTGGAAGTCTTGACTGCACAGTTGCAGTGCCATTTGGTTCAGTTGCAGTGCGTAGGTGTAGGCCGAATCGTACTGGTAGGAGGCATATTCCTTGTAGAGTTGTCGCAAAAGCACGTAGCGTTTGCTGTCAAAGGTGCGTGGGAGTTGTGCTTTCAGTTGCGCAATGCGTTGCAGCTTTTGCTGTTCGTATTGCATCTTTTTTGTTAGGCTTTCATCCAGCTTTTGCAGCATCTGTGCCGGATTAGTGGCGCTGTTTTCTGCACAAATTGCGGTCGGCCATAGCGCGATGAGGCACAGTAGGAAGCCGAAGAGCGTGCCATTTTTCATGTGATGCATTTTTGTGTTCATGCCCGTTGTGGGGACTTTGTTTGTTGTTCTCGTTGCACAAAGTTACAATATTTCTGCAACACTCCCATCGCTCCTCCTGCGATTATTCACTTCACACAGCAAATGGTTGCACAAAAGCATACCAATTACACATCAAGATGATTTCTAAATTGTATCTAATTGAGAAAGAAGAAATTACCTCATAATACAAACTAAATGGGTAACGATTTGGAAACGAGCGAAATGCTTTCTGTCGCATGTTTCTACATTAACAAAGAACGCTTGTTATTCTATTTGCAAAGATAATCATTTGTTTTGAATAACAAGCGTTTTTGATGAAGATTTCTCTTTATCTGTTGGCTAAATGGCAAAGAACAGAAATTCTTACTACGATCATGGGTTTTCTCTCTTTCATCACGTAATGTTTCTGAAAAAGCGGACGAAGATAGTTTTTTCGCTGTGCAGAAATATTCCCCTTACATGGTATCTTCCGCCAGCCTTCACCCTTTCATTGAAATCAAGCAGGGAAATATGATGGCAATATTGAACTAATCCAGACTGAAGAAAACCATTCTCATATTAAAATAAACGGAACGGTAGAGAGGTTTTACAGCATTTTCAACCAAGGCTTTGTTGGGGACGTACACGGGCAGGATAGACCGCACAGCTACAATCTTCAGCAAAGGCGACAAAATCATCATTAATGACAGGCTCGTTACGGTCGCTTTGTATGACATCTGCTTTCGGATTATTTCGGGGATTATGGCTCCAGGAACACCTTCAAAATATTGTATGGTATTCTTACATCCCTTTATCAAGTCTTCCTTGCATTGCGACGATACAGCTTCGCTGTAGGCGCAATGACCGAACGGTATGGCTGCAACAAATGTCTCGGTTTTCTTCGTTTCACCTATCATTTCATCACAACTTCAAACTTATTATCGGCAAAATCAATATGAGACCTCTGCAAAAGTCTTTTCACACCCAATTGTTACTAATGATAATTTGCGAGTTATCTCTATGGTCTCTCTGTTTGATTGTTTTTTGCAGAGATCTAAAATAATAGTGTTACCAAAATAGACATTAAACTTTATACGAAATACGGTCTATCAGACACTAAAACCTCCTTCATAGAATCAACGCTAAAACCTATGTAAAAATAAACGAGGGCAAACATCATACTCTTGCCCTCGTTAAAAATTTACTTTTCTTTAGTTACGCCCTTAAAAGGTGTACCATTCTGTTTGACGTCGATAAAGCGTCCTGTATCTTTATCCCGTTTTACCCATTGTTCTGTTTTGGGATTAAAAACCTGCGAACGTTTTCTCACTGCGCCCTTGCGATGTCCGTCTCCTGACGGTGGATTTGTAGCCATATCTAACCTTCTAATTTTTGTCCTTGAATTATATAGCCAAGAACACGCTATTATACTTGTTCGTTTAAATTCGATAGTTTATCATTTCAAGGTAAGCACAATGATTTTTAGATGCTCACGATAACACTCCATCTGCTGTATGGCTGCATTTTCATGTGGTGTAATTCAATGCACCTTATTTTCTGTCAGCCAATGCTTCGTGAGGAATCTTTATTGAACTCTTATTCTATTTCTGGATTTATATAGTTTCTGTTACTTGCAGAATATTGTCGCATACCATTGATATAGACAATCTCAGGTATATACTCACCTTTATTTTCCATATCCTTTTGCACTTCTCCAATTTTCTGTTTAATCTCATCAATATTATCCTTTTCCATGATTACCATGAATATGCCTGATTGTGCTCTTTCTGCTTTCATATAGGCAGGCAACTGAGTTCGATACCCATGAATGAGATTTTCATTAGTAGAACGTTTTATCTCTATAACTGAATTTGCCCTTGAACCTTTGGTTATATGGAAATCAATCTCACCAACACCAGGATTATCCTCTCGTGTTATAGATAGGTCTAAATTACCTGCTATTTTGTACGTATCAGCCACAGTATATAGCAGAAGCTGCCAATCTGTTTCGTCCGGAGTCCGATTATTTCGATAGAACAACTCCGAAATCCTATTGTGTTCAACTAAATGTTTGAATTGATGACACATTGCCAGCGTGAGCTTATAAACTTCCTCCTCTTCGTTCTCATACTCAGTTGGCTTTTGGAATGGAATCTCGTCCAATAGCTCTTGAAGCAATACAACTTGGTATTGCTTCTTATTGTCTGCTGTGAAATCATACGGTATTGCATTGAGATTCTTATAGAAACTAATTGCTGCTTTATAACAATCTTTATTGCCAACGATAAGATTCTTCCAATCTTTCTTTTTGTAGTCCTTGTACTCGGCCCAATTAACACCAATCAATTCTGCAATCTTTCTTTTGAGCCGATTATTATAATTACACACATTGTCTATCTCTTCAAAATCATGTGCAACGGGAAGATTTGCTAAAAATGATTCCGGAATAAAATGAATAGGCTTATCTTTGTAGAAAGGGATTTGGAACATGACCCCATACTCGAATGTATAAGAATGAGTTGTTAGTCCCATTTCCAGAGCTATTCTTTGTGTATACTCAAGAAAGTGTCTTTGAAGGATGGCAATGGCCATGTCACTGATTCTATCAGCTGCCATATTATCCTCTATTAGTTGCATTAAACCAAAGATTTCAGGATCTTCAATACCCGCCTTTATGATGGTGTATGCACTATGGGCAAGTTGTATGGAAATAGTGCCACTGATACCCCTTCCTCTTGTATTACCTTTTGAAAATCCCAATCCTGTATTTGGGATTTCCTTGAAAGTAAATCTTTTTACCATTTGATTAAAGAAACGGTCCTGAAGATTGTCAGCTTTTGAAGCTTTTACTAAAGGTATAAATAATCTAAAATAGTTAAAGAATTCTGTATATGCATTCTTAAATTCGGGTATCTCACTTCCTTTCAGAAGAAGCGGATCTATATGAAGCAAGGAGTCTTGATCCAAAAAGGCATTATATACCCCTTTTTTTACAAAATCCCTATGCTTTACCTTAAAAAACCTACTGTATGTTAATGCCATGCTTATTGTCAATTATAAGTTTCTAATTTATGGTTAATAGATGCTGCCTGTTTTTAACGGAAGCCAAATAACTAATCTTTTTAACAACTATCTTATAATGAGTGTATTAAGTAATTCAATAGCTTTATGTATTTCTGAATATGCCTTCAAATCCTCCGGCGATTCCTTGCAGAGTTGGCACAACTTTTCAGAATTTGATATCGCTCGTTCCAAGTTACCATTCTCTATCAAGTATTTATAGAGATTGGTACGTATGAAATACCGTTTGGTCTTTTCATATCCTGGCATATATTTCTGCAATTCGGGAAGCAGTTGTTCGTAACTCTCATATCGCCGACAAACCACATTAGGTAAGAAGTGGAGCAAAAACCAAAATTCCGTGCAAGGATTCGTTTCTACAAACATCACCTGTCCGACATATTTCTTTGCAGCATATTTCTTCTTTGCACGCTGATATAGATGCATTTCAGAGGAATACTTAAATAGTCTGTCCATATCAAACAAGCATACGATATAATCATATTGCTTGCTCAGATAGGATTCTACTAATTTCAGTATATGATAAATGTCACTATGTTGTGGAAAAGCTGGCGCAACCTTGAAGGGATAGCGACATATAATCCTCAGAGAATCGAAATAGAACCATTCTGTTTCCCCTTCGCCTATGATGGCGATACTTTTTGTTACTGTCCGTCCCATATCATTAGTCATTTAGGTTGATATATTGACTACCCAAGAACGGCAGCTTTACTAACTTTCCCTGCTTGTAGGCATTGTATGGGGAAAGATTCTTATGCAGCCCAAGAGAAGAAAGACGCACAATTTTAGTTTCTCCGAATTCATCTTTATCAGTGAACCATATCGTATCACGGCGAATGAAATCCTCATTGAGAAGATTGATATCATGTGTAGTCAAGAGCATCTGGGATGTTCCGTTACTGTTTGCCAAAAATACTTTTATGAAATAAGCTAACAGCTCATAGTGAATACTTGTTTCTACTTCATCGATAGACACAAATCGATTGGTCTTTAACAAGAAATTCAGTATTACTGCCATTCCCAAGAACCTCATAGTGCCATTGGATTCGTATTCTTCCGATAAATCATATACTTTGTCGCCTGCCTTATGCTTGAAGGTCAGCTCCGTATTTGTAATTTTACCCTTCCTTAGCATTTCTGCCTTTGCCTCTTTATCAATAGGGGCATTCTGAATCAACTGTTCCAATTCAGGGGTTATTAGTTCTTCCTCCTCGTGCAATACAACATCTTCTATATTGAAATCGGATGCTTTCAGGAAGTTTAAAATGAATCTCTTTAAATCTCCTGTTTCGTCTTTATCCAATCGTGATTTGACATATCTCGAAAGTCGCATACCAGGAGCCAATACTTCTTTTACCTGTTCGGTAAAATAGTCGTACACATCATTCAGCCTAGTGCGTTCCACATTGCTTTTTCCAAATGCGGCAAGCACACTGCAATTATTGATTGTGTTTCCGGAAATCACATCTTGACTTTTCTTTGTCATTTTCAGATTCACGCCAAAGTCGATGGTCGTGGAATCTGTCGCAACATCATAACTTCGATTATACAATTTGGTAGGGCGAATGGAATCATAAACAATCAATGCCTCGGAATAAATGTGCTTTGCATCCAACTCAAAACTAAGAATATACTTCGATTGATTGATATAGAACACCATAGACATCTTTGTCGTTTCATTCCTCGAAGTGTTATCCAGCATAAAAGGAACTACTCCGGTTTTCTCATTCCGATCTTTAGGCATTCTCAAAACCAACATTTTGAAGAATTCGATGGCGTTTAATATATTTGTTTTACCGGAAGCATTGGCACCATAGATGATGCCTACTTTCAGCAATCTTACCCCTTCTTTAACTTCATACGAATACTCATCAGACATAAAAGTATCTGCCGATGGCTCAAAACTGATTTTCTGAGCCGATTTAATGGAGAAAAAATTCTCAATGCTGAATTCTGCTATCATAATCGTTGAATTTATCTGTTATACGGTGTAAAGGTACAAATAAAAATTAATTCCGCAAATTATATTTAGCTTTTTCGTATTTAAATTACAATATATATAAACAAAATAATATTTAGACCAATTATTTGGTGTGTTTTTTAGAAATTCACAGTGTGTAATTTTGAAGGCAATTATCATGTGTTATTTGCACCATCGCCTAATTTATTTACGATGGATAGTTTCCAATAGTTTATTTCAGATCTTTAATGTATTTACCATCACAGTCCTCTTCTTATTTTCTTCTTTTTCTTGGCTTGGTTTCTGAGTTTTCGTTGCCAAGCCATCTCGGCATAATCATCACCGTGTGTCTGTGGATTAATAAGTCCACCTGCTCCCAAAATCATTTCTTCGGCAGCATTCAAGGCGGTGCTTGCTACATTTCCTACGGCTTGTGCAATAGAAGAGCCTTCGTTTGCTTTTGTAGGCGGTATGTATGAACGACTGGGAGGAACAAGTTGATAGCCTGTGTCTGAGTGAGTTTTATCTTTTGCAGTCTCGTGTGCCATTGTGTGAGCTTTTGTTATCGTCTCCTTTGTTTCGGCTTTATTGGCTACTTCAAAGTTCTTTTGCAAGGAACGGTAGCCGAATTCCCTGCCGATTTCGGAAGCCTTGAAGCTTTGTCCATTGAAGGAGAACTTCAAGCCATATACCTTGCCCTGCTTATTCTTCATACGCTCTATGGTAATGCCGTTTTTGTTCAATTCATAAAGGAACATGGAATACCCCGTGATGCCTGTATCTCTGTACTTGTCAAGCATGGAATAACAGATTTGTTGCACCACTTTCTTTGCTTGCTCTCTCGTCTGGCTGACTTTTGCCTTTTGGTATTTCCTTTCCGCCTTAATCTCCTTTGCGATGGTCAAGCCTTTCTCCCTGCTTATTTCCTCCGCCACTCTCGCTGCCCTGTTGCTCACAAAAGTGGTGTCATAGACTTCTCCGTAAAGGCTGATGCGGTTGGCAATAATGTGAATATGTCTGTTGTCGGTGTCCTTGTGCGTTACCGCCACCCATTGGTGGTTGTCAAGTCCCATTCGCTTGGCAAACAGATGGGCTATTCCCATAAGCTCGGATACAGGCAGTCTTTTCTCGTCTTGTGGTGCGATACCAATTTCGATGCGCAGGAACTTGTTCCTGCAACGGCTGTTATAGTCGCTGACCACTTTCATTTCCTCATAGATAGTCTTTGGCTCCCTGCTGCAAAGGTTGTGGAAGGCAAGCCGACTGCCGAGTTTACCCTCTCTGAAAATATAGTCTAAAGCCGTGCTGCCATGCGCTATCGCCTTACATTTTCCTATCATTTTTTGTTAGATTTAAGACCTTATATACCTCATCGTCCACATGAAAATGGGGGGTGTAAAACCGCTTAAATGCCTCTTTGGCACATAGCGAAAGGTTCTGTGTAATATGTACCCATCTCTCATCTTTTACTTTGATGAGGTTAGAAATCTGTCCATAGAACCGTCCTGTATGCTGAAGTATACAAATGGCTTCCCTCTCATTTTCTGTCATCTTAGGAACGGCTGCCACCTCTCCATTTAGGAGTATCTCACGACAGTAATCGGAGAACTTACGTCCCGCACTTTCCGCCTTTGACTTGATACGCTGCTTTTCCTCTGAGGTGCATCTTACTTTGATGAACTCTGTCTTGTTCATCTTCTGCTCTTCCTTATTCTGTTGCTGCCATTTGGCAGTCTTTTTATTATATCTGTTCATATAAGCTTCTTTGAAAGTTAATCATTATAGATGATTCATTGTCTCTTAATTTCTGAATGCTGACCGATGAGAACGGAGTGATTACGGTCTTATCTCCCCGACAGTCTGACGAGGGGAGCAAGAGCAGTTTGTGGGTACAAACTGACGTCTTGCAATGCTACCGAACAAATTATATACGCTTAAAACGTTTTATAGCCTAAAAACGAATGCCGTGCATTCTATGACTAACTGCATTCGTGGCATTCTCATAGAGAACTTAGCCGAAGAAGAAAGGGTAGACCCTTTTAGCAAAAAAGGTAGATCTATTTGCTCGAAAAGGTAGACCTATTTTGAAGAAAGGGTAGACCTTTTCCCTGAAAACCGTCTACCTTTTCTTACGGATTACAGTCTTCTCCATTTCTCTATGTCCTCACCATATTCCTCCAGATGCTGACGAACGATGTTCTCCACAAAGCTTGAAAGGTTGCTGCCCCTGTCGCCTAATCTACGCACAATGAAGTCGGCACGTTCCTGTGTCTCCCTGCTCAGATAGACCGCCTTACGGTTGTTTAACTTGGTCGGCACAAGATAGGCTTGCTTGTAGGCTTCGAGTGTTTTCTTTCTCATCTTGGAGCTGATACGTCTTTGAACAGCCAAATTCTCAGTATGCCGTGTATGCTCGGATTGCCCAGAAGTGATATCCGCTTCTCCTTGAGTAACACTGTCCTCATTCATTTCTACGTCCGTTGTTGTTTCCTCCACAGGAACGGGTTGTGCTTCCGTCTGTGGGATTACCTCATTGTCCATTTCATCATCTTGGTTGTCCAAGAACCACGAAAGGTCTTTGTCATTCATCATTGTTTTCTTTTTCATTTCTCTATCTGATTTTATGTTTGACTTGTTTTGATTCCTTGTTTTGATTTTGGTCTGTAACCGACATGTGTGCTTGTTTCTGCCCTTTATGCTTCTGTCGCTCACGGACACGACTGACATGAAACTCGTTGAGGTCTTTGAAATCCTTGTAGTGTATGCTCATGTCCTCAACATGAAAGCCTGCCCCTGCAAACTCCTGTACAGCTCTCCGCCCTGCATCGTCATTATCAAGAAAGGTACGAATGAAAGATATTCCCTGCGCATTCATATACCGAATTGCTTTGGCGGTATTGCTCACGGAGTTTAGCACAAGGCAGGCACTTGTTACTTCTTCTTTCATTGAAAGAAAAGAAAGAAAATCCATAAAACCCTCGAACACACAAGTTGGCTGTATTTGGTTTATTATCTTGTCGGTGAATATAGGAGTAATGTCCTTCGGAGCTATCGTTCCCTTGAACGAGTGATTGTCTCGGAGCTCATATCCTCCCAACAGGTTGGCAAAGCCAATGGCTTGGTAGCGCCTGTCCCTTACCTCGTAACTGATGCATTTGAGGAAAGGCGTTGCCTTTTCCATGTCAATGCAGCGTTCCCTCGCAAGATACTCCTGCAAATGTGGCGGCAAGGTTTCTGATACTTCTATCATTTTCCTTGCCCCATTTGCAGCCATTGCAGGTTGTAAATTATTTAGTACGAAGTCTTTACAAGAATTATATGTTATATTTTCGGAAGCGTTTTGTCCCAAACGGCAAATGGCTTCCAATAACGTGCAGCCCTCCAAGCGCATACAGAGGTCAATGATACTTCCGCCCCTACCTTCGGCATAGTCTATCCAGAGGTTCTTCTCTGTGTCCACCTTAAAACTCGGATGCGTTTCCTCTCTGAGTGGTGAGCGGTACAGCGCATAGGAAGGTGTTCTACGCATGGGTTTGATACCTTTCCTTTCAAGATACTCCACGATGGAGTATCGCTTGATGAGTGATAAATCTTCTTCTTTCATTGCTTGAATAATTTAAGTGATTGAGTTATAATCGATTGTCTGAATTATATTTGATTGCATTTGAATGAATTTCCCTTTTTCTAACTTTTTCCCCTCCAAACTTTTTCATCTTTCTTCTTACTATATACTATTCTGTGATAAGTGATTGATAATCAGTGTTACTTTTTAGTATAAGACAATACTACACATTCTACTACATTTGGCTACTACAAGTTTTAAGGAGCGGGCAGGGCAAGATTTTCCTAATTTTGTAGACATAGATGGGGCTACCTCCGTTTCTTCGTTTGCTCACCTTTATGTATCCTGCTTTCTTCAAGGCTTCGCCCATACGCTTGGCAACAAGTGATTGGTGAGTATAAATACCCAAATAGGTAAGTATCTCCGTAGTGGCCATTAACGAATAGTTTTCATCCTCCGCTGGTTTCTCGAAGTAGCGTAGTAGTAGTTCCATTTCTGCAGTCTGCACTTGGAAATCCTCGCTCTCCCTGTATAGTTCGGCAATCTCATCATCATCAAACCAATAGCGAAAACCTGACTTTAACAGGGCTTTGGCTTCCGCATAAACATTGTCCATCGAGATAGCTTTTGCTCTCTCAATATTTATGGAAAGCACTTCAAAGGGCAGGAAGCGTCTGCTTCCTGTAGGGTCTGTAAGAAAGTCGTTGCCGTTTACCGATGCCACGAAACTTGCCAAGTGAGTGTGTTCTTCCACATATTTGTCATAGGGCATACGATACTTGACTATCGGGCAGGTGATGAGGTTTTTCAGTTCGTTCTCATCACGCTTGTTGAGGGCTTTGAGCTGGTCGTCAATGTTTACGATGAGGTTTTGCCCTATATAGGTAAGCGTGTCCTTCTCTTGCGGATATATCTTTCCCGTGTAGCTGTAACCATGCAGGGCAGGTGGGCAGAGCAAGTCAAGGAAAGTTGTCTTGAACTTGCCCTGCTCGCCTGTCAGTACAAGACAGGTATGGTTACGGCATTCACGGTCGTCCATGGCGTTGGCGACCACAGCCACGAGCCATTTGGTAAGGTATGGCAGCCACTTGTCAGAGTTGCGCACAACTACGCAACTTGCCAATTCGGGAATGGCTTTCAGTGAAAGGGAAGAAATATCACAATGGTTATTGTGTTCATTATTACCATTACCACTACTGCCATGACTACAACTATCGCTATTGCCACTATAATTACCTCTGCTATTACCAATATCCACCAAGGGCAATCCATTGAAATACTCCTGTATGGGATTGATACGTGGAGAGAAGCTGCTCTCTATAATGGAATAGAGGTTGTCGGAAGATGTGATAATCCCCACATCGTTGTCAAGTTCCCTGCGGAGCGTGTTGATTTCATAGCGACCCACTTTTGAGAAGTGAGCATCTTCCTTGCTTCGGTATTCGGTTCGCCCCAACACCGTGTTGTACCTAAACTCATAATAAGAGGAGAGATAGGTTTCTATCTCACCATTTTTGGAGGAAGTCTTCCTTTGCTTGGGCGTATTATTTTCGTCCACTGAATTGCCTTTATCTGCGTTCCTGTTCATTATATGCTTGGTTTGGTTTCCGAGAGTGAAGTTATGAAGAGAACTGGAAAGTTCCAAGCATTCGGAGAGTGCTT
>NZ_AZHT01000097.1 GCF_000599605.1 Prevotella sp. HJM029 | reverse complement strand
GGTGTCAAGAAGAATCTGACCTTCCATCTTGCCCGGCATACATTTGCGACCATGTCGCTCAGCAAGGGCGTTCCTATGGAAAGTGTGTCGAAGATGCTGGGACATACCAATATTAAAACTACACAAATTTATGCCCGTATTACCAATAAGAAGATAGAACACGATATGGAACAGTTGGCTGGCAAGTTAGACAAGTTCAAAGTTGCTATGGGCATCAACTCAAAATAATGTAAAACCCTAAACCAAGAAGATTATGACAACAACAAAGAAAGAGCTTTCCTACTTCCGTTTGAAGTTAGAGAACTACCTCAGTGAGCATTTCCCAGAAATG
>NZ_AZHT01000096.1 GCF_000599605.1 Prevotella sp. HJM029 | reverse complement strand
AACAAAGAAAGAGCTTTCCTACTTCCGTTTGAAGTTAGAGAACTACCTCAGTGAGCATTTCCCAGAAATGATGAGTGACAAACCATTCATAACGGCAAGAGCTGATGAAGCCCTTACTACCTATTGTGATGCAGTGGCACAAGGCTTCTCGCATCCCGAAGCTGAGACAATGGCAAGTGAAGTCTTATACCAAGGTTTGCACTTTTCCAAGTACGACACGCTTGTATCCGTCTTAGAGAATGAGTTCGAGAAAGAACTCCCTTCTCCTCTTCCTGAAAGACTAACACCGATACTTTTGAAGAATAAGGCTGTGCAAAGCGTTTTCGATAA
The DNA here is from genome assembly GCF_000599605.1 of Prevotella sp. HJM029. Taxonomy (GTDB): domain Bacteria; phylum Bacteroidota; class Bacteroidia; order Bacteroidales; family Bacteroidaceae; genus Prevotella. The sequence goes on along the minus strand of NZ_AZHT01000096.1, from coordinate 1,760 downwards.
GTATGAACTGACAGACGATTTTGGTGCAAGTCCAGAGTATGAGAAACTCTACACCGAACTGACAGGGACAATCGTTCTGATCATCGAGGTTAATGGTCTGCCAACCGTCAATAGTGAGAACATGACTTGATGTAACACCATCGGGAGCTTTTGTAGTGTCAAGAGCCAAGATAACTATTCTTCCCCACACACCAAGAGTTTAAGCAAACACTTGGCTTTGTGAGGCAGAATATCTTGTTATTGCTCTTGAACTATTAAAAGCTCCGATATGAATACAATCATCATGAATCAAGACGTTCACACACCTGCCTTCATCAAGGCAGACGCATCGAACAGAACCGATAATATCAAGCAGCAGCCAACTTCTCCCAAGCAAGTCCGTCGCTTCGGTTGGACACGATTCATCGAACTCGCTATCCTGCTTTCCATTGTTATCGGTGTCATTTGGCTTATCTCGAAGATGGTAACTCCGCAAGTCGTAACTGCCGTCTCTGTCATTGCAGGTTTTCTGATACTACGCTTTATAGTCAGGGTAATTCTAAAAGTGACAATTACGCTGCTGAGCATTCTCTTCTGGCTGGCAATTCTCTGTGCCATCCTGCTTTGCGTGCTTTGAAAAGCATGGCTCTGTAATACCTTTCATGTTATTTCATCAGGTGGTTATCTCGCATTTTGAGATAGCCACCTTTTCTATTTCCCACTACGAGCGTTGCACTTTTGCTTCTTTTCCAATGCTCCACGATATGCGATGACAAGGAGACGGATGCTATTCCCTTTTTATCCGCAAAGGTAGTACGGGGCTTGTGGCTTTCCCAAGGTCCTAAGCCGCTTGGTTTGTCTGGAAAATCTCCACACCTACGGGTAGTATTTTCCGCCAAAACCTTGTGCAAGCCCGCTCCGCTACCTCTATTTTGCTACAAAAAGGAATCAGCATACTCCGATCTTTGGACGCATAAAAAAAATGTCGCTATGGATAAGCAAAAAGTAAATACAACATCGTCGATGAACAGCAAAGGATATAGCTCCTCCTCTCATTACCGCATTAACCCTGTGGCTGAAAAAAGTGAGCAAGTGTTGGCAATTAAGTTTGTACAATGGGACGTACTCCCTTTGGAGAGCCTTTGTAATAGCAAAGTATATCTCCTGCGTGTGAAACTCAATCGTGGCGAGTGTATGAGTCGTGAGGAAAAGAATTGGCTATGTGAGGCGGTGAACTCAAACACCTATTTCCGCACAGCCGTTCCACTGCAAGGCTATCGCTTTGACTTCTTTGATGTACTGAAGAAATACCTTGTCAATCAGTACGGACAATGGACAGAGTATTACGCACCCGACAGAACAAGCCTAAGAGCCTACCTATATGGGCGCATCTATCAAATAGTAGAAATCCCCAAGTATTAACAACATCAAAACATATACGACAATGAAAGGAACAGAACATTTCACACGGACAATAGCCGAGTATCTCAATCAGCGTGCTATGGCAGACCCCTTGTTTGCCCCTAACTTGTTGAAGCCAAACAAGAATATTGAGGAGTGCATCACCTACATTCTTAATGAAGTGCAGAAAAGCGGTTGCAACGGCTTTGATGATGATGAAATCTTCTCTATGGCTGTTCACTACTACGATGAAGACGATATAGAGGTGGGTAAGGTTATTTCTTGCCAAGTTGCCGTTAATCACATTGTAGAACTCACAGAGGAAGAAAAAGTCGAAGCAAGGCAGGAAGCCATTAAACAATATCAGCGTGAGGAACTTG
>NZ_AZHT01000095.1 GCF_000599605.1 Prevotella sp. HJM029 | reverse complement strand
AAGCACAATTACAACTGAAACCTAATCGCCGGGCTGTTCTGGCGACTACTAATTTTATAATTACAATGAACAAACTGAGAACTGTTGACCGTAGCAAGCTCCAAGGAATGGAGCACTACCAGTATGCCAGATGGGATAATGCACGATGCAAATGCCCCATCGGAGGGTCTGCGAGGGTTGTTTTCGAAATTTGACGCCCAATCAGAGGGTCTGCAAGGGTTGTTTTCGAAATTTGACGCCCAATCGGAGGGTCTGCAAGGGTTGTTTTCGAAATTCGACGCCCAATCGGAGGGTCTGCGAGGGTTGTTTTCAAAATTTGACGCCCAATCGGAGGGTCTGCGAGGGTTGTTTTCAAAATTTGACGCCCAATCGGAGGGTCTGCAAGGGATTTTTCTATGTTCTGTAGATGATTCAGAAACGAAATTCATTTAGAGTTGAGGGGGCGGGAGTGCGCGATGCATTTCCGCCCCCGATTTGTGTGGTGAGGAGATTGTTTACGCGTTTCGTTTGGGTGGATTGTGCATGGCGCAGCATCGTTAGCATGTGGCGCAGCATCGTTAGTTTGTGGCGAAAGAAAGTACAACCCACGTTGTGGGTAGCCCCCGCGCTTGCATCCGTTACCCAGGGTAGGCTGCGTTGCACTTGCCAACCCTGCGCTATCAAAAGTATAACCGCGATGGGTATGGGCACACCGCATGGTTTGATGGAGATGGGTAGGGGCGGTTGATGTTGTTTGGGCAGATTGCGTGTGGATGGTTGGTTTCGTTTGGGAATGGATTGTGCATGGCGCAGCATCGTTAGTTTGTGGCGAAAGAAAGTACAACCCACGTTGTGGGTAGCCCCCTCGCTGGCCTCCGTTACCAAGGGTAGGCTGCGTTGCACTTGCCAACCTTGCGCTATCAAAAGTATAACCGCTGCGCGGTAGGGGCACACCGCGTGGTTTGGTGGAGATGGGTAGGGGCGGTTGATGTTGTTTGGGCAGATTGCGTGTGGATGGTTGGTTTCGTTTGGGAATGGATTGTGCATGGCGCAGCATCGTTAGTTTGTGGCGAAAGAAAGTACAACCCACGTTGTGGGTAGCCCCCTTGCTGGCCTCCGTTACCCAGGGTAGGCTGCGTTGCACTTGCCAACCCTGCGCTATCGAAAGTATAACCGCGATGCGGTAAGGGTACACCGCATGGTTTGATGGAGATGGGTAGGGGCGGTTGATGTTGTTAGGGCAGATTGCGTGTGGATGGTTGGTTTCGTTTGGGAATGGATTGTGCGCAAATGGTTATTTGGTTTGTGTGGGATGTGCGGAAAAATATGATGGAGATTGGTAGGGGCGGTGCCTGTGTGCCCGCCCGCGTCGCCCCACAAGGGCGCATCCGTCGTTCATTCCCCGTGCGTGATGCGTGTATTTTTGGTATGGAAACGCCGCTGCGCGGACGTTCGGGCGGGCACACAGGCGCCGCCCCTACGGTTTCGTTTGGTGGATTGTGTGTGGGTGGTTTTGTTTGTTTGTTTGTTGGGGAAGCAGTACACATGAACCAACACCATTGGTGTTGTACTTTTGTCAGCCCAGGGTTGATTGAGCGCAGCGAAATCTATCCTGGGAAAGACGGGGGGAGAGAACCTATGCCATCGGCATTGTACTTTTTAAAATCAATTTGCGTGCGGGAAACCATCTGTTCGCCGCGTGTGGTAATGATGTGCGATGAGAAAAAGTACAACCCCCAGGAGGTAGTATTCTCGCTTGCATTGTTACCCAGGGTAGGCTGCGTTGCACTTGCCAACCTTGCGCTATCGAAAGTATAACCGCTGCGCGGTAGGGGCACACCGCGTGGTTTGGTGGAGATGGGTAGGGGCGGATTGCACATGGACGGTTGGTTTCCTTTGGGTGGATTGTGTGCAAATGGTTATTTGGTTTGTGTGGGATGTGCGGAAAAATATGATGGAGATTGGTAGGGGCGGTGCCTGT
>NZ_AZHT01000094.1 GCF_000599605.1 Prevotella sp. HJM029 | reverse complement strand
CACCCGTTTCAACAGGCGCAGAAAACGCTACTTGAAAACCTTCGTCCTCAAAAGCGAGTGCAAAGGTAATGCAAAATATTACAAACTCCAAATCTTTTTAGAAAAAAATTGATTGGGATTTATTTTTTAGTAATAAAAAAACAAGCTTTACCCATCTACGTTCATTGCGTATTATAATGTTCGCGTGAGTAAATAGCTATAAAAATCCATCATTCACCAAACACAAAAATCTTTTATCAAGCATTCTATCAATCGCATGAATACTCTAACTTATTTGCATATTGAATAGCATTTATAAGTTTTAGTTAGTATTTTACGCAACTTACTACATTTACTCTTCAAAAATAAACGTAAATGCGACACCTGCGCCATCGGCATCACCACCCATTGGCGGATTACACTTGAGTAATTGCAAAGAAATGGATGTAATACGAGGAAAAGCATGCTTCAAGCGTTGGGCAATGCGCTGTGCCACATGTTCGACCAAAGCCGAGGGTTGATTCATCTCCTCGGCTACAAAGGCATACACGTCGACGGAGGCATCAAAAGCTATTCGGGCGTGATGGCCATCATCATGGCATGGGAGGCGAATGTTTTTCGGACTGAAAGCGCCGGCCGAGCCCACGATTGACAAAAAAAACCTGAAAAGATTTGCCGCTCTCCCCGTTTTCTGCTACCTTTGCACCGCTTGATAAAATTCTTAGCATCAAATTTTTATTTTTTTATAATTCAACAAGATGAGAAAATTATTCCAACTCGCCCTCATGGTCACCCTGACCGCGGGCATCGCGATGATGACATCGTGCAGCAAAGACAACAGTGACGAACCCGAACAAAAGATGGTCAACGGAACGGACGTTAATCCGCGCAACGTTTTCCCATTAGGATTGCCCAAGAAGATCTCAGAGAAAGTGCTCACCCTGAACGAAAAGGGACAGCTCATCCAGCTTGCAGAGCCCAATGACGATGAAAGAATCACGTTTGAATATAAGGATGTTGCCTTAGGGTCGACCCAAGCACCGCAAGTGATATTAACAGAGACGGATGAGCCCGACAAACACGTTTATGAGCTTTATCTCAACCGGAACGGCTTTGTGACCCACGCCAAAGAGACCCACTACCGCAACGACCACATCGCCGGGAAAGCAACGTGGGATTTTGCCTACAACGCCGACAACCAACTGAAGGACGCGAAATGCTCGGCCGACAAGAAGCACATCGTTCTTGAATATCAAAATGGCAACGTCGTGAAAACAACAACCACCGCCGCGGGCAAACCCACCGAAGTAACCACCATCACCTATGCCACGGCTTCGACCAGACGGATTGAAAACAAAACGGGTGTGATGCTTTTCGCCACCACACTCGATGCCGATCTCGACTACCTCGAGGCGGCCTATTATGCCGGACTGCTCGGGAAGCCAAGCAAAAATCTGCCGCTGCAATCCGAAAAATCTGGTGATAAAGCCAATCTTAAATGGACGCTTGACAGCAATGGCAATCCCACTGCGCTCAATCAGAGTTTCAGCAATTCGTCAGAAAACTTCCGAATCTCTTTCACATGGTAGCCACCGGCACTCGCATCCCTTTCGCAGCAATAGCAAGGGATGCGAATTTTCACGGCTGAATACCCCAAAACGGTGAGCGGATGCGGGCTTTCACGGCTGAATATCCCCAAAAAAGTCAGCGGATGCGGACTTTCACAACCGAATACCCCAAAAAAGTCAACGGATGCGGACTTTCACAGCCGAATACCCCAAAAAAGTCAACGGATGCGGACTTTCACGGCTGAATATCCCCAAAAAGTCAACGGATGCGGACTTTCATAAACGCATAAAAACGGTTGTTCCCAACTTTGGGAACACATGAAAATGGCAAAAACAGGCGTTCCCAACTTTGGGAGCAAGCAAATTCTCGAAAAACGGTTGTTCCCAACTTTGGGAACACATGAAAATGGTAAAAACAGACGTTCCCAACTTTGGGAGCGGGCAAAATGCTGAAAAACGGCTGTTCCCAACATTGGGAACAGCCGTTTTTCTCACGTTGTTTCGGCCCTACAGCCTATTTTATGCCATAAATCAGTCCCATGTTCTGCAACATGAGGCACATGAGCGGATGCCGCTTGATGAAATCTTGCTTTTCAACGTGCAACATGCAGTGGATTTCTGCAATCCCCTCGCGACGCAGTTCTTCAACAAATGCGTCCATGTCGCCATAAAGCGCTTTGCTGCCGAAAAGGTCTTGAAAAGCAAAAGCACCACCTTTTTTCACCACACGCAGTGCTTCGCGCACCACTTCTCGCTTGTCGGGCTGGGTCTTCACCTCGTGGAAAACAAAGTTGCTCACCGCCGCATCAAAACTTTCGTCGGCAAAATCGAGCTTTGAAGCGTCACCCTTGCTGAAAGTCACACGGTCGGCCACCCCTTCAATCTCGGCATTTCGCTCGCATTGCTCCTTGGCATAGTCCCAGCCCATGCCCCAATAGTCCATTCCCTGCAGCGTGGCCTCGGGAAATTGCTTTGCACAACGATTGGTGAGCGCGCCGGCTCCGCAGCCAATATCAAGAAGCGTCCCGTGGCCATCCCAATCAAGATGGTCGATAAGAAACTGGTGGATTTCGCCCATCAGTCCCCCGCCATTAAAGGAAAAGGTGTGGTGACACACCTGCATGAAAACCGCGATGACGACTGCAGCAAGTGCCAAAAGACCGGCGATGACGGCAGCCCAGAAGTTGTGCCAGCAAAACGCGGAGAAGAAAAATAACAGTAGAAAAGCAACAGCACAACCGTAGCTGATGCGCAGGATTGTAGCGGGAACCCAGTTCCCATAATTTGTTCTTTGTTTCATTGCATATCCATTTGTTGTTAGAAATCGTGCTTTTGTTCAAGCTAAAGAAACGTGACGGAGCACCCTTTGTCCCGACGTGTCTGCAAAGATAAACAAAATTTTTTATACGCCACCACTTTAGCATGCCTGATGAATACAGAGAATGGGCACGTATCTGCAAAGATAAGACGTGACATTCGCAACAAAAAAACACGAGCCCTTATCAACCAAAAATGTTATGATAAGGGCTCGCGTAGAGGCTATAGTGTGATTTACTTACTCTTGTGATAGATGCTTGCAGCACCACCGGCTAAATCGATCAGCGTTTCGGGAGTCGGACGTTCAGCCATGAGTTTGCGCAACATATATAGATTGTAAACGCAATACAGCGTGTTGCTCACCGCAGGCTTCCAGCTATTGGGATCATTGGCATTGGCTAAAAGGCCATATTGGTTGGCTGCCTTAAAATCTCTTCCCATTGCTGAAAGCAGAGCCGCATTGGTGTAAACAAAATACTTATAATCAGTAGACTTACCTTCGACGTTGAGATGGGCAAACCGTTGGCTCAAATCAACGAACTGCTGATTAAGTTTCTCGCTATTGACATCTTGCAACCATTGATTATAAAGTGGTGCAGCTTCGGCCGATAATTTCGCCTCTTCAGGATAAGCGGCCTGCACCTTTTCGGCTACAGCAGTATATTGCAGTTTGCTATACTTGTCACCAACCAAAAAGAGTTGAACATCCTGTGCCAAACTATTGCCGGCATAATCGAGAGCCTTTTTGGCCGTTAAACCTTGAATGGCACCAGCATGCTCAGCAAAATAGCTTCCGGCTACCTCCTCTGTTCCCCATTTCTTCGCACTATTCTTATCGGTGATGACAATCTGCTTCGCCGCAGCATCATAACCCACATAGTTTTTGTCGACATAATTAGAGTCGATGACCGTGAAATTTACCAAGGTCTTCCCTTCCGCGTCTTTAATCTTACAAGCCACACCTAAACTATATTCTGTGCGAATACATACGCCAGCATAGGGGTCGCCATCATATTTGGGCTGCTGAAAATCATATTTCTTTTTAAACACAGGCTTCTTGGTGTAATAGACTTCCATCGTAAATTTAGCTGCACCTGACTTCACATTAATGCCATTACCCTTTCCTAAATTCATCTGTTCGGGCAACACGCCAATGGTTTGCTGCGTACCTTCAAACTTGTAAGTGTCATCGGGCGCAAGTTTTGTCAACAATGCCGGAGCAACGAAGCCCTTCATCTCTTTGGGCAACAAGTTCTCACGTGTGAATTTAAACGATTTTTGCGCAACAGCTTGCGCACTGCTCATTGTTAGGATGGCACAAACCATCCATGAAGATTTAAAATGAATCATACGTTATTTTATTAAAGAAATTATAATGTACATCGAAGAATCTTACTGAAGAATTAATCTATAACGCGCATGCTGCACTATTATTTGGATGGCCTAAATCCCATGCAAAAAAGGAAATCTTCTGCAGCTCAAAAACACTATATGTCATCGTGTAATCCAAATTTATGGCCGCGAAATTAAAGAATTCTATTGAAAACGACAAGAAAATAGCAGATAAATTATAAAGGATGTGTATTTCGCCCCCACAAGGCATAGGCATTTCAACAACAAAATATAGAATGGTTATGCGACGAGGAAATACCCAAGAAAGTCAACGGATTCGAATTTTCACGGCCGAAATGGCTTTCTATTCTTCAGAAACAAACGTAAATGCTACGCCTGCGCCATCAGCATCACCCCCCATTGGCGGATTACACTTGAGTAATTGCAAAGAAATGGATGTAATACGAGGAAAAGCATGCTTCAAGCGTTGGGCAATGCGCTGTGCCACATGTTCGACCAAAGCCGAGGGTTGATTCATCTCCTCGGCTACAAAGGCATACACGTCGGCATAGTTGAGCGTATCAGCCACTTTATCACTCGTGGCCGCAACAGCCAATGGGTAGCTTATCCGCAAATTGAGCACATAATCATTGCCTACTAAACGTTCCTGCGGCATCACACCATGGAAGGCATGAAACCGCAGGTTTCGCAATATAATCTCACTGGATTGTATTTTCATCGCCATGAAAAGTTTTGCGATATATTAGCCACAACGACTTGCACCACAATTGGTACAAATGAGACATCCTTCTTGGTAGACAAGGCTCTCGTGACCACAGACTGGACACTGCTGTCCATTAGCTTTGGTTCCATCAATAATGTATTTCTTCAAAGCACGCTCAACGCCATTCTTCCAAGTATTGATACTTTCATCTTTAAGTTGCAAAGAGCTAACCAACTTCATAACATGTTCAATAGGCATCCTGTAACGCAACACGCCTGAAATCAGCTTTGCATAATTCCAATATTCAGGATTGAACTTCTCACTTAATCCTTCAACGGTTGTCTTATAACCACGCTTATTCTCAAATTGGAAATCATAACGATGTACGCCTTCAGCTGTTGTCGACTTAATGATTTTACCTTTTGTCACGTTCTTAGGCAATACAATACCTTCCTCATCATCTTGTAGACCAGTAAAAATCTCATAAGGATAGCCATTGAGCAACCCTACAAAGGCCACCCATTTTTCTTTATTGTTTTGAAAACGCACAACATCACACTCTAATTCTTTTGGCCGAACTTCAGTCACCTCTGGTTGCTTACAAGGCAGACTCTCTTTGCCCATATCCTGTACATCAGCACCTTCAGCGTGTTTACCTTTTTTCTTATCATCTTTTGAAACAGAAATCATTACTCCTGCACGGCTTCCATCACGATAAATGGTACATCCTTTACAACCACTCTTCCATGCCTCTATATAAAGACGATTTACCAAGGCCTCATCTACATCATTGGGTAAGTTTACAGTTACACTAATACTATGATCTACCCACTGCTGAATAGCACCTTGCATTTTCACTTTCATCAACCAATCAACATCATTTGCCGTTGCCTTATAATAAGGAGATTTCTCCACCAATGCATCTATTTCATCTTGTGTATAACGCTTCTCGGTATCAAATCCATTGACTTGCATCCACTGCAAGAATTTACTATGGTAAACAATATACTCCTCAAAGCTATCACCCACCTCATCGACAAAATCTACATGCACATCCGTATCATTAGGATTGACCTTGCGACGACGCTTGTAAACAGGCATGAAGACTGGTTCGATACCGCTGGTTGTCTGCGTCATGAGCGATGTGGTTCCCGTAGGAGCAATCGTCAGGCAGGCAATATTGCGGCGTCCATAACGCTTCATATCGTCATAGAGTTCCGGATCGGCCTCTTTCAAACGTAAGACAAACGGATTTTTAGCTTCACGCTGCGCATCGAACACTTCGAAAGCGCCACGCTCCTTGGCCATCGTCACCGAGGAGCGATAGGCATTTAGCGCCAACGTTTTATGCACCAACACCGAGAAATCCGTAGCTTCTTCTGTGCCATAGCGCAAGCCCAATGCAGCCAACATATCACCCTCAGCCGTTATTCCTACGCCCGTTCGACGCCCCATGCTGCTCTTGCGTTTTATCTTTTCCCAAAGGTGATATTCCGTCTCTTTCACCTCATCATTTTCGGGATCAGCCTTAATCTTTTCAATGATTTGGTCTATCTTTTCCATTTCCAAATCAACGATGTCATCCATGATGCGCTGCGCATACTGCACATGCTGCTTGAACTTATCAAAATTAAACGTCGCATCAGCTGTAAAAGGCTTATCGACATAGCTGAAAAGATTGATGCTCAGCAAACGACACGAATCGTAAGGGCACAAGGGAATTTCGCCACAAGGATTAGTGCTCACGGTAGCAAAACCAAGGTCTGCATAACAATCAGGAATGCTTTCGCGCAAAATGGTATCCCAAAATAATACGCCTGGTTCGGCACTCTTCCAAGCGTTATGCACTATCTTTTGCCATAAGTCACGCGCAGAAATCTCTTTCTTCACCAAAGGCAAATCGCTATCAATGGGCCATTGCTGCACATAGGTTTTACCATCAATGGCCGCCTGCATAAACACATCGTCTAATTTCACAGAGACATTGGCACCCGTGACCTTTCCTTCCTCCATTTTAGCATCAATAAAAGCCTCACTGTCGGGATGTTTTATGCTCACCGAAAGCATCAATGCGCCACGACGACCATCTTGAGCCACCTCGCGCGTTGAATTGCTATAACGCTCCATAAACGGAACTAACCCCGTTGATGTCAGCGCAGAGTTATTCACAGGACTTCCTTTCGGACGAATATGACTCAAGTCATGTCCTACCCCACCACGACGTTTCATTAACTGCACCTGTTCCTCATCGATGCGCATAATAGCACCATAACTATCAGCCTTACCATCCAACCCTATCACAAAGCAGTTGCTCAAACTTGCTACTTGTTGTGTATTGCCAATACCCGTCATAGGACTTCCTGCAGGAACAATATAGCGAAAATGATCCAACAAATCAAAAATTTGCTGTGCCGTCAAAGGATTCTTATATTTTTTTTCTATACGCGCTACTTCGTTGGCTATCCGCCAATGCATATCTACAGGACTCTTTTCATAAATATTTCCGAAGCTATCTTTCATCGCATACTTATTCACCCACACACGGGCTGCCAATTCGTCGCCGCCAAAGTAGGATAAAGTCGCTTGAAAAGCCTCATCAAAGCTGAAAATCTTTTTGGTGTTCATTTTTATTATTATTCGTGATTTTTGTGCTGCAAAATTAGGATTATATTTCCAGAAAAGAAAATCCCTACGCGACTATTTTTATTTAAAAATTTCTTTTTTGAAAACTTTCACAACAAAACTTATTTAAAAGTTAACCAAAACAAAGAGATTGAAGCGCTATTCTTATCTACACAACTGCAATTTCGGATTTTAAAGAATATACTCTCCTTAATTCTATCGGGGAGTTCAATACTTCCTTGAGATTTCACCAAACAAAAAAACACCACGCCTATTATTTACTCATAAGCATTTCAGATGAGTTCCGGTTTAAAAATATGTATTTTACTCATTTATGGAAATAACTACCACTATTTTTACAACAAGTATTCAAGAAATAGTCTTTACCTTTGCAACATCTAAAGTTCCGTGGGAACATTACTGTTTACGTCGTGTTAAGTAAAATAGTGAAAAGATAATTAATGTAGTATTTGAGAAAGTAGCCTGTCGTGAGATAGGCTCTTTTTTTTGTTGTATTACCCAAGTTTATCAAGTAGCCCCTTCACACCATCCTCTATCAAATCGAGTGCATAATCAAAATCGCATGTTGTTCCATAATACGGATCAGGTACAGAGTTTGCTTCCTTATGCACTGTAAAAAAGTCAGCCATTCTCTTTACTTTCTTTCGCTCTTCCTCATTTTTAGCACGCCGATGAACAATGCGATAATTATCATCATCCATCACCACAATATAATCAAAATATTGGAAATCGTCATTCGTGAATTGTCGCGCATGATGATTGATGCAATAGCCACGTTTTTTACCTTGTGCCATCATGCGTTTGTCGGGTAATTGCCCCACATGCCAATCGCCAATACCTGCCGAATCGACCATATAATGATGGGTTAGGCCTCGCTCCTCAATGGCTTTCTGAAACACTGCATGTGCAGCCGGCGAGCGACAAATGTTACCTAAACAAATGAATAGAATTTTCGTTTGTGCTTTGTTTCTTGTTGTCATCGTTCTCATTTTTATTCTATGATGCGAAAGTTGTGTTCTGTAACAGCCATCAATATGGCACGTTCCTCTCGCGAAAATTTCTCAATAGCATAGCGTAGCATCGTGCGAGGCATCTCAACACGACGGCTCATCACATAATCGTAAAGCCGTTGCGGATTGCGTTTACCGGCTTCTCGCAGCATCCAGCCCACAGCTTTATGAATAAGATCATGCGGATGGTGCATCAGCTGGTCGCTTAACGCATAAACATCGTCGAGTTGATTTTTGCGAATGAACGCGAAGGTCGAAACAATCGCTATTCGATTATCCCACAGAAGAGGACTTTCTGCCAATCGATAGAGGATGTCGCGCGGTTTGTCGAGCAAGTATTCACCCACAACAGCATAGCAAGAACAATCTACCAAATCCCAATTATTGATGCGCTGAGTGTGTGCAAGATAGAAATCGAAAAGCTGTTTACGCAACATATCATCAGCCTTTTTGAACTGCTCTTTCAATATGGTTAAGGCACACAGTCTCACCTCGTGCCACTCTGATTGCAACAATGCATGCAACTCGTCTAACGTCAGATTGCGGTATTGCTTGGCCACAGCCCGCACCTGCGGAACAACCACACCAAGAAAGCGATCGCCTTCACCATATTCGCCCTTTCCGGCTCTGAAAAACTTTGGGAAAATCGCTTTTTTCTCGGCAGCAGACAGCGCTTCGAGTGCCGCCGTTATTTCAACAACAATATGCTTCATTGTTTTTATCGGGATGATTTATGATAAAAATAAATGTATGTAGATTGCTTTATACGATATCCAATTGCAGTGCCTGACACAACTTAGACAATGCACCATTTTGCTCTTTCAGTTTATCAAAGAGTTCACGTTTCGTCAATATTTTCTTAATCTCATGACTTTCGGCAACGCGCCAATCAAGTTCGATTTGCCCGTTTTTCAGTTCCTGAGCCAATGTAACTTTTATACGTGCCTTTTGTTTTTCGGCTTCATGAAGTAACAACTCGTTATCAAAAACAAATTCAATTCGTGGATAAGTCGTTATGTGGGGTGTGATATTTCGTAGACGCGCACCCAGTCCAACAAGAGATTCAGGGAAGCGTTTTAACATACCAAACCAACTATTTTCCAATGCTTCTTGTGTAAATTTTCCTTGCTGTCTGGCATCAATCTCCGGTGTAACCTCCTCTTCAACAGGAACTACATCAGGTTTCGTATCCAAGCTACTAAATGTAATCCCAAGACTTCCTAAATTCATCTTAAGCGTTCCAGGATTAGATTGCGAAACATTCTGACTCGGCGTTATCTTCACAACATGCTGCGGTTGAGGCTCATTCACTTCTTGTGGTTTGGCAGGAGGCGTCTGATAACTGCTCACAGACGCTGAAACTCCAGTCGCAGCCACCTGAGAAGCCGCTTTCGTTGACTGGTGTTTAATGATTTTCTGAAACAGGATTTTTAAACGTTGAGGGCTACGCCCCGCACCAGCGCCATCATCGTCTTGGGTGATTTGCGCCATTTGTATGAGCGTAAGTTCCACCAAAAGACGTTTGTTGCTACTCTGCTTATAATTGACATCGCATTGATTGAGCAACTTTAATGCCCGATAAAGAAACTTCACAGAACACTTTTGCGCTTGCTGCTGATACTTAGTTTGCTGTTGTTGGCTCACTTCCAACAGTGGAAGTGTTGCAGCATCGTGTGCCATCAATACGTTTCTGATGTGTTGAGCCAGCCCGTTAATGAAATGTCCTCCATCGAAACCTTTGCGCAACACATTATTTAATAGTACCATCACGTCGGTCACTTTATTTTCTAAGGCGTAGTCAAGCACCTTGAAATAGTTTTCGGCATCAAGCACATTCAAGTCTTCTATCACCTTTTGATACGTGATATTTCCCTGACAAAAACTGGCTGTTTGGTCGAAAATTGACAGTGCATCGCGCATGCCGCCATCAGCCTTCTCGGCAATCACAGCCAAGGCTTCCTCCTCAAAAGCAACATTCTCTTTTGCTGCCACTTGCTTGAGATGCGCCACAATATTGGGCACTGTCATGCGCTCAAAATCATAAATCTGGCACCGCGACAAGATGGTTGGTAATATCTTATGCTTCTCCGTCGTGGCCAAAATAAATATCACATGTGCAGGTGGTTCTTCGAGCGTCTTCAAAAAAGCATTAAAAGCAGCCGTTGAAAGCATGTGCACCTCATCGATGATAAACACTTTATAGCGCCCCACCTGCGGCGGGATGCGTGTTTGTTCCATCAACGATTTGATGTTTTCTACCGAGTTATTGCTCGCAGCATCCAATTCAAAAATATTATAAGAACGTCCCTCGTTAAAGGCCTTACAGCTCTCACAGACGTTGCAAGCCTCGCCCGCTTCGGTAGGTGTTTCGCAGTTGATGGCCTTTGCAAAAATGCGTGCACAAGTTGTTTTTCCCACTCCTCTCGGGCCACAGAAGAGATAGGCATGAGCCAATTTTCCACTTTTTACAGCGTTCTTCAGCGTCGTTGTAAGCGAGTCTTGTCCCACTACCGCATCAAAACTCATCGGGCGATACTTTCGAGCCGATACTATATATTCTTCCATTTTTTGTAGATTGATGTTGCAAAGATAGCAAAAATTATTATCTTTGCAAACAAATAAATGGACATGGGTGCTCGTTTCAATCATATTCTCAATCTCCTTGCACATTATAAATATTTAATCGTGCTTGTTGTTGGCACACTCATCGTAGGCGTATTCGATGAGAATAGTGTATTGAAACGCATACAATTAGATTTACAAATTGGCGACTTAAAAGCTGAAATAGAGAAATACAACAACCAATATGAGGCCGATTCACGTCAGCTAAATGAATTAAGGCGTCATCCCCAAGCTATAGAAAAGATTGCACGTGAACGCTACTTTATGAAGGCAGATGACGAAGATATTTAT
The DNA here is from genome assembly GCF_000599605.1 of Prevotella sp. HJM029. Lineage (GTDB taxonomy): Bacteria > Bacteroidota > Bacteroidia > Bacteroidales > Bacteroidaceae > Prevotella. The sequence continues at coordinate 18,463 of NZ_AZHT01000094.1, read as the reverse complement.
ATTTTGAGTGATGACGAAAAGTCCCAAAACGAGAATGAAGAAATTAAATAAAATAGAAAGCTTCCTGTTTATGTTGGGAGGTATACTCATGGTTACAGGAATTGGGTGCTATGTTTTTATGCTTGCTCCTTCCATTACATGCTGGATTGCACTCATAGGAAGTCTCATTTTTTCCACATTACACATGATGCAGGCCTACGAAGGTAATATGCTTACAATTAAACGCTTAAAGTGTATCCTTAACGTAGCTGATTTATTATTTGTCATCTCAGGTATATTAATTGTTGATAGCACCTATAATTTCTTACGACCAGCTTTCGAAAATCAAGAAAGCTACATCACTTATATTTACAATAAATGGGTACTGCTATTACTTATCGCCGCTATCCTCGAAGTTTATGCAACACACCGCATAGACTATCTGCTAGAAAAACAAGAAAGAGGAATCCAGTAAGAGCAGCTATTATAAGGAACAAGTACGAAAAAAAACTAAAAGATAAGAACTATCAATTAAATAGAATGAATTTTTTTTCGCACATCAAGATTACATATTAACTTTGTTTCAACAACAAGAAAAACAATTATGAAGAAAGTCTTATACGCCATTATGACGCTCTTGGCTTTGACATCGTGTACGGACAGCTACAATATAACGGGTACTTCTAATGTTTCAAACTTAGACGGCCGCATGCTTTACCTCAAAGTTTTAAAAGATAATGAGTTTAAAGCCATTGATTCTTGTGATGTTATACATGGGCAATTCCATTTCTCGGGTAGTATCGATTCAGTGCGTATGGCCAACATCTTTATGGACGAAGAAAGTGTCTTGCCACTTGTAATTGAAGGTGGAGACATTGTTGTAAAGATTGACAATGCACAACAGACTGTCAGTGGTACCCCCTTAAACGACAAACTATTCAAATTCATTAATCGCTACAACCAATTAAAAAATCAAGAAGCTGAGTTAGTACACAAACATGACCAAGCTATCATGAATGGGCGTAATATGGACGTTGTAAATGAACATTTGAACAATGAAGCGTCCCTCTTGTCGCAACGTGAAGATGAATTAGTAACGAACTTCGTCACAGAGAATTTCGACAACGTGCTTGGTCCCGGAGTTTTCTTCATGGTTACCATCGGCTATCAATATCCAGAACTCACACCTTGGATAGAAGACATCATGAGTAAAGCTACCGAACACTTTAAAAACGATCCCTATGTGAAAGATTATTATAAGAAAGCACAAGAAAACCAACAAATCATGAATGGGTTGCGCGAGCAAGAGCCTGCAACAGGAAATTCCAATGGACAGGCTATACAGACACCGACAAATCCGGCACCAACACCCAATGAAATGGCGCAACCTTCTGCACAATAAACTCAAGAAGCTGCATGAGACAGATTATCAGAGGCGGAACGATTATCAATGAAGGGAAGTCCTTTCTGGGCGATGTGCTCATTGAAGATCAACGGATAACCGCACTTTATAAAACAGGAGAGACACCTCGAGAAATCTATGATAACACAATAGATGCCTCGGGGTGTTTGGTTATGCCAGGTATCATCGATACCCATGTGCACTTTCGTGAGCCAGGACTTACCCAAAAAGGTGACATCGAAAGTGAAAGTCGAGCTGCAGCTTTTGGCGGTGTTACATCCTACATGGAAATGCCCAACACACAGCCCCAAACGACAACCCTTGAAACATGGGAAAGTAAAATGGCTTTAGCTGCTGAGAAAAGTCATATCAATTACAGCTTTTTCTATGGTGCTTCGTCCGACAATATGGCCTCTTTTTCTCAGGTTCCTCGCAATGCTTTTCCCGGCATTAAACTTTTCATGGGTGCCAGCACGGGCAACATGCTTGTTGAAGGGAAGGACAAATTGGCGGCTATCTTCAAAACTTGTGCTGATTTAGACCTACCATTAGTAACTCATTGCGAAGACACCCAACTCATTGCAAAGAATTTAGCACAGGAAAAAGCAATACAAGACGATCCCAACATCAAACTCCATCCTATCATAAGAAGTGAGGACGCCTGCTACCAAAGCACAGCCGTAGCCGTAGCCTTAGCGAAACAATATGGCACAGACCTACATGTGGCGCACCTTACAACTGCGCGTGAGTTAGAACTCTTTGGCCATGACGACCACATTACGGCTGAAGCGGTTGTGGCACATCTTTATTTCACAGATGCCGATTATGGCACCTTAGGTGCACGCATCAAGTGTAACCCCGCCGTAAAAACAGAGTGGGATCGCCAAGCACTTCGCAACGCTTTAACAGATGGACGTATCACCACCGTTGGTACAGACCATGCACCCCATCTACTTAGCGAGAAGCAAGGAGGCTGTGTAAAAGCTGCTTCGGGCATGCCTATGGTACAATTTTCATTGCCGTTGATGCTTGAACTGGCCGAGCAAGGAGTGTTGCCTTATGAGCGTGTAGTCGAGCTCATGTGCCATCAACCTGCACAACGATTTCATCTCTACAAACGAGGTTTCTTGCGCCCAGGCTATTTTGCCGACTTAACCATTGTTCGTAAAGCACCTTTTCAAGTGACAACCCATTGCATTCAAAGTAAATGCAAATGGAGTCCACTGCAAGGACACGTCTTCAACCATCAGGTGATGACAACCATTTGCAATGGAACAATCGTCTTGCATGATGGCCAATTCAACACAAGTTATCGTGGAGCCGCACTCCAATTCGAAACATAGCATAAAAAATGATTACCCATTATTCTATTCAGGAGATTACACCTTATATTAATTGGCTCTATTTTTTTCATGCCTGGGACATGAATGGCAAGCCAAAAGAAGCCAAACAGGCTTTGAGAACCGACGCCGAAGCTTTGCTCAAAGAATGGGAAGGGCACTACTTCACACATGCAACATTCGATTTATTTTCGGCTAATAGCGATGGCGACGACTTGATTATTGCCGACATACGCATACCAATGTTGCGCCAACAAAAAGCGCAACAAGATGGCACACCCAACCTTTCGTTAGCAGATTTTGTTCGCCCGAAGGCGCAAGGGATTGCCGACCGCGTAGGTATTTTTGCGACCTCGGTAGATGCGGCATTGACCGCTACTTATGCAAAAGATGACTATCTGCGCATGCTTTCACAAGTGTTGGCCGACCGCTTGGCCGAAGGGACTGCTGAAAAGATGCACGAATATGTGCGCCGCGTGTATTGGGGATATGCGCCAAATGAGCAACTCACTATGGAGGAGACTCATGCCGAGGCCTATCAAGGCATTCGACCTGCTGTGGGCTATCCATCTATCCCCGACACGAGCGTGAACTTTCTGCTCAACCAACTGCTTCCCTTTAAAAGTATTGGCATTCAACTCACTGAAACAGGCATGATGAATCCGCATGCCAGTGTCAGCGGTTTAATGTTTGCCCATCCGCAAAGCCGTTATTTTGATTTAGGGCGCATTGGAGACGACCAAATTGCTGATTATGCTAAAAGGCGTGGGATTCCAACTGAACGTATACGCAAATTTTTAAAACAACTTTAAACACATTACTTTTCATGATTGTCAGGATAATATATTTTTTAATTCCACTTATCCTTCTGCCCGATGCTGTAGTGTATGCAGCTTTTTGCCACAAACGAACACGTGCAAAGCCGTGGTTGCGCCTGCTTTGGTGGATTCCCAGCATCGCTATGGTGGTATTTTCCATCGTTTTGGCGCTACAAAAACAGTTTGCCCCCGATAATTCGTGCTGGATAAAACTGTTTATTTTCGCATTTGTATTATGCGTCACCCCCAAGATGATGTTTGCTATCGCGGTACTCATCACACGAAAATGGGGCAAACAGAACTTAAAGTTCCGCCGCAGCACCTACGCGATAGCCACACTCGTGAGTGTGCTCATCTTATGCACGACGCTTCATGGCGTGCTCGTTGGCCCCAAAGAATTGCGTGTGACGCGCCTATCGCTCACATTTAAAACGCTCCCCAAAGCGTTTGATGGTCTAAAAATTGTGCTATTTAGCGATGCGCACGTAGGCACATTCAATCATGGTTGGGAGCAGTTTTTAGCACGCGATATCGATACCATCCTGGCGCAACGCCCCGACATGATTTGCTTCGCTGGCGATTTGCAGAACACCAACCCCTCGGAACTTCAACCGCTCATCCCCCTACTCGCTCGCCTTGCCAAGCAGGGCATTCCCGTCTATAGTGTACTGGGCAACCACGATTATAGCGGCTATTATTATGGAACAGCCGCTGAAAAACAAAAGATTGAGGCGCAGATGATTGCCACACAAAAAGAAATGGGCTGGCAACTGCTGCGCAATGAACATCGATTTTTCTACAGCAGCAATCATAAAGATTCGATAGCCATTGTAGGCGAAGAATATTGCGGCGTAGGCTCTCACAGCTTCGACAAATCCAACATCCGACGCGCTACGGCAGGAATTGATGCAAACACCTTCACCCTGCTCTTGCAACACGACCCCAAAACGTGGCGCACACGCATTCTGCCCGAGAGCCATGCCCAACTCACATTAGCAGGGCACACGCATGGTGGGCAAGTGAGCCTCTTTGGACTACGTACCACATTATTCACTTATAAAGATGACTACGGATTGGCCGAAAGCCATGGCCGCTATCTTTATGTCACTTGCGGAATAGGCGGTCTCATCCCGCTGCGCATTGGTGTTGAGCCCGAAATCGCCGTCATCACCCTACACGCACAATAATAACTCAATAATTTCAATAATGAAATACCTCTATCGTCTTTATCAGCTCCTCATTTGTTTGCCCCTGCTGCTTGTGGCAACCATCCTCACAGCCCTTGTCACCATCGTGGGATGCCACCTCGGCAACGGACATTTCTGGGGTTATTATCCTGGGAAATGCTGGGGATGGCTGTGGATAAAACTTCTGCTCCTACCCATAAAAGTTGAAGGGCGCGAACATCTCGACCCACACCAAAGCTATGTGTTTGTGGCCAATCATCAAGGAGCCTTCGACATCTTCCTCATTTATGGTTTCTTGGGACGCAACTTCAAGTGGATGATGAAAAAGGGACTTCGCCGCATTCCTTTAGTAGGAGCTGCATGTGCCGCCGCGCACCACATCTTCGTTGACCGCAGTGGCCCTTCGAAAATCAAAGCCACTTATGACAACGCCCGCAACATCCTGAAGGAGGGGATGTCGGTTGTTGTTTTTCCCGAGGGTGCGCGCACCTTCTCAGGCCACATGGGGGTATTCTTTCGCGGTGCCTTTATGTTGGCCGACGAACTGCAATTACCCGTCGTGCCCATCACCATCAATGGCTGTTTCGATGTGAAGCCGCGTACACGCGACTTCTTTTGGGTGTTCTGGCATCCGCTGAAATTAACCATTCACCAGCCGATTCCTCCTGCGGGACAAGGCGCTGAGAACATCAAACAACAAATGCAACAAAGCTATGACGCGGTTATGAGTGGGCTTGTGCCGGCATATCAAGGCTATGAACGCAACCCCGACCAATAACTTCACCTTAGCTTTTGCGATAAACCCAAGTCAAATGCTTGTTCGGCGGGTGCGGAACAATCGTTTTTAGGAAAAATATTCGTTCGGCGGGTGACGAACAATCGTTTTTGAGAAAAATGTTCGTTCGGCGGGTGGCGAACGCTTGTTTTTAGGAAAAATATTCGTTCGCCGGGTGGCGAACACTTGTTTTTGAGAAAAATACTCGTTCGGCGGGTGGCGAACACTTGTTTTTGAGAAAAATGTTCGTTCGGCAGGTGACGAACACTTGTTTTTGAGAAAAATACTCGTTCGGCAGGTGACGAACGCTTGTTTTTGAGAAATCAGCATCGACTGCTGATGCGGGATTTTAAGATTGCGCGCACCTATGCGCCTACGTCTTATCCTTTCAACTGGAATGAGGCCTCGATGCGCATCACGTCATCCTTAAAATCCTGATCCACCTTGAGGCGCTGCTCCACTTGCGAGCAACTGTGAATAACAGTAGAATGATCGCGATTTCCCACCAGGCGTCCAATGCGCGAGGCCGGAATCTTGGTATATTTCTGAGCCAAGAACATCGAAACCTGACGTGCGACAACCAAATCGCGCTTGCGGCTTTTGCTGTTTACGGCTGTGGCCGTAACATTGAAATGTACACAAACCGCCTCCATAATATCGTCAATGGTGAGCGGTTTATCGTCGATTTTCACCGCCCGCTTAATCACTCGTTCGGCCAAACGCATGTCAATTTTGCAATTATACACCACGCTATAAGCCAACAGAGAGCTCACCACACCTTCTAAATCGCGCACACTGCCATTGGCTGTCGAGGCGATAAACTGCACCACTTCTTCGGGAATATGCAGCCCGTCGCGGCGGATTTTATTGTGCAAGATGTCTACGCACAGCTCCACATTCGGTTTCTCCATCTCGGCAATCAAACCACAAGAGAAACGCGTCAGTAAGCGTTCGTTCATGCCTTTGAGGTCAACCGGCGGACGGTCACTGGCCAAAATGATGCGCTTGCCATTGCGAAAGAGATGATTAAAGATGTGGAAAAAGGAGTCTTGCGTCTTAGCGGCTGTCATCCATTCTTGAACATCATCCACGATGAGCATATCGATGGTTTGATAAAATCGAATGAAATCGTTGACTACGTGTTTGAGATTGGCATCGACAAACTGAGACTGGAAAAGGCGCGCGCTGATATAAAGCACGCGTTTCTCGGGGTAAAGCTGCTTGCAATGCAGCCCAATGGCGTTGATAAGATGCGTCTTTCCGCAGCCCGACGGGCCGTAAATAAACATGGGGTTGAATTGCGGCGTGGCAGGATGCTCGGCAATCGAAAGTCCCACGCTGCGTGGCAGCTTGTTGCTCGTGCCTTCGATATAGTTCTTGAACGTAAGATGCGGGTCGAGTTGCGAATCAAATTCAACCGCCGCAGCCTGTTTCTCAACCTGTTTAAGGACATTCTGCACCGCGTCTGTATCAGCATTGCTCTCATCCGATGCAATATCTTGCGTCAGCTTATGCTCTTTGTCGGTGACAATGCGATAGGTGAGTTGCACACCCTCGCCAAAAGTGCGATAGAGCACCGCACGCAACAAGCCTAAGAAATTCTCTTCTAAATATTCATAGACGAAAGGACTGGGCACTTGAACGAGGATGGTTTTCTCTTCTTCGTTAAAATGCTCAAAGCCAATGGGCTTAAACCAAGTATCAAACTGTTGCGGCGTGACATGTTGCTTGACGAGCGCAAGTGCCTTGTCCCAACAGCCTGCAGGACTTCCTTTCATGAAAATTTATGCTACTAAAATGATTAAATGTCGTTAGACGTGTTTGCTAAGTGCGACACAAAATTACAAAAACTAATGCAAATTCCAAAACGAAGGCGCCACAATCCGTAGTATTGTGCGCCAAACTTTTTTGTTTGCCTGAGCCTACTTATCTTTTCGGCCAAACAAGGAGAAGTGCACATACCGCTTGGGGTGTTGCCGCACATTAATGAGCAGCGAGTCGGCGCTCACCATCGTTTTATTGAGGTTGTTATAAAGTGCCGGATCGTGCATGAGCAAACCTAAGCTACCTTCTTTGCTATTGAGCTGCTGGGTAAATGCATTGAGCTGCGCAATGGTTTGGTTCACTTGAGCCATCGTTCCGGCAACATCCACCTGTGCAAGATTACCCGTGAAGGTGTTGGCATTCACCATCACACCATCAGCGTGGCGCAAAAGGCCCGGCACTTGTTTGTTCACTCCTGCAACGAGCGTGTTGAGTTGCTGCGAAGTGGTGTTGAGGTTGGCCGTGATGCCTTCGATGTTGTGGAGTGAATGTGCCAAAGCTGGGTCAGCCAACAAGGTGTTGACACTATTGAGGATACTATCGAGCTTGGGCAACATTTGCTGCACGGTGGGCAACAATTTTGCCACATTTCCCAACATTCCACTGTTCTTTGAACCAATAATTGTGTCGCCTTTGTTCACCCGCTCGCGAGGATTGTTAGCCAAGAGCAAATTCATCTTCACGTTGCCCATGAGATCGCTTTCAATCTCGGCCGAGCTTCCTTTTGGGATACGCAAATCGGGATTAATGTCGATTTGCACGAGCACATCGCCTTTCTTAGCATAATTATACTGAATGCTTTTCACCACGCCCACCTTGTAGCCATCGGCATAGATGGGATTGGACGACGAGAGGCCGCTAATATCTTTAAACGCCACGTAATAGGTGGTATCTGAGGAGAAGAGCGACATGCCCTTCAAGAAATTGAGTCCAAAGAACAGCACCAGGATGCCGACGATGGCAACGAGCGCAATTTTGATTTCGTTTGTCAGTTTCATATTCTATTTTTTGTCGGTTCGCACTTGCGATTTATTTATTTTTATGGGCTTTAAACGTGCGTATCGCCTCATTGACGTTGCATTTCTGCCCTGCGACAAACGCCACGATAAAGGCATCGGGAAAACGCTCTAAAAGCTGTTTGCGCAGTTTGTAAATTTCGTTATAATCGGGCGAAGCGCCGCAGGTGTATTTAAACAGCGCACCTTCACGATAAAAATCCACGCCGTCGAGCCCTTTCAAGCGGCTGTCATCGTTGCGCAAAGTCTGGCTGGCCACAAACAGCTGCACTTTAAACACCGGCTGCGCGGCCGCGTCCTTATCGGGTGTGACATCGGGCTGCGCTTTCACTTCGGGCGCTGCCACCGCCACTTTTTTCTTGCGTGCAGGCTTGGGCGCAGGCGCTTCGTTTTGATAAGAAGGCGGCACCACCTGCGGAATAACCGGTTCATCCTTGATAGGTTTATAGGGCACGCTGATGTTGCTGTCATAGTGCTCGCGATATTTCATGAATGCGTTGAAGACGCCCTGCACATAGAGCGGCACAGAGCTGTCGGCATTGAGGAAATCTTCTTCGTCGGGCGTAGAGATGAAACCCAGCTCGAGCAGGCAGCTCGGCATCGATGTGAGGCGCAACACGGCCAGATTATTCTGATGCGAGCCCCCATTCACGCGCCCCGTGGAAGCGCAGACATATTGCTGCATCAGGCGCGAGAGCTCCACGCTGCGTTCGCGATTTTTGTCGGCAATAAACTCATACATGATATCGCTTTCGGCGGCATTGGAATCGAGTTCCTTATACACCTTCTTGTAATCCTTTTCTAAGAACATCACCGAGTTCTCACGCTTGGCCACGTCGACATTGGCTTTGATGCCGCGATCGCCCGACTGTGCGCCCCGGCCAAGTGTCCAACTTTGAAATCCATGAGCCGATTTCGAGCCTGTGATGGCGTTGATATGGAACGAGAGAAAGAGGTCGGCCTTGTTGCGATTGGCGATGTCGGCGCGACCAGCGAGGGTGACGAATATGTCGGTTGTGCGCGTGTAAATCACCTTCACGTCGGGGCAATTTCGCTCCACATAGCGTCCAAAGGCGAGGGCATACTTCAACGTCAAATCTTTTTCGTTGGAATAGGCTCCCGGCGCACCATTATCGCCGCCGCCATGCCCCGCATCGATAACGAGGGTGAAGCGTTTGCCAGCTGCAACCACAGCCAGCGCAAAACAAAGCAATGTTATCAGTGAGAATACTCTCTTTCTACGCATAAGCCACTAAACTTGGCGGCAAAATTAGTGAAAAAAAACTATTTCCTTTAAAAAAGGCACTTAGTTTTAGGGTTTATTTAAGATTTTGGAGCGTTCACGAAAAAAGGGCAGAACAACCCTCGTTGCCCTGCCCCATTTCATGCGCGTTGGCCTATGACTTGGGCGTCACTTCAACCGTGCCATGCTCGCCTTCGCCCGGCTTTTTGTTATTGCCGTCGTCGGCAGGCTTTTTCTTGCCCGATTTTTTCGATGCGGGCTTCTTGGCATCAGCCTTTTCTTCGTGCTTCACCACTTCTAAGCGATGATTTTTCAGCACCACCCAGAGCGGTTCATCGCTGCCCTCGACGTGCAACTCATATTGCTTCTTTTTGTCGCTGCCCGAGGTGTTGCCCGTGAACGAGAGGCTGCCTTGTGGCAAATGGCGTGCAGCTTCTAAGGCCAGAAACAGCGGAGCGAGCATTTCGCCCGTGCGTTTGCGCTCGGCCTCTTCGGCGGCGGCATTGGTGCGTTCGCGGTCGGCAAACACCTTCTCGCGGTCGGCCACATAGGTGTTGTGGAGCTCGATGGTGCGCAAGAGATTGGCGTCGCGCGTCACCTCATAAAGACATTCGGCGCGCCAGAGCACATCGTCCAACACCTCGTCGGTGCGTTCGCGCAAGGCACGTGCGCCACGTTTGGGCGAATCGGTGTTGCTCGCATAACGCCCATAATACGTCTTGCTAAACTCAGTGTTGGCCGTCTCCAAGCGCGCAATGGCAGATGTGAGTGCCAATTTTGTCACCTCAGCCGCCAATTTGGCATCTTTCAGGTCAACAATGAGGTTGAGCAGGGCTCCCGTTTCCTTTTCATAGTTCATCGACGGCAAACCGGGATAGCAATCGATCACCCTTTCAATCTTCTTTGCGGCAGCTCGCTCGTCGGCATCGTCGCTCACCAAGGCCGTCTGAACTTTCAAAGACAGCGAGCGGAAAGCCTTGTCGCGCACGTCGTCCAACTGTCGCACATCGACCGTCTCCGCAGCACTCGCTGGCAGATTGAGCACAGCATCCTCGTTTTTGATGGCCGTCACCAAGGGCGGCAGCACCTCGTTGAGCTTATCCAAATTGAGGGTTTTAAACTGCGCCAACACGTAGTTGGCATACTGAGAATGCTCCAGATTTTGGAGCTTTAGGCGTTCAATGCGCCTTAGTTTTTGCTTCTTCAACATATTTATAGGTTAAAGTTGAAAAGAACCTTGTGGTATTCCAAGGTTGGTTAATTCTTGTTGAAGGTCTCCCAAAATACCATGGGGTTTTTAGCCTTAACATTTCTCTTATTGCATAAACTATACCAGCAGCCCGTACTGGCACATCAAATCATGCCGTTTTTTTTAGTTTTGGGTCTTGCTGGAGTTCCAGCAGCCCTGTTTTTTTCATTTTTGGCCTTGCTGGAGTTCCAGCAGCCCCATTTTTTTCATTTTTAGCCTTGCTGGAGTTCCAGCAGCCCTGTTTTTTTCATTTTTGGCCTTGCTGGAGTTCCAGCAGCCCTGTTTTTTTCATTTTTAGCCTTGCTGGAGTTCCAGCAGCCCCATTTTTTTCATTTTTAGCCTTGCTGGAGTTCCAGCAGCCCCATTTTTTTCATTTTCAGCCTTGCTGGAGTTCCAGCAGCCCCATTTTTTTCATTTTTAGCCTTGCTGGAGTTCCAGCAACCCATCTTTTTGATTTTTTGCCCTTGCTGGAGTTCCAGCAGCCCCGTTTTTTGTTTTTTTGCCGCGACTTACGCGTAAGCAGCCCCACCCTTTCTTCATCCGTCGCATTCACTGGCACGAAAAGGGGCAGAGGGGTCTGCCGCCCCTTTCGTGCAGCGCAGCGCGATTATTTCTTGGGCTTGGCGGGCAAGCGGAACGTCTCCTGGTCAATGACGAGCGAATGGTCGCTGGTGTCGATGCGGAAGCTTTGCTCAATCTCGTGGTCCAAACCGGCGCGCACGAGCACGATGTCGGCATAGCCTTCGCCCGTGCTGATGACCCGCCACGAGGTGTAGTCAAACTGGAGTTTCTTGCTCGTCACCTGTCCGTTGGCCTCCAACTTCAGCGATTTCGAGCCATCGTAACTGCGATATTCGCCGGCATTGGCGCGCATGGCGGCACTGTCTACTTGCACTTGAGCGGCGGGCTGCGCGGCCTGCTGCTGTTGGGGTTGTTTTTGTTGCGAACATGCCGCGAGGCCCATCATGAGTGCCACTGCGGCGGGGAAAATAAGTTTTTTCATCTGTGTTATGAATTTGTTTAACGCACAAATTTAGAAAAAAACTGGCCGGCGGCCAAAGCTTCGTCACTGAAATGTGGCGCGCGGTTGCAGAAAAATTGTGCGCGTGAGTAATGTGTTCAATAAAGAATTTGCAGGATGCGCTCGGCGGTGCGGCCGTCCCAGCGCTCGGGCAGGCTCGATGTTTTCCATCGGCCGGCCACCATGTCGTCGACGGCAGCGTGGAGCAAGTCGGGATTTTCGCCCACGAGGACGTTGGTTCCCTGCTTGACGGTTTCGATGTGCTCGGTGTAGCTGTTGAGCGTGATGCACGGCACCTGGTTGAAGGTGGCTTCCTCGGCCACGTTGCCGCTGTCGGTGATGATGCCGCGGGCGTGGGCTGCGAGATAGGCGAAGGCCAGATAGCCCTGCGGCGGCACGAGCGTGATGGCCTGGGCTTGCGGTTCGTCGGCCAGCAAAGCCTCAACCACGCGGGCAGCGCGCTGGCGCAGCGGTGCAATCACGCGGATGCCCGTTCCTTCCACGCTGCGCACGATGGCTTGCAACAATTGCCGCAGATGCTGCGTTTGCTCGATGAGCAGCTTGCGGTTGAGCGTGAAGAGGATGTAGCGCTCGGCATCGAGTTGCAAATCGTCGAAGATGGGCGGGCGCTGAAGCGACTGGTGGATAAATCGCAGGTTGTCCATCAAAATGTTGCCCACCATGTAAACCTTGCTCAGCTCGGCGCCCTCGCGATTGGCGATGCTGTTGTTGCTGGCTCCGGCGGTAAAGAGCACGTCGCTCAGGCCGTCGATCACCAGCCGGTTGATTTCCTTGGGCATCGTGATATCGAAACTGCGGGTTCCGGCAGCGATATGCGCCAGGCGCACGCCCGCCTTCTTCGTGACAATGGCCACGGCCATGGTGCTGGCCAAGTCGTCGACCACGAGAACCACGTCGGTGGGATGGGTTTGCAAATAGTGTTCAAAAGCCGACATCACCCGGCCCGTGAGCTCGTTGAGGTTTTCACATTCCACGCCCAAATAAACGTCGGGCGGCGCAATGGCCAAGTCGCTAAAGATGGTAGCATCCAAGGTGGCGTCGGCCGCCGTGCCCACATAAATCAACTCGGCGTGGATGGATTGATAATTCTTGTTTCCATGAATGGTGCGAAGCAGCGGCGCCACCTTGATGAGGTTGGGACGCGCTCCGCAAACAATAGCTATGTTCATTGTTTCGTGTTTATTTTTTAGAGAAGGCAGAGGAGCGGCGCTAAATGGTGCCACCGCTCCGCTTGCGTCAAAAAGGAAACTTCTTGGGACTTACAAAGCGCAAGCCCGGCGCATTTCACTCGCCTTTAAAAAGCTCTTTGATGCCACCCACGCTGCCCAAGAGATTGGTTGCCTCGTAGGGCAGGAAAACGGTCTTGGTCTTGTCGCCTTCGGCCAACTGCTGCATCATCTGAATGTATTTCTGCGCCAAAAGATAGTTGGCCGGATTGGTTGATTTGCCCACAGCCTCGGTAATCTTTTCAATGGCCACGGCTTCGGCTTCGGCTTTGCGTATGCGTGCTGTGGCTTCGCCCTCGGCGTTGAGGATGGCGCGCTGCTTGGCTGCTTCGGCCTTGTTGATCATGGCCGCCTTGTCGCCTTCACTCTGCAAGATTTGCGCCTGCTTGTCGCCCTCGCTGGTGAGGATGGTAGCGCGCTTGTTGCGCTCGGCTTGCATCTGCTTCTCCATGGCTTGCAGCACGCTCTGCGGCGGCGTGATGTCCTGCAACTCTACGCGGTTCACCTTGATGCCCCATTTGTTGGTGGCATCGTCGAGCACGCCCCGCAACTTGGTGTTGATGATGTCGCGGCTGGTGAGCGTTTGGTCGAGCTCCATTTCGCCGATGATGTTACGCAAGGTGGTCTGCGTGAGCTTCTCGATGGCGTTGGGCAGGTTGTTAATCTCGTAGACAGCCTTGAACGGGTCGACAATCTGAAAATAGAGCAACGCATTGATTTGCATCTGAATGTTGTCTTTGGTAATCACATTCTGACGCGCGAAATCATACACTTGTTCGCGCAAATCAATGCTCGTTGAATAGGCGTAACGGCCGTTGATGAGCGTGACGATGCTCTTCGCCCGGTCGATGAAAGGTATCACTAAATTGATGCCGGGCTTGAGCGTGGCGTAATACTTTCCTAAACGCTCGATGATCTTGGTTTCACTCTGTGGAATGATGACAACGGTCATCTTCAAAAAAATAATGGCTAATGCAACGATTGCCACTAACACATAAATGCCAATGTTCATGATTTAGAACTTTTAAAATGAATAAACTATATTAATTTCACTGTTATGATGATGGATTCGCGCGAGACGATTTCAACTTTGTTGCCGCTCGTGATGGCCATTCCATTTTGGCTTACAGCTCTCCATTCGTCGCCATCAACTTTCACATAACCGCTCGCGCCAGCTGGAATATCGGCTATGACAACGCCAATGCGGCCAATTAAAGCGTCGGCATTGCTCAAACGTGCGTCGCCCGCCGTGCGCAAATGCCGCACCAACCACGGTCGCACCAACCAAATGCTAAACACTGAAGACAGCGCCCAAAGCAGAATCTGAAGCCACAAGGGCGTGAAAAACGAAACAACTATCGGAACAACGGCACCGACAGCAAGGCAAATGACGTAGAAATCGCCTGAACTCAGCTCTAAAATTAGACACAGCAAGAAGATGAAGGTCCAAATGAGCCATAAATGGGTGACTAAATAAGCTATCATAATAGAAAGAGGTTAAAGTAAAAAGCAGGGGCCGACTATTTCTTGCGTCGGCGCGTAGCTTTGGTTTTCTTTGATGCTTTCCCCGAAGAAATCTGCAATGTAGAAGTCTTGGCACCCGAAGCCTCATAATATTTCTCTGCCGTGGGCAACCACTCACGAATAGCGGCTATGCGTTTGGCGTCGCTCGGGTGATCGCTAAACATGTCGCTGCTGTTGCCGCCACCGCTCTTCTCGGCCATACGTTGCCAAAAAGGAATGGCTACAGCAGGGTCGTAGCCCGCCATTGCTGCAAAGATAAGTCCCATGTGGTCGGCCTCGGTTTCGTTGTCGCGACTGTAACGAAGGTTGGCAAAGCTAAATCCTTGCTGTGCAATGGCACCTGCAAGTTCGCCAACGGAAGAGCCTGCGATGGCGCCAACAATCTGACTTCCGATTTGTGTGCCGTAGCTCTGGCGTATCTTCTTCGACATCTGCTCGGCGCTATGCTTAGCCACTGCGTGCGCAATTTCGTGCCCCAACACGATGGCCAAAGCCGACTCGGTTTGTGTGACGGGCAGCAACCCTTCGTAAACAACAATTTTTCCGCCGGGCATACAAAAGGCATTCACGTTCTTGTCGGCCACCAAATTAAACTCCCAATCGAAGTTGTTCACTTCATCAGCGGCACCATGCGTGCGCAAATAATCCTCAACAGCATTCGCCAAACGGCGGCCAACACGCTGCACCATCGCTGTGCTCGCAGCATCTGTCGAGCGCTTGGCCGTCTGCATGTATTTCGCATATTCCGACTTGCTCAAACTCAACACCTCGGCATCGCTCACCAATAAGGAATGTTTACGCCCAGTGATGGGCACTGTCTGCGTCGTTCCACACGCACTAAAGATAAAAACGCCCACAAGGGCTACCAAACCATATTTAATTTTCTTTACCATATTCCTTTATTTCATATTTCCTATTTTTCATGCAAAAATAAAATAAAATGAGCGAGAGACAAAGGATTTGCATGTTTTTATTTCGTAAAAGAACACAAAAAAGAGGAGTTCTAATTAAGAACTCCTCTTCATGTTGTGACTTCGCTGGGATTCAAACCCGGAACCTTCTGATCCGTAGTCAGATGCTCTATTCAGTTGAGCTACGAAGCCATCCGTTTTAAACATTCTTCATGTTGTGACTTCGCTGGGATTCAAACCCGGAACCTTCTGATCCGTAGTCAGATGCTCTATTCAGTTGAGCTACGAAGCCTCATTTCTTGAATGCGGTGCAAAGGTAATAGTTTTTGGCCAAACTCAAAACACAGCACAAGAGAAATGCCCGATGATTAATGTTTATTAACAAGATTATATCTGAAATAATAAAAGGAAAGCGAGAAACATGCTACCACATGTTTCCCACTTCCTTTTCTACAATCGCTCACAGAATTATTGGATTAAATCTATCGAGCGCTTCAAAAATGCATCTAATTCTTTACCTTTTAGCATGCTATTTTGCAACAAAGCGAGGTCAATTAGTTGATGAACAATGCTATTTTCTTTTGCATAGTTTGCAATCACCTCTTTTTGCTTATCTTGTTGCGCAGTGATTTCCTTTTGCGTGTTCTGCACATCATCTTTTTCTTCCTGCGTCAGCTCCTCGGGCTTCTTTGCGCTCTGTGCCTGCTGCAAAGCCGAGAGACGCGCCTGCAATCCCTTCAGCTCACTTTGAATAGGCTTGAGTGCTTCGCCCGTAGCCGCATCGCAATCGCCCAGCACTTTCTTCACCAAAGCATGGTCGCTGTTGAGCACCAAAGTGTAACTATCGGGCATTTGCTGATAGAAAGCCATACCAGGTTGGAACTGGCTCATCTGCTTCATGCGCCGCATATATTCATTCTGTGTGATGACGACGGGTTGATTATCCGCACCCAAGGCCTGCACCTCAACCATAAACTCCACCTGATTTAAATGTGGCATCTGCGAGCGGAACACTTGAGAAAGCTGCTCCGTCTGGTCGGCATTGAGCTCGGTCTTCTTCGCCTCATCCTTCACAATGAGCCGCTCAACGATATCAGCATCCACACGAGTGAAGCGCGACTTCTCGAATTTCTGCTCCAGCAAGCCCACCAACGGCGTATCGAGCTGGCCATCGAACAGCAACACGCTATAACCTTTATTCTTGGCAGCCTCAATGTAGGAATATTGTTCCTCCACATTGTTAGCATACAAATAAATCAAGTTGCCGTCTTTATCGGTCTGGCTATCCTTGATGAGCGTCTTATACTCCTCAAACGTGTAATACTTGCCGTCGACATCTTTCAACAGCGTAAAGTCCTTCGCCCGCTCATAGAAATCCTCCTGCGACAGCATGCCATAATGAATAAACAGCTTCAGGCTATCCCATTTCTCCTCATAAGCCTTGCGGTCTTCCTTGAAGATGCTTTGCAAACGGTCGGCCACCTTCTTGGTGATGTAGGTCGAAATCTTCTTCACGTTCGCATCGCTCTGCAAATAGCTGCGGCTCACATTCAGCGGAATATCGGGCGAGTCGATCACACCATGCAGCAACGTCAGGAACTCGGGCACGATGCCTTCCACCTGGTCGGTCACAAACACTTGATTGCAATACAACTGAATCTTGTTGCGCTGCAGTTCAATGCTGTTCTTAATGCGAGGGAAATACAAAATACCTGTCAAGTGGAACGGATAATCCACATTCAGATGAATCCAAAACAACGGCTCATCCTGCATGGGATAAAGTTCACGATAGAACTTCTCATAATCCTCATCCTTCAGCGTCGAAGGCGTCTTCACCCACAGCGGCTCCACACTGTTAATCACGTGGTCCTTGTCGGTTTCCACCTGCTTGCCATCTTTCCACTCGGTTTCCTTACCAAAAATCACGGGCACAGCCATGAACTTGCAATATTTGTTGAGCAGTTCGGTCAACTTGCCTTTATCCAAAAACTCCTTGCAATCCTCGCTCACATGCAGCACCACATCCGTGCCACGCCCAGCCTTCTCGGTCTCTTCAAGCTCATAAGCCGGCGTACCATCGCACGTCCATTTCACAGCCTTCGCGCCCTCCTGGTAAGACTTCGTGATGATGTCCACACGATCGCTCACCATAAAGCTCGAATAAAAACCCAAACCAAAGTGCCCAATGATGGCATTGGCATTATCCTTATATTTATCCAAGAAATCCGACACACCCGAGAACGCAATCTGATTGATATATTTCTCAATCTCCTCGGCCGTCATACCAATGCCGTTATCACTAATCGTGATAGTCTTTGCCGCCTCATCCAACGTGATGCGCACCGCCAAATCGCCCAATTCGCCTTTATAATCGCCCTTCTCGGCCAGCGTCTTCAACTTCTGCGTGGCATCGACAGCGTTGCTCACCAACTCGCGCAAAAATATCTCATGATCCGAATAGAGGAACTTTTTAATCACGGGGAAGATATCCTCTGTCGTAACCCCAATATTACCTTTTTGCATATTGCTTAATTTATTTAATTCGTTTTGCCCCACATATATGCAAAGCCCATGCCAACTGACAACTTGGCAGAAAACATTTGTTCACGAATGCTATTCCTTTTGTTCAAATGAATTTAAAGAAAGTACAATACCGATGGCATAGGTTCCCTTCCACGACTTCCCAGGGTAGCCTCCTATCGTCGCCAACCCTGGGCTATCAAAAGTACAAGCCCTACAGGCTTGGTCCTCCCCACAACCATTCGCCCACGTGGGTTAAGGGCATTCGCACGCATCACCCATACAAACGAAACGCGTAGGCCAAGCACAATCCATTCCCAAACAAAGCCAACCATCCACACGCAATCTGCCCAAACGAAACTGTAGGGGCGGTGCCTGTGTGCCCGCCCGAACGTCCGCGCAGCGGC
>NZ_AZHT01000093.1 GCF_000599605.1 Prevotella sp. HJM029 | reverse complement strand
GGTAGTGTAATTTCAACTGTGTCAAGGCTCTAACCCTTTATATTTCACCTCATATGGATGACACGATTTTTAATCGTGCCGGCCAGATGAGGAGTCTTTCTTCCGAGATAAAGTTACATGATTTCAAAACGTTCTCCAAATTTTATT
Organism: Prevotella sp. HJM029; assembly: GCF_000599605.1. GTDB lineage: Bacteria > Bacteroidota > Bacteroidia > Bacteroidales > Bacteroidaceae > Prevotella. The sequence continues at coordinate 175 of NZ_AZHT01000093.1, read as the reverse complement.
GCTAATTGTTGTGATATCTGAGCCCTGTTGACAAGTGGCATCGTCCACTTCTCACGTATGTTCCGGTATGCCAGATACACAAGCTTTTCGAGAGAAGTATCTGAGGGGAAAACTCCTTTGTTCTTTGTTATCTTACGTACTTGCCTGTGGTAGCCTTCAACGGTGTTGGTGGTGT
>NZ_AZHT01000092.1 GCF_000599605.1 Prevotella sp. HJM029 | reverse complement strand
CGCACCATGCTTTTTGTTTGACGATGCTTTCGGCAAATCCTTTTCGGCCACCTCGACCAATTTCTTGCGGCTCACCTTCGCCCAAATGCTGGTTGCGCGGCCATCGATGGTCAATCGATAGCACTTTGCAGTGCCCGACCCGCGGTTTTCACCCGAATAATGCACGGCTTCGGACGCTACACCGAGTGTTTTAGCAAAGTCGTCGAACAGCGGGGTGAGTATCTTGCGTTGCTCCTCAATCTTCGCCGCATTGGCTTTCGCATTCGTCGTCTCGCGCTGTTTAATCACCGTTTCACGATCGTGCACATAGTTGTTGTAGTGCTGAATCAAGGCCGTGATTTTCTCGCTCGGGTCTAAATTGTCCAACGCTGCCACACGCTCAAAAGCCTCATCGATGGCCTTGTTCACCGCCGTGCGCAGTGCCCGCATGTCGTCCACATTCTTGCCCCCTTTGTAGCGGTTGTGATAGCGGTCGTCGAAAGCCGTGTTGGCTGTTTCCAAACGCGTGATGGCCGCCGTGAGCTTCAGTTTTGTTACCGCCGCCGTGCACTCGGCACTTTTCAAATCGGCCACCAAATTTTTCACCAATCCCGACTCCTTGTCGTAGTTTGAATCGACCACATTGCGATAGCGACGCGCCACCTCGGCCACCTTCTCGGCGGCACGCACCTCGTCGGCATCCTCGCTCAATTTAGCCAAGCCCACCGCCTTCATCAGCGCCCTGTAGGCCTTGTCGCGCACGCCGTCCAACTGTTCCAAGTCGTGCGTGGCCTCCTTGGTCAATGGGCGGTTGAGCGCCTCGTCCTCGCGTTTCAGCCCGTCTTCTAAAGGTTTCAACACAGCGGTTAATTTCTCAACTTGTGCCTCTTGGCACATGCGCAGCACATGGCTGGCATACTGGTAGTGCTCCATTCCCTGAAGCTCACTACGTTTAAAATTCTCAATTTTCATAATCGATATAAATTTAAAGTGGCCTCCAGAACAGCCCAGAGGCCAGGTTTCTAATTATCTTTTTACATCGGCATCGTCTGCCGCGTGTAGGAAAATCCCTTGCAGACCCTCCGTTGGGGCGTCAAATTTTGAAAACAACCCTTGCAGATCCTCCGATTGGTCGTCAAATTTCGAAAACAACCCTCGCAGACCCTCCGATTGGTCGTCAAATTTCGAAAACAACCCTCGCAGACCTTCCGATGGGGCATTTCGACCACTTTCCTACAAAAACCATGCATTGTTTAGAAATGAACGAAGGGGCGAAGGTATCCACCTTCATTATGACGATAAGATCCCACGCCAATTTCTACTTTTTTATCCGAAAAATATATCAATGGATTCGTCATTCCCACTTCTGAACTCATCCAATATTGAATTCCTGAACCTGCACCGCCACCAAACATTCTATCTCCCTGAGCATCCGTAAAACATTTATTCACTAATTTTCCAAAAGAGTCATCACTAAAGTTTGCTTCGAGATAATTTACCCCTGCAGGAGAATTAAGAGAAACCATCCCAGGGAACAAGTTCAGAAATTGATTAAATTCGCCCGCAGCAGGTAGATACCATTTCCCTATATTTTGCGTTGCCACGCCAGGATTATAATTGCCTGCCCAATAAAAACAGTTATAATTTACCTTGTCATTGGCTTTAATGGTTCCATCGGTAGAGCCAGCTGCATCCCAAGTCCATTTATATCCGTTCATATCATCCAAGGTCTCGGCAATAGTAGTGTAATTTGATGTGTTATTCTTTGAAAACAAACGAGAGCCTGCAGGAGGCCATGCACCGTAAACATAATCCTTATGTACAATTCCAGCATACATATAACTGGCATCCTTCAGCGCCACGGCCGTGCCCTCCTCAGTGTTCGTCTTTTCCTTTGAAACCACGGCGATGGGTGTGCGCGTGCCCTTGTCGCCGAGATAGCCCACGGTGCCATCCTGATAGAGATAGAGTGGGTCTTTGGTTTTGAGGGCAATTTTGGCAAGGTAAGTGTGATTGACATCGAGATTGGTTGTCCTCGTAAAAGTCTTATTAATGGTCTTTCCATGTAACGTTCCCGAAACAACAACATTCCAGGTTGCGTAATGGAAACCGCCTGCGATATATGCATATGATGAGGAAGCTATGAAAGGCTTAACTATAGCCGAGAAGCTTTCATTGCCTTCTTTCTGTATAGGTTTGTCGTCTACCATTGTAAAATCTCCCATGGGCGCTTTAGTTGAATAGGCTCCTTTGACATCGTAAATAGCATTTCCTGACTCATAGGTATTACCAGTGTACTTAACCTTTAAATCTCCATACGCTGTATAAGAAGTTATCTGTGTTCTGATTCGTGCCCCTTGATGCTTCATGACAAACGATATAGTTTCACGCGCTGCCGTGAGTGTCTTTGTTGTTACACCAATCAAAGGTACGTCCACACCATTCTTAACCTCTAAAGAATAACCCTTATCCTCTACTGCATCATTGTGGCAAACAAAAGTGTAAGTGCCTTGATCTAAATCGATATTTTGGTTGTGGTCGGGAATAAACTTTCCAGCTTGCACTGTGCCCGAGAGTTGGTCGGGCATACGCACACCAGATGCATTGACTGCATAAATGGTGTAATGGCCTTCGCTCATAGCGGCACGTGTCTGCGCATGTGTAGGCGCTTCGGTGTCGGGTTCAACCGAAACTTCGGCATAAAGGTCGTTACCCAAATCTATGGTGTCTACCTTTGCAGGTTGCACACTGCGCGAAACGGGACTTTCGGCCACGAATGGTTCTTCTTGAATACTGATGTCGAGCTTGTGGCCATTGAGTGTGATTTGGTTCTCTTGTTCCGTGGTTATTTCGTCTTTCGAACACGAACCAAATATAAGTAAAGCGCTAAGGCTAAATAGCGCTAAAGTGTAAAAATTATGTTTCATTGCTGTTGTTGTTTTAATTGTCAATATCCACATCCTCATCGATAATGGTTTCTTCATTTCCCCATTCCTCTTCGCTTGACTGCGGATAGTCGTGGCTGACAGAAGTTTTCTGTACCAATAATTCTTCCATCATTGGGAAGACTTCGCTCGTGGGAGCTACATACTTTTTTTTCTTCATCTCGTTAAAACTATTTTTATTAAACGTTATTATTTTATTCTTACTTTTGCCATTCATTTATACACGCAAAAAAGGTGTGCATGAAGTTATGAAAAAACTTCGTGCACACCCTTTGTGTGTAAGCGTTTATGT
>NZ_AZHT01000091.1 GCF_000599605.1 Prevotella sp. HJM029 | reverse complement strand
CAAAACCATAAAATTCCATTCATTTAGAGTTGAGGGGGCGGGAGTGCGCGATGCATTTCCGCCCCCGATTGTTGTGTGAGGTTGTATTCATTTGCGTATGGAAACGCCGCTGCGCGGACGTTCGGGCGGGCACGCAGGCACCGCCCCTACGTGTTTCGTTTGGGTGGATTGCATGTGCGAAACATCGTTACCCCGCGTGGGCGAAAGAAAGTACAACCCCCAAGGGGTAGCCCCCTCGCTTGCATCCGTTACCCAGGGTAGGCTGCGTTGCACTTGCCAACCCTGCGCTATCGAAAGTATAACCGCTGCGCGGTAGGGGCACACCGCATGGTTTGATGGAGATGGGTAGGGGCGGTTGATGTTGTTTGGGCAGATTGCGTGTGGATGGTTGGTTTCGTTTGGGAATGGATTGTGC
>NZ_AZHT01000090.1 GCF_000599605.1 Prevotella sp. HJM029 | reverse complement strand
TGCGCCTTAGAGAGGGTATAGCCTTTCCCTTTACCACGCATACGGCAAGACACACCTTTGCCACACTTATTACGCTTGAGCAAGGAGTTCCTATTGAAACGGTGAGCAAGATGCTCGGACATAGCAATGTAAGCATGACCGAGCGTTATGCAAAGGTTACACCACAGAAACTCTTTGAGGAATTTGACCGCTTCCTTTCTTTCACCGAAGATTTACGTTTAACCATATAAAAGACGAGCATTATGAAAAGTACATTCAAGATACTGTTCTATATCAACAGACAGAAAACAAGGGCAGACGGAAAGACAGCCATTCTCTGCCGTATCACCATAGACGGAAAGAGCACCGCCATTACCACAGGAGAAGAGTGTAAAGTCT
>NZ_KK082667.1:75720-81153 GCF_000599605.1 Prevotella sp. HJM029 | reverse complement strand
CCGTTGGTGCTGCTGCTCTTTTGGCAGCCGCTTGTGCCGACGATGATTTAGCAACCGACAAGTCCAACAAGCACACAGGTACCGCCTTAGCATTCAATGTGAGCGATATGCAGATGGATGCCTTGGCACAAAACGGCACAGGGCAAACGCGCGGTTTGAGTATGCAGTCCATTCCAGCAAGCTATCTTGCTCCGCGCAAGATTGAAGCCACAGGCAGCAATCCCCACGACTTTTGCTTGATTGAGTCGACCGTAGAGGGCCTTAACCCTGTGAAAGTAGATGCGAAGACGCGTGGAACGATTCTCACCGCCAGCACACTTGGCACCTTCTCCTCGATTGGCTATCGTGCGGCAAGTCCTACGGCTGCAGCTAATCCGAGCACAGCATTGTTGTGGTTTCATGGTGAGAAGACCAATCCCGATGGCACGTTGCAAAGTCGTTACGATTGGGACTGGCCAGTGAATGTTTATGGTCGCTTCTATGCTGTGTCTCCTGAGGCTACGGCAGCCAATGGCATCACGCTCTCACCGAGCAATTATGCGCAGGTGCCTTATGTGGACTTTGAGGTAAAGAGCAATGTGGTTGACCAAGTAGACTTGATGACAGCCTGCTCGGGTGAGGTGCACTATGAGCATGGCAACGATCCCACGAGCAACCTCAAGTTCACGCATGCCTTAGCGGCTGTGAAGTTCTCCATTGGTAGCAACCTCTCACCTGTCACCATTGAGAAGATTGAAGTATCGGGTGTGAAATACAAAGGTCGTTACGAATTGCCCAATGCGTTGAATGCAATGGGAACATGGACGTCGGTTGACAATGCCACAACCACCGTAACGCTCGATGGGATCAACATGAATGCTGCAGAGATGCCCAACACGATGTTGGCCGGAGCACTCAATCCTGCGACAAATCCCAACAATCGTGCAGGACGCGATGCTTATACATTCTTGATGATTCCGCAAATTTTGCCCGCTAAGACGGAAACCAATCATGCTAAGGTTACAATCTATTACGAGGAAGGTGGCTCTACCAAGCATGTTTCATTTCCACTCACAGGCGAATGGAAGGCCAACACCACACGCGAATATAAGCTTTCGCAGAAGAATTCGAGCTGGGGTTATATCTTCACGTTGGCAAAAGAGAACAAGACATTTGATTATCGAGGTAACGAAACCAATAACGAGGCTGCTTTTGAAGTGACGAGCTATCGTCAGGCACCCGATGGCACGAAACAGCCCGTAGCCTGGAAGGTCACCAAATACGAGGAGTGGGATTATACCACCAATAACTGGGTGACGCGCGCAGCAAAACCCGCTTGGTTAGGCAATATTGCCGACCAGGGTAATGGTAGCACAGCAGCAGAAGTAGGCAACACCGCAGTGAACCCTACTGTTATGGATAAACTTGCCGCTTACAACCAAGTGCTCAAGGAAGCTACGCCCAAAGGCACTGTAAGTAACCCTTATAACCTTGCAAACCCGGGTGGAAATGGTGCTCGCGATGATATTGAAGAGACCGCGAATTGTTATCTCATTTCTGCCCCGGGACACTATTGCATCCCGCTGGTCTATGGCAATGCCATCAAGAACGGTACAACCAACAGTCATGCTTATCAGACCTCCGTTTCCGGCGCTCATGTGCTTCAGCATTTCAAGGACCACGCCGGTCAGGACATCAACAACCCTTGGATAGAGAAGACCAACAGTGGAGCCAACCATGGGGTGGACAATGCCAAGGTGGTTTGGGCAGATGAAGCCGGATTGGTGAAGTTTGGCGCAACCAAGATTGTGCGCGATGCCAACAATAATGCTTTCGTGCAGTTCGAAGTTCCCGCCGATAAAATCAAGAACGGCAATGCCGTCATCGCTGTGATGAAGGGCGGCACAGTCGTTTGGTCGTGGCATCTGTGGTTTGCTCATGACGATGCGCTCAACACCGTCACTTGCACAAACTTTCAAGGCTATAAATACAAGTTCACACAGGAGAACCTTGGCTGGAAATACACCGCTTTGAGTGGTACCAGCTACACCTCGCCCCGCAAGGTCAGGGTGACGGTGGAGCAGACCGTTGCCAATGGCGGCGTGAAACAGTCTGCCTACATCACTATTACGCAGAATCCGGGTAAGGCGCGGCAAGGCTATAACACCCTCTACCAGTTCGGTCGCAAGGATGCCTTCCCCGGCACCGATGCCACGGCCGAAGGCTCTTTCAACAAGAACGGCGGTGATAACATGTCCGTTATGAACGGCATCCAGCATCCCGAGACTTTCTACAATTATGGCACAAGTTGGTACGGCGGCTACGATCTGTACAACAACCTCTGGTCGATGGACAACACCACTACCAGTTATAACGACAATGCCGTGGTCAAGACCATCTACGATCCCTGCCCCGCAGGTTTCCACATGCCTGCCTCCAATGCTTTCACCGGCTTCACGGCGACTGTTCAGTACGAAGGTATGGTGAATGTCAGCGGTGCTTGGGACAACGGGTGGAACTTCAACAACAAGAGATCTTCTCCTGATGCCACCGTATTTTTCCCTGCTTCGGCTTCTCGCGACTACCGCGACGGTTCATTGAGCTACGTGTACGGCAACAACTATTGGGCGGCACACCTGAACGACGTGGGCGGCGGTTGCTGCCTGAACTTCTATCGGGAGAGGTACGTGTACACGCAGGTCAGCTACGGTACGTCGGGCGGGGTCTCCATCCGCCCTGTGGCCGAACCCAAAACGAGGGTGACGCCAAAGACGCCGGGCTCAACCGAGGAAGACTGGAGCAACAACGAAGACATTGATGCCGGCAATATTGATATTTAACAACACAAAAGCAGAAAGAACAATGATGAACATAAAACAAAACAAAGGCCTCTTCGCCCTGTTGCTGTTGGCTGTGCTGACGGCATGCACCAGCGAAGACAACATCACCACCAGCAAGCAACTCATCGAAGTGGGAGGCGACAAGCTGAAAATAGTTATCAACGAAGAGCCATTCGATGTCGAAACAACCGCTCAGACGCGTGCAGGTGGAGTGGCACAAGCCATCCCCGCGGGCACGGTTGATTTGGGCGACGGCCTCGAAGCCGAAGTCTCCATCAGTCAAGGCACCCCAGCCCCCAAGACGCGCGCCACCGTGGTGAGCGACGGGCACTACAACATCTACGCCTACGATGCCAACACCAACCAAATGCTCGTCGGCAAGAAGCTATCGGGCAACGTGGTGGGTGGCGTTTTCACCCCCGATGCCGGCTCACGCTTAGAGTTGGAGGCCGGCACCTACAGGTTTGTTTGCTGCACGGACGGCGTCAGCTTAGATCCGACTTATGGAACCGGAAGTATAATCACTCCGAATATCAACATCAAGAAAGAAATGATTGGCGCAACAGCCCCGATCACCCTTTCGGGCGACGACCAGCAGATTGTTTTCCTGATGTATCACCGCGAGGCACGTGTTCGTTTTCGAATAACCGGCTACACTAATCAGCTCACCAATGTACAGTTAGTGATGGATTTTGGGTCAACCAGTAATCATTATCATTACCTCACAATTCCAACCGGATTTCAAGGCCCTGGCACTGCAATGATGGGTCTTGTCTCCGACACCTACACCATGCCTTCAACGCGCACACAGGCATCGGTCACCTATCCATTAGCCAACGAGTTTTTGAGCGACTACAAATATCTTAGCTGGGATGAAAATCCTTGGAGTGGAATAAATTTAAAGATCTCAGGCACCATCTATGGCAAGACGGTGAGCAAAACCGTTTATTGTCGCTTCGACCACAACACTGTGCTCAAGGACAACGGCACCTACACCATCAACCTCAAGCTCAAACCAACCCCCGCCCTCTATCTGTTCCAAGATGGCAGCTGCGGCGCATTGGCCGAGAAGGGCACGCGCACACCGATTGCAGCTGTGGTGAAAGAGAAGACAAACACCGAGGAAGGAACGGCCATTGCACTGCATAGGGCATTTGATTTCGCGATGACTCCAGATGGTGCTTTCAATAAACAGTCGTTGAGTGTTGCAGATGCAATGAATGATATGAATGGTTATAATTACACCTGGGACGCAGCAACCACTGTTGATAACGAAGTGAAGGCCACAGCACCTAACCCCGCTGGGCTGTCCACCCCATCTGGGTATCGATATGAACCATTCTATTATGCGGGAAACTATAATCCAGGTGTCGCCACAAGCAACATTGGGAAATGGTATTTGCCTGCCTTAGGCGAATGGCGAATGGCCATTAAAGAATTTGCGGGAGTGGATATTGCAGTTCAGACTTCTCTGTATGATACTTATGCTAATTGGGATCGACAGAAAATGAAAAAGGTGTTTGCTTTGGCTGGAGGAGATATTGATACTGATTGGGGGTCTGGTTATTGGGAAAGTAGTACTCAATACAATGATTTTCAGCAAAGTCTTTATGTTTTGGTAAATGATGGTTTTGTTGGTGTTAGTTCTGATACGTTTAACAGTCATGGAGTTGTTCCCTTCGTTCATTTCTAAATGCTGCATGGTTTTTGTAGGAATATGGTCGAAATGCCCCATCGGAGGGTCTGCAAGGGTTGTTTTCAAAATTTGATGCCCAATCGGAGGGTCTGCAAGGGTTGTTTTCAAAATTTGACGCCCAATCGGAGGGTCTGCAAGGGTTGTTTTCAAAATTTGACGCCCATTCAGAGGGTCTGCGAGGGTTGTTTTCAAAATTTGACGCCCATTCAGAGGGTCTGCGAGGGATTTTCCTATGTTCTGTAGATGATTCTGAAACGAAATTCATTTAGAGTTGAGGGGGCGGGAGTGCGCGATGCATTTCCGCCCCCGATTGTTGTGTGTGGGGGAGATTGTTATTGTGGTGGAGTATTGTTAGCGTGTGGGCGAATGGTTGTGGGGAGAACCAAGCCTGTAGGGCTTGTACTTTTGATAGCCCAGGGTTGGCAACGATAGGAGCCTATCCTGGGGAAAGGCGGAGGGAGAAAATCTATGCCATCGGCATTGTACTTTCTTTAAATTCATTTGTGCAAAAGGAATATCATTCGCGAACAAATCCATTTATTGCGTGCGAATGGGCGAGGCATGAAAAAAGAAAGTACAACCCCCAAGGGGGTAGCCTTTTTGCTTGCGTCGTTACCTGGGGTAGCCTCCTATCGTCGGCAATCCTGGGCTATCGAAAGTAAAACCGCGTTGCGGTAGGGCACACCACATAATTGGGAATGCGTAAGCACATGTGTCACCGCGCAAAGGTCGTGATGCATGGCATTGGTTGATGATAGTAGTTGTGCAAAGGTCATGTCGCATAGCATTGGTGGATGGGCATTGGAAAAAATGCCATCGCGCGAGGGCCGATAGGTTGGTAGCAGATGGGCAATGTTATGGACAATCATTCAAATATGGAAAGGCTTGTTAGCAAAGGCTCTGCTCATAACTTTAATT
>NZ_KK082667.1:0-75710 GCF_000599605.1 Prevotella sp. HJM029 | reverse complement strand
GAAAAAAGTATTCGGCGAGGGTCTCGCCAGCAACTTTAATCAAGAAAAAGTATTCGGCGAGGGTCTCGCCAGCAACTTTAATCAGAAAAAAGTATTCGGCGATGGTCTCGCCAGCAACTTTAATCAAGAAAAAGTATTCGGCGATGGTCTCGCCAGCAACTTTAATCAAGAAAAAGTATTCGGCGAGGGTCTCGCCGACAACTTTAATCAGAAAAAAGTATTCGGCGAGACCCTCGCCGAATACTTTTATTTAGAAAAATGTGCAAGCAATGGGCAAACCCATTGGGCTTAGTGCCTTTGGGAAACAGGAATAGGTAGTGCGCTGCGTGGCTGACCTTGAGGAAGTGGAAGATTAGTCGATGAATAGTGCTTGAATCTCGTTAGCATTGTCATCGAGGATGACGCCATCTTTCATGTGGATGGTACGGTCGGTGAGACGTGCGAGATCTTCATCGTGGGTGACGATGACAAAGGTTTGTCCGAATCGATCGCGCAAGTCGAAGAAAAGTTGGTGGAGCTCGCGTTTGTTTTTCGTATCCAAACTTCCCGACGGCTCATCGGCAAAGATGACAGCAGGCTTGTTGATGAGTGCGCGTGCCACGGCCACCCGTTGTTTTTCTCCGCCCGACAGCTCGGCCGGTTTGTGGTTTTCACGGTCGGCTAATCCCATGAATGCGAGGAGTTCGATGGCGCTTTTTTTGGCTTCGTTATAGCCTTTCCCTGCGATGAAAGCAGGAATCATGACATTCTCTAAAGCCGTGAACTCGGGCAAAAGTTGATGGAATTGAAAGACGAAGCCGATGTGCTTGTTGCGAAAGTTGCTGAGCTTTTTCTTCGACAGGCTTCCCACATCGACGCCATCGATGTTGATGGTGCCTTGGTCGGGCTTGTCTAAGGTGCCCATGATTTGCAACAAGGTCGTTTTTCCGGCTCCCGAAGGACCAACGATGCTCACAACTTCGCCGGCGTTGATGTGCAGGTCGATGCCTTTGAGCACTTGCAATGGTCCGAAACTCTTGGTGATGTTCTTAATATCAATCATGCTTGTTTCTTTCTTGTTTGTTTCACAATCCATGCCCACCACCTTGCTCCGATGCGCAAAAGTGCTTCCCATGCGCTGTGCTCCTCGGTGTGTTGTGGCTGTGCAATGGTCATTTCTTCCTGGTTGCCATATTGGTCGGGGAAGATGATGAGTAGGTTGCGCCCTGCGAAGTAGCGTTGTATTTCGTCGGGCAGATATTCTAATGCGTTTTTATAGGAGACAGTGCCTTTGCGCGCGGTGACGATGACGAAGAGGTGATCGTTGGCCACTTGTGCGCCCAGCTGTGGCAGCTCGTTCCAATGTCCCATGGGCACGTAGGTGGCACGCACCTGTGGGTGTCGGTTGTTGATGTATTCTGTGATGAGGCTTAACGTCTCTGTTCGTCCGTGAAAGAGAATGCGACACTCCAATGTTTCGGCCACGCGAGCGAGTCGCTCTAACCAACGATAGAAACCAGGTTCGAATTCTGCTCTTGAGGGCACGGCCACTTGTATGCGCCGCAGTGTGTTGAGGGGTTGATGGAGGCGCAGCATCATGATTTGGCGGTTGAGTCCATTGAAGAGGCTTTGATGGAACTCTCCCCAGAATTTTGGCGAGACGTCGGTGTGGGTGTGCATGCCTATGAGTATTTCAGAGGCTTGAAACTCTTTGAAGGCGTGCTTGATGCCGTTGGCAATGTTGGCAGCCACACGCGTTTGTGTCTGCACGCCCACGTCTGATCCGGCACAATATCGGGTGACGCATTGTAACAGTTGTTGGCTCTGTTCCATGTTGCGGCGCATGTGTTCGCTGTCATAGACCACATTGAGTGCCACCAAACTGCGCTTGAGTTTTCGATTGCGCATGAGCAATGCAAGGCTCATGAGCTGCTCGGCAAAATCGGGATAGCGCACGGGAATGAGGATGCGTTCGTCGTCTTCTCCCGTCATGTTCTCTGCGGGTCGGTCTTTGTCGCGCAAAATAATCTGTTGTGCGGCCTGCTCTGTGGTGACGCTCGAGATGATGCAGGTGAAGAGAATCATGATGACCACGGCGTTGAGCATCTGTGCGTCGACTAACATTGAGCCATCGGCTTGTGGCAATCGCATGCCCACCATCACCATGGCAATGGCACCTGCTGCGTGGGCTGAGGTGAGGCCAAACATCATGTTGCCCGAGGAGATGGGCATCTTAAATCCCAAACAGGTGGCATAGGCGGCCATGGCTTTGCCCACTGTGCCAAAGAAGACGATGCAAACTACCGCCCACAGAATGTTGCCGCCCGCAAAGAGCAGGCGCACATTGATGAGCATACCCACACCGATGAGGAAATAGGGAATGAAGAGGGCGTTGCCAATGAATTCTAATCGGTTTTTCAACGGCGACACGCTCGGGATGTAGCGATTGAGCACCAAGCCCGAGAGGAATGCGCCAAAAATTCCTTCTAAGCCAATGGCGCCACTCAATGCGGCACACAAAAAGAGCATGGCCAAAACGAAGATGAACTGCATCACAGCATCGCTATAACGACGAAGAAACCAGCGCGTGAGGCGGGGAAGCAACAAAATGACGAGGCTGCAATAGGCCACAAACTTCAAAACAAATAGTAACCAAAAGCCCATGTCGCCACCACCACTGTTGGAGGCCACAATGGCAGCCAGCAAGATGAGGGCAAACAGAAATGCCAGCATGCTCGAACCCACGCTCAATGCCACACTTGCCTTGCGCTGAAGGCCATAGCGGCTCACGATGGGATAGGCCACCAAGGTGTTGCTGGCCATGATACATCCCAACAGCAACGAGGCCGATGTGCCATAGTTCAAAAGGTGGATGCTCATGAAAAAGGTGAGCCATAGCGGCACCATGAAGGTGAGCAAGCCAAACACGATGAGTTTGCTTTTGTTCTTGCGCACACTCTCTAAATCCATTTCCAATGCGGCCAAGAACATAATGTAATACAACCCTACTCTACCAAAGAGTTCGAATGAGTCGTCGCGCACCAAGATGTTCAAGCCATATTTCCCAATCACAATACCCGCCAACACCATGCCAATGATGTGGGGTATGCGCAGCTTTCCCATGACAATGGGCGCCAACAAAATAATCAATAGCACCACAAAGAAAATGAGTGTGGGGTCGGTGATGGGGAAATAGGGCGATAAATGTAACATATACGGGCGCAAAGGTACATAAAAAAATGTGAATGACTCACCAAAAAGAAATAAACTCTGTCGTTGGGCTGTAACAAAAATAATTGTAACTTTGCAAGGAATGCAGCGCTTGCAAAGGCTATAGTGTGTGGCTTAGCACACGATTGTGCAAATGAAGTAGCGACTGCCGAGAAACAAAACCCTTTATTCGCATGCTCAAATTAGATGACTTTTATCACGCCCGTTCTGTGCTGTGCCAGGTGTTGCGCCCCACAGCACTGGTGCAAGCAAGGAAGATGAATCCTGAAATGGAGGTCTATCTGAAACCCGAATGCCTGCAACGCACAGGCTCTTTCAAAGTGCGTGGCGCCTATTACAAAATTTCTCAACTCTCGGATGCCGAGAAAGCAAAAGGTGTCATCGCCTGTTCGGCAGGCAATCATGCGCAGGGCGTAGCTTTAGCGGCAACATCAATGGGCGTGAAAAGCCTCATTTGTTTGCCCGAAAACGCACCACTCAGCAAGATCGAAGCAACACGAAGGCTTGGTGCCGAAGTGTGTCTGGTGCCGGGCGTTTATGACGATGCCTACCAAAAAGCACTGCAATTGCGCGACGAATGTGGCTACACCTTTGTACATCCTTTCGACGATGAGCATGTCATTGCGGGGCAAGGCACCATCGGATTGGAACTGATAGAGCAGCTGCCCGATGTCGATGCGGTGATTGTTCCCGTGGGAGGAGGTGGCCTTATTTCGGGCATTGCCTTTGTCATCAAGCAGCTCCGACCCCACGTTAAGGTTTATGGCGTGCAAGCCGAAGGGGCACCCAGCATGCTCAAAAGCATCGAAACACATCACATGACGGCCTTGGATAGCGTTTCAACCATTGCCGATGGCATTGCTGTAAAGGTGCCTGGACGAATTACTTTCGCCACTTGCCAACAATATGTAGATGGCATTGTCATGGTGAGCGAAGACGAAATCTGTGCTGCCATCCTACAACTCATCGAGGCCGAAAAGATGATTGCCGAGGGAGCTGGCGCAACTACGGTGGCCGCAGCCATGTTTAATAAACTGCCTCTGAAAGGGAAAAAGGTTGTATGTGTGGTGAGTGGCGGCAACATCGATGTCACCATTCTCAATCGGGTCATTAATCGTGGCTTGGCAAAAAGTGGAAGACTTTGCACCATCGACCTTGAACTCGACGACCAACCTGGCAAACTTGTCGAGGTGTGCGGTGTGGTAGCACAGCAAGGTGCCAATATAACGAGTGTGCATCACGACCGCTCGACCAATCGAAAGAAAGTGAACACGTGCATGTTGCGGCTCACGATGGAAACAAAAAACCAAACGCACATCGACAATATCCTGCAAGCCTTATGCGAAAAAGGCTTTGAACCCTATGTCAATTCACATTTAAAATAAAACATCATTATGAAAGCAATTCAAACAAACAATGCACCCGCGGCCATTGGACCTTATAGCCAGGCCATCGAAGTCAATGGATTTATTTTCGCCTCAGGGCAGATTCCTATCGACCCTGCAACAGGAGAATTTGTTGAAGGAGGCATCAAAGAACAAACACGCCAGTCGCTCCTCAATGCAAAAAGCATATTAATTGCCGCAGGAACTGACTTAAATCGTGTCATAAAAACTACTGTTTATCTCTCTGATATGGCCAACTTTGCTGCGATGAACGAAGTGTATTCCTCTTTCTTCGAACAACCCTTCCCTGCACGCTCGGCTGTAGCTGTGAAAGATTTGCCAAAGGGTGCTTTGGTAGAAGTAGAGGTGTTGGCTGCAAAATAAAGCCTCAACATACATAGAAACGACATCGCGTGACTCAGCATAACTTATTGGTGGAGTCGCAAAAAGCTTCGTTTCTTCTCATCTCTAATCTGAACTGGAAGTAGAAGATCGTTGTACGCATCGCAGGACATCTTCTACTTTCAGCTACCTTTTATAAACATCGCCTCTTCTATTCTATCCAACTTCCCAATAGAAACTTCATGCCATAAGAAAGCAATTATGAACGAACTATAGGGCTAAGTTGCTGTCACATTTGTAGAAAAAATGCGAACATCCCACTTTAAAATTTGGATATTTCGCTTTTCCTATGTACCTTTGCACCCGAAAGCGGGATGTAGCGCAGTAGGTAGCGCACACGTCTGGGGGGCGCGAGGTCGCCAGTTCGAGTCTGGTCATCCCGACTTCATATCGAAAAAGGAGTTCTTTTTGAACTCCTTTTTTGTTTCCTCGTCTTAAATCCTGCATCTCATGCCGGTGTCATCGTCTTTCGTTTCGCCTTATAAACCGCCTCATAGCGTTGCTGCATCGTGGCCATTGAAAAATGTTGTGCTACAAAATCATAAGCTTGCTGTTGCAGTTGCGCCCGTGAGAAAGTTTGCAGTTGTGCAGAAAAGAGCTGCAAATAGGCCGACATATCGTTGTGTGCCACGAACAATGGCCAGTCTGTTGGCAACGTGTCGCGCAATCCCGGACAAGCATTACCCACGATAGGAAGTCCATTAAAATTAGCCTCGAGCGCTAAAATGCTCAGCCCTTCAAACCGCGAAGGCATGAAAAGATAATCGAACGAGGCCAAATAATGCGACAGATGGGCTAAAGGAGCTGAAAGGTTCACATTGGACATCCCACTCAATTCGTGCTCAACCAATGCTTGTAGCGTTCCACTTCCCATCACATGAAAATGATAACGCTCGTCTTTCTCTAATGCTTTAATCACAGCTATCAGCACGTCAATACCTTTCTGTTCTTCAAATCTGCCGGCAAAAAGCACATTTATTTTCCCCGTTTTAAGTTGCGCATAGCGCCGTTGTTCCACGGGAGCCACACCATTATATATAATAGGTGGCAGCGCAGCATATCTTTCCTGATAACTTTCTTGCACCGATTTCGAGATGGCAATGTTGGCGTTGTGTGCCTGGAAAAAGGCTTCTACGCGCAGCCCTGTATGCGACATACCGCTCCACAGTTGTGTGTTATGAACGGTTCTCACCAACCCTACACGCCGCAAAAGCCATGGAAACCATTGAAAAAAACGATAGATGGCTAAGTCGGGAATTTCGGTGTGGCTGTGGATAATGGCGGGGTTGTAGCGAAGAAACAAGCTTAAAAACCACAGCGGAAAGAGCCATGTAGCCAACTTTTCAAAGAGATAATGGAACCGAATCGCAGGCACATAGCTGCGATGATAGGCAATGTGGCGTTGCTGAAGCTCACGAATCATGTGCCGGGTAAAGGCACTTCGTCCTCTGATGACTTCCACAATGTGATATTCAAACGCTGGGTTTGGCGATGCAGCAATGCTGAAAGCCACGCGTTCTGCGCCGCCAACATCAAGGTGAGAAATAACATGAAAGACAACCATTTTCGTCATATTGCAAAAATAATGCTTTTCTTTTGATTTTCTATCAAATAGTCGTAATTTTGCAAAGAAACAGCATTGTGTATGGAAGGCGGATTGAAAGAGAAAACGGCGAAAGGCTTATTGTGGGGTGCTTTGAATAGCGGTTCTACACAATTACTAAATCTTATCTTTGGTATTTTCCTCGGAAGGCTCCTCACTCCCGCCGAATATGGCATTGTTGGCGTGCTATCTATCTTTACACTCATTGCAGGAAACTTGCAAAGTAGCGGTTTTACGCAGGCGTTAGTCAACCTAAAAGCACCACGAAACGAAGACTATACGGCCGTGTTTTGGTTTAACACCCTCACCAGTTTCGTGCTCTATGCGCTCCTATTCCTATCGGCTCCGCTCATTGCGCGGTTCTTCCATCAGCCTTGTTTGGTAGAGGTTTCGCGCTTTGTATTTCTCAGTTTCGTCATTTCTTCATTTGGCATTGCCCACAATGCTTATATGACGAAGAACATGATGAATCGTGAATTGGCCATCATCGGTGCAATAGCATTGCTTTGTTCAGGCGGGGTAGCCACACTCTTAGCCTTTTATGGTTTTTCTTATTGGAGTTTAGCGTGGCAGCAAGTCATTTATATTACAGTGCTCAACATCGGCCGTTACTACTACACCCCATGGCGACCATCGTGGCATTTCACCTTCGAACCCGTAAGAAAAATGTTTGGATTCAGTGTAAAGATTTTGATAACCAACATCCTCAACACCTTGAGTAATAACATTCTCACGCTGCTTTTCGGTCGGTTGTATCCCATAAAGGCCGTCGGAGACTATTCGCAAGCCTATAAATGGAACACGATGGCAAGTGCATTTGTGGCGAATGCCGTGGGGCAGGTGGCGCAACCTGTGCTGGCTTCAGTGAAAGAAGAGCACGGACGTTCGGTGCGTGTGTTTCGAAAAATGCTTCGTTTCACAGCCTTTCTATCCTTTCCTGCGATGTTTGGTTTAGCGATAATTTCAAATGAATTTATCCTACTCACCATCGGAAAGCGTTGGATTGATGCTGTTCCCTTGTTGCAAATGCTCTGTATTGGTGGTGCTTTTGTTCCTTTTTACACGCTTTATCAAAACATAGCAATTAGTAATGGACGTTCGGATTTCTACATGTTTTGCAACATTGCGCAAATCGTTTTGCAACTTGTCATCATTGGTTTCTTCTATCATCTCGGCATCAATACTATGGTGATGGTTTACACGTTGTTCACCATTGCTTGGCTTTTTGTCTGGCAATGGACCGCACATCGCATCATTGGTTTGCGGTTTTGGGAAGTGATAAAAGACGTTATGCCCACGCTGTGTATTGCACTATTGGTGATGGCAACAACCTATTTCGTGACACTCCCACTACACCATCTTTTGCTATTACTTATCTGCCGCATCCTCATCGCGACATTGCTTTATGCCGCAATTATGAAGGTGTTGCATGTAGAAATGATGGATGAGTTGCTTCTTTTTATCAAAAGACGTTGAGTCTGCGATAAACTAAGTACATGAAATTTGCCCATTTCAGAGGAAGGAAATGTATCATTGCATATAGGAATAGGCAATTGCGCCGCTTAATCGGCAAGAAAGGACAATATTGTTGAATGGTTTCTGGGGAGAAACCTGCAGCAAGTGCTCCACGATAGAGGTTTAAAAGCCCCATATCAAGCGCTTGAGCGTAAATGTGTTTTACATCGTGTTGACGGAAAAAGGCTTGTACCACACCGTTCGATTTCATGTTGGAGATCCAGTTCTTTTCGGATATTTGATGCGTATAGGAATTGAGATTGTCGGTGCGATAGCAATAAACGACATCTGGAATCCAGCCGGCATGCGCTGCAAAAAACACACAAGGTGTGACAGAATAGTCTTCACCATAATCAATTCCTGGGTGAAAATGAATATCTTGCTCTTGTAAAAATTGCCGACGATAAAGACGTGCCCAAACTTGGTGCTTCACTAAATTCTGGCATAACACCTTGCGCAAGAATTGCTGTTTTGAAGTGAAAAGTTGCCCCTGAATGGGCTTTTCTTCGCCTTGATAATAAAGGTTATAGTTGCCTGTAACGACATCTAAATGCTCTTTTTCTAACGCTGTCATCAATCGCTCTACGGCATAGCGTGGCACCATATCATCACTATCGACAACCATCACAGCCTCACCTGTGGCAGCTTGTAAGGCTGTTTCACGCGCACCACCTAAACCTTTATTCTCTGTATGATGGATGATGCGCACTTGCTGTTGGCGCATAGGGTACTCATGAAGCACTTTTTGAAGGCGTGAGATGCTATCATCGGGACTGCAATCATCTACAAAGATAAATTCAAGATTGCCATAAGTCTGTGAAAAGAGACTGTGTGCACACACTTCTATATAGGCTGAGACGCCATAAACAGGAACTAAAATGGAGACTTTCTGCATATCACTTTTGAAGCATGAAGGTGACAAATAAGTGTAAATTATGGGCTAAGAACAGCAATGTGCAGCTACCTATCAATAAACGAAACGCAGAGACTGCCTGACAAGTAAACCAGCCTTTAGCCTGCTGTTGCAATCTTACACATAAGAAACCAAGTGCAATGGGGATGACAAATGCCCAATGTGCCGTCATGATATAAACTTCGGTGAGACCAAAGCCTAAGCAAAGATGTAAGAGGACATCACAACCCAACCAAGAAAGACACAGCTGCATGAAACGATTTTTTAATGCAATAATGCTACCCCATATCAAGAGAGCAAACACAATATACACCACACTATAACACCATTGCTGGCGATAGCTGACAAATATGGGACGACTGACATTGACATCTTCGAATAAATGATCGGCATGGAAGAGGAGAGATTCGCCAAAGAAATTCTCTATGATAGAACGGGGACGTGACAAATGCAAGTCGACCCAATATAAATTTTCGCCATCTGAAATCCCCCTCGCATGGCGTTTCTTTGCGGAGGCATGCGAAAGCTCTAACTTTTTCTTAAACGATGCATCACGTTCCATGCGCTGTGCTATGCTACGTTCCCGTCGCTCTTGCTCAGGTTTTTGGATATATTCATTCACCAGGACATAGCCACTTCCAACAAAGAGTAACGGCAAAATAACGCTGATGAGAAACGATCTTGGTTGAAAGAATTTACGACCACGCATGAACCATTGTGCAAGTACGATCTTAAAAGCGTTCGTTGTAGTGATGCCCGTTGCCAAAAACAAGAGAAACGCCATGCGCCAATCGCTGATTTTTATGTACGGACAAACCAACACCTTGCCACAAACATAGAGCGTAAGCAATAAGAGAAACAGGGAGAGTGCAAAATGATCGGGGGCAACCAACGACAACATAATATAGCCAAAAGATGCAAAAAATGCCACCAACAGCCAACAATCTCGACGGTCACAACCTACAACTTCATGCAAGATTCTCTTTAAAAATAAAAAGGAATAAGTTCCAAGCACAACTAAAACTACCCCCCAAATGAATATTGCACAGTTGACACCTGTCAGCTCCATGAGACATGAATTAAATGCATAAAGCGGATAGATGAATAGCGCTAACAGGGGATGACGCGACAAAACATAAAGCGAACGCCACTCTGAAAGGATTACATAAGTGAAAGGATCGAAACCCGAAAGATGGAAAGATTGAAAAAAAAGTGAATAAAAACCGATATGCCCACTACACGTAAATTCTTCAAGATATTGCTGGATAGCGAGCACATTGAGCACAACAAGGTAGCAAGTTAGTACCAAAGCTGCCCAGCGCTCATCTTTTTTAATGGAGAATAATTTCAATATTGCTTTCATCATGAAAGGATTTCAAAGTTACAAAGTTACGCAATAAATTTGATAGAACCTGCGAGAATACATGATTTACAGCATGAAGTAGTTAGGAAGTCGTGAGATGGCGCAGTACTCTTACGTTTATATTTAAAAATTTTAAGAATAAAAAGATGGACACTTCACTTTTAATAATACTTTTAACACTTTTGCTATTTTTCTTAAAAAAACAATATAGTTCTTAGCAAAAGCGTTGGACGTTGCTGCTAAAATCGTTATCTTTGTAGTAGTTAGATTATTTCAATAAGAAGTATTAGTATCTACTATTCACCTTATAATAAGAGGAATCGCTCAGAAAAAGAATTGAAAAATCGTAGAATTCATTCAAAATTAGGATATGAAAGATAACATCCATTTTACAAAAATGCACGGAGCTGGCAACGACTATATTTATGTTGATTTGCAAAAATATGTTATACCCAACCCCGAATTGGCTGCAAAACGATGGAGTGCACCACATTTTGGCATAGGAAGCGATGGTTTAGTGTTAATTAATCGTGCACAGAATGAGGCAGAAGCCGACTACTCCATGCGCATTTTTAACGCTGATGGTTCGGAAGCAATGATGTGTGGTAATGCCAGTAGATGCATTGGAAAATATCTCTATGAAAAAGGGTTGACCGAAAAAACAACTATCCGCTTAGAAACTTTGTCTGGTATCAAGGTGCTCCATCTCACCTTGAATGCACAGCATCAAGTCGAGAAAGTTACTGTCGATATGTTGACTCCTTCTTTTGATGTTGCAGAACAATTTACAGGTATTACACCTTCCTTAACAGGCATTCCTGGCGCAAAAGAAGGCGTTTTCGTATCAATGGGCAATCCACACTATGTCATATTTGTAGATGATATTGAAGCCATAGACATCGCTTTTCACGGCCAACGATTGGAACATGATGCAGCTTTCCCACAGCGTTGTAACATTGAATTTGCACAATTAACAGCACCCGGTCAATTGAGGACACGTGTCTGGGAGCGCGGGAGTGGCATTACGATGGCATGTGGAACAGGTGCTTGTGCCACTGTTGCTGCGGCATCACGCACAAAGCGTATTGAACATGCTGCAGATGTTGTGATGGATGGTGGAACACTTCACATTGAATGGCATCGCGATGACCATCATATTTATATGACTGGTCCTGCTGCTTTTGTTTTCGAAGGCGAGATTACACTGCCGCAAGAATAACGAACAACATAAAAAATAAAGATATGGCAAAAGTAAATGAGCAATTTTTAAAACTTCCTGGCAATTATCTTTTTGCTGAGGTTGCTAAGCAAGTGGCAGCCTTCAAAGCTGCCCATCCACAACAACGGGTGATTAGTTTGGGAATAGGCGACGTTACACGTCCCCTCTGCCCCGCCGTTATTGATGCGCTTCATCACGCTACTGACGAAATGGGCCAACACGATAAGTTTCGTGGTTATGGTCCAGAACGCGGCTATAGTTTCCTGCGTGAAGCCATTATCGCTAATGATTACGCACCCCGGGGTATAGTCTTAGACCCAGAAGAGGTATTTGTTAATGATGGCGCCAAGAGTGATACGGGTAATTTCCAAGAACTTTTTGCACGTGAAAATAGCGTCGCTGTCACCGATCCTGTGTACCCAGTTTATATCGATTCCAATGCAATGAGTGGTCGGACTGGTGTATATGCAGATGGCAAATGGACTGAAGTAACCTATCTTCCCTGCACAATAGAGAATCATTTTGTTCCCCAACTACCAACAGGAAAGGTTGATCTTATCTACCTATGTTATCCCAATAATCCCACAGGGACGGTGCTTTCGAAACATGAATTGCAGCGCTGGGTGGAATATGCACAGCAGCATGATGCCATCATTCTATATGATGCTGCATACCAAGCTTATATTCGTGATGCTGAAATTCCACGTTCTATCTATGAGATTCCTGGTGCTAAAGCTGTAGCTATAGAGTTCAGAAGCTATTCGAAAACAGCTGGGTTTACTGGCGTACGTTGTGGATATACCATCGTTCCTAAGGAAGTTTCAGTGGACGATAGTACTGGAAAAAGAGTATTCTTAAATGCCCTTTGGGATAGACGACAGTGCACAAAGTTCAATGGAACGAGCTATATCAGCCAACGTGCTGCTGCGGCAATCTATACCGAAGCAGGTAAGAAACAAGTGCAAGAAACCATCGACTATTATATGGAGAATGCCACACGTATGAGAAAAACCTTACAAACTTTGGGATATACGGTATTTGGTGGTGAGCATGCTCCTTATCTTTGGGTGAAGACACCAAATGGCATTGATAGCTGGACCTTCTTCCATCGGTTGTTAGAGGGTGCCGCTTTGGTATGCACTCCAGGTGTAGGTTTCGGTCCAAGTGGTGAAGGTTATATTCGTTTTACAGCCTTTGGCGACCATGAAGACTGTACCGAAGCGATGGAAAGAATCACAGCATGGACTAAAAACAATGTGCCATTGAACTAAAAGGACGAGCAATATGACTAATTTAAGGTTTGAAGCTGTAGAGGCTGCTTCACACAAACAGCCCATAAAAATGGGCACTCGCAAACAACGCCCATCGGCCTACTTTGGCAAATACGTTTTCAATCGTGAAAAGATGTATCAGTATTTGCCTATTGATGTGTATGAGAAACTCTGTCATGTGATAGATGACGGAGAGCGCTTAGATCGCTCCATTGCTGATGCTGTAGCCGAAGGAATGAAACAATGGGCTATGGACATGGGGGTAACACACTACACACATTGGTTTCAACCCTTAACAGAAGGTACGGCCGAGAAACATGATGCTTTTATCGAACATGATGGTAAAGGCGGTGTGTTAGAGGAATTTTCAGGAAAATTGTTGGTACAACAAGAACCTGATGCTTCTTCCTTTCCCAATGGAGGAATACGCAATACGTTTGAAGCACGTGGCTATAGTGCATGGGATCCCACATCGCCTGTGTTCATCATCGATGACACCTTATGCATTCCCACAATCTTTATTGCCTATACAGGTGAAGCATTAGACTATAAATATCCTTTGCTTCGTTCGCTGCATGCCATCAATTTGGCAGCTACAGCTGTGTGTCACTATTTCAATAAGGATGTAAAAAAGGTGACTGTAAACTTAGGTTGGGAGCAAGAATATTTCTTGGTTGATGAAGATTTGTACTATGCACGCCCCGATCTAATGTTGACAGGTCGCACGTTGATGGGGCACGATTCGGCCAAGAACCAGCAAATGGACGACCACTATTTTGGTACTATTCCTGAGCGTGTCCAGGCCTTTATGCAAGATTTAGAGTGCCAAGCTATGGAATTAGGCATACCTTGTAAAACCCGACATAATGAGGTTGCCCCTGGACAATTCGAATTAGCACCCATCTACGAAGAATGCAATTTGGCTGTAGACCACAACATGTTGCTGATGAGTTTGATGGAACGTGTGGCCAAACACCATGGTTTTCGTTTACTCCTGCATGAGAAACCTTTTGCAGGAATCAATGGAAGTGGCAAGCATAACAACTGGAGCTTGACAACCGACACGGGCATTTTATTGCATAAATCGGGTAAGACAGCTGAAGAAAACCTACGGTTTGTGGTGTTTATTGTAGAGACCTTAATGGCTGTTTACAAGCACAATGGTCTACTAAAAGCCAGCGTGATGAGCGCTACAAACGACCATCGTTTGGGGGCTAATGAGGCACCTCCAGCCATCATCTCATCTTTTTTGGGTAAACAGCTCACTGATTTACTTAACCATATTGAATTGGCCGACAAGAAAGATTTATTTATTGTCGCTGGGAAAAAAGGTATGAAGCTCGATATACCTGAGATTCCTGAGCTACTCATTGATAATACAGATCGTAACCGCACCTCTCCTTTTGCTTTC
Source organism: Prevotella sp. HJM029 (assembly GCF_000599605.1). Classification (GTDB taxonomy): domain Bacteria; phylum Bacteroidota; class Bacteroidia; order Bacteroidales; family Bacteroidaceae; genus Prevotella. The sequence goes on along the minus strand of NZ_KK082667.1, from coordinate 61,418 downwards.
ACAGGCAACCGCTTTGAGTTCCGTGCTGTGGGTAGTAAAGCCAACTGTGCCAGCGCGATGATTGTGCTTAACACGGCTGTCGCTGAGGCACTCACGCTATTTAAGCAGCGTGTAGACGCACTGATTGCAAAGGGAGAAGATACTACAGGTGCTATTATCGATGTTATCCGAGAAGATATCAAGACCTGCAAACCGATTCGTTTTGATGGCAATGGCTATAGCGATGAGTGGAAGAAGGAAGCTAAGAAGCGTGGATTAGATTGCGAATCGTCTTGTCCCCACTGTTTTGATAGCTATCTGATGCCTGAGAGTGTGACCATGTTTGAGTCGATGGGAGTTATGAAGGAAAATGAGCTCCAAGCCCGTAATGAGGTAAAATGGGAGACCTATACCAAAAAGATTCAGATTGAAGCACGCGTCATGGGAGACTTGGTAATGAACCATATTGTACCAGTTGCTACACATTATCAGAGTCAATTGGCTAAAAATGTACAAAGCATGTTTGAGATTTTTGGCCGAGAAGAAGGCGAAAAACTCACACAACGCAACCTCAAAATTATTCGTGAGATAGCCGACAGAACACAACTGATTGAGAGTGGAGTCGAAGAATTGATTACTGCACGCAAGGTTGCCAACAAGGTTGTAAATAGCCGTTCGCGTGCCATTGTCTATCACGACACAGTGGCTTCTAAGCTTAGTGCCATTCGCTATCAAGTGGACAAATTAGAGCTTATCGTGAGTGATGAGCTGTGGACTCTCCCCAAATACCGGGAATTATTGTTTATTCGATAACCTCATAGAACAACTATTACAGTAAAAAGGATGTGCTTTTATAGCGCAACTTAGAACTCAAAGTGGAGTCGAAACTAAGTATTTACTCGATAACAAAAAAGGGATTTGAACGTGATTCAAATCCCTTTTTTATTAAAGTGGGCGTTGACGGATTCGAACCGCCGACCCTCTGCTTGTAAGGCAGATGCTCTAAACCAGCTGAGCTAAACGCCCTTACTTTCGTAAAGCGAGTGCAAAAGTAAGCAATAGTTGTTAACTATCCAAATTATCATTTGTGTTTTTACATTTTTTTAATAGCTATCGGCTATCAATCCTATATCGTTGGGCTGAGGACATCAAATGAATAAATGAAGGTTCACCCCGAAAATGAAAGGAATAGAATAAAAAAAATCCCTGCAATCCCGAAAGACTACAGGGAAACACCCCAGTGGGCGTTGACGGATTCGAACCGCCGACCCTCTGCTTGTAAGGCAGATGCTCTAAACCAGCTGAGCTAAACGCCCTTGCTTGCATAAGCGATTGCAAAAGTAAACAAATTATTTGAATGCCACAAATAAATCAAAGAGAAAAATAAAAGCCTCAATCCAAATTAAGGATTGAAGCCATAGTACCATTATCAAAGTATAGCTTTAGACGTCTATACTTTCAGTCTTATTCCACAATCTGCACGGTTGCACGGCGGTTGTAGTCAACAATTTCGAGTGTGTTTACACCACCACCAGCTGCAGTTCTAATCTTCGAGCGGTCAACACCCATCTTCACTAACTCGTCAACAACGGTGTTTGCGCGGTCAGCAGACAGCTTTTGATTGATGGCAGCAGAGCCTGTTGCAGCATCAGCATAGCCTGTAACCAGCAAATTGCAGTTGTTTTCTACAGCATATTTTGCAAGGGCACGCACGTTAACCAAGTCCTTTAATGAAGCAACATCAATCTTACCAATATTGAAGAATACCGAGATTGGGGTGTTGATAAATTCTGTAACGCTCTTCGTCATCACCTCCTTTTGCACTTTAGGTTTAGCTGCTAAGTCTTTACGCAATTGTGCATTTTCAGCATTTAAATCGTTCAGCTGTGCATTGAGGGCATCGATTTGCGATTGTGACATTGCTTTGATAGCCTCAACATCAGGAGTCTTATTCCACGATGCCTTACCCAAGTTGAATGTCAAACCCACCTCAGCATAGAGATGGTTATCTTTGCTTTCCCAGAAACGATCGTGCTTATGACTTGGAGAAGCAACAGCCGTGTGGCCATCAAAATCAGCCTCCATGCGATTGAAACCAGCCTCAAGGTAGAGGTTTACATGACGACAAAGCTGCCAAGATGAATTCAGACCAGCACCCAACACCATAGAATATTCGTTGACAGTGGTATTTCTGGCTACACCAGCACCAATGAATGGGGTTAGATTCCAAACCCGATTAGGATTGTAGCCCAACAGCAAATTACTTAGATTAAACATCACTTGCTCATTAATACTCCAAAAATGGGTCTTTTCTATCGTTGCTGGACCGATGGTTTTGGCTTGCCATGCCTGCCCTTTAGTGCGCAAACCAATGCCTGGTGTGAACCATTTCCCGAAAGCAACAGAAGCGCCAAAGGTCCTGCGGTTCTTAGAGAAAAAGTCGTAAGCACCACCATTATCTAAGCCACGACCATGCTCTTGGTCAGAATACCAAATATTATAATCACCACCAACCTGAATAAACCAGTTACTCCAAAAAGAGTTTGTTGAAACACTATGCTTTAGCGTAGGATCACTATTTTGCGCAAAAGCACCCACCGAGAGGCTTGCCAAAGCTAAGCCTAAAATAACTTTCTTCATTTTGTTAAATTAATATGATCTATAAAATTTTTATCCTAATTAGTCGTCAGCGTTGTAATTCGTTTGACACTGCAAAGATAAGTGTATTTTTTTTCCTATCCTTTATTTTTTTCATTATTTTCTAATGAAAGAGCTTTTCAATATCCTCTTGCGGCAAAATAGTTAGGATATTTTTACCATCAGGTGTATAATTGGGATTAGTCGAGGTGAAAAGCTGATTAAAGAGGTTATCCATCTCCTCATTCCTCAAAGCTTGTCCTACAGGAATAGCAGCTTTATGTGCCATGACCAAGGCCAACGCTGAGTTGGTTTCACTCCCCATCTGTGTGGCCTTCTCCTGTGCAGAAGCCAGCATGTCATGCAGTAATTCATCGACTTTCACTCCTTCTAAATGCGCAGGGACAGCCAGAATAGCATACGTCATGCCCCCCATTGACGTGATTTCAAATCCTAACTTCTGCATTTCGGGCATGATTTTCGCCAATATCAATGCCTCGGTGGCTGTTAATTGCACATTTTCTGGGAACAACATCTTTTGTGCAAGGCCTTCGCGCTGGTCTAACTTTGCTAAATATTCGTCATGTAAAATGCGCACATGTGCCCGATGCTGATCGATGAGCATGAGGCCTGATTTTACCGCTGTTACAATATATTTCCCTTTATATTGATAATGGTTTGGACCATGAGCCGTGAGCATCTCATTCTCAAAAGCATTGCTTTTTGTTGGAAATTCATCCGCTTTTGTGGGGAAAAGTGAGGCATTTTGCTCGTCAAGATGGTCCACTTTGGTATAGAGTTCGTCCCACTTTTCTACAGGCTTTTTTGGCTGATAGCTGGGCGAAGAGTTGCGAAAAGGATTATAGCTGGGATTATATTGCAGTGTAGGAGCTGGAGCATCTTGCTCTGTATCAAACACAGGTATATCTGGACGTCCATTGGTATCGAAATCGATGGCAGGAACATCGTTAAACATGCTGAGGGCATCTTTAACGGCAGCCGACAAAATTTGCCAAATAGCCTGCTCATTTTCGAATTTTATTTCGGTTTTTGTGGGATGGATGTTCACATCAATATCACCAGGATTCACATCAAAATAAAGGAAATAAGGCACCTGCTCACCCACAGGAATAAGCCGTTGATAAGCCTCCATCACCGCTCTATTAAAGTAGGGATGCTTCATATAGCGCCCATTAACAAAGAAATATTGGTGTGCCCCTTTCTTGCGTGCTGCCTGTGGCTTACCCACAAAACCTGTAACTTTACACATCACCGTATCAATGTTTAGAGGCAAAAGGTCTTGGTTAAGCCGTTTACCGAAGATGTCGATGATGCGCTGGCGCGGAACACCTGCTCGCAAATCAAACAAAAGTGTGGTGCCATTGCGCAGTGTGAAGTTGATGTCGGGATAAACCAATGCTATGCGCTCAAAGGCTGTGATGATATTATTGAGTTCGGTTGTATTTGACTTTAAGAATTTTCTTCGTGCAGGGACGTTATAGAAGAGATTCTCAACCGAGAAGTTACTCCCACGCACACCCGAACAAGGTTCTTGCGCTATAACCTTTCCACCAGCAATAGAAAGATGTGTACCTATTTCTTCATGCTCCAACTTCGTCCTAAGTTCTACCTGCGCTACAGCAGCAATAGAGGCCAATGCCTCACCACGAAAGCCCATCGTTTGTAAGGCAAAGAGATCGTCGGCCTGACGAATTTTAGAGGTGGCATGGCGCTCAAAAGCTAACCGGGCATCAGTGTCCGACATACCTTTCCCGTCGTCAATGACCTGAATCTTTGTCTTTCCGGCATCAACAACCAACACATCTATTGACTCGGCACCAGCATCTACGGCGTTCTCTACAAGTTCTTTGATGACCGATGCAGGGCGTTGTATCACCTCTCCTGCAGCAATTTGGTTGGCGACGGAGTCGGGTAAAAGTTGGATTATATCACTCATGCGCGTACAAATACTAAATAATAAAACACCGCTATCAGCAACAATACCGCTGCAATCTGCACGAAAAAAAATCCTCTTACAGGTGATTTTTGATGACGTGTGGTGTGGGGTGTAGCTTGTCGAAAGGCTTCTCTCAAGGTCTCTTTGCATGCTTCTTCAGAGGGATTCACCGCCTGCTTTTTGCGAGCCTGCTCTACCAATTGCTTCAAGCGTTCCTTCCGTTCATCCACATAGATATATGGATGGTGGAAACGACGCGGTGTGGGCTGACGAAAAAATCCCATTATGGCGTGTCTTTAAACTGTTGTAAGGGAGCCGCGCGGCGTGGAACAGCTTTTAAAACGGCGTTGGCCGCTTTGCCTCTCCACACAAAAACATCCTGAGGATTGGTGGGGCGCAACTGCTCGAACCAGGCAAATTCTGACAACTTAAGCTTCGTTGGAGGAATTTGTGTCATCGGATACATCACACCTGTGTTCTTCGGTGTCCACATTTTCTCTAACTTTCGGTCGGCAGAAAGAAACATTTTAAGTGTGTCGGTTTCCATATAGAGATGGCCTTGCAGCGTAGAATCTTTCTCATCGACAGGATAAAAAATGGTTTTCACATTGCCAAAGGCTATCATCCGGCGCACTTTTCCTTCTACGAAATAAGTGTTTATTTGTCGAGCAGACAGCTGGTTGTAATGCTGTTTATCGGGAACTCGCTCCACACTCAATGCTTGATGGATGACCTGTGCTTCGCGAATAGTGCTATCCTGGAAATAAACTTTAATCACTTCACCTAGAATTTGACGATTGGCATTCCACACTATTGGGTCGCGATACATCGTCATACACGAGTCTTTACTATTCATGACCAACGAATCGCAAATGGCTTGGACATCGCTTCGATAGGCTTTTACATGGTGGAAGCAGTGCACCTTTCGATACACTGAATCGGTATTAATGTGGAAAGTATAGATTTTCATTGAGTCGGCATGCAGAAAAAGGGTATCACCTTGCGAATAATCCTTAGCCAATGCACGCCCTGTGGCAAAACCATAACCCGTTTTTTCGTTGTAAGAAAGACGATGAGCTAAGAGTTGATTTTTATGTCGTTTATCCACATAAATCACATTTCCTATACCTCGTGCCAACCCAGTTTTCTTGCTATAATAGAGGCTATCACCCGTAATATCTTTTTCTTTATCCGACACTGTTGAGCGCCCGAAGAGCTCGGTTTTATCGGTTTTGTTGTTGAAATAGCCATCTTGAGTGGTCACCACACTACCTTCCTGCACAATTTTACTTGGTCCAACGACATGTGCCAATGAAGTCTTCGTGTCATAATGCAGTTCATCGGTTGTGACAAAACTCTTACCATTATGCATTTTCACGTTATACCAAAAGGTGGCTTCACGTGTTTTGGTATTATAATCGCCCCAATCTGACACCAAACGGTCTTTGCCATCCACCAATCTTCCACCTTCAAAGAAGTAGGCATAATCGTTAAAACGGTCGTAATCTAAACTGTCTGTATAGAGTGTTTGACGCCCATGTCGCAAAACAACATTCTTTCGTGCCTGTAACAACTGTCGCATACCATCATAAGCTGCACGCTCTGCTGTCATGGAGAGTCCTTTTCCTTGTACATAACGCACATGGCCAAAGGCTTTTACTGAATTGGATTGCTGATAAAAATAGGCACTGTCACACCATAATGTGGCACCATTGTGTTGAAATTGCACACGCCCTTTCACGATTTGAGCATCAGGAACGGGACCAAACTGGTCGTACCTCAGTTCGTCGGCATGTATTAAAAACACACGATCGCCAGGCTTTTCGGTAGGCTTCTTAGTGCCATCCGCATAGCTCTTTAAAGGGAGAAAGCACCATAATAAGCATAGCATCATCCCAAGAATCATGCTACACTTATTATTTTGTATCATCAACCGCCGGCTATTCATCACTATTTCACCCAACCTTCGTATTCAAAATCACAATTCTTATAGCGATCATCCATACGGATATAGGTGTCTTTAATCTTCTTCACCACCCAGTCGTGTAATTTTTTCTCACTGGCTTTTTGCTGCACAATGGCTTGCATCGCTTGGAAATCTTCGGTAATCTTAGCGCGATGGCCAAGAACTCTATTGACTAATTTCACAACTGCAACCACTGTTTTCCCCCTGCTATCAACCATTTTAAAGGGAGTAGAAATTTCGCCAACCTTCATTTTTTCAACTTCAGCAGCTACTTCTGAAGGCAGGTTCTTCATTTGAATGCGCGATGTAACTTTTTCACTTTGTGGGTCATAATAGGCCATAAGTCCATGGTTATTGCGCGTATCTTTATCCTCAGAGAGCACGGAACAAGCATCTTCGAATGAGAATTTTCCTGCTTTAATATCTGTTGTGATGGAATCAAGACGCCCCATAGCCTGCTTGATTTCATCATCGGTGACTTTGGGTTTCAGTAAAATATGACGCACTTTGATGCGGTCTCCCCGCTTATCTACCAATTGGATGATGTGATAGCCAAACTCAGATTCTACAATCTTTGAGATTTTCTTAGGGTCAGTGAGATTGAAAGCTACGCTCGCAAAGGCAGGATCCAAGGAGCCACGCCCAATATAATCCATCTCACCTCCTTGTCGAGCCGAACCTGGATCTTCGGAATAGAGACGTGCTAACGTGCTGAATGAAGTTTCACCTTTATTCACACGATCAGTAAAACTGCGCAATTGATCCTTGACACGGTTTATCTCGGTTTGTGGAATACGAGGTTTGCGCACCAATATTTCCACTTCAACTTCTGTCGGAATAAATGGGATACTGTCTTCAGGAAGATTTTGAAAGTATTGGCGTACATCAGCTGGTGTGACCGAAACATTGGCCATAAGCTTTTGTTTCATCTTCTGAATAAGGCGGTTATTCTTCACATCGTCGTGCAAATCGCTACGAATCTGCGAGATGCTCTTGCCCTGATATTCTTCTAATTTCTCACGTGAGCCAGCTGAATTAATCCATAAATTAATCTGCCTCTCTACGGTTTGTGCTATTTCTGACTCCGTAACATCAAGAGAGTCAATGGCTGCTTGATGCAAAAAGAGTTTCTGAACAGCAATCTGTTCAGGAATAGCACAATCGGGATTACCACTCCATTTTATGCCTTCCATTTCGCCTTGCAGGCGCATTTGCTCTACATCAGACTTCAAGATAGGCTCATCTCCCACCACCCAAATCACTTCATCGACAATGCTATGTTCGGGGATATCAACCTTTTTGGTTACCACGCTATCAGCCTTCGAGCGATTTTGTTGTGCTTGTTGCTGTGCATTAGCCGAAACACCTATTAACAATAGAGTGCCCATGAAGCCAACCATATATTTTGCTCCTTTATTCTTCATTGCTTTTTCGATATGCTTATTTTTATTATTTCGTTATTTACCTGTTTCTTCTAATAGGGCATCGTTGACTTTAACGACATATTTCTGGCGCAATTGCATCAGCCAGGTTTGTTGCTGTTGTTCCTTATAATCCATCTGCACCCACATCAATGCGTCAAGGAATGAGGGGGGAGCCTTAAATTTCTTGCCCCAAACACCCACAAAGGGATAGTTGGTTGGTGCCTTGTCATCACGACCTTGTTTGAAAATGGCATGGTCGACAGCCGCATTCTTACCCTGCATAAACCAACCATCTGTCACTTGCACACGCTTCGTACTGTCGGTGTTTAGCGTAGCTTCGATGCTCTTTTTCCAGTCTGTAATAGGCTGTTTGCGAATGCTTTTCTTCGCTTGTACCAAGTCTTTTGCTGTTGCGGCATAGCAAACCACACCTTGGAAGCGTGGTGAAGTCCACCGATAGCGCTTTTTGTTTTGCGCAAAGAAGTGCTCCCATTCGGCTGTGGTGCCAGGATGTTTCTGCCAAACCTCACGTTGCAACACAGCCAACACCATGAGTTCATCGCGAAAATCTTGCAATGTAGCAGCGGGTATTATCGTGGAAGCAGCAACATTGGCTGTGCTATCTTTTTTCAATGTAGCCTGTGAGTCCTGTTGCATAGCGCGCAATTGTCGGCGTAAACGGCGTTGAGAAACGAGCTTCACCAGTCCATTGCGCACTTCTTCGTAGGCAAAATAAGGCTGGCGTGCCATAACCTTTAAAATATGATAGCCCGCTGGAGAAACGAAAACATCGCCCCATGTGCCAATCGGTTGCTGCTGCATCTGGGTTTCAAACTCAGACAAGGCCTCGCCCAAAGAAAGCCAAACACCCTGTTCTTGGTGCTTCGTAGCATCGATATCGTCGGCATAGCGCGCTAAGAAAAGAGTGGCATCAGCTCCTTGTTTCAGCGCTGTAGCAATGGAATCAGCCAACAATTTGGCTTGCTGCTCTTCGCGCTTGGAGGCTTGTTGTGGCAATTTTACAAGCAAGGCCTGCACCTGTGTCATACCACCTGCAGCATCCACACGCTGCTTTCGCCGTTGATAAAGCTGTAAAGCTTCGGTCTCTATCGACGCATCAACTGGCTGTGTGCCCACACAAGACAATTCTTCAGCAGATGCCATCGGTTCACGAATGGTGGGCAAGGTGTCTAACCGTGCCTCACGTGCTGCCGCTAACATCAATTGAAAATCAATAAACCGTTGACGCAAAGTCTTCAACGAGGGCTGTTCAAGCTGCGCCTGCTGCCGTTGCTTTTGGCAATAGCGCTGCCAGGTGGTCACCCGAACCGGCTGTTCATTGATAGTCATCACCACTGCATCGGCCGATTGACCAAAAGCCATGCTCCCCGAAAGAAGCATGGCCACGAAAAGGATGATGGACTTTTCAATCAACATAAGCTCGTTACTCTGGGCGCGAATAGTTGGGCGCTTCACTTGTGATGGCAATATCATGGGGATGGCTTTCTAACACACCCGCATTGGTGATGCGCACAAAACGTGCTTGATTGAGCGCCTCAATCGAGGCTGCTCCACAATAGCCCATACCCGAACGCAAACCTCCAATGAGCTGATAAATCACCTCTTGCACAGTGCCTTTATAAGGCACACGGCCAGCAATACCCTCTGGTACGAGCTTCTTAGCGTCGTTCACATCGCCCTGGAAATAGCGATCGCGCGAGCCATTCTTTTGTTCCATGGCCTCAAGTGAGCCCATTCCGCGATAGCTTTTGAATTTACGGCCATTGAAAATAATCGTTTCACCAGGACTTTCTTCGGTGCCAGCAACGAGTGAACCAATCATCACACAGCTACCACCAGCAGCTAAAGCCTTCACAATGTCGCCCGAATAGCGCAATCCGCCATCGGCAATCAATGGAACACCCGTACCTTTCAACACCGAATAAACATCATAAACGGCGCTCAGCTGAGGCACCCCCACACCTGCAACCACACGTGTGGTGCAAATAGAACCAGGGCCAATACCCACCTTGATGGCGTCAGCACCATGCTCAACCAGATATTTTGCAGCTGCGCCTGTAGCCACATTACCCACCACAACATCCACGTTGGGGAAGGCAGCTTTCACTTGTTGCAATTTCTCTACAACCCCTTTCGAGTGCCCATGAGCCGTATCAATGACGATAGCATCGGCGCCTGCATCGACTAATGCCTGTGCACGTTCCAGCGTATCGGCTGTAACACCCACTCCGGCAGCCACACGCAATCGTCCTTTCTCGTCTTTGCAAGCAATGGGTTTATCTTTGGCCTTCGTAATATCTTTATAAGTAATCAAGCCCACCAACCGATTATTTTTATCTACCACTGGCAATTTTTCAATCTTATTTTCTTGCAATATCTGTGCAGCGGCTGCCAAATCGGTGGTTTGATGCGTTGTGACAAGATTTTCATGAGTCATCACTTCGTCGATAAGCTTATCCATATGACGCTCGAAACGCAAATCACGATTGGTCACAATGCCCACCAAATGGTTATCATCATCAACCACAGGAATACCGCCAATGTGGTATTCGTGCATGATGGCCAGTGCGTCCTTCACACGCTTTCCACGACGAATGGTCACAGGATCATAAATCATACCATTCTCGGCACGCTTCACAATTGCCACTTCGTGTGCCTGCTCTTCAATACTCATATTTTTGTGAATCACACCAATACCGCCCTCGCGTGCAATAGCAATAGCCATCGATGCCTCAGTAACAGTATCCATAGCAGCTGTCACAAAGGGAACATTGAGTGTGATGTGGCGAGTGAATTTCGTTTGCAACGTTACCTCTTTAGGTAACACTTCTGAATAGGCTGGAATTAAAAGGACGTCGTCGAAAGTGAGACCGTCCATAGCAATTTTGTCTGCAACAAATGATGACATAGGAAAAAGTATAAAAAAATTTATTGCGTGCAAATATAGCAATAAATCTGCAAGTGGCCACGCATTGCCCCATTTTTCTAAAACCCATTAAGGCTATTTAAGGAAATACGATGTGCAAATTAAATAGCAAAAGCACCTTTAGCCGACCGAAACGCATGACCACACAACACTATTTTGTTCCTTAAACAACACCACTTATGAACAACCATCGATGTTTTGTGTAGAGAAAAGGATTTTATCATTTGCATAGGTTATGCAAGCGTTATTTTCTACGTTTTATCATTTGCATAGGCTATGCAAGCGTTATTTTTCACGATTTACGATTTGCATAGGCTATGCAAACGCTGTTTTCCACGATTTATCATTTGCATAAGCTATGCAAACGCCACTTCGTTCGTTTTGCAATTTGCATAAGCTATGCAAGCACCCACACTCAAGTTTCTTTACCTTATCTTGGGAAAAGATGTCAAAGTGTGACTCCCACTGCGACCTGAAAATGAGTTGCATGATGGTAGGTAGAGCGATTTTGCTGCTGCAAGACCATTTGCAAGAATAATGTTTTGAGCGAGGAGCTATGAAGAAAGAGGTCGTAGCGTGCACTGATTTCGCCCATCCAAGCGTGCGCTGAGAGTTCATTGTAGTTATCGTGGAGCATGGATAGCGGATAAACAAAGAGGTGACGATCGTTCAACACCAAACGTTTTTGCATGTTTTGCAGCCGTTGCAACCCAACTTGCGCTGTCAAAAACCCTTGACGAAACCGCTTAATGGCCTGTCCTTTCATACCCAAGCAAAGATTGACAAATTGCATTTCACGTTGTGGATTAGCATAGGTTTCCTGAAAAGCCAACAGCCCAACCGATGGCACAACATTCACTTCGCACTGCGGCAGCTGCCATTGTTGTGCCCCTTCGACACGCAAATGCAACGTTTGGCTGAGGAAAGGATAGTTGATTGCCAATTGCTTGTAGCCCGTTAGCCCATTGTCATAAATGCGTTCGGCACCATCACGACGGCTGTAAGAAGTTGAGATTGCCACATACCTATGTTGCCACCGCCAGGCCGTCTCGCCCGAAATGGTCCACACCGTAAGGTCGTTGATGGGCGCATCTTGCAAATCATCCATCTGCTTTTGTAGCACACGTCGTGACAGTTCCACCTGTGCCAAAAGCCCATCACCACGAGGTTGTAACGTCAATCCAACGCCTAAAGTGTGCCCCGTGTAATAGGCTGTTTTTAAAGCACCAGCAAACCGATAATAGTGCATGCCGAGTCCTTGCATCTGATAGAGTGTAATGGCACCCAAAGGATTCATAAAAGCTATAGACTGCTCTTGTGAATAGCGTTGCCAAAGGGCATAAGCACCTAAATCATAGCGTGTGCCAAGCGGATGAGCCACACCTATTTTTAAATTGACAAACAGACTGTTATTGCGTGGACGCGGATCGGTATCACGATAGCTCAACGCCGATTCATAGGCCGCCTCAACGCCATAACGCCAGTATTTTAATTGCTGTGCATAACCCATATGGAACTGATAGGCTTCTCGTTCTATCTTCCCACCCAAAGTGTCAGCGATGACATAAGGATAGACTTGCATGAAATCGGCCGTCTCGTTCCAGCGAACATCTTGTGTGCGGCGATGGTCATAACTCGCATTTCCCCACACCACAGCGTTCCTACCGAGCCATTGGTAAGACGAAGCATCAAATTGAAAGGCTCTGAAAGCATGTCCCATCTGCGCCACAAGAGCCTTGTCGGCATGCAAATGAGTGAGCGATGTCTTCACTTCGGCATAAGAACTGTCGTATCGGCCAACAGCCAACGCAGGGTTTTGGTACACGCCAAATACCTTGTTATCGAGCAACGACAACTGTGTTTGCAACTTGGTTTGTGCTGAAACTGACTGTCCCAAACCTAAACCACACATCAACCACAACAGAAAAAAATGCTTCATCTTAGCAAGAAAAACAGGTTATTCGCTTCGTAAAAGTACATATAAAATATGAAAAACGGAAAAATGTAGCGATAACGTTATCAATCAAAGTCTTAAAAGGGCTTTTGGAAGTAGCGTAATGCCAACCGTGTACGGTCTTTGTGCCAAACTGTGACAGCGTTCCGTCTCCTATTCGTAACCCCTGCAAGGGGGATGATAGAAGGTGGAAAATCAAGGAAATTCGCTCTGAGATAGGCTGTTAGGCTGAAAATTCCTACCCTTCGGTTTCTTATTCCGCGTTCCCCTCGATTTGCTTAGTGGACAACTGCTCCACAGTAAATAATTTTGCAAACGAAAGGAACAAAAGCAATGAGAAGTACATTTTCAGTCATCTTCTATTTGAAGAAGGACAAGGTAAAGAAAGACGGTACGTCACCTATCATGGGACGCATCACCGTGGACGGCACGCAGGCACAGTTCAGCTGCAAGGTATCCATCGAACCGAACCTCTGGGGTGTCAAGGGTGGGCGTGCGGTTGGTAAGAGTGTAACGGCACGGGAAGTCAACCGGATGCTCGACAAACTCCGTGCAGGTATCACGAGGCATTATCAGGAAATCATGGAGCGCGACAGCTTTGTCACGGCCGAGAAAGTCAGGAATGCTTTCCTTGGCTTGGAATACCGCTGCCAGACACTCATAAAGATTTATGACCACTTCATGGAAGATTATGCCAAGAAAGTCGACTGTGGCATGAAAGCAAAGAGCACGTTGACAAAATACCATGCCGTATACAGTCACCTAAAGGACTTCCTGCAATCACGCTATCATGTGAGTGACATCGCCCTAAAAGAAATTCAACCAACATTCATCACCGATTTTGAGACTTATCTGCTTGCAGAAAAACACCTGCATTGCAACTCTGTCTGGGTATATTCCTGTCCTGTCCGTATGCTGCTGCACAGGGCGGTGGAAAACGGCTGGTTGATGCGTTATCCGTTCCCTGACTGCAGTGTGCCGAAAGAGGAAACAGAAAAAGGATTCCTTACCAAGGAGGAACTCGGACAGCTTATCAACGCCCCGAAGATGAACTTCAAGCGGACATTCATCCGCGATCTGTTCCTCTTCTGTGCTTTCACGGGATTAGCTTACATAGACCTGAAGAACCTTCGGGAGGAAAATATCGTGTCCAACCCGCTCGACGGCAGCGTGTGGATACATACCCATCGACAGAAGACAGGTGTGGAAACAAACGTCCGCCTGCTCGACATTCCCCTTCAAATCATGAAGAAATATAAAGGCCTGTGCGACGACGGGCGTGTCTTTCCCGTTCTGTCCTATAATTCCTGCAAAATGATACTACGTACCGTCATGAAGAAATGCTGCATCCACAAACACATTACTTGGCACATGGCGCGCCATACGATGGCAACGGTGGTATGCCTTTCCAACGGCATGCCTATCGAGTCTGTCAGCAGCGTACTGGGGCACAAATGTATCTCCAGCACACAGATATACGCCAAGATTACCAACGAGAAGCTGAACAAGGAAATGAATGTACTATCTGAAAAACTTGCTGATATTGGTGAATTTGTCACCTCTGAGGCTTTCGTGTAATGATGTCAATACCTTTTATAGATATATCCGAATACAACACCTATAATATTATAAGGAGGAACGAACGATGAGACAACGAGACATTATTTATTTGAAAGAGAATGAATTTTTCATCACGGGTGCCGCCATTTGGATGAGCGAGTGGGAATTGGCGGAACTCTTCTACGCCACACGAGGTGAAATACGGGCAGCCATCAACCGCGTACTGAAAGACAGCGCAATACCAACCTGCCACAGCACGAGATATATGCCTCTTAAAAACGGTCATGCTGCCGAGGTGTATTCCTTGGAGACCATCATCGTCATATCCTTTTATCTTCATACGGGATTTGCGGCAAAGTTTCGCAGATGGATAACGAAAAGGATAACGAGGGATAACAAACAGGCAGCCTCTCTCATGCTTTGCATCAGTAGCGGATTGGAATGCTGAATCGACAAGCATAGCAACATATCATCTGAATACGCTATTCAAGAAACAAAATCCGAGAAACGAAAAAGAACGGCAACGGGCGGACGGTTTTCACCAGAAAAACTGTCCGCCCGAGTTATTTTCTGTCATTTTGTTGTCTCTTTTGTCTCCGTAACGACGCCACAAGCTGCCACATACTACCAAAACAGACCGAGAATGCTGATAATACTATAATTTTGTAATGTATTCATTAAACAAAACAGAAATGGAAGTAATTATCATTGAGAAAAAGACATTTGAGAAGATCGTATCGGATGCTCTTGCTTTGGAAAAACAGGTCTACGCGCTCTGTGCGATGAACGAAGGAAAACCAGCGAATGCTTGGCTGGACGGTGAAGACGTCTGCCGTCGGTTGCACATCTCTCCCCGTCGCCTGCAGACACTCAGAAACAGTAGGCGTCTGAACTATGCCCAAATAGGGCGTAAGTTCTATTATAAGGCAAAGGATATCGAGGACTTTCTGCTAAGCTGCAAAGAAGAGACCCATAAACAAGAAAAAATATGACACCGCTATATCCACAGACAAATGAAAGAAAATGTATTGACCGAACAAGACGAACCGATATTCTCCCTGCTCCACTCTTTCGAGAATATTCATAAGGGACTATCATCTCTTTTGGGGAATTGCCGCCCACCACTCAACGGCGAGCGGTATCTCACCGACAGGGACGTATCGGCACTGCTGCGGGTCAGTCGCAGAACCCTGCAGGAGTACCGGCACAGCGGCAACCTTCCCTTTTTCCGTTTAGGCGGGAAAATCCTTTACAGGGAAAGTGACCTGCAAAAAATGCTTGGGAGACGTTGCCACAGTCTATCCGACAATTTAGGTATAAGTTCACTAAAATGATGAATATGGAAGTAATCACAATAGAAAGCGTCGCCTATCAGCAGCTGATGGGCCGCATCGAAAGCATTGCCTCTCATATTGAAAGACTGGAGGCAACCCGAAGTGTGCAAGGGATTCCCGATACCCTGCTTAACACCCGTGAAGCAGCGGAAATCCTGCATATCAGTACCCGAACCCTGCAACGCCTGCGCAGCGAGAAGCGTATCGACTTCGTCATCCTGCGCGGCAAGTATCTCTATTCCGCCAGCGAAGTCGGGCGCATCATCGATGAGGGACGTCTCAAGGGCGATCCTGCCACCATCGAGGAACTACGGCATCATTTCAACCTGCGTACAGGTAAAGTCTCACCTAAATGATTGTATATGAGGAACAGAGACTATGACACGAGGCTTTTAGAAATGATGCGAGACATCTCGGAACACCTCAACAGACAGGACAAAGAATTGGAGTTGATCGTGCATAAGATTGATGAGGAACTGCATGCTTCGCATCAAGAAGAGTGTGAGCATCTGTTGGACAACCAAGACCTATGTGACCTCCTTCACGTCAGCAAACGGACCTTGCAGCGTTACCGCACTTCGAAAATGATTCCCTATTTTCAGCTGAAGCATAAGATCTATTATAAGCTCCACGATGTGCATGACTTTATCGAAAAGTATATAAAACCGTCAGGTAGGAAGCTACCGGACACAATGGAACAATTCAAAATATGATAAGGGCTTATGATGAATGATTGAATAAATAAACAAACAATCAATGAATAAACAACAAAATAAACGTAAGTAAAAATGGCAAAGAAAACAAAAGAACAGGACGTCTTGCTCGTCCGCGACGAGAAGACGGGAGAGATCGGTGTCATCGCCGGCCTCGGCAGTGACGGAACACCCAAGCGTGTGCCCCCGAAAGCAGAGCACGCTCAGGACTTCCTGAAGTTCGATCGCGGGGGCGACATCTTGGACAACTTCTTCCTCAACTTCATGCGGCAGTGCAAGGAGCCCTCCCGCTTCGGCTTCTACCGTGTGGCGGCCGAGCAGGCGGACAAACTCATCGAAGTGATGAAAGATTTGCTCAAGAATCCCGAAGGCAACCGCGAACTGCTCGCCCCGCACAAAATAGACATGACGCCTTATCATAAGGCAGTACAGGAAGAACAACCACAAAGTCAACAGCAAAATCAACAACCCACAAATCCCACAGAAGAAATGAAAGAGAAACAGGAACAGCCGCAGAAGGCACAAGGTGCCGCCGGTCAAGAGAAAACGAATGACGGCAACGGTCAGAAAAAGGAAAGTACCTACAAGCCCATCGACGAGAGCAAAATCAACTGGCAGGAGCTGGAAGAGAAATGGGGCATCAAACGCGACGAGCTGGAGAAGTCTGGCGATTTGAAACGGATGCTCAACTATGGCAAGTCCAACTTAGTGAGTGTCGCCCCGAAGTTCGACGGGCAGACCTTCGAGACCGCCGCCCGCCTCGCCTTCAAGGTACAGGAAGACGGCACGGTGCGCCTAGTTCCGCATCTGGTGCAGACTGCCCCCAACCTCGACCTCGAATACAAGGGGCACCGTTTCACCGAGGAGGATAAGCGCAACCTGAAAGAAACTGGCAACCTCGGACGTATCGTAGACCTTGCGAACACCGAAACAGGTGAACTCAAACCATCGTTCGTGAGTATCGACCGCCAGACCCATGAGCTGATCGATATCGCCGCCAACCGGGTGCGCATGCGCGACACCATCGGCAAGACGGTGCTCTCTGAAACAGAGAAAGCCCTGCTGCTGACAGGTGCGCCGCTCAAAGGCAAAGAAATAGAGCTGGAGAACGGTCGCAAGTTTACCGTCACCCTGCAAGTGAATGTCGAACAACGCGGCATCGAGTTCGTTCCCGGCAGCGGGCGCAGCCCGAGAAAACAGCAACGGCAGGACGGCAACACCACACAGGGACAGAAAAGCGAAAGTCCCAAGCAGCGCGAGAACCGCTGGACAACCGACGACGGCAAGATACGTCCCATCGGCAAGTGGAAGAACATTCAGTTCAGCGACGAACAGAAGAAGGATTACTGCCAAGGCAAAGCCGTCAAGTTGGAGAACGTACTCGACAAGAAAGGGCAGCCCTGCACGATGTACCTCAAGTTCAACTACGATAAAGGCCGTCCCTTTACCCACAACCAAAATCCAGACCTCGCCCAAAGCGTTGCCCCATCCAATGAAAGCCGCGTGCAGGTCGCCGTCAACAACGAGGGCAAGACCAACGAGGCGACCAAGCACATACAGCAGCCCATCGAGAAAGGACAGGTCGCCCCGAAAAACGAACAGCAGGCACAGCAGCAGAAGAATGAACCCAAGAAAGCCAAGGGCATCCGCATGTAGCCCCGGTGCCGACCACTAATATCCAATACAGTATCCATCATCAAGAAACAACATCAACAATAAAAAGAAAACAAAATGAAGACAATCATTGCAGAAAAGCCGAGCGTCGCCCGCGAGATAGCCCGCGTGGTGGACGCCCGCAAACGGGAAGAAGGTTATTTCACGGGTAACGGCTATGCCGTGACGTGGGCATTCGGACACCTCGTGCAGCTCGCCCTGCCCGAAGCCTACGGCATAAAAGGCTTTAACCGCGACGCCCTGCCTGTTATCCCCGAGGCGTTCAAGCTTGTCGCCAGAGCAGAAAAGACAGAGAAAGGCTGCAAGCCCGACAGCGGTGTGCTCAAACAAATCGATATCATCAGGCGGCTCTTTGAAGAGAGCGAACGCATCATCGTGGCGACCGATGCCGGACGAGAGGGCGAACTCATCTTCCGCTATCTCTACCAATACATCGACTGCCACACACCTTTCAACCGTCTGTGGATCAGCTCGCTGACCGACAAGGCCATCCGCGAGGGACTCAATAACCTGCGCAATGGGGCAGACTACGACAACCTCTACCTTGCTGCCCGCGCCCGCAGTGAAGCTGACTGGCTTGTGGGCATCAACGGCACGCAGGCGCTCAGCCTTGCCGCCGGTCGGGGCACCTACTCCGTCGGTCGTGTGCAGACGCCCACGCTGGCGATGGTCTGCGCCCGCTATTGGGAGAACAGACGCTTTACGCCCGAAGCCTTCTGGCAGCTCCATCTTGCCGTGAAAGGCGAAGGGGAAGAGGTGGTGAAGTTCACCTCCGAGGAAAAGTGGAAAGACGGCGAAGCGGCAAACGGCCTTTACAAGCGTATCAAGGAAACATGCAAAGAAGTCCGTATCACGCAGGTAGAGCATAAGCAGAAAACCGAAGAGCCACCCCTGCTCTACGACCTTACCACCCTGCAAAAGGAAGCCAACAGTCGCTACGGACTCACGGCGGAGCAGACGCTCGCCATTGCCCAGAAGCTCTACGAGGCCAAGCTCATCACCTACCCACGCACGAGCAGCCGCTATATTCCCGACGATGTTTTCGAGACCATCCCCAAGCTGCTCGAAAAGCTGCAACGCGACGAACAGTTGGGAAGTCATGTCAGCCATATAGATACGCTCGCCCATCGCAGCGTGGACGCGGGCAAGGTGACCGACCACCACGCCCTGCTCACTACGGGACTGCACCCCATCGGCATCTACAAGGACGAGCTGACCGTCTACCGCATGATTGCCACGCGAATGGTCGAAGCTTTCTCTGCACCCTGCGTCAAGGAAGTCACCACCGTCAGGGCGGACGTATTGACATGCGATGGCGAGAAATGCTGCGACACGGCGTTCACGGTAAAGGGCGGTGTTATCCGACAGTCGGGCTGGCGCGATGTCTGTGGCGATACGGACGGCGACACAATCCTGCCCGACTGGAAGGAGGGCGATGTGCTGTCCCTTTCCGCCTGCTCCATCACAGAGGGAAAGACCAAGCCCAAACCGCTCCACACCGAGGCAACGCTGTTGGCCGCAATGGAGACTGCGGGTAAGGAGATAGAAGACGATACCCTGCGACAAGCCATCAAGGACTGTGGCATCGGTACGCCTGCCACCCGTGCCGCCATCATCGAGACGCTGCTCAAACGCGAATACATGGTACGTGTGAAAAAGACGCTCGTGCCCACCGAAAAAGGGCTTGCACTCTATTCCATCGTCAAGGACATGGACATCGCCAACGTGGAGATGACGGGCAGGTGGGAGGCCGAGCTCGCACGGATAGAACGGGGCGAGAAAGCTGCCGCCGACTTCAATACCGAGATAGAAGCCTATACGCGCCGGATAACCGCCGACCTGCTCGCCTCCGAAAAGCTTTTCCGCGCCCGAGAGACCACTTTTGCCTGTCCCAAGTGCGGCAAAGGCAGTATGCGGTTCTATGCCAAGGTGGTCAAGTGCGACAACGAGGCCTGCGCCCTGCCCCTCTTCCGACAGGTGGCGGGCAAGCTGCTCTCCGACAAGGAGATCACCGACCTGCTCACCGAGGGACGTACCGCCGTGCTGCACGGTTTCAAGAGCAAACAGGGCAAATCCTTCGATGCTGCCCTTGCCTTTGACGAGGAGTTTAGAGTAAAGTTCATCTTCGATGATACAAAAAACAAGTCAAAGGGTAGGAAAAACGGAAAATAATGCGTACTTTTGCCACTGTTCACAGTTCATAAAGCGTTTTCTTTCTTTAGATGACTGTTTTATTACTTTACTGTGGATTTAGTGGTTGGCACTCGGTGGGGACACCGGGTGCCTTTTGTACATATCCCGTTTTCTTCCCTTTTTACTTCTCTTTCCCTTATATAATATCTGCAAAGATGTTCGGATAAGGAGTGCGATGCAAGAGCTATCGAGTCTATCAAATTATCCTCGTGATGAGAAATATTTATCATCGTGAAGATAATTTCGTCTCATCGTGTAGAGAAATATTTCTCATCACGAAGATAATTTGGAAGCATCAGTAGAAGAGCTATGAGAAGTGCGATAGGGAAGCAACAGCTTTATCTATAGGGAAGCAAACGGGAACCAACTAAACAAACAGCATCATGAAACAATCAGACAATCGGCAGGAGCTGTCCTATTACGGGCTCTACCTGCGACACTATCTTCAAGAGAACAGGTTTGAACAGGCATCGGACGCCGACTTTATCAACAGTCGTGCCGCCCTTGCCGCTGAAACGTTCGGACGGGCACGGTGCGAGGGCTATTCCGTTGACGGTGCACAGGAGCTGGCGATGGGAACACTGCTTGACGGGCTGCACCGCTCGGCTTTCGCGTTGCTTACGGACGTGCTCGAAAACGAGTTCGAGGGCGAAGTGCCTTTGGAAGCCCGTGAGGCAACCGCCGAGACGTTGCTGCCACAGGTAAGGCAGCTGTGCGCGCAGAGCGAACGCACGGAGGAGAGCCTATATACCGAAATCACGGGAATGGTCGTACTTTATCTCGAACGTCATGGCATTTAACAGGAAAGCAAGACTCTCGGGCAACATTGAGGCGATACGCACCGCCTTTACTTTGGACAGAGAACATCGCGTGCCCACCGCCGAAGAACGACAGGCGTTGGAGCGTTATTGCGGTTTCGGCGGATTGAAGTGCATCCTCAATCCCGCCGGCAGTCTGGCGGATGCCGCGCAGTGGACAAAATCCGACCTCGACCTCTTTGCGCCCACGGCGGAACTGCACCGGCTGATCCGCGAGAACAGTGCCGATGAACGGACATACAAGCGATACATGGATAGCCTGAAGTCCTCCGTACTTACAGCGTTCTATACGCCTACCGAGATAACGGAGACCATCAGTGGCGTACTTAAAGAAAACGGTATCGCCCCTCTTCGTGTGTTGGAACCCTCAGCCGGTCGCGGTGCTTTCGTGGATGCCTTTTTAAGGGACAATCCGAAGGCGGAGGTCATGGCATTCGAGAAAGACCTGCTGACGGGCAAGATACTTTCGCATCTTTATCCCGGACAGCGGGTGCGCATCGAAGGTTTTGAGCGGATAGAAAAGCCTTTCGAGGAATACTTCGATGTGGCTGTCTCAAACGTTCCCTTCGGCGATGTTGCCGTGTTCGATGCGCAGTTCGAGAAAGGTTCGGCGGTGCATAGGGCGGCAGCCAAGAAGATACACAATTATTTCTGTCTGAAAACACTGGACACGGTGAGAGACGGTGGTATCGTCGCGCTTCTCGTTCCGCAGGGCGTGCTGAATGCGGACGGTAACAGTGCCGTGCGCCGGTTGATGCTGGACCAAGCCGACCTGCTCTCCGCCGTGCGCATGCCCAACAACCTTTTTACTGAGAATGCAGGAACGGAGGCTGGCTGCGATCTGCTCGTCTTACAAAAACGTGTCGGCAAGGAGGAACTCTCGGATGACGAAAAGCTGCTGGCTGAGCCTGCGAGAGACAACCAAAATGGCATCCCGACGAATGCGTATTTCCTCCGCTATCCCGACCGTATCGTCCGTACCGAAGAAAAGCGCTCCACCGACCTTTACGGAAAACCTGCGATGGTCTACCTGCACGAGGGCGGCGTGGAGGGTATCGCCCGTGACCTGCGCGGAATACTGTCGCAGGATATCCAAATGCGATTGGACTTGCAGCGATATGGGCAGGAAGTGAAGATTGAAGAGAAGACGCAGAATATATCTTTGCAGGGGGCTTCTGTACAGAAGACTTCTGTTTCTCCCGTTCAAACACAAACCAGTGAAAAAGAGAAGGCTTCTTCTGAAACCGTCAGAGAAAGTCAATCACAGCAGGCAGGTTCCCCCAGCCCCATGCTGACCTTGTTCGACCTTTGGGAGTTTACCGTAGCGGAGAAAAAGCAGACCACAACGGGCAAGAAACAGAAAAGGGAGAAGGCAGAGAAAACGAAGACAAAGCCAAAGGCAAAAGAGAAAACTGCAAAAAGCAAACCCAAGGAAAGAAGCCTGTTCGATGCCGCACCAAAAAAGTCGGAAGCAAACGACCTCTATGCCGAGTTGGACTGGGAGACCAACCCGCCCATCAACGGTTTTTATGAGGTGATGATGGACATGACACCCGAACAGCGGGCAAAAGCCTTACAGGTAGGCAGGCAGGAAGTGCAGATGGATAAGGATGCCATTGTATCAAGGGAGCGTGCGGAGGACATTCCTACTCTGGCACCTTCAAAAGAAGAAATGCTCGTGCCCCGTGTGCTGACACAAAAGCTGCAACCCCATTACAAGGAGGGTACGCTTGTGGAGGAGTATTCCTTGGACTATGGCAATCAGATCGGCGTGCTCAAAAACCTCACGTCCTACGGTGCAGTCTTCTCTCCGCTCGATCTACCTCTTCTGCTCAAAGAAAAGGCGCAGGCCTATATCCACGTCCGCGACACCTACGAAAAGCTGTATGCCTACGAAGCCGAACGGCAAGAAGAAAATGCCACGCTTCGCTCGAACCTGAACACTTACTACGACGAGTTCGTCATGCGTTACGGTGTCCTCAACGCCCCACAGAACGTGGGGCTGGTGCTCATGGATGCAGGCGGGCGCAACCTTCTTGCCATCGAGCGCGAGGAAAAGGGGCGACTTGTCAAGTCGGACATCTTTGAGCATCCCGTGTCGTTCTCTGTGCTGCAGACGGAGCATACCGATAGCCCGGAGGAAGCCCTCTCCCTTTCACTCAACCGCTACGGCAGTGTAGAACTGGGCTATATGCAGGAGCTGACGGGCAGTAGCGAGGAGGAACTGCTCACTACACTCAAAGGGCGTATCTTCTTCAATCCGCTCGTAGGCGGCTATGAAATCAAGGATCGCTTTGTGGCGGGTAATGTCATTGCCAAGATAGAGGATATCCGGCAGTGGCAGCAGGTACACACGGAAGCGGACAGCCGCGTGGACGAAGCCCTCTCCGCATTGGAAAACGCCGTTCCCGAACAGATACCCTTTGCCGACCTCGACTTCAACTTCGGGGAACGGTGGATACCCACGGGCGTGTTTGCCGCCTATATGTCCCACCTGTATGAGACGGAGGTTAAGATCGCCTACTCGCCCTCGCTCGACGAGTTCTCGGTAAGCAACACCCGCACGAACGTGAAAATCTACGAAGAATTCTGTGTCAAGGGCTACTATCGCAGCTACGACGGCATGTCGCTCTTAAAGCATGCCCTACACAACACCGTACCCAACATGATGAAGTGTGTCGGCAAGGACGAGAACGGCAACGATATCAAGGTGCGCGATGCCGAGAAGATACAGCTGGCCAATGCCAAGATTGACGAGATAAGAAACGGTTTTACCGACTGGCTCGAAGCGCAGTCGAAAGAATTCAAGGACAAGCTCACCGACCTCTACAACCGCAAGTTCAACTGTTTTGTACGGCCGAAGTACGACGGATCGCACCAGACCTTCCCCGACCTCGACCTCAAGGCACTCGGCGGCAAGTACGGCATCTCTGCCGTCTATCCCAGTCAGAAGGACTGCATCTGGATGATCAAGCAGAACGGAGGCGGCATCGCCGACCACGAGGTCGGAACAGGAAAAACGCTCATCATGTGCATTGCAGCCCATGAGATGAAACGCCTCTCGCTCGCCCACAAGCCGATGATTATCGGACTGAAGGCGAACGTGGCAGAGATAGCCGCAACGTACCGGACTGCCTATCCCCAAGCCCGTATCCTCTACGCCTCCGAAAAGGATTTTTCAACGCAGAACCGCGTGCGCTTTTTCAATAATATCCGCAACAACGACTACGACTGCATCATCATGAGCCACGACCAGTTCGGCAAGATACCGCAGTCGGTGGAGATACGGCAGAACATCCTGCAAGAAGAACTCGACACGGTGGAGGAAAACCTCGATGTGTTGCGCGGGCAGGGACGAAATATTTCCGTTTCCATGCTCAAAGGTTTGGAAAAACGCAAGCACAACCTGCTGGCGAGGCTCGAAAAGATAGCGTATGAAATCGACAGCCGCAAGGACGACGTGGCGGACTTCGCGCAGATGGGCATCGACCACATCTTCGTTGATGAGAGCCACCAATTCAAGAACCTGATGTTCAACACCCGACATGACCGCGTGGCGGGACTTGGCAACAGCGAGGGTAGCCAAAAAGCACTCAACCTGCTCTTTGCCATCCGTACCATTCAAGAGAGGTCAGGCAAGGACTTGGGGGCGACGTTCCTTTCGGGCACGACCATCTCCAACTCGCTCACAGAACTCTATCTGCTCTTCAAGTATCTGCGTCCCAAGGAGCTCGAACGGCAGGACATCCGATGCTTCGACGCGTGGGCGGCCATTTTTGCGAAGAAGACCACGGACTTCGAGTTCTCCGTAACGAACAACATCATCCAGAAAGAGCGTTTCCGGTATTTCATCAAGGTGCCGGAGCTGGCGGCATTTTACAACGAAATCACCGACTACCGCACGGCGGAGGACGTGGGCGTTGTTCGTCCCGACAAGCACGAGATACTGCACAACATCCCGCCCACACCCGACCAAGAAGTCTTTATCAAAAAACTCATGGAGTTTGCCAAGTCGGGCGATGCCACGATACTGGGACGTGAAAAGCTATCGGAAACGGAAGAGAAGGCAAAGATGCTCATCGCAACAGACTACGCGAGGAAAATGGCGCTCGATATGCGCATGATCGATCCCGCCTACGGCGACCATCCCGATAACAAGGCGTCCCACTGCGCCCGGATGATTGCCGAGTATTACCAAAGATACGATGCACAGAAAGGTACGCAGTTCGTTTTCTCCGACTTGGGCACCTATCAGCCCGGACAATGGAGCGTTTATTCGGAAATCAAGCGCAAGCTCGTGGAGGATTACGGCATCCCTGCCCATGAGATACGTTTTATACAGGAGTTCAAGAACGAAAAGAGCAAGAAAGCAGTCATCGAGGCGATGAATGATGGGCGGGTGCGCGTGCTCTTCGGTTCCACCTCCATGCTCGGCACGGGTGTGAACGCCCAGCAGCGTGCCGTGGCGGTGCATCATCTCGACACGCCGTGGCGACCGTCCGACCTTGCACAGCGCGACGGGCGGGCGGTGAGAAAGGGCAATGAGATTGCGCGGCGCTATGCTGACAACAAGGTGGACGTGATTATCTATGCGGTGGAAAAGTCGCTCGACAGTTACAAGTTCAACCTGCTGCATTGCAAGCAGACTTTTATCTCTCAGCTCAAAAGCGGGGCGATGGGGGCACGTACCATCGATGAGGGGAGTATGGACGAGAAGTCGGGCATGAACTTTTCAGAATATATGGCGATTCTTTCGGGCAACACCGACCTGCTCGACAAGGCACGGTTAGAAAAGAAGGTCGCCGCTTTGGAGAGCGAACGCAAGTCGTTCAACCGCGCCAAGCACGAAACTGGGAACAGGCTCTTGGAAATGACCAACCAGCTGGCTTTCGACAGGGCGGCAAAGGAAAAGATTTCGGAGGACTGGAAGAAGTTCGAGGCTGCGGCAGGGAAAGACAAGGACGGCAACTATCTCAATGCCCTCGTGCTCGATAGTTTTCCCTCACGGGATGAGAAAGCACTCGGTGCGAAGTTGCAGGACATTGACAAGAACGTCAATACGGGCGGTGCGCCGCAGCGTATCGGCGAACTCTACGGCTTTGAGGTGAGTGTGACTACGGAGCGAGTATTGAGCGAAGGGCTAGAGTTGACGCAGAACCGCTTTTCCATCAAGGGCAACTACAAGTACACGCACAATCACGGGCAAATAGCCAAGGCGGACAAGGAAGCGGCGGCAAAGAACTTTTTACGCGCATTGGAGCATATTCCGCAGACGATTGCCCAGTACAACGCTCGTATTGAAGAACAGGAACAAAAGGTTGCGCAGATGCAGCCTATCGTGTCGAAGGAGTGGAAGAAGGAGGACGAACTCAAAGGACTCAAATCCGAATTGGCTGCCTTGGATAGGAAGATACAGTTGGATTTGGCTCCGCCAGCACCTGATTCTGCCGAGCAGAAGGAGACGAATACACAATACGAGAAGAATAAGGATGGATATAAGGACAACTCGCAGAGGACGGCTTACAGACCGTCGCTCTAAGTGTCTTGGATTTTAATCAATCTGATTAAGGGGTATTAAGGTATAAATAGACAGCATAATGAAGCGGTAAGAAGTCATATTCTCACCGCTTTTTGCTTTAGGATAAGGTATAAATGCGAAGTAGTCCTACTTTATAAAATATTTTTTGCCAAAAACATTGTTTCTTCCAAAAGAATTATTATTTTTGCAGAAGAATGAGGAACTTCAGTCCCTTAAGAACAATAACAAAAAATCATTCCGTTATGTATATAAGGTCTCATTTACTTATTCTTTTTTTCGCCTTCTGCCTTTCGCTAAGTGCTCAGGAAAGTGCTTTCAATGCTGGTGTCCGCTTGGGTGGCGGTTACAGCGTGAATAACCATGTAGATAAGATATTAGTGAGCGAGAATTATTACTCTAATTATTCGTTCGACAACAAAGGACAGTTCGTGCCAAGTGCCGAGCTGTTTTTTCTTTATCGGCAGCCTACAAGCCTATGGGGCGTGGAAGCGGGTATCGCCTATTATAACAAAACGGCGCGAGTTCGTTACGAGGACAAGAACGAATTGAACTACACGCTATCCACCCGTTATCACCATTTGGGACTTGCCGCTTATTTTAATCTCTATCCTTTTAAAGCAAAGAACTCTCTGCACGTATCGCTGGGCGGACGGATAGGTGCAAACCTCTCTCCAAGCAATCTAACCTATACGGGTAATCAGGAAGATGCGAAGTTCTCGGCGTTAGGTTATCCCAGCGTAAAGGAGACCGAGCGGATGCTCAAAGACAAACTCAAAGGTCGTCCCGATGCAGCATTAGGCGGCGGTATCGGTTATGACTTTCCATTCGGTATGACGCTCGACTTGCGATACCATTACAGTCTGACCAATAGCATCAAGACCGAAACGAACACCTATAATTGGGTGGAACATGATAACCACAATCAGCAGATTGAACTGACGGTGGGTTATAGGATTAATATCCGATAAGTTCTAACCAAGGACTTATCTTTACTCTCTTTCTCCTCTTTGCCAAAATTGGTATAACATTTAGGATAGATTTTTAGTACAACAATTATATATAATAAATAGGTAAGTGCCTATGGGCAATTCTACTTCAAATACCCGCCGCAATGTCATTCGCGGCATTGTTGCGTTAATCATTATCCTCATTATCTTGTTGTGTTTACGGCTTTGCAAGCATGACAAGGAAGAAGTGCCGACACCTCAACCAACCCCGTCGGCTTCTACCCCACAAGATACTATCAAACAAGATACGACAACGATTTCGCCGGTTTCAACAAAAGCGTGGCAGAAGGTTTCAAAACCGAAGAAGAAAAGAAAGGTGATTGCCGTCTCTGTTCTTCAACCTGCAAAAGAAGTAGCTGTACCGGAAAAGAAAGAAACACCCCAAGAGCAACCCAAGCAACAAGCCATTATAGAACCGGAACCTGACGATATCGTCACAGATACGGCGGAAACTATTCGCGAACCCAAACCCAAACGTGTTTTCTCACATAAGCATTATTACCAAACCCGTATCGGCATTCGTGCCGGTATGGGTTATAGTGTTATCGGCAATTTGGGTGCTTTGGTCGAAGATGGTGCCATTCGCCCGCGCTATACGATGGAAGAAAAAGGCGCATTGGTTCCCTCGATAGGCGTTTTCGCCCTTTGGCGGCACGACCGACTCGGTGTGGAACTGGCCGCAGACTACACGTGGCTATCTTCCACATTGAAAGAACACAAGCAAATCGGCAACATCGACGAGAAGACGGTCTTTCGCTATCATGTCATCATGCCACAGGTAGCCGCGCGACTCTATCTGATGAGCGACCTCTATATGGGGGTCGGTGTGGGCATGAGCATTCCGCTCAATCTCGGCGGTATCGACTTTTCGAGCAACCGCACAGCCATGTTTGCTTCGGTAGACGAACTCACACAGGAACATTTAAGAGAAACGCTTCGGGCACGCCTACACGTGATGCCCTTGCTTAAAATAGGCTACTCGTCGTTTAAGAACGGTATCGAAGCCAGCCTGCAATACGGTTACGGTTTTATGGATCTTATCAAGACAAACGAGAACCCTTACGGCTATCACAAAGCCACGAACAACAGCCACCTGCTTTTGCTGACGGTGGGTTATACCATTCCCTTAACTAAACAGAAATAACGATGAAACATTCTACACTCCATCTTACAGGCATACTCATTCCTCTCTTATGCGTCTTGTCTATAACGACAAGTCGAGCACAAGCGCAGCCCCAAGTAGCAACACAACCAAAATCTGAATCCCAAGCCCCCGGCGGAGTAGTAGGTTTTGTTAAATGGGTGAATGGCAACGACAACAGACCCGTACAACTAGCTGGCGCTGGCGGCTTGACCTTTATCGGTGTAGGCAAAATACAGAAAGAAGGCGAACAGCTGCTTTGGAATGTCAGCACACAAACCGGCAAGACTGAACGTGTACAGACCACGGCACGCACCGCCAACCTTACCAAGGGCACTTTTAT
The DNA here is from genome assembly GCF_000599605.1 of Prevotella sp. HJM029. Lineage (GTDB taxonomy): Bacteria > Bacteroidota > Bacteroidia > Bacteroidales > Bacteroidaceae > Prevotella. The sequence goes on along the minus strand of NZ_KK082667.1, from coordinate 32,232 downwards.
GAACTATGCAGGGCGCGACACCTTGCCGCAACTACGCCTGTACGCTTATAGTACTTCCTCGGCAAATGGTACACGCGGGATGTTCAATGTGGGTGGAATGACCAAGGAAAAACTGCCTGTAAAGGCGCTCAAAAACGGCATGATGGAATACGTTGTCTACGACCGCGCCCTCACTGCCGCCGAACGCATGCGCGTGGAAAGTGCCCTTGCCCTTCGCCATGGCATCACGCTTGCCCATTCCTACCTTAACTCCAAAGGTGAAACTATCCGCAACTATTATCGGCTCAAAACATACAACCATCGTGTGGCAGGTATCATCAGCGACGCCACATCTAAACTCGACCGCACCACCGGCGAGAGTAGCGAGAGCGAAGCTGTCATCAAAGTATCCGCAAAATCAATCAATGAAGGCGCAAGTTTCCTCTGGGGCGACAACGCCAAACAAATCTCTTTTTCCAATGACAAAGGCAACGGGAAATGGATGCAACGCCAATGGGCAGCTACAACGACGGGACAGCCCGCAGAACAGCTCACCCTGACTTTCGATACCCGGAGCATCCATCAACTGCAACCGCTTGACAAAGACGAGCATTACTATCTCGCCGTAGACAACAGCGGCACAGGAAAATTCCCCATCGGCCAAATTCATTATTACAAGGCACAAGATAGCCACGCCGACAGTATCGTCTTTGCAAACATCTCTGCTGATGCCGGCGAAAGCATTTTTACCTTCCGCATTGCCAAAGATTTCTTTGCAACCGTTGAAATTGCACAACCCCGCTGTGCCACGGCAGAAAAAGGACAACTCAAAGTGCTTTTCACAGGCGGCACTGCTCCATATAATGTTACGATAAGTCTTGATGGAAAAGCATGCTACAGCCAATCCACAAGTGACAGCATCCTCACCATCTCCAACCTGCAACAAGGCAAATACGTCATTGCCGCCAAAGACTATACCGGTAAGACACTTTTGAATGAAATCATGATTTCCAACGCTGACATGGCCGACGTGCCCGAACTGCAGGACGTACACTTCTCCCAAGGTGCATCACGCGATTACCGTATCGACACCAAAAGCGATTACATCTGCCGATGGAAAAGTCCTAAGGGCAGATACCTGAGTGGTGAGAGCGTGACACTTGACGAGGACGGACAGTACATCCTCGAACTAACCAACAATGATGGTTGCTCCACCACTCGCACGCTAAATGTATCGACAATGGCAGGTGACGGTTTTGCTCGCCACAGTGTTTCTCCCAATCCCACGATAGATGGTAATGTCGATGTACGTGTGGAAATGTCCAAATCCCTCCCTCTTGAACTACGGCTTTATTCACCCGACGGTGCATTGCTGCAAAAGGAGACACATCTTTCAGACACTTATCATGCCACCCGCTGCTATCTCCCGATGAGCGGGGTATATGTACTTGAAATGAATAGTGGTAACAGCAGAAAGACCATCAAACTCATTAGAAACTAAGAGGGATAGAGGATTTTTATAAGAACAATAAAGTAAATGGTTTCCATCAAACGGAATAGACATAAAAATGAGGTTATGAACAAGTCGGTATGTTTTTCAGCAGTCATTTTAAGTACGTTTCTGTTGTTTGTTTCTTGTAAGGACAACAGAAGAACTTCGTATATCAGCAATAGGCAAGAAAACAAGGAACTTCCTGTTTCAGACTCCATTGGTCAGAAGACTGGCAAAGATAGTGTGTCTTTACCTGCTAAGAAGTATGCCCATGCGGCAACGGACACAAAAGAAATAGGAAGAGAAAAGGGAACAAGAACAAATAAAAGAAACCATGTATCCAAGCGTTTACAAGATTTTCGCAAACGCACGGTGAGCAAATACTTCGCCGGTACCCTTGCCGATTCTTTGTCTGTAGGTCGTGCAGAACTCAAAGTGCCGCGTGGCAGTATGGAGCGTGCCAAGATTTTGAGCATTACACCGCTTTGCAAGGGCGAGCTGGCCCATTTGCCCGCAGGCATGGTCAACGTAACGGCAGACAGGAGTAATCCTACCGTTGCAGCCCACTCGAAAGACAGCATCGCCGGCTACCGTTTCCTGCCGCACGGCGAGCACTTCGTCCATTCGCCCGCAAGCATCACTGTGCCTTACGATAGCACCCTCATTCCACAAGGCTATACCGCCGAAGATATACACACCTACTACTACGACGAATTAAAAGCCCAGTGGGTGATGCTGCGGCATAAGGCTTTGGACAAAGATAAAGAACTTGTCATGGCCGAGACCTCGCACTTTACCGATGTCATCAATGGTATCATCAAGGTTCCCGAAAGTCCCGAAACACAGAGCTATGTCCCCACGGGTATCAGCGAGCTTAAAGCTGCCGACCCGGGCGCAGGTATTCAGCAGATAGAAGCGCCCACCGCCAACCAAAACGGCACGGCAGCCCTGTCTTATCCTTTCGAAGCCCCCAAGGGCAGAGCAGGCATTGCCGCTTCCGCCGGACTGCAATACAGCAGCGACGGTAGTTCGAGCTATGTCGGTTACGGGTGGAGTCTGCCCGTGCAGAGTATCGATATAGAAACCCGCTGGGGCGTGCCTCGCTTTGATACCAATAACGAAAGTGAGTCGTATCTGCTGATGGGACAACAGCTCAATGACCGAATTCATAGACGAACAGAAGATCTTGCCCGTACTTCTGAAAAACGCTTCTACCCGATGGTCGAAGGCAGTTTTAATAAGATTATCCGTCACGGCGACTCACCGAAGAACTATTGGTGGGAAGTTACACTCAGAGATGGTACTATTTATAGCTATGGCGGTTACAACGGGCAGGTGGACGATGAGACTTCCCTGACCGACGGCAATGGCAATCGCATCAAATGGGCGCTGAAACGTATAACCGATGTGCATGGCAACTTTGCTGCCTATCACTATACCAAAAGTGGTAATAACCTTTATCCTCAAAAGTATACCTATACGGGTTTTGGCAACGAGGAAGGCCTTTACAGCATCGAATTCGACATCGATTCGACCGGAAGAAAAGATGTTGTACGTAATGGTCGTCTCGGTGTTCTTCAAACCGATGAATCCCTATTAAAGAAAGTAAGCGTAAAAAATAATAATGAACTATTACGCGCCTATGATTTGAATTATGAGGAAGGTATTTTCGGAAAAACATTATTAAAAAGTGTTGACCAAAAGGATAGTAAAGACTTACTCGTAGCCTCTCAGAGCTTCAGCTATTATAATGATGTTGCCAAGGGTATCTTTGCCGACAGTCTTATTACTTATACTGCCCAACAAGACGATTATGGTAAATTAGTCAAAGCCAAGATCGGGCATTTTGACGAAACACTCTCTCTGCTGGGTGGCGGTTCTGCCAAAGGTTTTACCGTCGGTGCAGGTTGTATGGTCGGTGGTGGTTGGGGGCCAGCATCGGCAAACGCCGGTTCATCTTATACACACAGTGAAAGCAGCAATGAGGGGCGTATTGCCATGATCGATATAAACGGTGATGCCATGCCCGATAAGGTATGGAAAGGACGAGATGGCAAACTTCACTATCGTCTTAATATGAATAAGGATCTATTGCATCCTTATTTCGGTGAAGCACGGGAATTGAAAGGTGTAAACAGTTTTTCCAAAGGTTCGACAGTCAGTCATAGCTTTGATGCCAATATCGGTACGGGGTTCGGACCTATCAGCGCCGGCTTTGCAGTAAGCAGAACGATAGACGAAAGCAAGACAAAAATATATTTCCAAGATTTTAATGCCGACGGACTCATAGATATTGCTCAAAACGGAACTGTATTCTTTAATCATAGTGATGGGCTGAATGTCGTGTTTGACAATAAAAGTACCAATACCGGTAATCCGATTGTCGGACATGCCGCAGCCATCGACGAAACCTTTATTCCGGACTACGATGCCATACGGGATTCGTTGGAAAGGGCATTCCCGATGAACGATGCCGTTCGTCTATGGCGTGCACCTTATTCCGGTACAGTACAAGTAACAGGCACTACCCAAAAACTGTCTTCTGCCGGTGATGGTGTAGGCTTGTCGATACAACATAATAATACCGTCTTATGGCACCATGACCATTTACAGTCGGGAACGCTTGCTGTTCCGACTCAAACAGTTACAGTCAATCAGGGTGATTACCTGCTTTTCCGTGTCAATGCCATTTATTCGGGTATCGGCGATGCCGTCAAATGGGACCCTGCGATCGTCTATACCTCGATAGCTGCCGACACCTATGCAGGTGAAGACTTAAAACATTATAAAAGTTCACAAGACTATATCGGCGGTGAATCATCCACGGCAGCATTGGATATCAATGGAACTGTTACCTACGATGGAATTTATAACAAGCAAAAGACAAGCGACGATGTGCTTCTTGCAGTCATAAAGACAGATAAAACAGGTAGAGAAACACAGATAGACAGCTTATTCCTGCCTGCGGATACAATCATCTCCAATGGTAATTTTAGTGGAAGCTATAACTCTGTCGTTGCAGATAGTGCAACGGTAGATTTTGTGATTAAGACCACCAGTCCGATCAATTGGAAGCACATCAGCTGGGCACCCGTTTTCCATAGAGATACGGTTAATTATACCCTTGCACCGAAGCATCTGATGTATAATAAGAATATCGTAGCGAAAGCCGATACACTTGTTCATATCACCACCACTCCCGATTCGATATGGAGCAAGGAGCTATTCCTTGTTCCCGATTTTCAAGTTAATCGTATGTCCGATAAAGATACGGGAGAAGCCTCCGTTTATCTGACTGTAAAAGGAGATGATGGCTCGCTCATTTACAAACGAACACTCAAGTTAGCAAACAGCAATAAGATACAGACCGATACGATTCCCGTTAAAAAGCCGCAGCTTATATCGAAACTGCTCAACGGAAAATTACAAGTTACTTATTCCGTCATCAACGAATTGAAAGATGCCACTGTTGCCCGACTTCACCTATATCGTGATTCTATCGTCATGACACTCGGTGCAGATGGCAAGATGCACCCGAGCGATACCATTCGGGTAAAACTCGCTACCCTGCCGGCTTCTGTTTATTCGAGTTTCAACCGGCTCGATTACGGACTTCTTTATAAAGGCTGGGGACAATTCGGATGGAACGGTAATAAGAAGGACGAAGCCATTCATGTCGAAGACATGAAAGTCTCAGAGGGTAATGAATACATCAAAAATGGAAAAATAAATACAGAAGCCGTTGAAAAGAATACGCTTGACATCAGCAAGCAAAAGTTCTTTACGATGGGATACTTGCCGCTTTATAAGTGGTACCGCAGTGCAACGGACAGTACTTATGTCGGTGCCTCAATGCTTCGTCCGTCCCGCCTTGGGGTAGATGAGATTGTTATTGACTCCATCAAGTACAATACAGATGGCGACGGACTACCTGCCCCTGTCTTGGTCTCTAAGTCGAAAGGTTGGGGTAAAACCTTTAGTGCCGGCTTCTCATGGGGAATTAGCCTCGGCGTCAATAAAAGCAACTCTACTCAAGATTCTTATACCATCGTTTCCGCAATGGATATGAACGGAGACAGCTATCCCGACTGGCTCAATGAAAACAATGGTAAGGTAAAGGTACAGTTAACCAAACCTATCGGCACATTGGGTGAAAATATCCGATACCATGTAGAAAACAATAAATTTTATGGAGAAGCAAGCAATGAAGGGAGTAATGCAGGTCTTAGTATGGACCCCAAGGCATACAAACTCGATAAGTTTAATGAAGAATTAAGAACTGCCAAAAATGCCGTAACAAAAGCACGAGAAGCATTAGCAATAAATCCTCGGACAAAGATTGATGCTGGTAATGCCAGCTTCAGTGGAAATGTTTCCGAAAAATCCTGTGGTGCCAGTGGCAACTTTTCCAGTGGAGCGTCAGGAGCTGTCCGTAACTGGGAGGACCTCAATGGAGACGGATTGCCCGACATGCTTATGAAGGGACAGGTACGTTATAACCTCGGTTATGGCTTTACAGAAGCAATAGCTTCCGGTACAGAAAAAATGGAAGAAAGCTGGAATAATAACTACGGTAGCGGATTAGGTATCTGTATACCCGTACTTGGTACATTCAGCATCTCAGGCGGACAGAACGGAACGGCAAGCTTAACTTCTTCCAAGACGACATTTAAGGATATCAATGGCGACGGATTACCCGATCTTATAGAACAGAATATGTTAGGAGATTTGAAGGTTACCTTAAATATGGGTAATGGTTTCTTCGAACAACAAAATTTGCAAAAACACTCAGAGATATTAAGTACTTTCGGGTCTTCGGTAGCACTCTATGCCAGCACGGCATATACCATCAGAATTCCGCTTCCATTCGGCTTCGTTATCAATATTACGCCAAGTTCTCAAGGTGCTCACAGCGAAAGTATCAGCCGTACGACCACTGCCTTATTGGATATGGATGGCGATGGGTTGCCTGATCTTGTTTACAGCGATGGAGAGAATAAAGTCAAAGTTAGACGTAATATCACCGGACGAACCAATTTGTTAAAGTCCGTTACCCTGCCTTTCGGTGGAAATATCCATATCGAATATGAACAGACTAAGCCGAGTTTTAACCTGCCCGGTCGCAAATGGGTGATGTCGAGTGTGGAAACAACAGGAGGTTACAAGGAAAACGGTGCTACAAGAATCAAGAATACTTTTGAATATACAGGAGGCTATCGCGATAGAAAAGAACGTGATTTCTACGGTTTCCGAACTGTCCGTACCAACCAACTGAACACGGAAGACGGCGATAAGCTCTACCGCTATTCCGTTCAGACCTTTGCGCTGAACCGAGGCTATTACACGCACAACCTCGTTACCGATGAGTATCTGTATGATGCGGACGGCAAGAAATTACAGGGTTCCATCTATAAATATGACTTAAAGAAACAAGCCGACCCAAGCGTTATCTTCCCGGCTCTTGCCGCTTTGGTGCAAAGCAACTATGATGAGCAAAGCGGAGACAGTCTGAGCACGCGTGTGGAAAACACATATGATGCTTACGGCAATCTCTCTGCATATAAAGAGAATGCCACAGGCTACGAGCTCGATGCAGACATCGAATATCATCAATTAACGGATAAGTATATCGTTGCCGTCCCCAAACACATCACCGTTAAAGATGCGGCAAGCACTACTTATCGCGAACGCAGTACCAAGGTGGACGGCAATGGCGACATCACCTGCATCACGATGCATAACAGCACAAAGCCGTCGGTCTACGATATGACCTACGATGCCTATGGTAATCTTGCAAGTCTCACCAAGCCTGAGAACCATAAGGGACAGCGCATGCGCTATGACTACACTTATGACAATGTGCTACACATGCTCGTTACGAACGTAAAAGACGCCTATGGTTACACCTCTTCCACCGTCTACGACTACAAGTGGGCAGTGCCCGTGGAGACTTCCGACCTTAACGGCAACAAGATGCGCTATGCCTATGACGGCATGGGGCGCCCATCAACCATCCTTGCCCCCAAGGAATTGGAGTCGGGCAGACCCTATACGCTGAAATTCGAATATCATCCGGCAGAGCGTTACGCCCGAACTCTGCATTACTCCCCCGAGGGCGACATCGAAACTTATACTTTCGCCGACAGTCTCATGCGCGCCGTGCAGACTAAACAGACAGGTGTTGTATGGACAGGCGGCAGCAATCAAAAAGTGTCTATTGTCAGCGGACGCGCCGTTGTCGATGCCTTCGGGCGTACCATCAAGGCGTTCTATCCCACCACGGAGCCTTATGGTAGCATCACTTCATATAGTTCTACTACTGGCGACCCACAGGCAACCACCGAATATGATGCCTACGACCGCACGACCAAGGTGACTTTGCCCGATGGCGCAACTACAACGAAGGCCTATCAAATCGCAATGCACGAGGGGGAGGACATGCTCGAAACAACTATCACCGATGCCTTGGGCAGAAATATGGTGCAAATTACTGACTCAAAAGGCCGTAATCGTGAGACGATTCAGCACATATCGGGCGACAATATCATAGTGAAGTACGATTACGATGCCGTGGGACAGATAACCACAGTGCATCATCCCAATGACAAGACCACCACGTATGAATATGACCTCTTGGGACACAAGCTCAAGGTAAACCATCCCGATGCAGGCGAAGTGAGCTACACTTACGATGCGGCAGGAAATCTCTTAACGAAGCTAACCGCGGAACTTAAAAAGAGGATTTCAGCGGATGCACCCATCACTTACACCTATGACTACGAACGGTTAAGCGAAGTGCTCTACCCCAAGAACCTTTTCAACCGCGTTACCTACACCTATGGCAAACCGGGCGAGAAGTATAACCGTGCTGGAAGACTTGTGCTCGTGGAAGACGCTTCGGGTGGTGAAGCCTATTACTACGGCAACCAAGGCGAAGTGGTGAAGACGGTTCGGTCGGTGATGGTCAGCACCGCCGATGTACGCACCTATGTCTATGGTGCCACCTACGACAGTTGGAACCGCGTGCGCACCATGACTTATCCCGACGGAGAAGTCGTGACCTATGCCTATAATGCCGCAGGACAGATAGAGAGCGTCAAATCCAATAAACAGGGAAAAGAAGAAACCATCGTTGAAAAGGTGGGCTATGACAAAGATGGGCACACCGTCTACACCAAGTTAGGAAACGGCACAGAGACTACCTACACCTACGACAAACGCCGTGAACGCTTGCAAGAGATGAACCTCACGGCGGCGGGAACATCCATCATGCACAACAAATATCAGTATGATGCGGTGGATAATATCTTGGGAATCACCAATGCCGTAGACCCTACACGGGGCAATACTAATGGCGATAAAAAGCTTGGCGGCACATTCAAGCACAGCTATGCTTACGACGATTTAAACCGTTTGGTATATGCCAGTGGTAAGGCCAAGCAGGCAAGTTACAGCATGCAGATGACTTTTGGGCGCATGAGCGAGCCACTTACCAAGGTGCAGAAAGTGGACTCTACAAAGACGGCGCAGTCTTACGACTTCACGTATAAGTACGAAGACAGCAATCATCCCACCGCTCCTACACAGATAGGGCATGAGCATTACACCTATGATGCCAACGGTAATCCCACACTCGTGGAGAATGACAGTCTTGGTACCGAACGGAGAATGTATTGGGATGAGGATAACCGACTGATGGTATTGTCAGATAATGGCAAGACTTGCCGATACACCTACAATGCTGCCGGCGAGCGTATCATCAAGAGCCACGGCGATTTGGAAGGGGTATATATCAATGGTGCGCCACAGGGAATCACGTTCCACGAGACGGAGGATTACACGATTTATCCTGCTCCGATGATCACTGTGACAAAGAACCGCTTCACCAAGCATTACTTCATTGGCGATAAACGTGTAGCAAGTAAACTCGGTGTAGGCAAGTTCAGCAATGTCTATGGCATCAGCGGCAACAACGTTACGGCAGGTCAGAAAGACTATGCTGCTCGCATGATGCAGATAGAGAAACAACGTGAGGAGTATTACAAGTCGCTCGGTACACCGCCTGGTGTACCAACAATGAAAGGAGCCACGGCAGATCCCGACAACACCGGTCGTGGTTATAACGAGATTATCGGTGATTTGGGCGACCACTCCGTGCCCGAGGGTTGGGTGCAGCATCCGAAGCGCAACACTACGCCAGGTACGCCTCCCGGACCGCCCATCCAGTGGGGAGCACCCGAAGACCCGGATAATGCGCAGCCGGGCTATGGTTATATCCCCACAGACACCACCAACACCGAGGAAATCTTCTTCTATCATAGTGACCACCTCGGCAGTACGTCTTACATCACTGATGCCAAGGCCAACATCACCCAGTTCGATGCCTACCTGCCTTACGGCGAACTATTGGTAGACGAGCACTCTTCATCAGAAGATATGCCGTATAAGTTTAATGGCAAGGAGTTGGACGAAGAAACGGGACTGTATTATTACGGAGCCAGATACATGGACCCCAAAATCTCCATGTGGTTGGGTGTAGACCCGTTAATGGAGAAATATCCAGAAATCAGTCCATATTCTTACTGTGCAAATAACCCAATCATTGCAGTTGATTTACAAGGTGATAGTATCACTATTGCATATAAAACTGGTTTTTTAGGTTTAGGTGGAACTAAAAGGTTAACATATGAAGATGGCAAATTGTATAATCCAGATGGTAGTTCATATACAGGAAAAGTGAAAGGTTATTTAGCATCCGTAGTAAATGCATTAGGCGAACTCAATGAGACGGAAGAGGGAGCCTCTATCATTACGGAATTACAGAATTCAAACAACATGTTTACTATTAGGAGTGGTAGTTCTAATCAATTCAAAGCGAATTCTCCAGTAAAAGCAGGTGCAAATTTGGCTGAAGTTCAAGCGATAACAGGTAATACTTTAGGGTCTAATGGCTCAGGAGGAATTATTTATTGGAATACCCGTAATAGAACCAGTGGATTAAATATAAATGGGCAAATTAGTCGTCCTTCATTCATTGGATTAGGGCATGAAATGGCACATGGAAGTGATGCAAACCGAGGACTTCTTCATTATTCTAGTAATTATACTAATGAACAAACAGGAGCAGTATATTCTGCAACTTATAATGGATTAAATAAATCGGAATGGCGTGCAGTATACCGAGAGAATCTGATTAGAAGTCAGGCTAATATTCCATTACGGGCTTATTACGGCTATGATATATCAACAGGAACCCCAAAACCTATTGGTCCAAGATTATTATCTCCTCAAAATACGCCCATAAATTATCCATAGAATGGTTTATTCTGTATATTTTTAGTTATGTATATTTCCAATTTTCATTATGAAATTCGTTTTATCAATTCTATGCTTATTGCTTACTTACGGAGTATACTCACAAAATGTAACGCATATAAAAGGAAGAAAATACGAAGGGTATTCTTTTCCAAAGGAGTTTTATCTTGAAGGTTTTCCTCCTGCATCTAACCGTTATACATTAAGTGATACGGATATCTATCGTGCAGAAGAAATCTTGCTTAAGAATATTCCTTATTTGATAACGCCTTGTAGTTCTCATAAAGTTAAACTAAGAAAGGTTAGATTACATAAATACTACAGACAATATGTCGGCTACATAGATGGGAATAAACAAATATTGGTTCATATCAATTTTATCAGTAAAGATACTATTACATCAATAAAAGAATTATCCGAAGATCTGATAATGATAGTAGACGGAGGTAGCTCTTATTGGGAAATGATTATAAATATAACAACGGGTAAAGTTATAAGTATAAAACAAAATGGTTATGGCTAGATGATGAAAATAAAGACTTTATTGCTTATTCCTGCATTGCTATCAGTTTGTTTATGCAATACGAATAAAAAAGATATAATAAATTCTTCAATGGAAAGAAAAGAAGTTCTTGAGGAAAAAAGAGCAGATATACAATTAAGCTCTTTCAAGCGTTATCAGACATTCAACGAATTCAAGATGAGAGGCGAAGGTGTTCCCGTCCATTCTCCCTTCGTTTATGTCAGGTCTTCAAAGGATAAATTCGAAGTTGTGGTTTCTGATGATACGTCACATGTCTTTCGATATATAAGGCGAGACGGTGTATGGTATAACCATGAGGACATGGATTTATGGAAAAAGAATAATCCTATTACTAAAAGTGGAGAAGAAAACCCGGCAAGAAGTTATGATAGGATTATCTTTAATGATACGATTCTGGAGTACAGATGCTGCTATTATGGAGAATATAAGTATAAGGATTTTTATATAAAAACGGCATACGGATGTGATAGATTGACTTTGATAGAAGATATTGATTTTATCAGCCCTGCACATCTTATCTCGGATATGCGTAAGATGGTTTCTTTATATAATTATAATCTGCATGGTTTGCTATCCGAAAAGGGAAGATACAATAAACACAGAACTGTGGAACGATTCAAATTAAAGATAATACCTAACTACTATGTTCTTCAAAGTGATAACAATGGTAATAAGTTATTGCTTGAAAAAACATGGCTGGGGCTTTTCGGGATTCAACCTGGCATAGAAAAGTATGACAGACAAAAATCTGTTATTCATATGAAATGAATAATACTGATGATTACAATAAGCTCGGCACACCGCCGGGGGTGCCCACGATGAAAGGTAACTATGCCGACCCGGAGAATACGGGCGTGGGCTACAACACCATTATCGGCGAGTTGGGTGACCACTCCGTGCCCGAGGGTTGGGTGCAGCATCCGAAACGCAACACTACGCCAGGTACGCCTCCGGGGCCGCCCATCCAGTGGGGAGCACCCGAAGACCCCGACAATGCGCAACCGGGTTATGGCTATATCCCCACGGACACTACCAACATCGAGGACATCTTCTTCTATCACTCCGACCACCTTGGCTCAACATCTTATATTACCGACGCCAAAGCCAACATCACCCAGTTCGATGCTTACCTGCCATACGGTGAACTGCTTGTGGATGAGCACACATCCTCAGAGGATATGCCGTATAAATTCAACGGCAAGGAACTTGACCAAGAAACTGGACTATACTATTATGGGGCAAGGTATATGAACCCTATTGCAAGTATTTGGTATGGAGTGGATGCACTAACAGAAAAATATCCAAATATAGGAGGATTTGTTTACTGTCATAATAATCCTGTTAGTCTTATAGATCCCAATGGGATGTATGATGAAGAAACAGCTAAAAATATAGCAGCAACATATGGAGCAGAAGCCCATCAAGATAAAAAAAGTGGTTTATGGTTTGTTGCTTTAGACGAAACTGGGACAAAAGCATATACTACAGGTGGAACAATGACAAGAGAATTTGGAAGTGTAGATAACTGGAAAGTAAAAGGTTTTGGGGAATTTAGTCATTATTCTGATGGTGTTTCTTTAGCTGGAACTATAACTTCATCAATAGCGGGACTACGATATACAGAATCATCAATATTTAGAACAGGATATTTTCGGACTTCTAGTAATAAAGTATATAGTTTAAATGTTTTAGAGAAACAAGCAAATGGTAAATTTGTAAGGGGAGTCCAAGGCTTAAGAATAGGTGCTTCTTATGCAAAGGAATCAGTAAAATTTGCAAGTAAAGCTGGTGCTTTGTTAGGAGCTATCAATGTCTCTTGGTCTGCTTATCAAATGTATGAAGAGCCATCCTTTTCCAATGGTTTTTCATTAACACGAAATATTATAGGAATGGCCTCTTGGGAATATGGTCTTGTTGATACTTACATTTCATTAAGCTGGAACGAATCTAAAAATAGAGCTAAACAATCCGTGGAGAATATTTCTAAAGGACTCCCTCCTGATTTTGGAATACCTGACCCAATTTATGGAGTTCCAAATTATTCAAGCTATTTATTTATGGATTCTTATAAAAAACTTTACAATAAAAAAAATAAATAAAAGTTTGCGTAATTAAAATCTCTGCAAAGCCTACTTATATATTTTTTCAGTTGCTAATTATGAAGAATTTTTGTGTAAGGGGGCTTTGTAAGAGATTTACGAAGAATTAAAATATACTGATACTATTGTAGCTTTAAATTATGAAGATAATTTCATACTTTTTTTTGGGTATTGAATATATCCTTTGTAAAATATTATCTTATATCTGTGTGTTTCCCCTTAAAAAAAAAGGAAAGGGAATAAAAAAGAGAGCCTCAGCATTTTTTTATTTGCTTTTTTGTGAAAAAAAAATAATATTCGACAATATGGGGAATATAAAAGGATTTTCTGGGATATTTTGGTTTTTTACAATAATATTTATACCTATAAAAATGAAAAAATATGGGATATTGGCTATTTTGCTTCTGGTCTTGCTATGCTTGTTAAACTTTCTTAGTGATATATATGAGTATAGAAAAGAATTTATTAGAGAAAAAAAAAGTGTGATCTTATTTTGGATTATATTGCCTCTTGTATTTATTTTAGCCTTCTTTTTGAGCTAACTTTCTATAAACGGAAATGTTTGAGAATTCTTTTATGGCGAAAAGCGGCATATAACCTTTGTAAAACTCTATCTCAGTGTTAAATAGAATTTTAAGAAAAAGCTTATACACTGCTGCAAGAAAAGGGAAAGGAATGGGTCGCAACAAAAAATATTTCACCCCTACATCTTTATAAGAGAATTTCTTATTCGAACCCACGTCAGAATTGTATCCGCGGCTGCTTCCACAAAGAGTTCTCCCTCATGCGGTATCCTATAATCGCTTTGTAGAGCTCATGACTCGTGTATTCTGCAAAATGATGCTCTTCATGAAGCTCTATGCTTTCGGCGAGTGCACGGGGATAACGTTCGTTGATAGCACAATGATCCCCGTATGCCACAACGTAAGAAGGTATTTCAATAAAGTCTTTTCGGGGTTCGCCAAGAACGGAAAAGGAACGATGGGCTGGTGTCATGGCTTTAAACTTCATCTGCTTTGCAATGATTCAGGCGAAGTAATCACATTCTGTCTTACTAGAGCCAACGTGGATGACAGGGATAGCAGGGTGTGGAATATATTTACAAAGGTGCTCTATGGAAAGATCTTTGCAGACAGAGGATATATTAAGCAAGAACTCTTCGAAAGCCTATTCAGTCAAGGTATTCTGGGCTCGTTCATGGGCTAAAGGCTAAAATGAAGAACAAGTTGATGCCCATGTGGGATAAGATAATGTTAAGAAAACGCTATATCATCGAGTGCATCAATGAACTCTTGAAGAATAAAGCTAACCTCGTACACTCGCGACATCGCTCGATACACAACTTCATTATGATCCTATGTTCTGCCCTAACAGTCTATTGCTTTTTTTGACAATAAACCTGAGGCACTACCTATTTATGTTGAAAAATCAAGGCAGTTAGAACTGTTTGCATACTGACCTTATCCCGAACTCGCGTAAAATAATAGGATCATTAGCAGAAAAAGGTTTACTTGCTTTTAGAGAACGCATTATCCATATATAGATTTATATAAGTTAGCCAACAAGATTATGTTGCATAATCTTGTTGGCTAACGTATAAGAGAACTTGACAAGTTATTTCTTCATTCTTTTTTTTGCACCAGATGCGCAAGCTCCGGGTCATTCTTAATCCGTTCCAGCTCATCTTTCACAATCTGCTTCACCTCCGCCTTGATACGATTGTAGTTCTCCTGTATCTTCTCCCGCATGCGGTCGTTACCCTCGGCATCGGTGAAGTCGGTGATGATGGGAATAGGCTTATACCGTTTCGTCTCGGCAGCCACTTGGGCGTTATCGATGACGATCTCGGCATGGAAAATCTTCTGTTCGATACGCTCGTCGAAATTATCCGATACCGAGCCGACGAACATTCCCTGCGTCAGTCCCGAAATCTTACTCGGTGGTATGAGGGCATCCATCTGCGTATTGATGGAGGTCGAGACGTCTTGCCGGTTGATGGAGATAGACTGCCGCTTCTGCAACACTTTTCCGAAACGTTCCGAAAGCGTCTTCGCCGTCTCTCCCACCACCTGTCCAGAAAAGATGTTTCCTACCGTGTTCATCACGACTTTCGCCTCCTTATCGCCGTAGTCGCGCGTGAGCTGCGAAAAATCCTGAAAGCCTAGACACACCGCTACCTTGTTGCTGCGCGCCGTGGCAATGAGGTTGTCAAGTCCCTTAAAATAAATCGTGGGCAGCTCGTCGATGATGACCGACGATTTGAGCATCCCTTTCTTGTTGATAAGCTTCACGATGCGCGAGTTATACAAACCCAGTGCAGCCCCATAGATGTTCTGTCGATCAGGATTGTTGCCCACGCAGAGTATCTTCGGCTCTTCGGGATTATTAATGTCGAGCGTGAACTCATCGCCCGTCATCACCCAATACAACTGCGGCGATATCATCCTCGA
The DNA here is from genome assembly GCF_000599605.1 of Prevotella sp. HJM029. GTDB lineage: Bacteria > Bacteroidota > Bacteroidia > Bacteroidales > Bacteroidaceae > Prevotella. Next base: position 16,353 of record NZ_KK082667.1, on the reverse strand, counting down.
CAGCGGTATCTTCGCCGAAGCAATCTGTCCCGCTAGCTGCTCCATCGCTCCACCCTGCCACGCGTCCATGAAGGGAGAAAGATAGTTCTCCAACTCGGGATACGACGTGAGGATAGGAAACACATCCTCGTACTTCCGGTTGAGCAGTTCGATGGCATGTGGGAACGTGCAGTATTTCCCGTCCTGATAAATGCGCAGATACCAGATGATGGCGGCAAAGAGGATAATCGGGCTTTCCACGAAGAAGTCACCCTGCTTCTGTACCCACGTCTTGTTCAAGTTGAGCATAATCGTATAGGCACTCTCGTAGGCATCCGAAATGTCCGTCATGAAGTCGGGATGGATGGGATTACAGCGGTGCGACCGTCGAGGGTCGTCGAAGTTGATGACATAGAACTTAGGCTTCACCTTATACCCGTCCAAGTGGTTGATGAGGTGATTGTAGGCTATCATCGACAGGTCGGGAAACTTGAAGTCATAGACATACATCGAATACCCCTTTTCTATTTGTTGCTTGATGAACGAGTTGACCACGGCATAAGACTTTCCACTGCCCGGTGTACCCAGCACGATGGTGGCACGGAACGGGTTCACCACATTGATCCACCCGTTGTTCCATTTCTTCTTGTAGTAGAAGCGTGTGGGCAGATTAACGGAATATTCATTCTCCAGATACCGCGTTTCCTGCATAAAACTCTCGTTCTCGGTGTTGAATACATCGTCTATCAGGTTGTGCTTCAACAGCCGGCTCATCCACAATCCTGCCATCAACAGGCAGGCATAACCCGCTGAAATCATAACGACATAAAGCCCCACATCGATGGTAAAAGGCAACGGCAGATGGAGCAGCCATCCGTTAAGAAAGAACAGCACACCGCCCATGCCGAGTGCGGCATATATCTTTTCCCATGTTATCTTCTCGCCCTTCACGCCTTTCGTACCTAAACACGAAAGCCCCAAGAGCACCACGGCAAAGAGTTTTGTATAAAGCATGGAGGAGAAGAGTCCCACTGTCCGTTGGAAGTTCATCAGGATGCGGTCTACCACACCGATGCCAATCCCCCACGTGCGGATGGCTCCGTAACCATACCAATACACGTGGATAACTACCAAGATAATACTCACGGCACGCAGAAAATCCATGATCTTCGCCAATGCCCTCAAATCGTCTTCCTGTTGCATAATCTATTTTCGTTGTTAATTGTTTTTTATTATGTCGTTGCTTACATCGTTTGTTCAGTCTCCCTATATTGTCCGCCCTTTGCCCTTTCGTTTCTTGCGCCGTTTCATCTTTCGGATAAAATCTTCCTCTTCGGCGTTTACAGCCTGCCCGGAAAGATTGAAAAGTCCAAGACCAGAGGAAGAGAAATCGTTGTCGTCTTGGACAACAGAATGTTCCTGCACAGTCTCTTCGGGAGGAAGGGTAAACGGTACCGGCTTTTCATTTGTGTAGGGCAGCGTAAAGTGTTCTTGGAGGGCATTGGCGGAGAGTTCCTTGCCCATACGCGAGCCGTTGAGCACACAACCCGTGCGGTGGTTGATGAAGGTGGCTCCGTAGATGCGACCCTCGTCGGTAAGACGTAATACCGTGTCAATACCTTTGGCTTTGAGCAGGCTAACAAATTTGTCCTTGTGATAAGTCTTTCCAAGTGCTTGGAGCACCGTCCGCTTGGTAGGCTCTGTGAATTTCTTTTCGGCTATCTGCTTCTTCGATAAAGAAAAACGTTTCTCGATGGCGGCATAGCCTGCGGACTTGCCGAAGAGCGATGCCTTGAAAGGATTGCCCACCTTGTTGCCTTTATCGTCCGTTGCCGAGTAGACCAGCCCGTGATACTCCCGTCTTCCTACCTTTCCTCGCGTCTCTTCCACGTGGATATTGTAGAGCGAAAGCAGGGCACGGTATTCACCCATCGACTGAAAGCGGTAACGGGCGGTGAGAGAAAGAAGCACGCTTGCGATTTGCTTTTTTACATCGCCTTTATCGATGTTTACCGTATGGGCAGCTTCGCGTATCTCATTCCGTTTGCGTTCGGCAGGATGCAGGTTAAATTCCTTTTCGAGTTCCTTGCGTATGCGTTCGCTCCTGCGGAAAAGAAAGTCCTTGTCGATGCGTTTACCTTTCTCATCGACATTGACCGAAACGATGTGTACATGGTGGCGGTTGATGTCCTCGTGCTTGACAATTACATAGGGCTGGTTGCCGTAGCCGAGCCTTTCCATATACGCCTGCGCGATATTTGCCATCTCCATATCCGTGAGTCGATCGTCGGGATGCGGATTGAGCGAGACGTGAATCACCGTGTTGCGTGTCCTGACGTTTTCGGGCATGCAGTTACAAAAGTCACGCAGCAGCCGGGCGCAGTCCATCTGTCCGTCCCCACCATCGAACACTCTGTTGGTGGCAAGGAGTTTTCCCTCGTCCGCATTCACCTTCTGCGCATTGTAGGCAAGTGCGCCGTAGAGCGAGCTGCCGATGCTTATCTTTGCGACCATTGCTGCTCGAAGGTTTGGGTGAGACGAATGATTTGCTGCGTGATGAGCACCAATTCCTGCGTACATTTCTCCAATTTATAGAGCAGTGCCATCGCCTTTTTCTCGGAAAAGTGTACGCGCAGTTCCTTGACGACTTGGTTGTAGTTGTTGCCCACGGCGCGGTATTGCGCATGAAAAGACGAGAGCTTGGTGTAATAATCGAGCAGCGTCTTGTCTGTTTTTATCACGCGAAAAGGCTGCGAGAAGACGCGGGCCTTGATGAAAACCGCGCGGGCGTAGACACCCGATTGGTCGTACATGGAGAGAAATTTAAGCCATTCCTCGTCATCGAAACGCACCATGACGCAATGCGTCTTCCTTGTCTCCTTGGGGTGTTTGCCCCACTTGGGGCTGTCATAGCTGCCCCTGTTTTCATTTTCTTTTTTCATATTTCTGTGGATTAAGTGGTTTTGCGACTCGGCCGCCGTGCCGGTTGTTCCCCTATATGGGCAGAACTGCCTTTCAAAGGATTTCCGACTTCGGAGAAAATGCCTCCCTCTCCTTATGTTGAGAGGGCACCTTTCGGGAGTTACCCGAAAGCCTTTGAGTTACTCAAAGGACATCTTGCTGTGTCTTTGAGGACACAAACATCCGCCTTCGGACGGATGAGAGAGTTACCTTCAAGAGCCGTCAGGGAGAACACCGACCGACAGAGCTCGTCGCTCGGGTGCAAAATTAGGCAGAATATCCACCCGAAAACCGATAGGAATGACGCCAAAAGCTGCCACAACGACGCCACAAGCTGCCACGTGGCTGAAAAACGATACAAGTACCGACATTTTATTGTTTATTTGCACCGACAAACCAAAAGACGTCAGACAATCTGCCGGTTGGTCGGTTGAGAGAGACTCATGCCCCAATGGCCATAGGTTGGTTGCAACCGACACTTGATTGTCCGTTTCTCCGGCAGTATCTCTGCAAGGAGAATAGGCGATCGCAACCGACGGACGGCGAGAATGTGGTTGGAACGTCCAGCGGAAGAAACCGATAAACAAATGTATCAATATATGTATCATCCATAAAACCAAGAAGACAATGGACAAACAAAAAGACAAACCACTGTATGTTGCTTTCTCCACCCAGAAAGGCGGAGCAGGCAAGACGACGCTCACGGTACTCGTGGCGAGCTACCTGCATTACGTAAAGGGATATGACGTCGCCGTCATCGACTGCGACTTCCCCCAGTACAGCATCCATGACATGCGCAAACGCGACATGGACACCATTATGAAGGACGACTATTACAAGGTACAGGCGTATGACCTGCTCAGACAGCTGGGAAAGAAATACTATCCCATCGTCTGCAGCCGCGCCGAGGACGCCATCACCTCCGCAGAGAGCCTTTGCAGGGGAGGCAAGATGCCGGACGTCATCTTCTTCGACCTGCCCGGTACCATCAACAATGCCGAGATCGTCAATACCGTATCTCGGATGGACTATATCTTCACGCCCATCATCGCCGACCGTGTGGTGATGGAAAGCTCTATCAAATTTGCCACCGTCATCAACGAGCAGATGGTCGTCACGGGCAAATCCGCCATCAAGGGGATTTACCTGATATGGAACATGGTGGACGGGCGCGAAAAGACGGAACTCTATGAAGCCTACGAAAAAGTGTGCGCGGAGTTCGCCCTGCCCATCCTTTCCACCCGACTTCCCGACAGCAAGCGGTTCCGCAAGGAGATGGCATCCGAGCGAAAGGCGGTGTTCCGCTCCACGACATTCCCCACGGACAAGAGCCTGCTGCGGGGAAGCAATGTGGACAGGCTCGCAGACGAAATACTTGACATTATAAACCTCAAAAGATAAAGACAATGGCAAAGAAGACAAGAGTGGAAGACATCGACAGCAATTTCATCATCAACTCGTTCCGTCGGGACGACATGAGCATCCCACCCGAAGCAAGGACGAACGGAGTGGAAAGTGAAAAGCAGGAAGAGTCGGAAGATGAGGCGCCTATGGGAAAAGAAGCAGACAAGGAAGAAGAACAGAAGACGGAGGAAATGCCGACACGCCGCAGACGGTCGAAAGACAGGGAGCAGGAATACCTTGCCGCCTTTCACAAGGAAGTGGACATCCCTGCCCGTATCGGTAAGACCGTGTACATCCGCAAGGAGTACCACGAACGGATACAGCGTATCCTGCGCATCATCGCCAAGGACGAGGTGTCACTGTTCAGCTATATAGACAATGTGCTGACCTACCACTTCGAGCATTTCGGCGAAGAAATCAAAAAGTTATATGAAAACAACAGTTCAATATTCTAAAAACAAAAGACAATGGAAAAGAAAGACAACCTCTCCCTTTACAGGGAAACATTCTTGAAGAAGACGCATTACACAGCAAGAGACGGCAAACAGGTATACATTCCGGTCGTCTATCATGAGAAGATGCTCAAAATCGTACAGCTTATATGCAGCAACAGGGTTAATATCTCTGATTTGCTGTGCAATATGCTCGAAGAACATTTCAGAACACACGGCGAGGAACTCAAAGCCCTCTATGAGGAAGCCCTGCTTAAGAACATGGAGCTATGATGACCTTTCTCATCATTGCCCTGCTGGCATACAACGCTTGGCTGGCCTATCACCTTTTGAGCAGGCCGTCTGCCTCCAAAGGGCAAACGGCTTCAGAGGAAGAAACAAAAAAGAAACGCGAAGCGCAGGACGAGGTTGCTGATGTCGTGGGTAAGAGCCGTTTCAAAATGGAGGCCTCCGTACCCGCACAACAGGAAAGGACGACGCCACTCGCTGCCACTACGGCGCCACAAGCTGCCACGCAGGAAAAAACGGAGGCGGTAGATATCGAAGACACTATCTTTGCCGACGAAACGGACGAGAAGCCTTTCCGGCAAGTCCCCGCCGACCGCCTTGACGAGACCTTTACCGACATCAGGATAAATGACGTTGCAGACGAAAACGAAGACGCAGAGGACGGAGAGCCCGAAATGCCCGCGGCAAGGGGAACGAGCTTCGAGGACATCGACAGGGCGGTGAAGTCCGTGAGGAAGTCCGAAGCGGACGAAGCAGAAAAGCTCCACGCCGGCAAGACCTTCAAGGACATCGCCGAGACGGAACTCTTTCAAAAGCTCACCGATAGCTTCGCCGGCATCTCCGACAGGGTCAACGAGGTCATCGACCTCTATACTGCCCGTGCCGCAGAGGCAAAACCGCTCGTCCTGCCCGCGCGCATCGAAGACTTCGATATCCGCGATTTTGTATAACCCGTTAACAAGAAACGACAATGAAAGAAAAAGACTACGGATAAGGCGCACCTGTTGCCACTATATCCACAAGAAAGTTAAGTAAGACAATTTCAATTCAACCCCGACGGGCAGCGTATGACCGTTTTTCATGCACGCCCGTCACCAAACAAAGCTTTATGAACAACAAGCAAAAACTATTTCTCTCGGCAGTATTGCTTTTTACTGCCGCTTCCGCCCTTGCGCAGGGCAACGGCCTTTCGGGCATCAACCAAGCCACGAACATGGTGACCTCGTACTTCGATCCCGCCACGAAACTTATCTACGCCATCGGCGCCGTCGTGGGGCTTATCGGAGGAATGAAAGTCTATTCGAAGTTCTCGTCCGGCGATCCGGACACCTCGAAGACCGCCGCCTCTTGGTTCGGTGCCTGCATCTTCCTCATCGTGGCTGCCACCATCCTGCGTTCCTTCTTCCTCTAAACGACGAAAGGAATAGGAACGATGGCTGAGTTTTCAATCAACAAGGGGATCGGGGCATCGGTCGAGTTCAAGGGGCTGAAGGCACAGTACCTTTTCATCTTCGCGGCGGGACTGCTCACGCTGTTCGTCCTGTTCGTCATCCTCTACATGACGGGCATCGACCAGTGGTTCTGCATCGGCTTCGGGGTCGTCTCCGCCTCCGTCTTGGTGTGGGGAACGTTCGTCCTGAACCGCAAGTACGGTGCGCACGGGCTCATGAAGCTCGGTGCCGCCCGCCAGCGTCCGCGCTACCTGCTCCATCGCAAATCCCTTCCCCGTATCATCAGACACAAGAAACTTAAAAAGAAAGACGAAAATGAGGAACATTCTTAAAGCCACCACGGTGGAAAACAAGCTGCCCCTGCTTGCCGTGGAGAGCGGATGCATCATCTCCAAAGATGCCGACCTGACGGTCTGCTTCGCGGTGATGTTGCCCGAACTCTACACCGTCACGGCACAGGAGTACGAGGCGATACACGCCGCGTGGTGTAAGGCCGTCAAGGTGCTGCCCGACTTCTGTGTGGTGCACAAGCAGGACTGGTTCATTAAGGAAAGCTACCGCCCCGACCTGCAAAAGGAGGACATGAGTTTTCTTTCCCGCAGCTTCGAGCGGCACTTCAACGAACGTCCGTACCTCAAGCACAGCTGCTACCTCTATCTCACCAAGACGACCAAGGAGCGCAACCGCCGCGAGAGCAACTTCTCCACGCTCTGCCGCGGACACATCGTGCCCAAAGAAGTCGACAAAGAGACGGCAGGCAAGTTCTTGGAAGCTACGGAGCAGTTCGAGCGCATCATGAACGACTCGGGCTTCATCACGCTGAAGAGACTCTCCGACGAGGAGCTGGTCGGCACCGACGACACGGCGGGCATCATCGAGCGGTATCTCTCCCTGCTGCCCGAGGGCGACACCTGCCTGCAGGACATCGACCTCTCGCCGCGCGAGATGCGGGTGGGCGACAACCGCCTGTGCCTCTTCACCCTCTCCGAGCCGGGCGACCTGCCCGCCAAGGTGGGCACCGACATCCGCTACGAACGGCTCTCCACCGACCGCTCCGACTGCCGCCTGTCGTTCGCCGCACCTGTGGGACTGCTGCTGCCCTGCAACCACATCTACAACCAGTACCTCTTCCTCGACAACAGCGAGGAGAACTTGCAGAAGTTCGAGAAATCCGCCAAGAACATGCAGTCGCTCTCGCGCTACAGCCGCAGCAACGCCATCAATCAGGATTGGATAGAGGAGTACCTCAACGAGGCACGCTCCTTCGGGCTGACCTCCGTCAGGGCGCACTTCAACGTCATGGCGTGGAGCGACGACGAGGAGGAGCTCAGGCACATCAAGAACGACACGGGCAGCCAGCTGGCGAGCATGGAGTGCATGCCGCGCCACAACACCGTGGACTGCCCGACGCTCTTCTGGGCGGCCATGCCCGGCAACGGCGCCGACTTCCCCGCCGAGGAGAGTTTTTACACGTTCACCGAACAGGCGGTGTGCCTCTTCACCGAGGAGACCAACTACCGCAGCTCGCCCTCACCCTTCGGAATCAAGATGGTCGACCGCCTCACGGGCAAGCCCCTGCATCTGGACATCTCCGACCTGCCCATGAAGCGCGGCGTCATCACCAACCGCAACAAGTTCGTGCTCGGTCCCTCGGGCAGCGGCAAGTCATTCTTCATGAACCACCTCGTGCGCCAGTACTACGAGCAGGGCACGCACGTGGTGCTCGTGGACACGGGCAACTCCTATCAGGGGCTCTGCGAGATGATACGGCGGAAGACAGGCGGCACGGACGGCATCTACTTCACCTACACGGAAGAGAAGCCCATCTCGTTCAACCCCTTCTACACCGACGACTACGTCTTCGACGTGGAGAAGAAGGACAGCATCAAGACGCTGCTGCTTACGCTGTGGAAGAGCGAAAGTCAGGAAGTCTCCAAGACCGAGTCCGCCGAGCTGGGCAGCGCCGTGTCCGCCTATGTGGAGCTGATACGCGCCGACAGGAGCGTCACGCCCTGCTTCAACACCTTTTACGAGTATATGAAAGGTACCTACCGGCAGGAGCTGGAGGCACGCGATATCAAGGTGGAGAAGTCCGACTTCAACATCGACAACTTCCTCACCACGCTCCGGCAGTACTACCGCGGCGGACGTTACGACTTCCTGCTCAATTCGGCGGAGAACATCGACCTGCTCTCCAAGCGTTTCATCGTCTTCGAGATTGACAGCATCAAGGAGAACCGCGAACTCTTCCCCGTGGTGACCATCATCATCATGGAGGCTTTCATCAACAAGATGCGGCGACTCAAAGGCGTGCGCAAGCAGCTCATCGTAGAAGAGGCGTGGAAAGCGCTCTCCTCGGCGAACATGGCCGAATACCTGCGCTACATGTACAAGACGGTGAGAAAATACTTCGGCGAGGCCATCGTGGTGACGCAGGAGGTGGACGACATCATCTCCTCGCCCGTGGTCAAGGAGAGCATCATCAACAACTCCGACTGCAAGATACTGCTCGACCAGCGCAAGTACATGAACAAGTTCGACCAGATACAGGCGCTCTTGGGGCTCACCGACAAGGAACGCGGTCAGATTCTCTCCATCAACATGGCCAACCACCCGGGGCGGCTCTACAAGGAGGTGTGGATCGGGCTGGGCGGCGTGCAGAGTGCCGTCTATGCCACGGAGGTAAGTCCCGAGGAATACCTCGCCTACACCACCGAGGAGACCGAGAAAGTGGAAGTGCGCGCACTGGCGGAGCAGTACGGCGGCGATATCGAGAAAGCTATCCGGGAGCTGGCCGAGCGAAGGCGGGCGGCATGGAGCGGCTAATCCCGTCGGACATATCATTGGATATATCGGTTTAGCCAAACGTGGAAAAATAATTAGACAAACCTGTATAATGAGCTGTACAAGTCTGTATAAGTAATTATACAAGCCTGTATAACCGGTTATACAAACGCGTATAAGCTGCTTTGTCCACGTATGCGAGACTGACACATCCTTATCTTAGTCAAGAGACAGCACATTTAGTATTCACATCAACATCAACAAAGAAATGAAAACAAGAGTATTTACCATCATCGCCCTTTGCCTGCTCTTTGCGGGCAGGGCAAGCGCGCAGTGGGCGGTCATCGACCCCTCCAACATCGCGCAGAGCATCATCAACGCCGGGAAGAACATCGCACAGACCACGACCACGGCGCAGAACATGGTCAAGAACTTTCGGGAGACCGTGAAGATTTACGAGCAGGGTAAGAAATACTACGACGCCCTCAAATCGGTGAACAACCTTATCAAGGACGCTCAGAAGGTGCGCAAGACCATTCTCATGGTGGGCGAGATTACCGACGTCTACGTGAACAGCTACCGCCGGATGCTGCACGACAGCAATTTTTCGCCCGCCGAGCTCAGTGCCATCGCCTTCGGCTACACCAAGCTCCTCGAAGAGAGCAACGACGTGCTCAAGGAACTCAAGCAGGTGGTGAACATCACCACGCTCTCGATGACCGACAAGGACAGAATGGACGTGGTAGACCGCTGTTACATGCGGATGAAGAACTACCGCAACCTCGTGAATTACTACACCAATAAGAACATCTCCGTGAGCTACCTGCGCGCCAAGAAGAGGAACGACCTCGACCGTGTGATGGCGCTCTACGGCAATGCGAACCAAAGATACTGGTAGGCCATGAACTTCGACAACCTTCACGAAATCCTCCGTTCGCTCTACGAGGAGATGATGCCGTTGTGTGCCGACATGGCGGGCGTGGCGAAGGGCATCGCCGGTCTGGGTGCGCTCTTCTACGTGGCTTACCGCGTGTGGCAGTCGCTCGCCCGTGCCGAGCCCATCGACGTCTTTCCGATGCTGCGCCCCTTTGTCATCGGGCTGTGCATCATGTTCTTCCCTACGGTGGTGCTCGGCACGCTTAACGGCGTGATGAGTCCCATCGTCAAGGGCACCAACGGGATGTTGCAGGAGCAGACCTTCGACATGAAGAAGTACCGCGAGCAGAAAGACAAGTTGGAATACGAGGCGATGGCGCGCAACCCCGAGACCGCCTACTTGGTGAGCGATGAGGCGTTCGACAAGCAGATCGAGGAGCTGGGGTTCTCGCCAGCCGACTTGGCGACGATGACAGGGATGTATCTCGAACGCGGTGCCTACAACCTCGAAAAGAAAGTGCGCGACTTCTTCCGCAGCATCATGGAGCTGCTCTTCGAGGCCGCCGCCCTCATCATCGACACCCTGCGTACGTTCTTCCTCGTCGTGCTGGCGATACTCGGGCCGATTGCCTTCGCCATCTCCGTGTGGGACGGCTTTCAGTCTACGCTCACGCAGTGGGTCTGCCGCTATGTGCAGGTGTACCTCTGGCTGCCCGTATCGGATCTGTTCAGCACCATACTGGCAAGAATACAGATACTGATGCTGCAGAACGACATCACCGAGTTGCAGAATAATCCTGCCTTCTCCATCGATGCGAGCAACGGGGTGTACATCGTCTTCCTCGTCATCGGCATCGTGGGCTACTTCACCATCCCCACCGTCTCGGGCTGGATCATTCAGGCGGGCGGCATGGGCAGCTACAACCGCAGCATCAACAACATGGCGAGCCTTGCCGGCAAGCGGGCGGCAGGTGCAGCGGGAGCCGTGGCGGGCAACGCCGCCGGGCGTGCGGGACACCTCATCAAGTCCGCTTACCAGCGCATGAAATCGTAAAACAGAAAAGAAAGAAACGAATAGAACAATGGAATTCAAATCTCTAAAGAACATCGAAAGCTCGTTCAGGCAGATACGCCTGTTCGGCATCATCTTCCTCTGCCTGTGCACGGCCATCGTGGGCTACACGCTGTGGAGCTCCTACCGGTTTGCCGAGCGGCAGCGCGAGAAGATTTACGTATTGGACGGGGGCAAGAGCCTGATGCTCGCCCTCTCGCAGGACTTGTCGCAGAACCGCCCCGCCGAGGCGCGGGAGCATGTGCGGCGTTTCCACGAACTCTTCTTCACCCTCTCGCCGGACAAGAGCGCCATCGAACACAATGTCCGCCGCGCCCTGCTCTTGGCAGACAAGAGTGCCTACGACTGCTATGCCGACTTTGCTGAAAAGGGCTATTACAACCGCATCATCGCGGGCGGCATCAACCAGACGCTCCGGGTGGACAGCGTGGTGTGCAGCTTCGACATCTATCCCTACCGCGCCGTGACCTATGCCACACAGCTCATCATCCGGCAGAGCAACGTCACCCGACGGAGTCTCAAGACGGAGTGCCGCCTCCTGAACGCTGCCCGTTCGGACGACAATCCCAATGGCTTTACTATCGAGGGTTTTAATATTCTCGAAAACAAGGACCTTCAAACCGTGAAACGATGAAAAGGAAAAAGACCAGCAAGGCACTATGGCGGGCATTGTGGAAAGTCTACGACTTCCGCAAACGCGCTTTACGGCGGTTGCGGGCTTACCACGACAACCTGTCCGAGCGGACGCGGCGGCGCATCGTCCTGACGATGCTCGTCCTCTTCGCCCTGCTCTCGCTCTATACCGTCGGCAAATCAGTCTATGGTCTGCTGCATGGTGGCGGCGAGCGCATGGAAATCAAACATATTCAAACGTTCAAACAAAAACGATAATGACACAGACAAGTAAAGAAAAACAGAAACGACCGCTCACCGAAGCCGAGCGGCAGCGGAGGATGAAACTGCTCGTCTATCCGCTCATGGTGCTGCTCTTCGCCGGCTCGATGTGGCTCATCTTCGCGCCCTCGTCCGCGGATAAGGCAAAGGAAGACGCAGGCAAGGGCTTCAACATAGAGATGCCCGCCGCCGACAGTACGGGCATCATCGCCGACAAGCGGAAAGCCTACGAGGCGGCAGAGATGGAGCAGCGGCAGCAACAGCGCAACCGAGACCTGCAAGACCTCGGCTCGCTCTTTTCCTCGGATAATACGAGTACAGCCCATGCCGCCATCGATGATTTCGGCACGGGCGGGCAACCCTCCCCGCAGGACAACGCACAGGGCGGCACTTCCTCCGTACGCTCATCACTGGGTGCCTACCGCGACCTCAACACCACGCTGGGCGGCTTTTACGAGCGCGAGCAACCGAGGCCGGACTCGGAAAAGGAAGAACTCAAAGTCCGCCTGCACGAACTGGAAGAACGTCTGAATACGCAAAGCAGCCGTTCCTCCGCGATGGACGAGCAGGAGGCGCTCTTGGAAAAGTCCTACCGGCTGGCGGCGAAGTACATGCCCGCTTCGGGCAGCTCTGCACCTTTCGGCAAGGCTGCCACGGGCGACACGCTGCAAGCGGCTACCTCGGCAGGCGTACACAGGAAAGCCGTGGTGACACCCGTCAAGCGGGTGGTGCGGCAGGTGGTCTCTGCGCTCGGGCAGCCTATGACGGACGAAGCCTTCATCGCCGCCCACTCCCAAGCGCGTAACTACGGCTTTCAGACGGCGGTGGGTGTGCAGGCTGCGGCGGAGAAGAACACCATCGCCGCCACCGTCTATGGCAACCAGACCGTCAGCGACGGACAGGCGGTGCGCCTGCGGCTCTCTGAACCGATGGCGACGGGCGAACGTATCCTGCCGAAGAACACCCTTATAACGGGCGCGGCCAAGATACAGGGCGAACGGCTCACCATCGTCATCGAGACGCTCGAATACGGCGGTACGCTCATCCCCACCGCTCTCTCGGTCTATGATACCGATGGACAGGAGGGCATCTTCATTCCCAATTCGATGGAGCGCAGTGCCGCCAAGGAGATTGCCGCCAACATGGGCACCGCCGCGGGTAGCAGCATGAACATCTCCACCGATGCGGGGGCGCAGCTCGCCGCTGACGTGGGCAAGGGGCTGCTGCAAGGCACGTCGCAGTACTTCGCCAAAAAGGTGCGTGCCGTCAAGGTGCATCTCAAGGCGGGCTACCGCGTGTTGCTTTTTCAAAAGAAAGATTAATCGACAATGTTTTTATTACCAACTAAATCCAACAGTAAAATGAAGAAAATGTTATTTGTCCTCGCCCTCTTTATGGGCGTAACATGTGCGAATGCACAGCAACAGGGTATCAAACAGGTAAAACCGGTGAGCGTTGCTGCCGCTGCACCGTATGACGGACTAACGCGACAGCTGACCTTCGAGCGGATGATACCGCCTCACGGATTGGAAGTGACCTATGGAAAGACGGTGCACATCCTCTTCCCCGCAGAAGTGCGCTACGTAGACCTCGGCTCGCCCGACCTCATCGCCGGTAAGGCGGACGGAGCGGAGAATGTCATCCGCGTAAAATCCACTGTCAAGGGTTTTCAGGGGGAGACGAACATGAGCGTCATCACCGAAGATGGCTGCTTCTACACTTTTAATGTACGCTATGCCGACGAGCCGCTGCTGCTCAATGTGGAGATGACGGACATCATTCACGACGGGGAGAGTGCGAACCGTCCGAACAATGCGCAGGAGGTGTACCTTAACGAACTGGGCAGCGAGAGCCCGATGCTCGTGCGGCTCATCATGAAGTCCATTTACAGGCAGGACAGACGAACAGTCAAGCACATCGGCTGCAAGCGTTTCGGCGTGCAATACCTGCTCAAGGGCATCTATACGCACGGCGGACTGATTTACTTCCATACCGAAATCAGGAACCAAAGCCACATTCCTTTCGACGTGGATTACATTACGTGGAAAATCGTGGATAAGAAGGTGGCCAAGCGCACGGCCGTGCAGGAGCAGGTCGTGCTTCCGCTGCGGGCACAGAACTATGTTACCTGCGTGCCGGGTGGCAAGAGTGAGCGCACGGTCTTTGCCATGACGAAGTTCACCATCCCCGACGGTAAGCAACTTGTCGTGGAGCTGTGCGAGAAGAACGGCGGCAGGCATCAATCGTTCACCATCGAGAATGAAGACCTTGTGCGTGCAAGGGAAATCAGCGAACTTGAAGTGAAATGACATGAGAAAGCTTGCATTTTTCCTCTTTGTCGTGTCGCTTGCCCTCTTTGCAGGGCAGGCGCACGCCCAGCGCTGTCTGCCCGGAATGAAAGGCATACGCCTCACGGCTGGCATGGTGGATGGTTTTTATGCCAACTCTACAAGTAATAATGCGGGCTATTCGTTCGGGGCTTCGCTTGCCACTTACACCAAAGGCGGCAATCAATGGGTGTTCGGGGCGGAGTATCTCCGCAGATACCATCCCTATCGCGAGAGCCGCATTCCCGTGGAGCAGTTCATAGCAGAGGGCGGTTTCTTCTGTGACGTGCTTTCGGACGGCAGCAAGACCTTTTTCCTGTCGGCGGGTGTTTCCGCCTTGGCAGGCTATGAGACGGTCAATGGCGGCAATAAACTGCTCTTCGACGGCTCTATGATACGCAATAAAGACGGTTTTGTTTACGGTGGTGCCGTTACTTTACAGGCGGAGACCTATCTGACGGACAGATTGGTGCTGCTGCTCTACGGCAGGGAACGCTGTCTGTGGGGAGGTGCTACGGGGCATTTCCATGCGCAGTACGGTGTCGGACTGAAAATCATGATGGACTGACGATGGACGTACGACGAATGAGAGAAATCCCTATTGCGGACTTCCTGAACGCGATGGGGGTTCGTCCGGCTAAACAGCGAGGACAGGTCTTGTGGTATTCCGCTCCGTACCGCACGGAGCGGACGCCCTCCTTCAAGGTCGACACCACCAAGAATGTATGGTTCGACTTTGGAACGGGCAAAGGTGGCGACATCTTCGACTTGGCAGGAGTATTCATCGGGAGTGAGGATTTTCTTTTGCGGGCGGCTTTTATCGCAAAGAGCGGTGCGTGTCCGCTTCCCGTTATGGAGCGACCACAAAGGAACAAAGAAAGAGAACCCGCTTTTGAGGATATTTGGGTGTGTTCCTTGCAGGACAGCAAATTGCTGGACTATATAGAAGAACGGGGCATCGATGCTCATGTTGCCATCCCCAACTGCGAGGAGGTGAGGTACCGTGTACATGGCAAACGATATTATGCTGTCGGTTTCCGCAACAGGAGCGGAGGGATGGAACTGCGTAACCGCTTCTTCAAGGGGTGCATACCGCCGAAGGACATTTCACTGAAAACTGGTGGCTCGGACGCATGTGCCATCTTTGAGGGCTTTATGGATTATCTCTCTGCCATACAACTCGGTATTATCGCTTCGGATTGGCTTGTGCTTAATTCCGTTTCCAACCTGGAGAAAGCTTTGCAAGTGCTGAGCGATTATCAGAGGATTGAATGCTATCTCGACAATGACGAAGCGGGACGAAGGACTTTTGATAGGTTGAGAGTAAACTTCGGGGATAAAGTCGTTGACTGTTCCTCTCTGTATGCCGACCATAAGGATTTGAATGAGTACCTGCTCTCTTGGCGGGCAGGAATGAATGTATAACGATAAAAAATAACGAACAAATGAGAAAGAAAATTTTTAATATGATTTGGGTAATGGGAGTGCTTACCCTTGCAGGGTTTTGTCTATCTGCTTGTGATAACGAGTTAGATATTCAAACGGCATATCCATTCAAGTTAGAGACGATGCCCATACCGGGCAGGATAACAAAAGGGCAGACCGTGGAGATACGCTGCATACTCGTGCGGCAGGGGCGGTTTGCCGACACGCGCTACAGTATCAGGTATTTCCAATATGATGGTACAGGTGTGCTGTGCATGGATGACGGCACGGTGTTCAAGCCTAATGACCGTTATCCGCTTAAACGCGAGGTGTTCCGCCTCTATTACACCTCCGCTACTACCGATGCGCAGAAACTCACGGTAACGGTGGAGAGTTCCGACGGACAGGCACAGGAGCTGGAACTTAGTTTCAACAACGACACGAAAAAGGACGAGAGTGGCGGGCAGGGTATTTCGTCAAAAGAGGATGAGAGGCATTTTGGCGGCAGGCGTTAGGCGAATATTTTGCTTGCGTCTGCTTGTACTCACAGCTCTTTCCTTGCCTGCACAGCCACGACAACCGCTTTCACGCTTCGAACGTGCTGTGCGCTGCGTGAAATACTTCGAGGGCTGGCATGGGCGTGATAGGCATCCGTATTATCTAAAGACAAACATTATCCAAAGATTCACGGAAGAATTCGTTGAGGATGAGGATGTTGA
>NZ_AZHT01000087.1 GCF_000599605.1 Prevotella sp. HJM029 | reverse complement strand
TGCGAAGTCTGCTCCATGCAAGGTTGCTCAACTTATTCTTTATCTTCATTTTTGTTATTCCTTTTATTTTTACGCTACTTGTTTGCCACAGCCATTAATCTTCATCTTCGATTTCTTCGCTGCCGCCATCATCAAAATCACCCACCGAGATACTACCCTTGTGGCCTGTTTCTCCACCGCCACCGGGACGTGCCACGGGGCTTTTCGTCAATAACAAATACTCTTCCGGCAAAGGAATGACCCTGCAAACCGGCATTTCATACAGCTTCTTTTGTTTCATTTT
>NZ_AZHT01000086.1 GCF_000599605.1 Prevotella sp. HJM029 | reverse complement strand
GAAGATAACCACGTTTTTGCGCATAGATGGTTACAGTCTTGAGTGCCTTCATTTTCTTGACTGATGTGTTATAGGCACACCCAGCCGCCGTACTCAGATATAACTCAAAATCCTGTACTACGGATGGCGTGAACTCTGCCAGTCCAATATCTTTCTTCCCATACTTATAGATAAGAAATTCTGCGAAATGCCTTCTTAAAACGCTGTACTTTTGCAGGCTGTCCTTGCTGATGGTATGTCCGACACGCTGTCTGACATCTTCGTTGAACTTGTCGAATATAGGGAGAAAGGTCGTGTACTCCCTGTCTTTCCCGACAAAGAATGAGCGGATTTTATCCAATGACAAGGATTCATCATCCTCGAATTTGTGGTAAATGTTATTCAGCATTGTGGAAATGGAGTCCAATGCGGCATTAGCGGATAAGGCTTCTGCCGTCCGACCTTTGAGCCTGCTGGTAGTGTTATTCCACAGCGACTTGTCCACGAATATTTTCGTAGATCCGAAATTAGCCATCTCTCCGTTAAGGAATACTCGGAGCATTACAGGCGACTTTCCTTCTTTGTTCTCATAGTTTGAACGTAGGTAGAAGGACACCTTGAAATTTGTTCTCATAATGCATCATTCTTTTGTGTAGCACTCGGCTGCAAAGTTAATACTTAATACATTGAAAAAGAAAGAGTTGATGCCGTCAATATGGTATTCAGAATACCGTCACTGCTACATTTTTTGCTACTGCAATTTTTGTGTAGCAGTAAGTGTAGCAGAAATTGACCGAAAGATGACTGTCAAAATATAGGGTTATACCGTCAGGCAATGAAGGTATATACAAAGAAAAATCGTTGTAAAACCTTGATTTTACAACGATTATCTAATTTTTGAAGGCTAAAATGAAGACCCTTGTGAAGACCTTTTAAAGCCTATTAGCGGAGAGAGAGGCTCTTTCTCTCGAACTATCATAAATTATCAAATCGTATCAATCTATTGTAATATAGCAGTTTACGCAAAATGTTAATAAAATAAGATTTCACTGAAAATCTTTGGTAATATCATTTTTAGGGTGTAATTTTGGGTGCATAAAACAATACACCCGAAGGTATGAATATCAAACGGAACATCATCTTCACGTTGGAGAGCAGGAAGAAGGACGGAGTTCTTATCACAGAGAACGTGCCTATTCGTATGCGCGTTAATTTTGCATCCAAGCGGATTGAGTTCACCACTGGCTATCGCATTGATGCTGCCAAATGGGATGCAGATAAGCAGCGTGTGAAGAATGGTTGTAGTAACAAGTTGAAACAATCGGCTTCCGAAATCAATGCTTCACTCTTGGAGTATTACACGGAAATACAGGCTATCTTTAAAAGGTTTGAGGTGGAGGATATAATGCCAACACCCGAACATATTAAGAAGGCTTTCAATGCTTTACACAAACCTGCGAGCGAAGAGCCTAATCCCAAAAAGGAAGCACTGTCTTGCGATTTTTTTCAGGTGTTTGATGATTTCGTAGAGGACTGTGGACGTCAGAACGATTGGACAGATTCCACGTATGAGAAGTTTGCAGCCGTGAAAAATCATTTGACCAACTTTCATGAAGGACTTACCTTTGAGTTCTTTGATGAGCGAGGCTTGAATGACTATGTGGGTTATCTGCGTGATGTAAAGGAGATGCGCAATACAACCATTGGCAAGCAACTGAGTTTCTTGAAATGGTTTTTGCGCTGGGCTTTCAAGAAAGGTGTGCATCAAAACAACGCCTACGATAGTTATAAGCCCAAACTCAAGAGTACCCAAAAGAAAATCATCTTTCTCACTTGGGACGAACTCAATCGTCTCCGAGAGTTCAAAATCCCTTCCAACAAGCAGGCTCTCGAACGTGTGCGTGATGTATTTCTTTTCCAATGCTTCACGGGTTTGCGTTATTCCGACGTGTTCAATCTTCGCAGAAGTGATATAAAGGGCGACCACATTGAGGTAACGACAGTTAAGACTTCTGATAGCCTGATTATCGAATTGAATAAACATAGTAAAGCAATTCTTGATAAATACAAGGATGTGGCATTTGAAGATAACAAAGTGTTGCCTGTCATTACCAATCAAAAGATGAACGATTATCTTAAAGAGTTGGCAGAATTGGCAGATATTGACGAACCTATACGTCAAACTTATTATAAAGGTAATGAGCGCATTGATGAAGTTACACCTAAATATGCCTTACTTGGAACACACGCTGGTCGTAGAACGTTTATCTGTAATGCACTTGCATTGGGGATTCCTCCGCAAGTAGTTATGAAATGGACTGGGCATAGCGATTACAAGGCTATGAAACCATACATAGACATTGCGGACGACATCAAAGCGAATGCCATGAGTAAATTCAATCAATTATAACACTGAAACAATATGAGCCAAGAAATAAATAAAGCAGAGAAACAAGATTTATCACTCGTTGTTCAAGCCATCGGTTCCGACCTCGAGCATACACAAGTACGCATGATAGCCTCTGCAAATGCAGATATGCTTTTCCACTATTGGAAAGTAGGGCATTTTATTCTCTACCTCCAAAAGAAAGAGGGTTGGGGAAGCAAAGTCATAGACAATCTTTCCGAGGCGATACGTTCTAAATACCCTGATAAGAAAGGTTATTCCACTCGTAACCTTATCTATATGTGTCAATTCGCCAAAGCCTATCCTATGGAGATTCTATTAGAAATGGGTAAAGTTGAAAAACAGCTTAATAGTCCTTCGGTAGATAATGTATTACAACTTACAAACGAACTCAATCAATTTACGCAAGAACCTCTTGCGCAAATTCAAGCTATAGGTAATCAAGGAGATATAATTACGCAAGAAGCTCTTGCACAATTAGGAGAGGTATCAGAAGTACTGTCTGTCATTTACCAACACGATATAAATCAGATAGAAGAAATTTTTAAGCAGTCTGCCGTAGTTCGCACTAATTGGGCGAGCCATGTTATATTGCTTAATAGCAAGCTGCCTTTGGGTGAACGTTATTGGTATATCACGCAGGCGATAGCCAATGGTTGGAGTAGTAATGTTCTGCAAATGCAGATTGAAACAAACCTTTTCGCTCGGCAGATTACGGCAAAGAAAGTGAGCAACTTCTCTGTGCGATTACCCAAACCGCAAAGCGACCTTGCCAACTATCTGATGAAGGACCCTTACATCTTTGACATGATGGGACAGGCAGATAAAATGGCAGAACGAGACATTGAACGGCAATTGGTTTCGCATATTACCAAATATCTTCTGGAAATGGGCAGTGGCTTTGCATTTGTTGCACAGCAGAAGCATTTTGAAGTGGGCGATTCTGATTTTTATGCTGACCTTATTCTCTATAACATCCAACTACATGCATACGTTGTTATCGAACTTAAAGCCACACCTTTCAAGCCTGAATATATGGGGCAACTTAACTTCTACATCAATGTAGTGGACGATACTCTTCGTGGTGAGCACGACAATAAGACTATCGGCTTGCTCCTCTGCAATGGTGGCGATAAGGTGGTAGCGCAATATGCCCTTTCAGGTTATGACCAACCAATTGGTGTTAGTGATTACCAACTGTCAAAAGCAATCCCTGACAATCTAAAATCTGCATTACCTACGGTGGAGGAAGTTGAGGAAGAATTGTCCAAGATCGTTGGGGTAGATATATTAAAGAAAGACTAAAATAATAAAATTGCGATAGAAGATATCATTATTGATAAAATAATATGACTATAAAATTAAATTCCGTAGAGCTCAGTATAGCAAAGGCATATACCGCTCCTAATTACAAGAGTAAAAGGGTGCTTACTAAAGTCCCATTTTCCTATGTAGAACTATGGCTTATTAGTCAGCCTAAGGAAAAAACTCAATATGCTAGATTCTTTTGGAAACAAGCCATGAATTTCTATAACGCAGCAAAGGAATTACCTATAGAATCTAAACCTCTTATTGCATACTATTGTTGTATGAATGCCGCTAAATCACTTATATCTTTGAAAAACGATAATGATCCGTTAATAAATATCAGCCACGGGGTCTCATCAGACCGTAATTCGAATCAAAGTATCTTAAACAAGGAAATTATTCTTGAAGGTGGAGGCGTGTTAGCCAAACTTGCTAATTGTATAAAAGATAGTACAAATAAAGAAAGGATCAAAGTGTTGGATCTCCTTCGAAATCTGCCAGCTATTCATCGTACGTTTAGTATTACTTGTTCTAAAAAAACTGAGCTATTTATTCCTATAGAAAACATAGTTTTCAAATTAAATAAACCGCATAAAAAAGCTTATATTCAATTCACTGTCGATGACGCATATTCAAATGGTAATGCATTAAGAAATATACCGAAAACTTTCGAAAAAACTAAGGATACAGAAGCTGTTATTTTTAGGGTAAAAAAGAGATTTGATTGGGATATTCACAGAAAGGAAAGCGAAAGAATACAGAAACTTGTGAAATATCATAACAAAATCAGACATAATTTCTTTTATATAAGAGGGTTTCAAACATCCTGGTATATTAAGAAAAATGTAAAAGGAGTTGTGAATCGTAGTCCTCTAGTAATTACTTATGCATTAATGCATTGGTTAAGTGAATTAGTAAGATACAATCCCCAGGAATTTAGTCAACTACTTTCGGGACATTATAATTGGTTAATTAATGAATTTATGGATATATGTTTTCAGCAATTTATAGACGAAATTTGCTGTGAAATAACAGGCGAAAATATTGGATATGGAAAATCTATATAATTGATGAGTGAAAATACGAAATTTTCTGTTGCTAAACAATAAGTTATCTGCAAGTAGAAAAATAAACTACTGAACGAAGACAGTCCAAGAATCTGTACTAAATAGATTCTTGGACTGTTTGCTATTTATTCAACTGCTTTTTTAGTTCTCTTTGCTCTTGTTTAATCTTATCTTGTTGTAACAATAACTCCGCTTGCCGTTGCAGGGCTTGCTCGTAATCAAAGACATTCTGCTCCAACTGCTGAATGGCTTTGGGATTGCGATGTGTTAAAAATATGCTGTCAAGATGTGTAAAGTCTGAAGCGGTAGCTTTGCCATGCATACGCAGATATCGATAACGTAGGTCGTAATCGGAGGCTGTTTGCAGCTTATTGGCTCCCATACCGAAGAACCAACAGCTCACAATAACTAGCCCACAAACCAATAAGAGCAGCATACGCTCGGCTAATTGTACGCTTGCAAATAGTGAGTAGTTCTTAAATTCTACAGGCTTTTGTTGCTTGCTGATGAGCTGGTGCATGGCTTCAAACTTTGGGTCAAGCTTCTTACTCGACTCTGATAGTGCCTCCAAAACAAAAAGTTGGTGTTCCTTGATCTTGTTTTGAGTTTCTTGTGAGAGATGGATTTGCACGATTTCTTGTGTTTTAATGCTATCTCCCTTTGGATTAGATAGCTGTTCAGCAATAGTAGTGCGCAGTTCTACCTGTGCCTTCCTGATGGCTTTGCATTCTTGCTTGAGTTCTTCGAGCATATCGAGAACAGGTGCTATTTCGTTATTCATACTGATATAAATTTGATGTGATTAAATTCTACGTTTGCGATTAGCTCTATTGCGGAGTTTCTTTTGAAATCGAAGTTCATCAATATCTACGCCATTACTTGGTGTAGGCATAGAAAACACTTCACTAATTGCTTCAGATAGGTCGGTAATGAAATAGCTTTCATCTACAGAATCTACCATAGGCTCATTTTGTAGATTAGTTTTCTCTTGTTTGTGAGAATTTTGTTCTATCTCAGCATTGAGGCGAGAGAAAGAGCACGTTCGGTCTATCTTTGAGCCACTGAAACTACATCCGTCTTTTTCAAAGGTGATTCCTTGTACAACACCGGTATTACCTTTTGTTTTGAAACGAGTGGTAATACCTTGTTGCTCTAACCCTGCAACAAAATCTTTCCAAGTCTGAGATTGAGGTAATATAGACTTAATGGTATCGAATATTTCATATCGCAATTTATCCTCACCTCTCAATCGAAAGCGGTTTACCTCTTGCTTTCCTTCGCCAATGGTTAGACCATAACGCTCAGTTAGTTCCCGGCAAATCTTTGCGGAGCGGTATTTCTCATTGCGATCGCTGATGGTTTTGCCATTGTTACCAATGCGATTGATACAAATGTGCAGGTGAGGATGCTGGCGGTCACTGTGCCTTACGATAAGGCTCTGTGTGTCGCCATAACCCATTTTATGAAGATATTCGTTGGCAATCTTCACCATTGTTGCATCTGTCAGTCGTTCTGAATCATGTGCCGAGAATGAGAGTATGGTATGACAAACTGGTTTTTGTACATTCGGACGCATAGAGGCTTGCAAGTTGAAGTCGTGTGCAATGTCATTTGGTAAAGAACTGCGTACGCCATTAGCTTGTAAAACCTTGACTTTACCTTCGCGTTTGCTGAGCATATAATTGACAACTCCACTGAAGTTTGTTCCTTTAATAATTTTGGCTATCATGGTTTCAATCGTTTCATGAGTTCGTGAATAAGTTGTTTCAGCACATTCAATTCTTCATTGAGTGAAGAAATGCCGAAAGCATTGAGCCGATGGGCTATCTGATTGAGATTGTT
>NZ_AZHT01000085.1 GCF_000599605.1 Prevotella sp. HJM029 | reverse complement strand
CTTTCAAGTCAACTCATACGCCGCTATAGGAAACATTCGCTCCAGAAAGGAGGTGTTCCAGCCGCACCTTCCGGTACGGCTACCTTGTTACGACTTAGCCCCAATTACCAGTTTTGCCCTAGGCCGATCCTCGCGGTAACGGACTTTAGGCACCCCCGGCTTTCATGGCTTGACGGGCGGTGTGTACAAGGCCCGGGAACGTATTCACCGCGCCATGGCTGATGCGCGATTACTAGCGAATCCAGCTTCGTGAGGTCGGGTTGCAGACCTCAGTCCGAACTGGGACCGGCTTTTAAGATTCGATCGCATTTACATGCAACCTGCCTTCTGTACCGGCCATTGTAACACGTGTGTAGCCCCGGACGTAAGGGCCGTGCTGATTTGACGTCATCCCCACCTTCCTCACACCTTACGGTGGCAGTATTCCCAGAGTGCCCAGCATTACCTGATGGCAACTAAGAAAAGGGGTTGCGCTCGTTATGGCACTTAAGCCGACACCTCACGGCACGAGCTGACGACAACCATGCAGCACCTTCACAGACGCCCCGAAGGGCCTCTTCATCTCTGAATCGTTCGTCTGCAATTCAAGCCCGGGTAAGGTTCCTCGCGTATCATCGAATTAAACCACATGTTCCTCCGCTTGTGCGGGCCCCCGTCAATTCCTTTGAGTTTCACCGTTGCCGGCGTACTCCCCAGGTGGGATGCTTAATGCTTTCGCTTGGCCGCTGACCCTAATGGACCAACAGCGGGCATCCATCGTTTACTGTGCGGACTACCAGGGTATCTAATCCTGTTTGATACCCGCACCTTCGAGCTTCAGCGTCAGTTGTGCTCCCGTAAGCTGCCTTCGCAATCGGAGTTCTTCGTCATATCTAAGCATTTCACCGCTACACGACGAATTCCGCCTACGTTGCGCACACTCTAGTAAACCAGTTCGCGCTGCAAGTCAGATGTTGAGCATCTACATTTCACAACACGCTTAATCCACGGCCTACGCTCCCTTTAAACCCAATAAATCCGGATAACGCCCGAACCTTCCGTATTACCGCGGCTGCTGGCACGGAATTAGCCGGTCCTTATTCATAGGGTACATGCAATAAACTACACGTAGCTCACTTTATTCCCCTATAAAAGCAGTTTACAACCCATAGGGCCGTCGTCCTGCACGCTACTTGGCTGGTTCAGACTCTCGTCCATTGACCAATATTCCTCACTGCTGCCTCCCGTAGGAGTTTGGACCGTGTCTCAGTTCCAATGTGGGGGACCTTCCTCTCAGAACCCCTACTGATCGTAGCCTTGGTGGGCCGTTACCCCGCCAACAAGCTAATCAGACGCATCCCCATCCATTACCAATAAATCTTTAATCCTATAATGATGTCATCATAAGATGCCATGGGGTATTAGTCTTACTTTCGCAAGGTTATCCCCCTGTAATGGGTAGGTTGGATACGCGTTACTCACCCGTGCGCCGGTCGACGCCTAAGAGAGCAAGCTCTCTCATCGTTTCCCCTCGACTTGCATGTGTTAAGCCTGTAGCTAGCGTTCATCCTGAGCCAGGATCAAACTCTCCATTGTAAAATATCTATTCCAACCCTATTCATAAAATAATAAGGTCAAGAGTCTATCTGATTCAGAACGCTTCCTCTAAATTTATCGAAGTCTTTTTGTACCTTTCTTAAGAATAACTCTTCCTTCTTGACGGTTCGTTCTTTTACCCAAGCACTCATCTCCTTTCGAAAACAAGCACTCGCTTCTTGTACTACTTCTCTGTCTATGAAAATCTTGTCAAAGATCGCTC
>NZ_AZHT01000084.1 GCF_000599605.1 Prevotella sp. HJM029 | reverse complement strand
AGAGAGATTAACAACATTGTTACTATAATTTATAAGCATAGCCCCTCTTGAAATTATTGAATATGATATTTTTTCCATTTTTTATCTTGCAAATATAACTGTTTCTAACATAGTCTCAAGATCTATTATTGTTATCTTTGTAACATTGGGATTTTGTTTTAATCTTGGTAATTCAATTGTTTCCCATATATTTGCAGTTGTGCACTTTTGTTTGACAACGTACACCCATGATGAAGGGAGTACCCAGCAGACTGATGCCCAGATATTGACGAGTATAAGGTAGGATTGTTGGCGTACTACCTAAAAGAATGCTGATAGGCTCAAGGAAAAACCATCCAAGTAGCATGACAATCAGCGAGAATACCAGTGTGTAGAAAAGTCCGGTGCTTGCCATCACCTCTGCATCCTTGGTATTCTGAGCACCCAACTGACGGGAAATATAATTGCCCGAACCATTACCAAAGAAAAAAGAAAAGGCCTATATGAAAAACATCACACTGAAAACGATACCTACCGCAGCCGTGGATTGTGTATTAATCTTACCAACAAAAAACGTGTCGACCAGATTATACATACTGGTCAGCAGTATAGAGATGATGGTAGGTATAGCCATGGCGCCTATCACACGATGGACAGGCGCCTGGGTCAGGAATGTATATTTATCGCTCATTGTTTTATTTTACAATCTTAGCTATCCAGCTGAAGAGTTCATTCAGGGCATAGTCGCCACTGTGAGGACGGTTCCAAGGTAGCTTGAAGTTTACATCCTTACCTGCGTTCTGCAGTTTTGTTGCCAGATTGATAGCGATAGGGAAAGCAGTATCACGGTCGCGAGCACCATGTCGGATATACCAGTGAGGAGCAACAGAGGTAGCTGCATCACCGATGAAATACATAGGGTTCAGCAGGCGAACATTCTCCTTCACCTCGTCAGACAATGTGCTGCCGGTCTTTGCAGTAGCCCATGCAGTAAAGTTAACATCAGAACCTTGCTCGTTTCCAAACTCACCATTCTCGCCACTTGCAGCTGCTCCGTCCACGTTGTAGCTGTCAAAAGATGGTACACCCTTAAGTGCTTGCGTACTTACTACGTAATTAAGATACTTGCTCATATCAAGGTCTGTTATATATTCACCAACCCTTTTTCCGCCACCCATCATCATCGGAGGCATACCGCCACCCATTCCTGCAGGACGTGCCATACCTACACCGCCATTGATAGGAGCCTGAAAAGCTGCCTCACTGCTGAATGTAAAACCGATAGAATCAGGGATGTCTGCACCTGCATCTTTAGCATCCTGCGCACTACGGATGATAATCTGCTTGATATAGTCAAGATAGTTGTCGGCATTGAGCAATGTACCATCTGTCTTTTTCAAGCCGAGTGAGTTAATATAAGATGGGAACTGTGCTGCCAATTCCTTGATTAATGTCTGCTTACTTGCAGCGAGGCTCTTGCGACTATCGGTATTGCCATACAGCCATTCGTATGCCATATCAGCATGATCGAGGTCGGTAATTGGGCAATAGCACACACTCGCAAAGACATCATCACGACCATCAGCTGCGCCCATAGCCTTGAGCAGTGGCTCATAGGCAGGGTTGTTGCCTGTTGCACCCATCAAACTCGACATCGCTCCACCTGCACTTGTACCGTCAGTAATAATCTTCTCCGTATTACCCGGTATCAAGTTGTCAAAGTGACGCAGGTAACGGATAGCCGCTTTTAAGTCGAGTAGCGCCTTTGGAGCACGACCAGTATAAACCGTCTTCTTTCCTTTCTTTACGGTAGAAGTACGGCCACGGCTACCGGGAATGACGAGAACATAGCCCTCATCCAAAGCGCGCCCGCTGGCATCCTGTGCTTGTGGGTTACCAGCCTGACTTGGCATATAGCCCCCCACGTAGGTGCGGAGGAAGATAGGTGTCTGCTCATTAGCCCCTTCTGGTACAAAGATATTCATATACTGATAGGTAGAATCCTCTACGTTGGTAACAAAATAAAGCTTGTTATAAGCCGTGTAGTTCACCACTTTGCCATCAGGCATTGTCAACGATGCCTTCACTCCACTCTCTGGATTAAATTGCAGAGCGTTTGTCTTAGGTTTCTTTGCAGCATCCATATTCATTGCGAGCATCATTCCTAAGGATGCAATAATTAGTTTCTTCATATTTATTGTTTTATTTAAATTGCTTTTATATCTTTCGCTTATTACTCCTCACCATAGGTATTGTATGAAATATTCTCCGTATTCCATTTATCCTTCGGACTTACATCAGCATCAGGATAACCAATAACGATCGTGTTCAGTGGAATTAACGACTCTGGGAGTCCGAGTACTTTAGCTACGTCAGCACAACGTTCTTTTGAAGGATAGGTACCCGTCCACACGGCTCCAAGTCCCATTCCTGTAGCAGCTAAAAGAATATTCTCTGTTGCTGCAGAGCAATCCTGAATCCAGAACTCACGTGCATTACCTTCAGCTGCCTTGTTCATATCACCACAAACGACGATAGCCAGTGGAGCCTTTGCAGCCATAGCAGCATAGGGGTTAGCCTCAGAAAGCTTTTGTAGCTGCCCTTTATCCGTAACAACGACAAAATGCCAAGGCTGTTTATTCATAGCTGTTGGGGCAGCCATTCCTGCACGAAGCAGTTTTTCTATCTTCTCCTTTTCAATAGTTTTGTTCTCATAAGAGCGGATAGATGTACGCTTGAGAATCGTATTGAGTACTACTTCAGAGCTATCTTGTTCCTTACCTTTGTCATTCTCAGTTACAGCAAGTTTATAACTAAGGAATACAAGTGCAATGGCAGGCACTGCATTGATAATCATTGAAATCTTCATATCGGTTATTTCTTGTTTTTTGAAGTTGACTGTTGACTATATTTAAAGAGCGAACCTGTTGGGCAAACAAAGCGACAGTAAGGTCGCACAATCACCATGGAGAGTGCCACAAAGACGACAGCAATAACGATAACTACCCATGAGGCAGACTGGAAAACAAAAGCAGAGAATGGCTCATAATCAATCCAATCGAACCATACACCTGTCCACAGACATAGCATAAGGACTGCCCACAGCAGCTGTCGGAACATATCTAAACGTTTAGCCGTCTTTGGTTTCATTTTGATTTTATAGCCTACACATTTCCCAGCAAGCTCTTGCAGCGAACCAAACGGACATACGTGCGTACAATAATATGATTTCTTCCCAAAGAGTGGATACACAAATGCGGTGATAAGCATAATGACGGGTACTATTAGTGTCAGCACATTCATACCATTTGACATATAACTAACCATTGATGTAAAGTTCAGGAACGAGCCACACCAGAAGCCTAATACTATCACATTGAGTATCTGTTGGCTTATTCTGTATCGTCTATCCTTGACAAAGAGCGGTACGATGGCAGCCAAAAGTACTACTATCAGTCCTGCTATAGCCTTGCTTGAGAAGTCCATCTCCACCCATATTGAATCCTGTACAGGATTCTTTGCAGCATACTGAAGACCACGTTGCACGTTGCCAATGATAGCCTTTGACGAGAATGTTGCACCTGATACAGCATCCACTTTCAGTTTCTGTGCCTCTTCAACAGTATGTCCGTTCCACTTGGTAAGAAGTGCTGAAGCCTCCTTAAAGAAGTCGGGTGTCTCTGAATTTTCAAGTGCCTTGACACTCTTTACCTTACCATTTTCCAAGGTAATCTCCAAGGGAACGATTCCTCCATAGCCTATGATGTCCTTACCAAGTTCCGTAGTATTCAGCCGTATCGAACCATCTTCAAGGACAACCATTGTCTCTGTCTTTGTCGAATCAGCCTGTTGCTGCTTCAATTCATGTCCTACGACCTTTCCGTCTCTACGGATACTGACTGCTATAACCAGCAGAACACAGGTCAGCAAAGATAATAACTGCTGTAGTTTTCCTGAATAATTGCTCATATTATGTACGTTGTCAAACAAAAGTGCATAACTGCAAATATAGTTATTTACTCTGATATTTCATTGTTTTATTATCAAAAATTCTTTTGTTGATTGATTTTTGCTTTATAATTTCTCTTATCTTTTTAATTTTCTCCCCTTGTCCTAAATATACGTCTTTGGGTGTGAGATTTTCCAACGATTCATGAAATCTTCTCTCATTATAATATTTCACCCACCCATCGATAGCCTTTTCTAATTCAGAGGGACAGAAATAATGATTTGAGACCTCTGCAAAACTCCTTCTACAATTTGTCATTCTTAAATATTCTTTGTACCTTTATCGTATGAAACAAAAGTTATCATCTCCAAGTTTTGCTGACCTATTCCTTGGGCAAAGAAAGGTCAAGCAGACATTCTTTTCACAAATAAATACAGTCATTGATTGGGGACCTATTCGTGCTATAATAGAAGTGGCTTATACAAAAGGCTATAAGTCTACTGGCCGACCCAGCTATGACAGCCTTGTTTTATTCAAGATTGAATTACTCCGCACCTGGTATGGTCTGAGTGGCAGAGAAGTTGAAGAGCAGGTTAACGACCGCTTGTCTTTTAGTCGCCTTGCAGGTCTTGGCATGGAAGATATTGTTCCTGATAGTACAACTGTGTGCCGTTTTCGCAATATTCTTGTTGAAGCGGATTTGTATGATACGCTTCTTGAGGAGTTTAACAGGCAATTGGAAGCTAAAGGAATCATTGTAAAGCGTGGCGCCATTATTGATGCCAGCATTACGAATACGC
>NZ_AZHT01000083.1 GCF_000599605.1 Prevotella sp. HJM029 | reverse complement strand
AAAATTACAGTCGGATCACTATCATGGTCTATAGGTCTTGGAGGTACCCCAGCTATTGTTTCATTCTGAATAGTATACCCTTTGATCCCCAATTTAAAGAGTTCTGCATCCAGTTCTGCAGAGAGAGTCCCATGAATATAATCCCGTGATGTTTTTCTTAGTTTCTTCACCTGATTGTTGTTCTCGCACTTTGCAAATGGCAAGTTAAGGACGTCCTCAAAGAAGTTCCTGCCAATGGAAATGTCTATATCTTCACTGAATCGATTGATGAGATTCCATCCTTTACTCAACGAAGTTCCCCCCTTGAAAAGAAGCCATTTCCCACAAGATGTATTGAACAAAGCTTTGAGAACTACCGTCACCCACCAATCTTTCTCTACGGCATTATCTTCGATATTATGATCCTGGCCTACAGTTTGTATCATTGCTATTCGTTCGTCACTACTATGATTTTGCCAACTACTCATGATTGTTTTTGCTTAAAATTTTTATTATGTTTCGCCGTATCCATGTAGGCATGACCTTTAGATCATCAGACATGGTCTCATCTTCTGGATATTTGCTAAGTATTACACTAATTGCGCTTTCCCACTCATTATTATAGTTTCGTTCTCCAATAGCCTTCATTGCTTGTA
>NZ_AZHT01000082.1 GCF_000599605.1 Prevotella sp. HJM029 | reverse complement strand
CTCCGTCTCCACATCGCTCCTAAAGGTAGTAACGGAATATTAACCGTTTCTGCCATCGCCCTCACCATTCGGCTGAGACTTAGGACCCGACTTACCCCGGGCTGATTGGCATTGCCCGGGAAACCTTAGACTTACGGCGAAGGGGAATCTCACCCCTTTTATCGTTACTTATACCTACATTTGCTTTTCCATGCGCTCCAGGATCAGTTATCTTCACCATTCTACGCACATGGAATGCTCCCCTACCGATACTTTTATCATTACTATCCCGCGCCTTCGGCATCTGCCTTATACCCGATTATTATCCATGCCCGGACCCTCGACTAGTGAGCTGTTACGCACTCTTTGAATGAATGGCTGCTTCCAAGCCAACATCCTAGCTGTCATGGGGACCAGACTTCGTTAGACTAACTTAGACAGAATTTCGGGGCCTTAGACGGCGGTCTGGATTCTTCTCCTCTCGGGGACGGACCTTAGCACCCGCCCCCTTACTGCATGGCTGCAGTCCGTGAGCATTCGGAGTTCGTCAGGTCTCGATAGGCGGTGAAGCCCTCTTGACCTATCGGTCGCTCTACCTCTCACGGAGATCACCACACGCGGCACCTAAATGCCTTTCGGGGAGTACGAGCTATCTCCAAGTTTGATTGGCCTTTCACTCCTACACTCAACTCATCCAGAAGCTTTTCAACGCTTATTGGTGCGGTCCTCCATTCCGTGTTACCGGAACTTCAACCTGGTCAAGTGTAGATCACTTGGTTTCGCGTCTACCCCCTCTGACTTAAACGCCCTGTTCAGGCTCGCTTTCACTACGGCTGGGAGTATCATTACTCTTAACCTTGCCAGAGATGGTAACTCGTAGGTTCATTATGCAAAAGGCACGCCGTCACTGCATAAAGCAGCTCCGACCGCTTGTAGGCGTATGGTTTCAGGAACTTTTTCACTCTTCTTATCGAAGTGCTTTTCACCTTTCCTTCACAGTACTGGTTCACTATCGGTCTCACAGGAGTATTTAGCCTTACCGGATGGTCCCGGCTGATTCACGCAGAATTACTCGTGCTCCGCGCTACTCAGGATACCGCTATGTTGCAATTAGCTTCGCATAAGGGACTTTCACCCGCTATGGTACCTCTTTCCAGAGGATTCTGCTCGCTGCATGCATACAATATCGCGGTCCTACTACCCCGCAGCTGCGTTGCCACAGTCACGGTTTGGGCTCTTCCCTCTTCGCTCGCCACTACTAAGGGAATCATTATTTATTTTCTCTTCCTCCAGGTACTAAGATGTTTCAGTTCCCTGGGTTAGCCCTTACGATTTAACGTAAGTGTTTGTTCTTCAAACAAACAGGTTGTCCCATTCGGAAATCTTCGGATCAAAGGTTATTTGCACCTACCCGAAGCTTATCGCAGCTTATCACGTCCTTCATCGCCTCTGTGAGCCTAGGCATCCACCATACGCCCTTACTTACTTTCTTCAATTCGCGCCATCTCTCTTCTAAAAAAAAAGAAATGACTCGCTCATACTTTCAGCTGTTAAGTGAAATCTCATTTCTGATGGCGATAAAGCCATAAAATGATCATTTCTAAGTTTGAACTTAGTTTACTTTACAGTTTTGCTTGTGTCAATATGTCAAAGATCGATTCGATAATAATTCCCTACCAACATAAATAGTGCAAGGGCATATCGAGTGTGGAGAATAACGGATTCGAACCGTTGACCCCCTGCTTGCAAAGCAGGTGCTCTAGCCAGCTGAGCTAATCCCCCAGTTTAAATACAGATGAAGAAAACAAAAATCTCTCCTGCAACATTTCCTGCAAAAGAACTTCCCACTCCACTGTAAGGAATGCTGTAGTCCCAGGCAGACTTGAACTGCCGACCTCCACATTATCAGTGTGGCGCTCTAACCAACTGAGCTATAGGACTAATTTCCGGGCCCAGTGTCTGTCCAAGATCCTGGGCTTCTCTCATAGCCCGGCTTCCTTTTTCTCGCTTTATCGAAAAACAGATTTACGTAGTACAAGAAGAAAACAAACCCTCG
>NZ_AZHT01000081.1 GCF_000599605.1 Prevotella sp. HJM029 | reverse complement strand
ACTTCTTAGTCTGTTGATAGCGTGCGATGTCTCGCTGGAGATACTGCCTAAATGCTGGAAACTCCTTGTCCGTATACTCAAGAATACGTTCCCGAGCCTGCAAAGGAATGCGATCCAAACGTATGAGTTGGTCATATTCACCGAACTTGGGGTAATCAACCCAAAGCTTCTCTAGCTCCTCTTTTGAGATGGGTGGATGCTCTGCTGTGATTTCCTCATAAGTGCCCTCAATCATCACACCTTGGTAGATGACTGTCGAGAATCCTCCTTGGTGGGTATATGAGAAGTCTATACGTCTGATCCTTTTATCTGTGCCTGGGTTGCATTCATATAAGAAAATTGCTGTCAGAAATAGCTTGCCATTCTGGTTGCGTTCCTCTTGATACTGAAAAGTCAAGTAATGAGTGTAATTGCTCTGTAGAAAATTGAGACCAAAGTATCCCACATTGGACTCAATAGCACAGTAGGGGCTGCCATCATCATTGAGTATCGTTGCAAAGTAGACCTCTTGCTTCTCGTGGGCTTCACGAGAAGCAA
>NZ_AZHT01000080.1 GCF_000599605.1 Prevotella sp. HJM029 | reverse complement strand
AAAATCGTGTCATCCATATGAGGTGAAATATAAAGGGTTAGAGCCTTGACACAGTTGAAATTACACTA
The DNA here is from genome assembly GCF_000599605.1 of Prevotella sp. HJM029. Taxonomy (GTDB): domain Bacteria; phylum Bacteroidota; class Bacteroidia; order Bacteroidales; family Bacteroidaceae; genus Prevotella. The sequence continues at coordinate 31,839 of NZ_AZHT01000080.1, read as the reverse complement.
CCTGTTCATCCGCTGCATGATGCTTATGTTATCGACTTAGATATCGTCTAAATTCACTTGCTGCTCTGTTCCTTTCCGTTTCTTTTCTTTTTTACCTTCTTGCGGTTTGAACATCTCTTTGCTGGCTTTTTCGTGTCCCTCTTTCGACTCTTTATTGACACTCTCACCAGCTTCAGCTCCATTTCCATTTACAGGGTTGCCGTCTTCGTCGAGCATCACCTCTTCTTCGACAACTGTGCTATCGGTAGCCGTGGTGTCGCGCTTTGCAGCCTGATAATAGCTGGGGCATAGATACATATCACTTGTGATGTCGGAGTCATGTGGCTTATCAAATTTGCCGTGATATTGCTTGAAGGCTGGGTCTTTGAATAGTGCCTGTAGGAAATAGCCGCAGATGGGCAATGCCGTGCGCGCACCTTGTCCGAGGGCACCAGTGCGGAAGTGAATGCAGCGATATTCACCACCAACCCATGCTCCAACAACCAATTTTGGACTCACGCCCATAAACCATGCATCAGAGTGGTTGTTGCTCGTTCCAGTCTTTCCGCCAAACTCGGTGTCACGATAGTTGCCCACGTAGCCCCATAGCGATTGTGAGGTTCCGCCTGGCTCTTTTAATCCGCCTTGCAACATTTGTTGCATGAGGAAGGCACTCTTATAGGGGATGACCATTTCGCTCTTTGTGGGACCAACATACACCTCGTTACCATCTTTGTCGACGATGCGCGTCACAAGTACAGGATCGTGATGGCGTCCATTGTCTGCAATGACACAATAGGCATTAACCATTTCTAATAGGCTGACGTCACTCGATCCTAAGGCTAACGATGGCGCATTGTCGAGTGGACTAGTGATGCCCATGCGCTTGGCTGTTTCGATGATTCTCGGGATGCCCATTTCCTGTCCTAAGCGCACAGCTATGGAGTTGATGCTTCGCGCAAAGGCACCTTTCAGTGGAATGGAGTCTCCGCTAAATGAGCCGTTAGCATTGCCAGGTGTCCAGGTTACTTCTTGATTTTTTTTCTTGTCGAAGACCTGCATTGAGATATATTCGTCGCGGCGCTTGTCACAAGGAGTGAGCCCTTGGTTCATAGCCTCGGTGTAGACAAACAGCTTAAATGTTGAGCCAGGCTGCCGCATGGCCGTTACCTTGTCATATTTCCACGAGTTGAAATCAATATCACCTACCCATGCTTTCACTGCACCAGTCTGAGGCTCCATAGCAAGGAATGCACAATGCATGAAGGTGGTCATATATTTAATGGAGTCCTCTGATGTCATCTCCTTCACGATGGTTCCCTTGTCATAATCGAAGAGCTTCACTGGATGTTTCCACTCTTTGTAATAGTAGTTGACCGAGTCGATATTGTTGGGATATTTGGCAAGTAAAGCCTTGTAGAAGGGCTGCCGCTCGGCAATTTGCTGAATAAAGTTGGGAATAACCTTATGATTTTCATCTTGCCATGGTTCTTGTCTGAGCCAGTTGGTAGACTGATTACGATAGATGCTCCAGTGGTTGTTGAAATTTTGCTGCACCTGCTTCATCTGTTTGCGCGCCGCTTCTTCAGCATATTTTTGCATGCGCGTGTCGATAGTGGTGTAGATTTTCAGACCGCTTGAATATAAGTCGTAGCCGTTATCTTGACACCATTCTTTGAGATAATTGGCAATAGCCTCACGGAAATATTTAGCTTGCCCGTCATAGTTTTCTTCTACCTTGAAGTCGAGCTTGATAGGAATATTCTTCAGCGAGTCACACACCTGACGCGAGATGTCGCCATGATGGTAGAGGTTGTCTAAAACAACATTACGACGCGCCAGTGAGTTCTTGGGATTATTCTTGGGATTGTAATAGGATGTGGCCTTTAGCATACCCACTAACACGGCAGCCTGCTCGGCAGTCAAGTCGTGTGGTGTGGTGTTGAAATAGGTCTTGGCCGCCGTCTTGATGCCAAACGAATTGTTACCGAAATCAACGGTGTTGGCATACATTGTAATGATTTCTTTCTTCGAATAAACGGTTTCTAATTTAGTGGCAATAATCCATTCTTTGCTCTTTACAATTAAAATCTTCAGCCCAGGAATCTTGCCAAGAAGTCCTGTTGAATATTGTGAGCGTACACGGAACATATTTTTGGCTAATTGCTGTGTGATGGTAGATGCGCCACGTCCACCGCGATGCACCACAGCATCTTTCATAGCAGCAAATAGGCCAATGGGGTCAATGCCAAAATGCTTGTAGAATCGCTCGTCTTCTGTGTCGATGAGCTCTTTGAAGAATATGGGATTTACTTCCTCGTATTTTACTGGCGTTCTGTTTTCATTGAAGAACTTACCAATCAATTTTCCGTCTGCACTATAGATTTCTGAAGCCTCACTGGTCTGTGGATCCATAATTCCAGAGAAGTAGCCTGGCGATTTTCCAAAAAGCCAGAGGAAATTCATGTCGACCATGCCCAAGTAAACAATAAATGAAATAAGGAATGAGCAAAAACCTATGAGTGCCTTCGTATACCAAGCTTTGTCTTGATAGAGTGACTTATACCACGGCCAAAAGCCACGTATATGCTTGATACACCAACTGAAAAATTGTTTTATTTTATCCATGCGCCAATCTTTTCTTTTTGTTTATGCAAAAATAGCAAATTTATTGTAGCTTAGCTATTCTTGTCGATGTATTTTAAAATTTCTTGTATGTTATCGGGATGAAACCATCGAATATCTTTGTCTCTCTTAAACCAAGTAAGTTGCTTACGCATATATTCACGCGTATGGGATTGAATCTGCCGAATAGCTTCTTCACGAGTGATAAGCCCATCAAGATACAAGAAAGATTCTTTATATCCAACGGTGTTAAGGGCATTTTTATTACGATGTGAATAAACGGCGAGCGCTTCATCAAAAAGTCCGTTTCGAACCATTTCTAACACGCGTTGATTGATGCGTGCATACATTTCTTCACGGTCGCGATTTAATCCTATCTTGAGTATGTTAAACGGGCGTTCCTTCTTTGTTCGTTTTCGAAAGGAAGAGAATGTACACCCAGTCATATAGCAGATTTCTAAAGCATGCACAATACGCCTTGGATTTTTCTTGTCCACAAGCTCATAATATTCTGGATCTAACAGCTTGAGCTCTCTCGTTAATTCAGCCAATCCTTGATGAATTAGCTTCTGGCGCAGTAACTCACGAGTTTCCGCGTTAATAGTTGGAATGTCGTCGATGCCCTTGCACAGCGCATCAATATAAAGCATGCTACCCCCTGAAGCAAGTAGTATTTTTTCACCACCTTCAAAGTAAGTCTGTGCAACAAGCAATGCTTCGGCCTCAAATTTTGCAGCACTATAATAATCGTTAATTGATTGTGTTCCCACAAAATAATGTTTAACCATATATTGTTCTATCGCCGTGGGAGCTGCTGTTCCAATGGGAATCTCTCGATAGAGCTGACGCGAGTCAACATTGATAATCGGAGTGTTTAGATGTTGTGCAATCTGGAGGCTCACAGCTGTTTTGCCCACACCTGTAGGACCGACAAGGACAATCAGTGTTGGCATCAACGTATAATTCCGCGCTTTGAATTCTCAACAAAATCAATGATGTATTGGATTTCTGGCGTTATTTCCAAATTACTTCTAATCGCCTCAATTCCTTCTTTCAATACTCCTTTTGAATAGAGTAGGCGATAGGCCTCATGAATGTGTTCTATTGTTTCATTACTAAATCCACGCCTACGAAGTCCCACTAAATTAATTCCACAATAGTGTGTGGGCTCTTTACCCGCAATAATGTAGGGAGGAATATCCTGACTAAATCGGCATCCACCTTGTACCATGACATAACCACCTATCTTACAGAATTGATGGGTAAGTACGGCGGCACTCACAATGGCATTATCCTCAACGGTAACTTCACCCGCAAACTTTGTCGAATTGCCTACAATACAATTATTACCAATAACGCAGTCATGCGCAATATGCATGTTTTCCATCAGCAGGCAGTTGTTACCAACCGTCGTTTTACCTTTAGAGGCTGTTCCGCGGGAGATGGTAACATTTTCTCTAATACTATTGTTATTTCCTATTTCACAAGTCGAAGCCTCACCTTTAAATTTTAAATCTTGCGGTTTGGTTGAAATGCTCGCACCAGGAAAAATTTCGTTATTGTCGCCAATGCGTGCTCCAATATGGATTGTTACACTATTCTGGAAGTTATTGTTATTGCCAATAACAGTATCTCTGTCAATATAGCAAAAAGGACCTATGATATTATTATCGCCTAATTGTGCTTCAGGATGAACGAAAGCTAAAGGACTAATCTGATTCATATTTCTTATGCATTATTTATTTTTTGCAATCTGCGCAGTAAATGTGGCCTCTGAAACAATCTGGTCACCAACGAACACATAGCCTTTCATAGAGCTGATGCCATGACGTACAGGACCCAATAACTCTACTTTAAATAATAGCGTATCCCCAGGGACAACCTTTTGTCTAAACTTCACGTCGTCAATCTTTAGGAAATAAGTAGAATACTTTTCTGGGTCTTCTAATTGGCTTAATACCAATAATCCGCCACATTGTGCCATAGCTTCAATTTGTAAAACGCCCGGCATTACAGGCTCTGTTGGAAAATGACCTTGGAAGAAAGGTTCATTGGCGGTTACATTTTTAATGCCAACAATGCTGGTTGGTCCCATTGCTGTAACTTTATCAACCAACTGCATCGGATACCGATGAGGAAGTAACTCTCTAATCCGCCTATTATCTAAAATAGGAGCCTCGTTGGGGTCATAGATGGGCGCTTGCACCTCGTGTTTGCGAATTTCCTTTCGCATGAGGCGTGCAAATTTGTTATTTATCGTGTGACCAGGGCGGGTAGCAACAATCCTTCCCTTGATAGGGCGACCGATTAAGGCCATATCACCAATGATATCTAACAATTTGTGACGCGTACATTCATTTTCCCACATGAGGGGTTTATGCTGGATATAACCAATTTTCTTTGCATCAATATGAGGAACTTTGAGGATATCTGCTAATTGATTCAAATTCTCCTGGCTCACTTCCTTCTCATAAATAACAATGGCATTGTCTAAATCGCCGCCCTTAATGAGATTGGCTTCCAACAAGGGCATGATGTCTCTCACGAAGACAAAGGTACGCGCTGCCGCAATCTCGGTGTCAAAAGTCGACATATCCTCAAGTGTAGCAAATTGGCTATTGATGAATTTAGAATTGAACGAGCACATGGCTGTCAAACTAAATTGGTCATCAGGAAGTATGGTAATGACAGAACCCGTATTTTCATCTTTTACCTCAATCTTATGGCGAATGACATAATAATCTTTCGATGCATTTTGCTCTTGAATACCGACCTTTTTAATATGGTCTATAAACATCGTTGCCGAGCCATCAAGAATAGGAAATTCAGGTCCATTAACTTGTATCAAACAATTATCTATACCCGATGCATAAAGCGCAGCCATACCATGCTCAATCGTTGAGACTTTAACATCGCCTTTGCCTAAGACTGTGCCCCGTTGCGTATCAACAACATTCTCAGCAACTGCATCAATTATAGGCTGTCCTTCTAAATCTATACGCTGGATTTTATATCCTGTATTCTCTGGGGCAGGGTTGAAAGTAACCGTAAGACTCAATCCTGTGTGTAGTCCCTTGCCAAAGAGAGAAAAACTGCCTTTGAGTGTCGTTTGCTTTTTAGCTTCCATATTTATTTTCTGTTTTCTTTTAATTGCGCAACTTCCTTTTTCAATGCGTTGAGTTCTTGATAGATTTCTGGAAGTCGTTGAAATATTGCCTGTGATTTGAAGTAGGGGCGTTGTTCCATAGGAGGCGTGCCTATGAGCATCTGATTCGATTTGATACTGCCGGGTACACCGCTCTGTGCACCAAGAAACACTTTGTCGCCTATCTCAATGTGTCCTGCAACGCCAACTTGACCGCCAAACATACACCATTGTCCCACTTTTGTGCTTCCTGCAATGCCCACTTGTGCGGACATTACCGTGTTAGCTCCCACTTCTACGTTATGAGCAATTTGCACAAGGTTGTCTAATTTTACTCCTTGATGTATCTTCGTGCTGCCCATGGTCGAGCGGTCAACACATGTGTTTGCGCCAATTTCAACATCATCTTCAATCTCTACAATTCCAATTTGTGGTATCTTGTCGTAACCATCAGTTCCATTGGGAGCAAACCCAAATCCATCGGCTCCGATAACTGCTCCGGCATGAAGAGTCACGCGGTTTCCTAATCGGCAGCCTGCATAGATAGTCACATTGGGGTAGATAGTGCAGGCATTACCGATTGCAACATTGTCGCCAATCGTTGCATTTGGATAAATCTGGCATTCATCACCAACGATTGTGTTCTCACCAATAAAAGCGAAGGGGCCTATATAAACGTCCTTCCCAATTTTTGCCGAAGGCGCAATAAATGCCAATTCGCTAATACCCTGTTTCTTGGGATGGACAGCAGCATCATACAATTGCAATAGTTTTGCCACACAATCGCGCGCATTTTTTACTCTAATCAATACGGCTTTAACGGGCTTTTCAATAGCAATTGTTTCATCGACAAGAATGATTGTCGATTGCGTTTCGTATATGTAGTGTGTGTATTTTGGGCTGGCTAAAAAAGATATAGCGCCAGGAACACCTTCCTCTATTTTTGCAAATGTATTAACCTTAGCATTTTCATCGCCCTCAATCTTACCTTGAATAAACTGGGCAATTTGTTTCGCTGTAAACTCCATCATATAATTTATTAAATGTAAGAATGCGGCTGCAAATATAGTAAAATAAATTTAGAATGGGCGCATCAGCTTTAATATTTTCTGTCATGATGCCCTGTAAAGGATACAAAACACGTGTTCCCAACTTTGGGAACACGTGTTTTTCTCATTTTTGGGGCTTCCCAATGTTGGGAACAATCATTTTTGATGTTTTTGCGTGTTCCCAACATCGGGAACAGCTGTTTTTCTCATTTTTGCGTGTTCCCGACCTCGGGAACGATGATTTTTGTCATTTTCAGCTGTTCCCGAGGTCGGGAACAACGTTTTTAAATCATTTTGTTCGTTCTTGGGGTCGGGAACGTCTGTTTTAGATTCGATATGGCGTTCGCAGGACACATTGAAGAACACTTTAATCGGCATGGAAGCAACAAATTCTCAGCACTTGGCGAGTCTGATGATTGGTGCATACATATTGACTTGTGCGCAGTCCCACTATCCAAATCAACCTCCCAGTGCTGTCTTCTATGACCAATTGTTGCTGCTTTTTATTGAGCGAGAACTTTTTCTCGGTTAAGAAATCGCTGAGCAATTTGCTTCCTTGCATTCCAAATGGGGTAAAGCGGTCTCCTTGGCGTGCATAACGAATTTTTAGGGGGAACTTCACTTTGTCAGCATCGAGAGTGGCCTCGTTTGCCGCACGACTGGGTTGGAATGTTGATGAGACTGGCTGTTGGGTGAATGTAAACTTCAAGTTTGAGTTCCAAATATAGCTACCCTCCTCGGGGATTACCAATGATTGTTGCAAATTAGTAACACAATGTTTCTCAATCATTAAATAAGAACGGTTGATGCTGGCAACATGCGTTTTCGAAAGCCATCGTTTGCCGGTTGGAGCATGCAGATGAGAGGAGATTTGGGCAATAGTTTCGGGTGAGAAATTGAAATTGCGCAGCAGATAGAAAAGGGTGTACTCTTGAGCCGTGAGATGTTGTAATTGCTCAAGGTCGAGTAGGGTAGCATCGTCGGTCTTTTCTTTTGTCACTGCTTCAATATTTTGCTGAATAGCTTGCTGAAACAGTTCTGAAACCTGCGATAATCGCTTGCTCGTGGTCATGATGTTTTGACTTGCCGATGGATTAATTTCCTGTAGTAATGGAATGATGTTTAAGCGAATCCGATTGCGCACCACGTCATCAATGAGATTACTTTGGTCTAAAACATAGGTTTGATGCTTTGTGTTTAGATAATCGTAGATTTCATTCTGTGTCAAGCATAAAAGTGGACGGATGATGCACCCTTTCTTGGCTTGTATGCCCAGCAGTCCATCTATTCCTGTGCCACGAATGAGATTCATCAAAATTGTTTCTACGCTATCGTCTTGATGATGCCCCACTAAAATGCCTTCTGCGGCTATATCTTCACGCAAGTTGTCAAAATATTGATAGCGCAATTCCCGCGCTGCCATTTCAATGCTCACATGGTGGAGCCGCGAATAGGTTTTGGTGTCAAAATGAATGCGGTGGAAAGGAATATTAAATTGAGCACAAAGCGTTTCACAAAATCGTTCATCATTGTACGCTTCTGCTCCTCGTAATTGAAAATTACAATGAGCAGCAACGATGCGATAGCCTAATTCGCGCATCATACATAACAGTGCAACGCTGTCACTTCCACCACTCAATGCAACGATATATAGCTCATCGTGTTGCAGTAGCTGTTGGCTTTCGATAAAGTCTTTTACGCGCAGAAGATAGCTATTCCACATACAACACGAGCCCCTTTAGATACTCACCCTCAGGATGGTAGATGTTGATGGGATGGTCAGCCGGCTGATGCAACTGATGAAGTATTCTGACCTTTCGGCCAGCCTGTGCAGCAGCCGTGAAAACAGCATTGCGGAATTGCTCCTTCGTTACGACTTGCGAACAGCTGAATGTGAAAAGAATTCCGCCGCTTTTTATTTGCTGAAAGCCTTTCACATTCAAGCGAGTATAGCCCTTTAGCGCGTTTCTCAATGTTGACCGATGTTTGGCAAAGGCTGGAGGGTCGAGCACTATCAAATCGTATTTGTCATTATGCGTATCTAAATATTTGAATGCATCTTCACAAAATGCTTCATGACGTGTGTCCTGCGAAAAGTTCAATGCAATATTCTGATTGGTGAGTTCAACAGCTTTAGCACTGCTATCAACAGAATGTACCAATTTTGCTTGGCCACGCATGGCATAAACAGAAAACCCTCCCGTATAACAAAACATGTTCAAAACACTACGTCCTTTAGCATAGTGTTCTAATAAACTTCTGTTTTCTCGTTGGTCAATGAAAAAGCCTGTTTTCTGTCCTTTTAGCCAATCAACATGAAACTTAAGGCCGTTTTCGATGGCAACATCCTCTTCGGTAGAACCATAGATAAATCCATTTTCCTGTCCTAACTCGGCTTTATAGGGGAGGGTCGTCTCGCTTTTATAATAGACCTGCTCGATTCTATCGCCCATAATCTTGATGAGTGCTTTACAAATGTCAAACCGATTGTTGTGTATTCCCACACTATGCGCTTGCATAACAGCCGTTTTTCCATAACAATCAATAATCAGTCCTGGTAGATTGTCGCCTTCTCCATGAACGAGCCTATAAGTATTGTTTTGCAGATTGTCTGCCACACCAATACTTCTTCGCATGGCTAAGGCACTACCTAAATGCGATTCCCAAAATGTTTCATCAATATGAACATCCTGGAAAGAGAGTACTCGCACGGCAATCGAACCAATTTGGTAATGCCCAATAGCGATGAAATCGCCCATAAATGTAACAACACGCACTATTTCACCCTCAGAGATTTCTTCATCGAGATGGTGAATGGCCCCTGAGAAAATCCAGGGATGAAAACGTTTGAGCGACTCCTCTTTTCCTTCTTTTAGATAGACTGTCTTATACATGTATCTGTGCTCCTATTTTATTCTGTTTATTCTACATTCTCTTATTCCTCTATCTATCCTATTCAGCGATGTCTTCAGAAGTGTCAATGAGTTGATAGGCTTTCGTGCGAGTGAGCCTAACAATTTCTTCATATAGATTGATGCAGGTCCATGCATCTGTCGCTGCATATAGTTTTTGTTTTTCGTTGAGAATATCGGCCTCCCAGTTCGTGAGACGTTGCCGTTTACTTATTTTTTGATGGAACAAGTTTGCGTAAATCTTTTGCAAACTCAAATCTTTGATACCGATTGCCCCAACAAGATTTTGCAGATCAATGAAATAACCTGGAGTAAACTTTTCGCGCTTGCTAAGCGATAAAAGGTCGTCGTGCCAGGAAAGTCCCACTTTGGGAATTTGTTTGTCTTCTAATAGGCGGATAATAGACTTGGGTAGGCCGATATCTGATAATCGAAACAAAAAGCAAGTATCGTGCGTTGCAACTTGTAATAAGGCAACTTTATGTTGTTGCCCTTTTTTAAAAGTTGGACGCGTCTCGGTATCAACACCCAAAATATCACAAGTAAGTAAATAGTCTACGGCCTTTTCGGCATCGCTTTCACTTATAATCGTAATAATCCTACCAGGGAAAAGTACTTGTGGTAGTTCTGTTATTGCTTTTTTGTCAAATCGACTATATATAGTTTTCTTCATTTTCCTTGTTTGCTGCACTGCAAAATTAAAAAAAAGTTATGAAAAGAACACCCCATATCGGATTTTTACGCTACTTTTGCAAGAAATTTGAAGGTAACGAATAGATATGGGAAAGAAAAAATCTAACCGAAAATCCAATACGTTGGGAAAGGTGGTTGGCTTTCAAGACATTTTAAATAGTGAAAAAACCGATTTTCTTCTTGGGTTAATTCTCTTTTTTATCGCGGGGTATTTACTCATAGCAATGGTTTCTTTCCTTTTTACAGGACAGGAAGACCAAAGTATATTAGAAAGTCTGCGTACGGGAGAATGGTTGAATTCCAATAGGATATTTACAAATATATGCGGTTCCATCGGTGCAATCTTATCGTATGAACTCATCACATTAACTTTTGGTATTTCAGCTTTTTTCATACCTATATTTGTTATTTTTGCAGGGCTAAAGCTGATGAAGATCTATCAGCCTAACCTTTGGAAATGGTTCTTCTACCTAATGATTGTCATGGAATGGTGTTCTATCTCGTTTACAAAATTCTTAACACCATTATGCCAGAATCTATTTTTCAATCCTGGTGGTGAACATGGATTATATTGCATGCAAACCATAGAAAATATGGTTGGGACACCTGGTTTAATTATCCTTTTAGTCTTTACAGCATTGACATTTCTTACCTATCTAAGTGCAAAGACAATTACTTATGTGAGATATGTTATGAATCCTGTGAAGTATGTTACTTCACGCGTGAAATTGACAGTTACGAATCATTTAAAGAGCGATGAAGAGGTCGAAAATGAAATACTATCGTCGCAGACAGATACTGAAAAGAGTATTGTTGAAGAAGATGTAACAGACCAAATTGAGGAAGGACTTCCTGAGGACTTACCTGCCCCAATTGTTGATTTGACTAATTTTGAATCTGCAACAACCCCCATTCTTTCTCTTAAAAACGAGGAACTATCGTCTCCTATGCAACTACAAAAGAACGATGAAATCGATGATAAAATGACTTTGAACGAAGGAAAACTAACCATCGAGGTTCCAAAAGGAGAGGAGAGGGCTGATGGTGTTCTGGATATAGACAAAATGCTTAGTACGCCTATTAATCCTCTTGAACCATTTACTAAATATAAGAAACCGACCCTTGACCTATTAAAAAAGTATGACAATGTCGATAAACCCACTGTTGACATGGAAGAAATTAAGGCTAATAATGCCCGCATTGTTGAAGTGCTTAATAGTTTTGGAGTGTCCATACGTGAAATAAAAGCTACTGTTGGACCAACAATTACACTATATGAGATAACTCCTGCCGAGGGAGTCCGTATCTCTAAAATTCGTAATTTAGAAGATGATATTGCTCTAAGTCTTTCGGCACTGGGTATTCGCATCATTGCCCCCATTCCTGGAAAAGGGACTATAGGTATTGAAGTCCCCAACAAAAAGCCACAGATAGTGTCAATGGAAAGCATCTTGAATTCTAAAAAATTCAAAGAGACAAAGATGGAATTACCTTTAGCTTTAGGTAAAACTATTACCAACGAAGTGTTTATGATAGATTTGGCCAAAATTCCTCATCTATTGGTTGCTGGTGCTACTGGACAGGGAAAATCTGTAGGATTAAATGCCATCATTACCTCTTTACTCTATAAAAAGCATCCGAATGAGCTGAAGTTTGTTTTGGTTGATCCTAAAAAGGTTGAGTTTAGTATCTATCACAAGATATCAGATCATTTCATGGCATGCCTGCCAGAGAACAACGAAGAGCCTATTATTACTGATGTGACCAAGGTTGTTCGAACATTAAATAGCCTGTGTGCCTTAATGGATCATCGTTATGATTTGCTCAAAAATGCTGGTGCAAAAAATCTTAAGGAATATAATGAGAAATTTGTAAACCATCGACTTGATATTACTAAAGGGCATAACTATATGCCTTATATCGTGGTTATCATCGATGAATTCGGTGATTTAATCATGACAGCTGGCAAAGAAATCGAACTGCCCATCGCACGCATAGCTCAGTTAGCACGTGCCGTAGGTATTCATATGGTAATTGCAACACAGCGACCAACGACGAAAATCATCACTGGCAATATCAAGGCTAACTTCCCTGGTAGAATGGCTTTTAGGGTAAGCTCGCAAATAGATTCACGCACAATCCTTGATCGTTCTGGCGCTAATCAGTTAGTAGGACGGGGCGACCTGTTATTCTTGAATGGCAATGAGCCCGTGCGCGTGCAGTGCGCCTTTGTCGATACGCCTGAAATAGAGCGTATCAACGATTATATTGAACACGAACCTGGACCAGTAGAGCCTATGGAGCTCCCTGAACCCATTGAAGATACTGGAGGTAGTGGAATGAACAATGCTACTGCTGATATTAATAACTTAGACCCATTTTTTGAAGAGGCTGCTCATGCTGTCGTCCTCTCACAACAAGGATCAACAAGTATGATACAACGACGTTTCTCAATTGGTTATAACAGAGCTGGAAGATTGATGGATCAGCTCGAGCAAGTTGGTATTGTAGGAGCTGCACAAGGTAGTAAACCGCGTGAAGTACTTATTCAAGATGAAAATCAACTTAACAGCTTGCTCTTACAAATGCGAAACTAAAAGATACCATTTCAATCTTTTGTAAATATAAAGATAATATATATTATGATAAATATCAATATTATCAACTATAAGTATTATATTTGCTGATAGCAATAGTTAAAATATACAGCTATCACACATATAGCAAAAAAGGTGCAAAACTCTTTCGAACTTGCACCTTATATAATATATTCAACTATAAGTATTATATTTGCTGATAGCAATAGTTAAAATATACAGCTATCACACATATAGCAAAAAAGGTGCAAAATTCTTTCGAACTTGCACCTTATATAATATATAATTCTTTGATTGGAAAGAGGAATTATTCTTGCATATCATAAACCACCTGCATGAGCTTTTTTCCCAGTGCATCGGCCTCGTCCATGGTAGATGCTTCGCTATAGACACGAATGATGGGCTCAGTGTTACTCTTGCGTAAATGCACCCATTTATCTGGAAAGTCTAATTTCACGCCATCAATATCGGTCACTTGTACACCAGCTTCTTTACCATAAAGTGTCTTCACCTCCATTAAAATAGCATCAACATCCGTTGACGGTGTCAAATCTATGCGATTTTTAGCAATTGAATAGTGAGGGAAAGTCGCACGTAATGCACTTACTGTGCAATGTTTCTGAGCCAAACTTGAGAGGAATAATCCAATGCCCACCAATGCATCACGACCATAATGGCTCTCAGGATAAATCACGCCGCCATTACCTTCTCCACCAATCACGGCATGCTCAGCCTTCATTTTAGTTGTTACATTCACCTCACCAACAGCTGAAGCAGCATAATGGCCGCCATGCTTCTCTGTAACATCCCGTAAAGCACGTGTTGAACTAAGGTTAGAAACGGTATTACCTGGTGTGTGTGTCAGAACATAGTCAGCTACAGCCACCAAAGTATATTCTTCTCCAAACATAGTCCCATCTTCACAGATGAAAGCCAGGCGATCAACATCGGGATCGACCACGATGCCTAAATCATATTTTCCTCGTTTCATTTCGCCCATAATGCTACTAAGATTCTTCTCCAAAGGTTCCGGATTGTGGGCAAAATCACCGTTCGGCTCGCCGTTCAAAATGGTATATTCCACGCCCAAAGCCTTCAAGAACTCGGGCAGAATGATGCCGCCGACAGAATTAATGGCATCGACAACCACCTTGAAATGAGCCTTGCGAATAGCCTCAACATCGACTAATTTCAGCGCCAGCACGCTGTCAATGTGGCGCTGGTTGAACGTGTTGTCCTCACGATAGCTACCCAAATGGTCGACATCGGCAAAGGTGAAATCCTCGCGCTGTACCACACTGAGCACCTCTTGTCCGTTGGCGGCTGTCAGAAATTCGCCTTCGTGATTGAGCAACTTCAGCGCATTCCAATGCCGCGGATTGTGGCTGGCCGTGATAATGATGCCGCCGGCTGCCTGACACATGCGCACCGCCAATTCGGTTGTGGGCGTGGTAGCCAAACCGATGTTCACCACGTCGAAGCCCATACCCATGAGTGTTCCACAGACTACATTCTTTACCATCTCACCAGAGATGCGTGCATCTCTACCTACCACGATGGTATTATTAGCATGGTTTTGCTTTTTAATAAATGTGGCATAAGCTGCCGTAAACTTGACAATGTCAAGTGGATTGAGCGTATCACCAGCTCCATCTCCGATGGTGCCGCGAATACCTGAAATTGATTTGATTAATGTCATCGTATTTTATTTTTAATTAGCTTTCACGTTGAAAAGAAATAGTAAACAAGCTGGGGGTAACATTACCTGAAGCAACAGCCGTTCCTTGCGTAGATGGCACAATGAGCTTTACCTTGGCTACTCCATTTGGATTGAGTCCACCCAGTTTCACATATGGTAAGGCAACCAACCAGCCATCGGGAACTTTCTCTGTATTATAGAATGCCTTGAAAGTACCAGAGACGAATTGTGCATGAGGTGTCCCCGACTGTGTGCGAATGGTCATTACATCAACCATCGCTACGAAATTTGGATACTCATTAGACATAGTGATAGAATCGGTGAGCAGATTGCGCTCTGTGTAGCGTACAAGAACGTTAGCCGATTCATTTTTCCCGAGCACACTTCCCACACCAGGTCGCATAATTTGCATGTAGACACCCGAGTTTTCGAACATCACAAACTCATGTTGCAGTGTATCCGTTGTGCAGCCTTGCGCCTTGAATTGCGCCTCACTGATAACTTTTATATGCTGGTCGATGAGATACTGATTGATGATGGCACGCTCGCGTTTGCGCTTATCGGCATAGGTTTCAGAATCGCCACAGGCCGCAAGCGTCAACAATCCAGCGAGTGCCAGAAGTAAGATTGATATATGTTTCATTTTAAATCGATTTAAACGAATGGCACAAAGTTATAAAAAACATAACAGACAAACGAGTTGCACCATGTATTTTTTAATTCTTTAATCTATCACTATATTTCAGAATAGCACGATGAACTACTTGCTCGGCTTCGGTCAATGTGCATTGTAACCGACCGCCACTGGCATTGAGATGACCTCCGCCGTTGAAAAATTCGGCAGCCATTTCATTGCATGGAAAATCATCTACCGACCGCAAACTTACCCATATCAGCTGTTCCGTACGGTCATCTTCGCGCAACGAAATCGACAATCGCATGCCCTTGATGCGCAAAGGCTCATTGACCAATCCCTCTAAATCGCCCTTTATGAAGTTAAAATCTTTCATGTCTCTGCGACTTACCAAATAATAGGCCGCATGATATTCTTCAAAAACGTGCAAGCTGCGATGCATGAGATAGCCGCGGAAGCGAATGGCCGACTGGCTGTAATTGTTGAACACACATCGGTAAATCTTATCCTTGTCGATGCCCTTTGTCAGCAGCAACCCGATGATAGTGTAAAGCTCAGGACGCGTCGAATTATAGGTAAATCCGCCCGTGTCGGTCATCATGCCGCAATAAATGGCCGTGGCGGCAGCCTTGGAAAGCGCTTCAAAACCGCCCAACTGATGGATGACACGAAAGACGATTTCGCTGGTGCTGCTCAGTTCGGGGAAGGAGATGAGCTGCGCCGCCTTGATGTTGGGATTTAAATGGTGGTCCATCACCACACAGGGTGCCTCGGCTTGTTCGAGCAACGTGTGCATCGCCTCTACCCGATGGGGCTCTCCAAAATCCAAACAACACACCAAATCGACCTGGCGAAAGGCCTCGGACACGGCCTCGGGTTGCTTATCGAAGCGCAAAACAGCTTCGCTTCCAGGCAACCATTTCAAAAAATCAGGGAAAGCATCGGGCATCACCACTTGCACCTGCTTGCCCAATTGGCGTAAATAAAAAGCCCAGCCCAGGCTCGAGCCCAACGCATCGCCATCGGGACTTTTGTGCCCGGTGAGCACCACGCGTGTAGCACCATTTATCAGCTGCTGCAAGGCCTCGGCCTCGGCTGCTGTGAGTAAATCTAAATTCATCATGGCTGCAAAGGTAATAAAAAAATCGTTGGCACTTGTGGTTAGCATAGGCTTAAATCCTAACTGCTGTGCAGTAGGCTTAAAAACATTTACTTTGATGGTGAGGAAATGTCATTTTTCCCCATAACAAGCGTTCCGCACTTGCTGAACAACCATTTTCATCAAAAACAAGCGTTCCGCACTTGCTGAACAACCATTTTCATCAAAAGCAAGCGTTCCGCATCTGCTGAACAACCATTTTCATCAAAAACATGCGTTCCGCACCTGCTGAACAATCATTTTTACCAAAAACAGATGAGCGTCACCCCCCCCGAACAATCATTTTTATCAAAAACAGACGGGCGTCACCCCCCGAACAATCATTTTTATCAAAAACAGACGAGCGTCACTCCCCGAACAATCATTTTTATCAAAAACAGACGAGCGTCACTCCCCGAACAATCATTTTTAATAACAAACACACAAACGCCATGGGGATTAAAGCAGCGGACTGAGCAAGCGCACGATGCTACTCCACAAGCGCTGAAGGAACGAACGATGGGTGAAATCGCGAATGGTTTCGATGTCTACACAAGCCTGCTCATCGTGTAGATAAATGGCTTTAAAGCGCAGGGCTGTGGCACGATCGTAGAAAAAGAGATTGCTCTCGAAATTGTTTTCAAAGCTGCGAAAATCAATGTTCGTGCTGCCACAAGTGGCAAAATAATCGTCACAAACCAGCAACTTGGAATGGTTGAACCCTGGTTGATAGAGCATCACCTTGGCTCCGGCTTCGATGATGTCGGCCAAATAGGACGGACACGCCCACTCCACCAATTTCGCATCGCCACGAGCCGGTATCATGAGCCGCACATCAACGCCCGAGAGCGCAGCCGTGCGAATGGCAAAAAGGATGGGCTCTGTGGGCAGAAAATAAGGGCTCTCCATGTAGACATAATGCTGTGCAGAGAGCAAAATGCGCACATAGCCTTGCATGATATCGGGCCACGGCTGTATGGGGCTGCTCGTGACGAGTTGCGCCAGACAATTATTGGATAGATGGTGGGTGTTTTCGGGATAATAACGATGGTCGGTAAGCAATGTGCGGTCGACAAAATACCAATCGATGAGGAAGGCACGCTGCAACGAATAGACAATTCCTCCTCGCACTTGCAAATGGGTGTCGCGCCAGGAAACGCCACGTCGTCCACGAATGTAGCGCAAGGCAATATTCATTCCACCAATAAATCCCACCTCGCCATCAATGACACAAAGTTTGCGATGGTTGCGATAGTTCACCTTGCCTGTGAGAGCTGGAAAACGCACTGGAATAAATGGACGCACCTGTACGCCTTCAGATTTTAGGTGATTGAAAAAATGGTTGTGAACATTCCAGCATCCCACATCGTCGTAAATGATACGTACTTCTACTCCCTGGTGTGCTTTATCGATAAGTGCATCGGCAATGAGCTGTCCCAAGGCATCGTCATCAAAAATATAGGTATCGATATGGATGTGGTCGGTGGCTTTCCCGATGGCTTTGAGCAAAGCCAAGAAGTAATCTGAGCCAGTGGTGAAGATTTTAACTTCATTATCCTTAAATGGCAGTGCCATACTCTGATTAGCAAAAAGGTGCATCAGTTGTTGCGCTTTTTCGGGAAAATGCAGGTTGCGTTGTTCGGCAAACTCCAGCATACTGCGTTTGGTGAGTGCATCGAGACTATGCTGACTGATAAAACGCTGTTTGCGATAATTCTGCCCAAAGAAAAAATAAATCACTATACCTGCAAAGGGAATGAAAGTCAACACCATCACCCACGCCACTGTTTTAGCGGGCTGCCGGTTGTCCATGAGTACTGCTAACAATGCTAAAACAACAATGGCAACGTAGATAATAATGAAAATCCAATGCATGTAGAACATAATTGTTATTGAAAGAGTTCGCCTGTTGTGAGCCTACACGATGATGTTACTTCCAAGTTCCTTGGCCAACTTATTACGTCGCGCTATCAATTTTTGATATTCTGCCATGAGTTCCATTTGCTGGTCGCCATGAGCTTGGGCAATCTGCGCCTTGATGGCAACTATATGCTTTTCCACATAATCGCGACGAAAATCGAGCATGAGATGTAGCACGCGGTTGCGCAGACTCTCTTCATCGTCCTTCACCTGTTGACTTTCTGAGAGTTTAAACTTTTCTTCAGCCAATTCAATTGCCAGAGTGCTTACTTGTATATCGTTATGGTGCACAAAGTAGGGCTCGGTTTGAAAGGTGCGGTCTACTCCCCTCTCCACGGCCTCTCTTAAAATCTGATTAAACAAATCGCTGCTGAAAGAAAGATTATCGCAACCCAAATTGTATTGAATGAACTCGGCTATCGTGAGCGAAATGACATTGCCATTACCATCGTCGACATTGGAAAACACCACACGATTTCCACATTTGATAATTAATTGCAAAATGAATTTCTCTACTTCAGAAACAGTCTGAATACTACTCGACAACGATTGCTTGGGTGTAGCAACTGAGGCTTCCAGTGGTTGCGAGCCAGAAACGGCAGGCGTTGCCACTTGCATCGAGCCAGAAGCCTTGCGTTCACGAATTAAAGCATTCATCTGATTAATGAGCGTCATTTCATTCATACTGATGCGTTGTGCACAATCGTGTAAATAGGTATCACGCAAAATAGGATTTTGTATCATCGAAATACTCATTACAATCGAATTGATTGCTTCAGAACGTTTTTGTGGGTCGGTTTCGTTATCCAAGAGCAGAGCCGTTTTAAAGCGTATAAAGTCGGTAGCATACGTCTCAATATAAGCTTTAAACTCTTCGGCAGTATGCTGTCGCGCAAAACTATCGGGATCTTCATTATTGGGTAGCAACAACACTTTAAGATTCATTCCCTCTAACAACAACATATCGGTGCCTCGCAACGCAGCATGAATGCCTGCAGCATCACCATCATACAGCAACGTAATGTTGTTGGTAAAGCGATGTAACATCTGTATCTGGTGCACGCTGAGTGCCGTTCCAGAATTGGCCACCACATTTTCTATACCACATTGGTGCATAGAAATAACGTCGGTATAGCCTTCTACCATATAAACATTATCTTCCTTGGCTATGGCACGCTTTGCTTGATATATACCATAGAGTTCATGATCTTTATGATAGATTTCACTATCGGGCGAATTGACATATTTTTGGTTAACGCCCTTCGTTCGTGCATCCAACACACGCCCCCCAAAGCCAACAATCTTACCACTTACCCCCACCCAAGGAAAGATGACGCGATTGGCATAACGGTCAATGAGTTCGTTGTGGTCGTTTTGATAGCAAATGCCTGTACTTAAAAGAAACTGTGTTTGATAGCCTTTCTGCAATGCTGCATGTGCCAAAGCTTGACGATCAGGAAGATCAAAGCCCAATCGAAACTTTCGAATTACATCATCACGAAAGCCTCGTGAACGAAAATATTGCATACCTATGGCCACACCATCAACATGGTTGTGAAGAATATTCTCAAAATAGGTTGCGGCCCATTCGTTAACAATAAACATGCTCTCGCGCAGGCTCTGTTCCTTGCGCTCCTCATCAGACAACTCTCGTTCGCGTATCTCAATATGATATTTCTTTGCCAGCCATCGAAGTGCTTCGGGATAGGTTACTTGCTCATGCTCCATGATAAAGCCAATCGGATTTCCTCCACGTCCGCAACCAAAGCAATGGCAGGTGCCGCGTGCCGGCGAAACAATGAACGAAGGAGTCTTTTCATTGTGAAAAGGGCACAGCCCTTTATAATTGCTCCCCGACTTGCGCAGAGTTACAAATTCAGATACTACGTCAACAATGTTGGCCGCATCCTTAATCTTCTCAATGGTTTGCTTGTCTATTGCCATGCTATTTTTTTAATCAACAATAAAAACAACTTCACTTAACGATTCTTGTGTCGTACATACCAACGATGCGTGAAAAAATGATAGAACACAAGTGCCAGCAATAGCAGTCCCAATGATACCGAGAGAGCTGCAAACTCATTAAATTTAAGTGTATACCATCCTAAGAACAAACCAAGTGAGATTCCCGACTCCCAACCTAAAAAATAGGTACACTGTGAGGTTCCCCGCTGGCAATGCCGACTCAATTTAAGCAGAAACATTTGGAAACGAGAACCAATAAGTCCAATTCCATAACCTATAAGCGTTGGAGACAAATGGCTCATCGCTCTCCCCTGTTGAGTGAAAAGTATCCCTACAGCAGCACACATGGCAAACAACCCCGTTACTATTTCACTCTTTAAATCGGCATTGGCGAAAACAAATCGCTGACTCAGCAGTGAAAATAAGAATCCCAGCAACATCAATGCGTAAAAAGAAACAGAATGTGACAAAGATAATAGAATTCCTACGGCCGTCATGATAAACAATTGATTAAGGAAGAGCCACTTACCATCAGTAAGAAAAAAACGATCGAGGCTTACAAGATGTATCTCATCTTCAGGTGTCTTAAAGGGAAACTTAACCATAGAAATGAGTAACAAAGCCAACAAACAACTCACTACCATGATAATAAAGACATATTGAATACTCAAGTATTTACAAAGCAATATCCCCATCATTGGACCAATGGCTAAAGCTATTCGTCCAAACCATGAGGAAGCATAATTAGCCTCGGTGCGATGAGATGAATCACAGACATCCACAATCAACGTACTACTCAAAACTTCCTGCACAAATCCGAAAGATGCCCCAAAGCAACAAGCCAGCACATAAAGACTCCACAAGGGGAATTGTGAAATGAAAAAGAGTGCATAAAAAACTGGAGTCATACAGAGTATAGCCAATAAGGCTACGTTGTTACGACGAAATCGTTGCACCAAAAAACTGCTAAATGGGCCTGGAAGTACTACACCTACCAAATAACAAAGGAATACAAAAGGCATGGTTGCTCCATCAAATTGCACCTGAGACATCATCCAATATGGCAGAATAGGGATAAGCATATAGACCGTCATGCACAATAAAAACTTAGAAATGAACAACAGCCAGAACGGCCGTTGCCAAAAACGAATATGAATGGCTGTTTTTTGCGTATCCATGGGCATCTATTGATATACAATTTATTTAATAACGCTCGTTTTCGTTAGGGAAAGACACATTCTTCACAGCTTGGATATAGTCTTGCACACCCTGCGTCATGCAACCCTCTACATCAGCAAAATGACGCAAAAATTTTGGCTTGAAACCATGTGTCATACCTAAAGCATCTGCGTAAACCAAAACTTGCCCATCTGTGTCACTACCTGCACCAATTCCTATTGTGGGACAACTTACTGCAGCCGTAACACGTTGTGCCAATGCAGCAGGAACCTTTTCTAACGTTATGCCAAAGCACCCCGCCTCATCCAATAGGCATGCATCCTTAAATAATTTTTCTGCCTCCTGCTCTTCCTTTGCACGGAGTCCATAACCACCAAATTGATGGATGCTTTGTGGCGTAAGTCCCAAATGCGCCATCACTGGAATCCCTGCCTGGATAATAGCTTGTACAGTTGGCAGAATCTCGCTTCCACCTTCCATCTTTATACCATCAGCACCTGTTTCCTTCATAATGCGCACTGCGTTACGCAAAGCATCTTCTCGGCTCACTTGGTAACTGCCAAATGGCATATCGCAAACCACTAAACAACGGTCGCAAGCGCGCACCACGCCACGTGCATAAACAATCATTTCATCAATCGTTATGGGTAGCGTCGTCGCATTGCCCACCATAACATTCGAAGAAGAGTCACCTACTAAAATTGCATCTATGCCTGCACGGTCTAAAATACCTGCAGTTGTAAAATCATAAGCTGTGAGCATCGCTATCTTTTGCCCCTGCTGCTTCATTTCTCTAAAGATCTTTGTGGTAACTTTTTGCTTATTGGTAGATAAATAACCCATTTTTCTATTTCGTTTAAATAATTATAACTATAAACTTATCTATAGGTGCGAAATGCTGAGTAATAAAGTTTCATCCTTCTCGCTTAGCTTGCTGCATCGTGCGCACCACATTCTGATTTTTTGCAACAAAATCTTTCCAGCTATTATAATGACGAGCTGTTGTCGTAGGATTACCTTGCTGTAGAAAATGACAATAAGCTGCCGCCAAAGCATCGGTTGCATCCATGAATTTAGGCATTTCATCTTGATTTAAGTGCAACAAACGCTGTAACATATCAGCAACCTGCATTTTGGAGGCCTGTCCTTGACCTGTGATAGCCATTTTTATTTTTAATGGGGCATATTCATGAATGGGTATGTCACGGCAAATTGCAGCGGCAATGGCCACCCCTTGCGCACGCCCCAACTTCAACATTGACTGCACATTCTTTCCAAAGAATGGCGCCTCAATAGCCAATTCATCGGGCAGATAAGCATCGATGATGCCCGTCACGCGCTCATAGATGTGGCCTAACCGCAGATAGGGGTCGCTCATCTTGCGCAAATCAATGACACCCATCGACAACATCTCGGCCTTTCGCCCCACAATGCGCAGCACACCATAGCCCATCACATTGGTTCCAGGGTCGATGCCCAAAACGATTTTTTCGCTCTTTTCGCCCATTTACACTGCTAACGGTCAAGATAAGGGTTATGCATCAACTCTTCCCCAATGGTGGTTGCGGCACCATGTCCCGGAAAGACCTTTGTTTCATCGGGCAACTGACAAATCATTCGAAGGCTCTGCATCATTTCAAGCATCGAACCGCCCGGCAAATCGGTGCGCCCGATGGAGGAACGAAAGAGGGTATCGCCCGAAAAGGCCACGTGCTCAGCGGCATCATACAAGACGATACCACCGGGAGTATGTCCCGGCGTTTCGATGACGGTGAGCTGATGTGTGCCAAAGTCTACCCTGTCGCCCTCCTTCAACCGCGTCTGAACGGGCGGAACAGGCGCCAAGACATCCAAGCCAATAAACTGCACCGATTGCTCATGGAGCGTTGCCATCGAGGGCAAATCGCGCTCATGCACTTCGGGCGTCAAGCCAAACTCGGCGTACACATAGCCATTGCCATAATTGTGGTCAACATGGCCGTGGGTTGCAATGAGATGTTGCGGTTGGAGTTGCTGAACTCGAATATAATCGGAAATCACACGATACTCGTCGATAGTGCGCGCACCGCAATCGATGATGACACACGCACGCGTCTCGTCGCTCACCACATAGCAATTTTCTTGCAACGCATTACATTGAAAAATCTTGATGGTCAACATATTTATTGGATTGGAATATAAACTAATTTCTTTTCTTCCTTAAACCACTCTTCATCGAAAAAGTCGGTCAACGAAATCACTTCGGCCACGCGCTGAAAGGGCTTCAACTCTTCAACAAGCGCCCCACCCTTCAGGCAAATCAAACCATTGGGCCAGGCATTGTGGTGCGCACGCCGAATGTTTTTGCGAACGATTTTCACCACATCGGGAAGCGGCATCACGGCCCGACTCACCACAAAATCAAACATCTCCATTTCTTCTTCGCCCCGCCGCTGCACCGCCTCTACATTTTGCAAGCCTATGCCCGAAGCAACAGCCTTGACCACAGTGATTTTCTTCCCTGTTCCATCGATGAGTCGAAACTGACATTGAGGAAAGAGAATGGCCAACGGAATACCTGGAAAGCCACCACCAGTACCAAAATCAAGAATACGCGTTCCATTCTTAAAGCGAATAGTCTTACCGATAGCTAAAGAATGAAGCACATGGTGCAAATAGAGATTGTCCATATCCTTACGCGATATGACATTTATCTTTGTATTCCACTCACGATAAAGAGTATCCAACAGGGCAAACTGCTCCTGCTGTTGCATGCTTAAATTGGGAAAATATTTCGAAATCAGTTCTGTCATCTCTACAGCTTTAGACTACAAAATTACAATATTCTTTGCAACTATCTGTAAGATGTGCTTAATTATTTAGTTTTATCATAGCACCATGGGCAAGCGCAAACGACTATTTGAGCTAAGCCATATTACATAGTCTAAACGAAACTCAGCAAGGCCGATAGCGGACCATTCACAAACATGTTTTTGGATGAAAAGGAGTAAATAGCCGCCTGCTAACATATTTCTAAATGGAAATGAATACGAAACAGTGCTTCTAACACATCTTCACTTGAAAATAGTTAGAAACACTGTCTTTGATTTTATCTACTGACTTTACCTCGTCTTATAGGGTCATTTGCTTGAGTTTTTTGAGCAAAGCAAACATCACTAAGGCACTCAGCAAGCACAATGCAATCAAAATACCCCAGTTGTACATCAATGGCACCTTATTCCAAAGCATTGAAGGAATGGAACTGAGATAGTTACCGATTGCTGCTGCGACAAACCAGCCACCCATCATCAGTCCTTTATATTTTGGAGGAGCAACCTTGCTCACAAACGAAATACCCATTGGCGAAAGCAATAACTCGGCTAAAGTGAGTGTGAAATAAGCAGAAATAAGCCAACCAGGCGATAACACACTTTGTGTTTTATCCCCCAAGTCCATTGGAGAAATCAAATCGGTTGAGGCCAGGGTGATGACCGAGAATCCTAAAGCTGCCACAAACATACCCCATGCAATGCGGGTTGGTGCAGCCACTTCGTGCCCTTTCTTAGCCAAGATGCCAAAGAAAAGAATGCTAAAGGGAGTTAACGACACAACGAAGAATGGATTGAACTGTTGGAAATCTGAAGGTTGGGTTTTCGTAGGATCGCTCATTCCCAAAAACAAAAGCACGGCTCCAAGCCAAGCACTTAAAGTAATCATGCCACAGATGAGACGACTTTTCCGCGTCTTTGATTGCATAGCACCGAAGCCTGTATAGACGGATAATGCTATCAAGGCTAAACTAAAGATGTTGAACCAGATGCGCATGCCGCCCGAAACGGTGAGGTTGGTATATTTCTTAGCAAAGAACGTCAGTGCCGAACCATTCTGATGGAATGCCATCCAGAAAAATATCACTACAGCAAACACCAATAATAGCGCCACTATGCGGTCGCGGGTTTGCTTGGGCGTTAGCTCCTGCACGTCGGCATTTACCGTTTTAGCTTGCTTAGCCGTGATGTCGGCATGCTTGAACCAGTTACGACATCCAAAATAGATAAGTGCCGAGAGTACCAATGAAATGCAGGCCACGCCAAAGCAGAGACCATAAGCGCCATAAAGCACTTCAAGGTATTTGGGGTCGACGTTGGCTGCATCATAATGCAAACCATACTGGCCGAGATAGAGGTTGGTGATCCACTTCGCTGTGGAAGGCGCAAACATGGCGCCGATGTTGATGGCCATGTAGAACAGACTGAAGGCCGAGTCGCGCTGATGGGCATACTCGGGTGCGTCGTAGAGGTTGCCCACCAACACCTGCAAATTGCCTTTAAACAGCCCCGTTCCCAACGAAACACAGGCCAATCCGGCAAACATAGCCCACTTGCCCACTTCGTTAGCGGCAGTAGGAATGGCCAGCCCCAAATAGCCTAAGAACATCGTTGCGAAACCAATGGTGACACACTTGCCATAGCCTATCTTGTCGGCAATCATGCCTCCGACAAGCGGTGCAAAATAAACGACGGCTAAGAAAATGGCATAAACCTGCCCGGCTTGCGATTCGCTCCAACCGAATTTGGCCTGCATAAACAGCGTAAAGATGGCCAACATGGTGTAATAACCAAAACGCTCGCCCGTGTTGGCCAATGCAAGCGCATAAAGGCCTTTAGGTTGATTTTCAAACATAGATTGATTTATTTAAATGATGATTATTTGCTTGTCCGCATCATGTCAAAGAGATAGGTGGCTTTGATGACAATCTGCCCAAAGTTGGAGCGCGAGAAATAATCGCGTTTCGACGATGCAAAGATGTTGCCTAAACCATAATAATAGCGCGCTTCGAGCAGAAAATGCCCCACCGCAGGATGCACATATTCGCCACCAATCCCCGCGGCGATGCCGTAATCAAAACGACGGGCAACCTTCATGGTTTCTTGTTCGGAAACAGCACTCACACGGTCGACCACATTGCGTTGCGCATAGCTGTAGTTCATACTGGTTTTCTCGCTCAGCATATAGCCAAACTGTGGGCCCAAATTCAAAAAGAATTGCATGCCTTTCTGCTCTTTTCCCCACGCCAGATGTGCAAATATCGGCACCTGGACATACGTGAGGTTGCGACTATATTTCTCGGCAACATTCGTGGCACCATTGATTACTGGCCGGTCGTTCGCATCTAAAATATCCTCGGTCCAGCCCACTTGCGCAACATTAATTTCACCCATGACAGAACAGGTAGTCGAGAAATATTTCTCGCTCGTGTAGCGCATCGAGAGTCCCGCTGTAATTCCGCCATGCTGTTTCTGCGGAACGGTGGGCATAAAGCCAACCGTGCTCAGCACATAGCCACCATTCACTCCCACAGCGAAGTCGCTGCGATGCTGACCTATTTGCGCATGGATTGTTGAACAATAGCTAACACTTAGCACTGCAAAAAGCAGCATTTTTAATCGTAATCTCATATTCTTTTCTAAAAACCTTTCATCATGTTAATAGGCAAGGCTCTCAATGCTGCCGTTATAGAGGTAGTGAATGAGCTGGAAAGCCGTATTCTGTCGTCCGCCTTTCCCCACGGGTTCAAATTGCAAAGGGGTTTGCAACGGCTGATAGAAACGCTGCCAGCGATTGCCCGTAAACTGGTTTCCATATTGAAGAATGCCACGAATGAAGAACTGTGCATGGTCGTAACCTGTGATGGCGAAACGCGGAAGCGCTTGCATCAGGGGCTCATGAAACCAGCTGCGATAGCTCTTTTCCAAAGTTTGTGTGGCCGTGGCCGACGCATTATAATAAAACGTTGTGGGGATATACGTATCATATTTGCAGAAATGTGCAAAATCATACGAGGCATACATGAGCCACTCGGTATAGCCAAACAAACGCACCACCCGACCGGGATACAACTGCTCGAGACGCTCTAACTTTACAAAAACAGCGTTCAACTCGGGCGAACGTGCCGTGTTGAGCACCACCACATTGGGCTGCGTGGCGCTGAAAGCCTTCGCAAAAGCATCATCGGGCGATTTTAAATTCGTAATATTGTAGGAAATACCCTTTATGTCTAATTGTTTTCGTAAAGCTGCCGTGAAAGAACCCTTAGGATTTATGCTATCATTGCAATCGACAAACACGGGATGGGAATTGCTGAAGCGTTCTAAAAAAGCGTTCACAGCAGCGTTTGTCAGACGCGTCCCATCTTGATAAACTTGAAAAACATACGGGTTAGAGGCAACCTCATTCCCTGTGATAGAAAAAGGAATGACCAACCGAATGCGCCGCGATTTACAATAATCGGCTAAAGGCTTTACTTGCTTGCTATATAAAGGACCAAAGATCACGTTGCACTTTTCAACGCCCTCGCGTTGCAACACTTGCTCTATATCGGTGTTCACATCCACATTCCACGCTTGGACATGAATGGTATAGCCCGCCGTTTTCAACTGGTTACAGGCCATCAACATGCCTCGATAATATTCGGTCATGCGTTTTCCATCGCCATCAAGCTGATGCAAAGGCAATATCACTCCTATGGTAATTGGCCCCTTAGCTGTCGTGGCCGCCTGCGATGAAAGGGCAAGTGGGGAACCACAGAGCAACAAAAGAATTAAAAGCAAAAAGTATCGATAATATATTCTCATAATCTTTAGTTTGCGACTTTTCAGCTGCAAAAATACAAAAAATAGTCTTTATCCCACGTGTTAACTCTTATCTTTTTGCTACCTTTGTGCGCATTATACAGGCAAAGATTGATTCAGATAGGTAATGTTTTCATTGCCCATTGCATGCGATAACATCACAAGGCATGCATAACCATTTGAAGAGATTTTAGGGAAACGAACACATGGAAAAAGAAGATAAAAAGATAAATGTATGGGGTGCGCGTGTGCACAACCTTAAAGATATTAATGTTGCAATACCCCGCAATTCGTTAACGGTGATTACGGGGCTTTCGGGCTCGGGGAAATCGTCGTTGGCTTTTGATACGATTTTCGCCGAAGGACAACGTCGCTACATTGAAACCTTTTCGGCGTATGCCCGCAATTTCTTAGGCAACTTAGAGCGCCCCGACGTAGATAAAATCACGGGATTGAGTCCCGTCATCAGCATTGAGCAGAAAACCACCAATAAAAATCCACGCTCAACAGTAGGCACCACCACAGAAATCTATGACTTCTTGCGCCTGCTTTATGCACGTGCCGGAACGGCTTACAGCTATCTTACGGGCGAGAAGATGGTGAAATATACCGAGGAGAAGATCCTCGAGATGATTTTATACGACTATGCAGGCAAGCAAATCTACATCCTTTCGCCGCTGGTGAGAAACCGCAAAGGACATTATCGCGAGCTTTTCGAAGGCATGCGCAAAAAGGGCTACATGAACATTCGCGTGGATGGGACGATTGAAGAGCTGACACGCGGCATGAAGGTGGACCGTTATAAGAACCACAACATTGAGCTGGTCATCGACAAAATGTTGGTTGAGGATGTTTCGCACGAGCGCTTAACCAAGAGCGTTGAAGCAGCGATGAAGCAGGGCGACGGCCTCATTATGCTGTTAGAGAAGGGCTGCACCGAGGGTAAATATTTCTCAAAGCGATTGATGTGCCCCACCTCGGGCATCTCATATAAAGACCCCGCACCCAACATCTTTTCGTTCAACTCGCCCGAAGGCGCCTGCCCCCATTGCAAAGGCCTGGGCTACGTGACAGAGATTGACTTGCAGAAGGTTATTCCCAACGACAAATTGAGCATTCACGAGGGCGGCATCGCGCCCTTAGGGAAATACAAGAACCAAATGATTTTTTGGCAAGTGGACGCACTGCTACGCAAGCACGATTGCACTCTGAAGACGCCTATAAAAGACATTCCCAAAGAAGCGTTAGACGAAGTGTTGTATGGCGCGTTAGAGAATGTGCGCATCGACAAAGAACTCATCCATGCCAATTCTGACTATTTCGTGGAATTCAACGGCATCATCAAATATCTTCAAGCCACAATCGACAACGATAACACCGCATTAGGGAAGAAATGGGCCGACCAATTCAAAACCACTGTCACTTGCCCCTCGTGCAATGGAATGCGGCTCAACAGCGAAGCACTATCGTATAAAATCTGGGACAAAGGCATTGCCGATTTAGCCAACATGGACATCACAACACTCAGAACATGGCTCGACGAGGTGGAACAACATTTAGATGAGAAACAGAAACGCATTGCTGCCGAAATCTTAAAGGAAATCAAAAAGCGAGTCAACTTTCTCACCGAGGTGGGCTTAGACTATCTCTCGCTCAATCGACAAAGTGCCACGCTCTCGGGCGGGGAAAGTCAGCGCATCCGATTGGCCACTCAAATCGGAAGCCAGCTGGTCAACGTGCTCTACATTCTCGATGAGCCCAGCATCGGCCTGCACCAACGCGACAACGAACGGCTCATTCGCTCGCTCAAAGAACTGCGCGACCTGGGCAACACCGTCATTGTCGTAGAGCATGATGAAGACATGATGCGCGCCGCCGACTGGATTATCGACATCGGTCCTAAGGCCGGACGCAAAGGCGGCGAAGTGGTGTTTCAAGGAGCACCTGCCGAAATGCTCAAGCAACACACGCTCACGGCCGACTATCTCAACGGCACACGGGCCATCGAAGTGCCCCGAAAGCGGCGCAAAGGCAACGGCAGAATGCTCGAAATCAAAGGCGCCACGGGCAACAATCTCAAACAGGTGGATGTGCAGTTCCCATTGGGCGAACTCATCGTGGTAACCGGCGTATCGGGCTCGGGCAAATCAACGCTCATCAACGAAACGCTGCAACCCATTCTCTCCACCCACTTCTATCGTTCACTCAAGCAGCCCATGCCCTATGAGGAGTGCCTCGGCATCGACAACATCGACAAAGTAGTCAACGTCGACCAAAGTCCCATCGGCCGCACGCCGCGCAGCAACCCCGCCACCTACACCGGTGTGTTCAACGACATTCGAGCCCTCTTCGTCAACCTGCCCGAGGCTAAAATCAGAGGCTACAAGCCCGGCCGATTCTCGTTCAACACCAAAGGCGGCCGCTGCGAAGCCTGTGCAGGAAACGGCTACAAAACCATCGAAATGAATTTGTTGCCCGATGTGATGGTGCCCTGTGAAGTATGCCATGGCAAACGCTACAACCGAGAAACATTGGAAGTGAGGTTCAAGGGAAAGTCCATTGCCGACGTGCTCGACATGACCATCAATCAGGCCATGGAATTCTTCGAAAACACCCCCAACATTCTCAACAAAATCAAGGCCTTGCAAGAGGTGGGGCTGGGCTACATCAAGTTGGGACAAAGCTCTACCACACTCTCTGGAGGAGAAAGCCAACGCGTGAAGTTGGCCACAGAACTGGCTAAACGCGACACCGGTAAAACGCTCTATATCCTCGATGAGCCCACAACGGGACTCCATTTCGAAGACATCCGCATCTTGATGAATGTGCTTCAAAAGCTCGTCGACAAAGGAAACACCGTTATCATCATCGAACACAACTTAGATGTCATTAAATTGGCCGACTACATCATTGACATCGGCCCAGAAGGTGGTTGCGGAGGCGGAAAGATTGTTGCTCAAGGCACCCCAGAAGCCATTGTTAAGGCAGGAAAAGGATACACCGCACAGTTCTTAGCCCCCATGCTCAAAGGCAATTAAGTTGCGCAAAAGAAAACATTAGCAAAAGCTGGAACGCTAAACAAAGTGCGCGCTAACAGGTCCTCCTGAACACTGAAAGCTGCATACAACAGCATTTTCATGGCTGTTGAAATCTTGAGCACACCGCACGTCCACAGCCTCCACTCTTCAAAACTAATTTTATATGCTGGCGAATCCCTTTTCGCCGCCTTTCCAATATCAAAAGTATTCGGCGAGGGTATCGCCGAATACTTTTTCTTGATTAAAGTTGCTAGCGAGACCCTCGCCGAATACTTTTTTCCGATTAAAGTTGTTGGCGAACCCTTCGCCGAATACTTTTTTCCGATTAAAGTTGTTGGCGAACCCTTCGCCGAATACTTTTTTCTGATTAAAGTTGTTGGCGAGACCCTCGCCGAATACTTTTTTCTGATTAAAGTTGCTGGCGAACCCTTCGCCGAATACTTTTTCATGATTAAAGTTGCGATCAGAGCCTCCGCCGATATTCCTTTCTATGTTTGAATGATTGTCCATAACATTGCCCATCTTCCATCAAACTATCGGCATCCACGCGATGAGACCTCTGCAAAACCTACCATCCACTCAATACTCACCCATACACTCTTAGAAGAATAAATCTTTTTGATCAAAAGATGCCGTTGGAGGTTATTTTTAAGTA
>NZ_AZHT01000079.1 GCF_000599605.1 Prevotella sp. HJM029 | reverse complement strand
TCATACGATAAAGGTACAAAGAATATTTAAGAATGACAAATTGTAGAAGGGGTTTTGCAGAGGTCTCAAATCTTAATTTCTTCCATATCTATCCCTTCATTATTTTTACACCTGCAAATATACCATAATTCTCATTCTATTACAAACAATAGCCCAAGAAATTGGTTTCATCCATTCATCCCAGCCTTATTCTCTTCTTCTAATGCGCTGCCGATATTTGTTATTCACCACAAACGGCACACGCTCCACAGTGACATTACTCGTGTCAAGCCCCAAAGCCTGTTCATCATCCACACCAATATGGCGGATAAACCCAAAGAGATGAAGCGTGATATTATCCAGTGCACTCACCACAGTCGAAGCATAATAAATGCGATGAATGACGATAAAACGGAAGTCACCCGCAACATTATGTTTGCGCAATGAAGGATAACCACTGCGAATATCAAAGCGACGCTGTGCGATTAAATCTTCAACAATCTGACGAAGGTAAAGGGTCATCAGCGGATTCACACGAAATCCCACTCGAATATCGATGGTGTAAAGCGTGTTGGCAATCAACTCATGACAAGTGTAATCCAATGTGTTGGGCGCATCGTCATTGGTGAAATGCACCAGAAAATAATGGTCTGCCCGCTTCGGTTGCTTATTAACAATCGAATAAATCAGTTTCTCCTCCACCATATTTTCATCATCAGATTGCCGAACATAAACCAAGTTGGTTGCAAATTTTGGTACCGTTTCATCCGCCTTCAAGTCACGAATGACATCATAATAATCCGAAAGTTTCTTAAATTTCAAATACTTTCTACGAATATTCCATGCGCGATACCAAATGCGCATAACAGCACCTGTGACAAGAGCCAATAGGATTGTAAACCAACCTCCATGCACGAATTTCGTCAAGTTGGCTAAAAAGAAGAAACCCTCTATGCCCAAATAAACAAACAAAAAGATGAGGACTGCCCAAAGGGGCGTGAACCGTTGCTGCAAATAAACGGCCAACATCACCGTTGTAGTGAGCATCGTGATGGTAATAGACAGCCCATAAGCGGCCTCCATGTGTGCCGATGTCTGAAACAGCAACACGGTGACAACACACAAGATATAAAGCAGATTGTTGATCTGTGGAATATAGATTTGTCCTTTATCAACAGAGGGATACTTAAATTTCAACGTGGGCCAGAAGTTCAAATGCACCGCTTCACTAAAGATGGTAAAGCAACCACTGATGAGCGCTTGGCTTGCAATGATGGCCGCTCCGGTAGCCATGACAATGCCGGGAATAAGCAACCAATCGGGCATCACGGCATAAAAAGGATTCATGCCCGTGTGTACACTGTCGAGATGAGCTATGATATAAGCCCCTTGCCCCATATAATTCAAGATGAGCATGGCCTTAACAAACAACCAACTGATGGTGATATTGCGACGGCCACAGTGCCCCAAATCAGAATAAAGCGCCTCAGCACCCGTCGTACAAAGGAACACTGCACCGAGAATTAAAAACCATTCTGGCGAAGACAACAACAGCTTTAGGGCATAATAAGGGTTGAAAGCCTTTACGATGAGTGGGAAATCCACAAGATGCACAGCACCCAACACCCCTAAAAGCAGAAACCAAACCAGCATGAAAGGACCAAAATAAGTACCGATAGACCCCGTACCAAAACGCTGAATAAAGAAAACTGTTGAGATAATGGCTATCACAATGGGAACGATGGGCATATCAGCCGAGAATGTATGCAGTCCTTCTATTGCCGAAGTGACCGTGATAGCGGGTGTAATCACACCATCGGCAATGAGCGTACTGGCACCTAACATCGCCACAACCGATAACCAACGATAACCACGTTTACGTATCAAGGTGTAAAGTGCCAGCACACCTCCTTCACCTTTATTATCGGCTCTAAGTGCTACGACAACATATTTCAATGTGGTTTGCAAGGTCAGTGTCCAAATAATACACGACACTGCACCCAAAATATAATCTGCATCAAAATGTGGATTTGCGCGCAAAATAGTGCGCATCACATAGAGTGGAGAGGTTCCGATATCACCAAAGACAATACCAATGGCAATTAACAGTCCCATGGCCGTGAGCTTCTTGTGTGTTGTTGTTCCTGAATTCATCTTTACATCTTTTACGCGTGCAAAATTAATAGAACCATTAAAAAGAAAATATCATCATGGGTTAAAAAAGGCTAACATTACACCCTACTTATCCGAAGCGATTCCGCCTGAGTCCTACTCACATTCCGAACCACCCTAATAACCACCATTCACAAAGCCTATCAACTCTATATTGCAATAGCTATATTGAGACCTCTGCAAAACCTACCATCCACTCAATTCTCACCCATACACTCTTAGAAGAATAAATATTTTTGATCAAAAGATGCCGTTGGAGGTTATTTTTGAGTAGATAATAATCTTTTATCGGTGTATTTGGTAGTGTAATTTCAACTGTGTCAAGGTTCTAACCCTTTATATTTCACCTCATATGGATGACACGATTTTTAATCGTGCCGGCCAGATGAGGAGCCTTTCTTCTGAGGCAAAGTTACATGATTTCAAAACGTTCTCCAAATTTTATTGCTAATTATTGTGATATCTGAGCCCAGTTGGCAAGTGGCATCGTCCACTTCTCACGTATGTTCCGGTATGCCAGATACACAAGCTTTTCGAGAGAAGTATCGGACGGGAAAACTCCTTTGTTCTTTGTTATCTTACGTACTTGCCTGTGGTAGCCTTCAACGGTGTTGGTGGTGT
>NZ_KK082666.1:791-1179 GCF_000599605.1 Prevotella sp. HJM029 | reverse complement strand
GCGGTGGGGTTCCACCTCTTCCCATTCCGAACAGAGAAGTTAAGCCCACTTGCGCCGATGGTACTGCAATACAATGCGGGAGAGTAGGTAGCCGCCTTTTTTCTTACGAAGCGTTCATTTGAGCAATCAAGTGAACGCTTTTTTGTTTACCTTCTACTGCCCAATTCGTCCGATGGTACACCTTGTCAAATAGGGCAATGCGGGAGAGTAGGTAGCCGCCTTTTTTCTTACGAAGCGTTCATTTGAGCAATCAAGTGAACGCTTTTTTTGTTTACCTTCTACTGCCCAATTCGTCCAATGGTACACCATGTCAAATAGGGCAATGCGGTAGAGTAGGTAGCCGCCTTTTTTCAAACCAAAGCGTTCATTTGAGCAATCAAGTGAACGC
>NZ_KK082666.1:0-738 GCF_000599605.1 Prevotella sp. HJM029 | reverse complement strand
TAGGAGCCTACCCTGGATGCGTTTGCAGGGCGGAAACCTATGCCATCGGCATTGTACTTTCTTTAAATTCATTTGTGCAAAAGGAATATCATTCGCAAACAAATCCATTCATTGCAGGGAAATGGGTGAGGTGTAGAAAAAGAAAGTACAACCCCCGAGGGGGTAGTATTTTTGCTTGCGTCATTACCCAGGGTAGCCTCCTATCGTCGGCAACCCCGGGCTATCGAAAGTATAACCGCGATGCGGTAGTTTTTCACCCATTGCCGGCACACCGAAACGGATGGGATGGTCGGGGGGAGGGGTTGCCCGCGTTTCCAATCGGAGGGAGTGTTTGTACGCGACGTTTGTCAATATACCCAAATTGAAGGGATAGTCGGGCGGAGGGGTTGCCAGCATATTCAAACAGATGGGATGTTTTGGCGCGGCGTTTACCAGTATATCCAATCGGATGGGATGTTTGAAAAGAGGGATTGCCAACATATTCAAACGGATGGAATAGTTTGTTGGATAGTTTGCCAATATATTCAGACGGCAGGAAAGGTCGGGCGGAGGGGTTGTTGGCACATTCAAACAGATGGGATGTTTTGGCGCGGCGTTTACCAATATATCCAATCGGATGGAATATTTGAAAAGAGGGGTTGCCAGCATATTCAAACGGATGGAATGGTCGGACGAAGTGTTTGCCAATATATCCAAACGGATGGAATGTTTGGGCGGATAGATTGCCGCATGCCATTT
>NZ_AZHT01000076.1 GCF_000599605.1 Prevotella sp. HJM029 | reverse complement strand
GCAAGGGATTTGTTTGTTTTTGCCTGTCATACAGGTGCAGCCTATTGTGATTTAATGGGATTAAGTAAGAAACATCTTGTCCGTGATGATGAGGAAAATCTTTGGATGAAGTTCAATAGGAAGAAGACAGGTGTACTTTGCCGTATTAAGTTGTTGCCCGAAGCGATTAGGATAATAGAGAAGTATCGAGGCGAAGAAAGGGAAAGACTGCTGCCACAGATGAAGTATGCCACCTATCAGTCGTATCTTAAAGCATTGCGCCTTAGAGAGGGTATAGCCTTTCCCTTTACCACGCATACGGCAAGACACACCTTTGCCACACTTAT
>NZ_KK082665.1:30489-31170 GCF_000599605.1 Prevotella sp. HJM029 | reverse complement strand
ACAAACAAGCAGGACACAGAGAATACCATGCACTCCGAGCCTGCACGGAACACTGAGAGTGCAACTGTTCAAAGACGTATCAGTGCCAAGATGAGAAAGAAAACACTCGAAGCCTACAAGCAAGCCTATCTTGTACCGACTAAGTTAAACAATCGCAAGGCGGTCTATCTGAGCAGGGAGACACAGGAGCGTGCCGACTTTATTGTGCGTAGATTAGGCGACAGAGGCAGCAACCTTTCAAGCTTTGTGGAGAACATCGTTCGTCAGCATCTGGAGGAATATGGTGAAGATATAGAGAAATGGAGAAGGTTATAAACCGCAGGAAGGGGGCGAGGGATGAATTTCAAAAGATTTATTTCCCGCTCTAATCCTACTATCGCATTAAAATATGATGTCATATTCTCGTAAATGAGACGTCATATTTGGGCAAATATGACATCATATTTTTAGCAAGCAGACATCTGAATGATGAGAACACCACGAACACAGTTAAACACAGAATGCACGGCATTCACTTTTCGGCTGCAAAACGCCTCGTGCGTAAATGGTCTTATCACGGACATTGCAAGACGTCAGTTTGTACCCACAAACTGCGCCCAGCTCCCCTCGACAGACTATCGGGGAGATAAGACCGTAATCACTCCGTTCTCATCGGTCAGCATTCAAGAATTAAGAGACAAA
>NZ_KK082665.1:0-30479 GCF_000599605.1 Prevotella sp. HJM029 | reverse complement strand
TTAACTTTCAAAGAAGCTTATATGAACAGATATAATAAAAAGACTGCCAAATGGCAGCAACAGAATAAGGGAGAGCAGAAGATGAACAAGACAGAGTTCATCAAGGTAAGATGCACCTTAGAAGAAAAGCAGCGTATCAAATCAAGGGCGGAAAGCGCTGGGCGGAAGTTCTCGGATTACTGCCGTGAAATTCTCCTAAATGGAGAGGTGGCAGCCGTTCCCAAGATGACAGAAAATGAAAGGGAAGCCATTGCCATACTTCAGCATACAGGACGGTTCTATGGGCAGGTTTCCAACCTCATCAAGGTCAAGGACGAAGATTGGCTACATATCACAAAGAACCTCTCGCTATGTGCCAAAGAAGCATTTAAGCGATTTTACGACCCGCATTTTCGTGTGGACGATGAGGTATATAAAGTCTTAAATCTAACAAGAAATGATAGGAAAATGTAAGGCGATAGCGCACGGCAGCACGGCTCTGGACTATATCTTCAGAGAGGGCAAACTCGGTAGTCGGCTTGCCTTCCATAATCTTTGCAGCAGGGGACCGAAGGCTATCTACGAAGAAATGAAGATGGTCAGCGATTACAACACACTGTGCAGAAATAAGTTTCTCCGTATCGAAATCGGCATCGCACCGCAGGACGATAAAAAACTGCCCGTGTCCGAACTGATGAGAATAGCCCATCTATTTGCCAAGCGAATGGGACTTGACAACCACCAATTGGTAGCGGTAACGCACAAGGACACCAACAATATGCACATCCATATCATTGCCAACCGCATTAGTCTGTACGGAGAGGTCTATGATACTACCTTTGTGAGCAACAAGGCAGCGAGAGTGGCGGAGGAAATAAGCAGAGAGAAAAACTTGACTATCGCAAAGGAGGTCAAGGCGAAGAAGAAATATCAAAAGACAAAAGCCAGTCCAATGAGAGAGCAGATGAAGCAGCAGGTGCAGAAGATTTGCTATGCCTTGCTTGATAAGTACAAAGGTACAGGCATCACAGGGCATTCCATGTTCCTCTACGAGTTAAACAAAAACGGGATAGCCATAGAGCGCATGAAGAACAAGCAGGGCAAGGTCTATGGCTTGAGGTTCTCATTCGCAGGACAATCTTTCAAGGCTTCCGAGATAGGCAGGGAGTTCGGCTACCGTTCCTTGCAGAAAAACTTTGAAATAACCAACAAGGAAGAACCAAAGAAAACATATCGAATAATACAAGAGGCAACAGAAAAGAAAGAACAACCTGATGCAGGTTATCAACTTGTGTCTCCAAGTCGTTCCTCTATCTCACGAGACAATGACACGCCACAAGCGCAGAACTCCATTGGTGCAGTGGCAGACACCATCGTTGGTGCAGCCGATGATGTGGTGGAAGGGTTGGGCGATTTGATTACACCAAGTACACAAGGCAATGACTATGCTGAAACAGCGTGGCAGCGCAAGCTCAGGAACCAAGCCAACAGAAAGAAGAAGCGAGGACGTGGATTGTAGTCCAATCACAAATCGCATTATAAAAGTGCAGAAAGAAGAATATCTCATTAAAAACGCTTGTTGTTCGCCAGCAAAGTATTATCTTTGCAAAAAGAATAACAAGCGTTCTTTGTTAGGCAGAAAACAGCGAAGCCAAGTAGCTCGCTCGTTTCCAAATCGTTACCAGTATAGTTATACTAAAAAGGTAACTTCTTTATTTTCAGTTAGATACACTTTAATAAATATCTTGGCGGGTAAAAACCATGCTTTTATCGCAAGCATCATGCTTGATGGTTAATTTTGTTGTGTGCAACTATAGAAGTAACCAGCAGTCCCTGTAATAATTGAAACTAAGCCTAATATGAGTAGGGAGTTGCTGTGTTGTAAAAATGAAATCCTTGTCGAAGTGAGGAGTAGCACTCCTATATAAACAAGAGGTAGACTAATCTTTCCGTAGAGAAGTCGAAGTTGATATAATCTATGTCGTTTC
Organism: Prevotella sp. HJM029; assembly: GCF_000599605.1. Classification (GTDB taxonomy): domain Bacteria; phylum Bacteroidota; class Bacteroidia; order Bacteroidales; family Bacteroidaceae; genus Prevotella. The sequence continues at coordinate 28,512 of NZ_KK082665.1, read as the reverse complement.
ATATATAGATATGTATTTCTCGACAAAGTTACAAAAAAATTTGTTTATGTCGCAAAAAGGCTGTACTTTTGCAGCGCATTTAGAGACTTTAGCTGTTTTTCTGCGATATCTCTAATGTGTTTTATGTATATAATTAATTAATTCAATTTAGTTTAGTATGAATCAATACGAAACCGTTTTCATTTTAACTCCCGTTTTGTCTGATGAACAGATGAAGGAAACGGTCGCTAAATTCAAGAGTCTACTAACCGATAATGGTGCAGAGATTCTGAACGAAGAGGCTTGGGGACTGAAAAAAATGGCCTATGCCATTGACAAGAAGTCTACAGGATTCTATTGTCTAATAGAATTCAAGGGCGAACCAACAATTGTAAATACACTCGAAACAGGCTATCGCCGTGATGAGAGAGTGATTCGTTACATGACAACACGCTTAGATAAGTATGCGGCTCAGTATGCAGAAAAGCGTAGAAGTAAATATGCAAAAAAGGCGGAGGCTTAATTATGTCAGAACAAAAGAAATCAGAAATCCGTTATTTGACAGCTCCTTCAATTGAGACACGTAAGAAGAAGTATTGTCGTTTTAAGAAGAGTGGGATTAAGTTTATTGACTATAAAGATCCTGAATTTTTGAAAAAGTTCTTGAATGAGCAAGGTAAGATTTTACCACGTCGTATTACAGGTACTTCTTTGAAGTATCAGCGTCGTGTAGCGCAGGCAGTTAAGCGCGCACGCCAAATTGCATTGCTCCCTTATGTAACCGATTTGATGAAATAATTAAGGAGGACTCATTGGTATGGAGATTATTTTAAAAGAAGATATTATCGGACTTGGATACAAGAATGATATTGTAAATGTAAAAGGCGGTTATGGTCGCAACTTCCTTATACCTACAGGGAAAGCAGTTATAGCTTCGGCCTCGGCGAAAAAAGTCTTAGCTGAGGATTTGAAACAGAAGGCGCATAAGTTAGCAGCAATTAAGGCAGAAGCAGAGAAGCGAGGTGCTAAACTTGAAGGCATTGTTTTAACTATTACAGCAAAGGTAAGTGCAACAGGAGCATTGTATGGTTCTGTAAATGCAGCTATTGTTGCCGAAGAATTGGCTAAAAAGGGCATAGATGTTGATCGTAAGATTATAACTATGCGTGATATTAAGAAAGTTGGAGAAGGTGAGGCTACTATTCATTTCCACAAGGATGTTGAAGTTAGAGTCCCTGTGATAGTAGTTGCAGAAAATGCACCTGAGGTAGTTCCGGCTGAGAAAGAAGTTGTCGAAGTTGTCGAGGAATCGGCAGCGGAATAAGTAAATTATTCAGTATTGCACTGTAAAGCAAATCTATATCTATCCCGAGACCTATTATTGGTTCTCGGGATTTTTTTTGTTCAATGCTTTAATGTCTGCTTTTTTTTGTACTTTTGTGCAATCAATTAAAATCAATAATAAAAAAGATATGAAAGCATTTGTGTTTCCAGGGCAAGGAGCCCAATTTGTTGGTATGGGAAAAGAGCTTTATGAAACAAATTCTAAAGCTAAAGAATTGTTTGATAAGGCTAATGAGCTTTTAGGTTTTAAGATAACCGATATCATGTTTGCAGGAACCGATGAACAGCTTAAGGAAACAAAGGTTACGCAGCCAGCTGTTTTCTTGCATAGCGTTATTCAAGCTTTGTGTTTAGGTAGTGCTTTTGACGCAACAATGGTTGCAGGACATTCTTTGGGGGAATTCTCAGCCTTGGTGGCTGCTGGTGCTTTGAACTTTGAAGATGGTCTATGTTTAGTTGCTGCACGTGCTAATGCAATGCAGAAAGCATGTGAGAAAAATCCTGGTACTATGGCTGCAATTATTGGCCTGCCAGATGAGAAGGTTGAAGCTATTTGTCAAGAGGTGAGCAGTACAGGGAATATTGTTGTTGCGGCAAACTTTAATTGTCCAGGGCAATTAGTTATCTCAGGGAATGTAGATGCAGTGAATGCAGCTTGTGAAAAATTGAAAGAAGTTGGTGCAAAACGTGCATTGCCTTTGAATGTTAGTGGAGCATTTCATTCTCCCTTGATGCAACCTGCAAAAGATGAGTTGCAAGCAGCTATAGAAAAAGTAGACTTTCATACTCCAAAATGTCCTATCATACAAAATGTGGATGCAAAGGCACATATCAATGCTGCTGAGATTAAAGCAAACTTAATCGCTCAATTAACAAGCTCTGTTCGTTGGACACCCAGCGTACAAGAGATGATTACAATGGGCGCGACTGAGTTTGTTGAATGTGGACCAGGTAAGGCGTTGCAGGGCATGATAGCCCGTATTAGCAAAGGAGTTAATGCTCATGGTCTGGTGTAATGCAGAATAAACTCCTTGTTTATCAAGTATTACCACGTCTTTTCGGCAATCGTAATCAGACTCGCAAGGAGTTTGGTTCGATTGCCGAAAATGGTTGTGGAAAGTTTTCGTCTTTTACCTTAGACCGATTAAAACGACTCAGTGCACAAGGCTTTTCTCATATTTGGTATACGGGTGTGTTGCGGCATGCTACTCAAACTGATTATAGCGATTTTAATATACCTCAGCAACATGCAGACGTTGTAAAAGGTAAAGCAGGCTCACCTTATGCAGTGGCCGATTATTATGATGTTGATCCTGACTTAGCGGATGATGTTCTGTGTCGTATGCAAGAATGGGAAGCTCTAATAAATCGTACACATACTGCTGGCTTAAAAGTAATTATGGATTTTGTTCCTAATCATGTAGCGCGGGAGTATCAATCGATTGCAAAGCCTGCAGGTATACATGATTTGGGTGAGGAAGACGATGTCAGTAAGCATTTCTCTGTGCTGAATAACTTCTATTATTGTTGGGGAAAGCCTCTTAATTTGGAGAATATTGTAAAACATTCTTCTTATGTAGAGCAACCAGCAAAGGCTACGGGAAATGATTGTTTTAATGCAACACCGCAGAGAAATGACTGGTATGAAACCATTAAACTCAACTATGGTGTCGATTATTGTGATGCAGGTGGGTGTAGTGAGCATTTTTCACCGATGCCTCGTACATGGATGATGATGCTCGATATCCTATTGTTCTGGGCTTCAAAAGGCATCGATGCATTTCGATGTGATATGGCAGAGATGGTTCCTGAGGCTTTTTGGCAATATGCAATATCTGCAGTGAAACAACGTTTTCCGCATATCGTGTTTATTGGCGAGGTATACAATCCCTCGTTGTATAGGCTTTATCTCCAAAGTGGCTTTGACTATCTCTATGATAAGGTAGGCATGTATGATTGCTTGCGGAGTGTAGTACGTGGTGAATGTGATGCTACAGCTATCACAAAAGTTTGGCAAGCAACCGATGACATCCATACTCATATGCTTTATTTCTTAGAAAATCATGATGAGCAACGCGTGGCCAGTGACTTTTTTGCTCACGATGGGCAGCGAGCATTGCCTGCTGCTACTGTAGCTTTGCTATTGCGAACAAATCCCTTTATGCTTTATTTTGGGCAAGAGTATGGTGAGCGTGGAATGGATAAAGAAGGGTTTAGCGGTATTGATGGGCGTACAACCATTTTTGATTATTGGGCATTAGACACACTTCAGCGGGCACAGGCTATTCCACAACGGCTTACATCAGCCGAACTGCAATTGCAAGAATGTTATGAGAAGTTATTACGAATAGCAGCAGAGGAGGAAGTTATTCAGGAAGGGGAGTTTTTTGATCTGATGTATGCTAATTTTAATCGCAATGATTTTGATGTGCATACTGAGTATGCTTTTATTCGTCACACAAAGTATGATAAACTGCTTGTGGCTGTAAATTTTGCCTCAGAGGATAAACTTACGGGCGTATTCTTGCCAGCACATGCCTTTGATTGTTGTCAGCTCCAAGAGTGCAATGTCAAAGCTTGTGATTTGATGACAAATGTAATGGTAGAGCTACAACTTAGGCGTGATACGGCATTATATGTCAATATTCCAGCTTTTGGTATGTGCATTCTGAAATTCAGTGTATGAAGAATACCATTCATTAGATTAGTAAATTAAAATATTATAATAAGAAACATGAAAGAAGTTAACCAACAAGAGTTGAATCGTAATTTAGCACAGATGCTAAAAGGCGGAGTTATTATGGATGTCACCACTCCTGAGCAAGCTAAGATTGCTGAGCAAGCTGGTGCATGTGCCGTGATGGCTTTAGAGCGAATCCCTGCTGATATTCGAGCAGCAGGAGGAGTCTCGCGTATGAGTGATCCTCGGATGATTAAAGGAATTCAAGCTTCGGTGTCTATTCCCGTCATGGCGAAGTGCCGCATTGGTCATTTCGTAGAGGCACAAGTGTTGCAGGCTATCGATATTGATTATATTGATGAGAGCGAAGTGTTGTCTCCAGCTGATGGTGTTTACCACATCGACAAGACCCAATTTAAGGTTCCTTTTGTCTGCGGTGCAAAGAATCTTGGAGAAGCATTGCGCCGTATAGCTGAAGGTGCGACAATGATTCGTACAAAGGGTGAACCTGGAACAGGTGATATAATTCAGGCGGTAACCCACATGCGTGCAATGCAAAGTGAAATTCGCCGTATATCCAGCATGGCCGCCGACGAACTTTATGAAGCAGCAAAGCAATTGCAGGTTCCTTATGAGTTAGTGTGCTACGTGCATGATAATGCCAAGCTTCCTGTAGTAAACTTTGCTGCAGGTGGAGTCGCAACTCCTGCTGATGCTGCGCTCATGATGCAATTAGGTGCTGAAGGCGTATTTGTGGGTAGTGGCATCTTCAAGAGCGGAAATCCAGCTAAGCGCGCAGCTGCCATTGTGAAAGCTGTTACAAACTATCAGGATTCAGCATTAATAGCTGCGCTCAGTGAGGATCTTGGCGAGGCTATGGTGGGCATCAACGAACATGAAATAGAACTTTTAATGGCAGAGCGAGGCAAATGAGAATAGCCGTATTAGCTTTACAGGGAGCTTTTGCTGAGCATCGAAAAATGTTACAGACATTGGGAGTCGAGAGCTTTGAGGTGAGGCAGGCTACCGATTGGAAGCAATCAAAAGATGGATTAATTCTTCCAGGTGGAGAGAGTACTGTGCAATCAAAACTATTGAAAGAGTTGCATCTACTTGATGCATTGCGACAGGACGTTTGCAATGGATTGCCAGTGTTTGGCACTTGTGCAGGACTCATACTTTTGGCCCAGTATGTGGAGAATGATGAGCGTGAGCGGCTGGGGACAATGGACATCACAGTGAAGCGTAATGCTTATGGGCGTCAAACAGGTAGTTTCTTCACCGAAGATAATTTCGCAGGACAGACTATTCCTATGTCATTCATCCGTGCACCTTATATTAGTAAGGTTGGAAATGATGTCGAAGTGCTTGCCACTATCGATGGGCACATTGTGGCAGCCCAACAGGGCAATCAACTTGTGACGGCTTTTCATCCAGAATTACTTACTGATACCACGGTGCATCGACATTTTCTATCGATGGTCAAGGCAATGAAGATGGATAAAGCCCCTTTTTCATTCAAACCATCTTAAATAACGCTGTGTAATTTTCGCATGGCAGCAAATTGCATTTTGAAAGCGTGTTCTGAGTAGTCTATTTCCCAGTTACATTCATGCAAAACGTGTTCGGGCGCGCCCGAACACGTTTTACATCCCTGCAACAAGGCTTCGGGCGCGCCCGAACGAGTTTTACATCCTTGCAGCAAGGTTTCGGGTGCGCCCGAACACGTTTTACATCCTGCAGCAAGGCTTCGGGTGCGCCCGAACACGTTTTGCACCTTGCAGCAAGGTTTCGGGTGCGCCCGAAGCTATAAATTCTGCTTAAAAAAGGCTGGCAATGAATGCAAGAAGAGCCAAACCTCCTTGTTTGCAGATAATTTTAGGATTGCTTGTGAGCCTGCCGAATACTGCGACTGAGATGATGAACTGGTGGAATACCTTTATGTAATATGGTATCCCACCAGGTTATAGTGATGAAACAAATATGATTACTTGTCCTCAACAGCTGCTTGTGCCGCCGCTAAGCGTGCAATAGGCACACGGAAAGGAGAGCAGCTTACATAGTCAAGTCCGACACGATGGCAGAATTTCACCGAACTGGGCTCACCACCATGTTCACCACAGATACCGCACTTGAGGTCGGGGCGGGTAGAGCGACCTTTCTTTACAGCCATCTCTACCAGTTGTCCAACACCCGTTTGGTCTAACACTTGGAAGGGGTCGACCTTTAGAATCTTCTTTTCCAAGTAAACAGGTAAGAAGCTGGCAATGTCGTCACGACTGTATCCGAAGGTCATCTGCGTGAGGTCGTTTGTTCCAAAGCTAAAGTACTCGGCTTTTTTGGCAATGTTTTCTGCTGTTAAGGCTGCGCGGGGAATTTCAATCATTGTCCCAACTTTGAATGGAATTTCTATACCTTCTTTTTCAAACAAATCTTTTGCCGTAGCACGAATGACTTCTTCTTGCGCATCAAACTCATCAACAATACCTATCAATGGCACCATAATCTCGGGTTTCGGATTATAGCCTTCCTTTTTCAAGTCGATGGCTGCGCCTAAGATGGCACGTGTCTGCATTGCTGTAATCTCAGGATAGGTGTTTCCCAAGCGACAACCACGATGACCCAGCATGGGGTTGTGTTCGCTCAGCGAATTGACACGGCGCTGAATTTCTTCTATAGAAACGCCCATTTCCTCAGCCATGATGCGTTGGCCTTCTAAATCATGAGGTACGAATTCATGAAGTGGAGGATCTAAGAGACGTACGTTTACGGGATAGCCATCCATAGCTTTTAAAATGCCATAGAAGTCTTGCCGCTGATAGGGGAGCAACTTTTCGAGTGCACGCTCACGCCCTTCCTTGCTGTCGGCAAGAATCATTTCGCGCATTGCTTTGATTTTCTCGTTCTCAAAGAACATGTGTTCTGTGCGGCACAAGCCAATACCCTCTGCGCCAAAGTTGCGTGCTACCTCAGCGTCATGTGGTGTGTCGGCGTTGGTTCGTACTTTGAGACGACTATACTTATGGCATAAATCCATGAGTTGTGCAAAATCTCCCGTTACTTCGGCTGGCTTTGTCGTTACCTCTCCCAAATAAACTTCACCTGTAGAGCCATTAATCGAGAGATAATCACCCTCATGAATGATGTTACCATCGATTTCGGCTGTGCGTGCTTTGTAGTTGATGTTGAGTGCTCCTGCACCGCTGACACAACATTTGCCCATGCCACGTGCAACCACAGCAGCATGACTTGTCATGCCACCTCGTGCTGTTAGAATTCCCTCTGCAGCACTCATACCTGCTAAATCTTCAGGGCTGGTTTCTATGCGCACCATCACCACTTGCTTACCCTCTTCGTGCCAGCGTTCGGCATCGTCAGCAAAGAACACCACCTGACCGCAGGCAGCACCCGGACTGGCGGGCAAACCACGCGTCAAGGTTTTAGCTTTTGCCAATGCTTCTTTGTCGAATACAGGGTGGAGCAATTCATCTAATTTATTGGGCTCACAGCGTTCCAAAGCTGTCTTTTCATCGATTTCACCTTCATGCAACAAGTCCATTGCTATCTTTACCATAGCCGTACCTGTGCGCTTACCATTACGGGTTTGTAAAAACCACAAGTGGCCTTCCTGCACAGTAAATTCCATGTCTTGCATGTCGTGATAATGGCGTTCGAGTTTTGCTTGAATATTGTCGAGTTGTGCAAAAATCTCGGGCATCGTTTCTTCCATTGAAGGATATTTTGTTGCACGAATTTCTTCGTCGATTCCTTGCAGTTGTGCCCAGCGAATGGAACCTTCTTTGGTGATTTGCTGTGGTGTTCGTATGCCTGCTACAACGTCTTCTCCTTGAGCATTAACCAAATATTCGCCATTGAAGATATTTTCGCCTGTTGCTGCATCACGACTGAAACAAACGCCCGTTGCAGATGTATTGCCCATATTTCCAAAGACCATAGCCATGACGCTAACAGCTGTTCCCCATTCTGCGGGGATTCCTTCCATCTTGCGATAGAGAATGGCACGCTCGTTCATCCACGAGTCGAACACGGCGCAGATAGCCCCCCATAATTGTTCCATGGGGTCGGTGGGGAAGTCTTTTCCTGTTTGCTGTTTGATGGCCTCTTTGAAGCGTTTCACCAGCAGTTTGAGCTCGTCGACATTCATTTCGTTGTCAAGCGAGATGCCGCGCATGCCTTTCACCTCAATGATGATGGCTTCGAAGGGATCGATATCCTCTTTGTTCACGGGTTTCATGCCCAGGACAACGTCGCCATACATTTGCACGAAGCGGCGGTAGCTGTCGTAGGCAAATCGTTCATTGCCCGTCTTGCGTGCAAGCCCTTCAACGACTTCATCGTTCAAGCCGAGGTTGAGGATGGTGTCCATCATGCCTGGCATACTGGCTCGCGCGCCCGATCGAACGCTTACCAATAAAGGATTTTCGACGTCGCCGAACTTCGATTTCATGAGGCCTTCAACATGCTTTACGGCCTGTTCGACTTCGTTTTTTAATAGTGCGACAACTTTTTCTTTTCCTTTTTCGAAATACTCATTGCAGACATCTGTTGTGATGGTAAATCCTGGAGGGACAGGAATGCCAATCAAATTCATTTCGGCTAAGTTGGCGCCTTTTCCGCCGAGCAGATTTCTCATGTCTGCTCTTCCCTCAGCTTTGCCGTTGCCAAACGTATAAACTCTTTTCTCGCTCATAGTAGCTTAGGTGTATAAAAATGTTTTATATTGTTTTATTTAATTTGTTGCAAATATACACATTTATGAAAAGACGCCAAACTTTTTTAGGTTGTTTTTGTAAGGTGGAGCTTGCATTTTTCTGCTTTTTAAGCGAACGACAGCAGGAATATGCGAAACATTCCTGCTGTCAGAGGGGTTGCGATGTTGTCAGTGTGACAAGTTGTCGGTTCGGTCAGTTCTGCCACATCGTCAGTTGGGGTTTGGCTTCCGTCAGCCCTTTGGGGTCACCGTTGCTTCGCCCATGCTGCTTGCCGATGGGCTTTCGTTGGTGGTTGTTTTGGGTTTGACGGTGCTGGTGCCGTGGTTTTTGGCTTCTGAAGGGCTATTTTTGCTGCGGCTTTTGCCGTTTTTGGGTGCTCCTTGGCGTGCTTTTTTCACCACGACAAGATGTCCCTCTCTGAGGCGCACCCAGAAGGCTTCTTCGCGATTGGTCACGGCCAGTTCATACTGCTGGTTGGCACCTTTTTCTTTGGTGCGCCCGGTGAATGATAGGCTGTTGGCGGGCAAGTTGTTGGCTTCTTCGAGATGGGCATACATGGGTGCCAGTTTTTCGTTGATTTCGCGTGTGCGATCGGCTTCAGCTGTTTTGCTTAGTGCATCGCCAGCTTTTTTGCGTGAGGCATAGTCGGCCGAGAGTTTGTTCATGCGCTTGGCCAGTTCATACATCACGCTCTTGTCTGACTCGTTGGCCGGATGCCAATAGTTGGCTTCCAAGTTGCGTCTCACGAGGTCGAAAGCTTCGTCGGATATGGCGCGTGCTTTTTTCGAGGTGGGCAGGTCGGTGGCCACAGCGTCGCCCACGCGTTGCAGGCTCAGCTCCTTAAAGGTTTTGTGCACGCCTTTGAGCTCAGTGATGGTGTCGGCCAAATTGAGTGCGGCAACCTCGGTGGCAAATTTCTCAACGTCGTGCAGCAGTCCGTCGATGTGTGCCGTTTCGGTGTCATAGGATTCGCTCTGAATGCCTGCATAGTTTTGCAGGGCGTAGTAGACCTTTTCGGCACTTTCTTTTTGGGCTTTCACGGGTGATTGTTGCAGTTGACGCAGCATGCCAAAGAAGTGGGTGATGTACTTGTCTCGCACATCGTCGAGTTCGCTCAAGCGTTTGGTAATGAGCGATGCCGACTCCACCTTGTTGATTTCGAGTTCCACGTCGATGGCGGCTTTCCAGGCTTTCACGAGCGTTTCGTCGAGCTGTAATTTGGTTTTGTCACACGCAGCCATTAAGGCATACAATTGTTGTTGGAGCTCCATGTGGAGAGGAGCTGTGAGGCGAGTGTTCCCGACCTCAACCGCAATAAAGCGGGGTAAAGAGTTAGATTGCATAATAATAAATTTTTTAAAAACTAATTTTTTAGGTGTGTCTTTGAATCAGATTCGCTGACGAATGGTATTATGCAAGAACTATGCCAGAAATAGTGTGCGGCGTACCCTACGCCGCACACTATTTCGGTCAGTTCTGTGCGGCGTAGGGTACGCCGTACACTTTTTTGGTCAGTTCTATGCGGCGTAGGGTACGCCGCACACTATTTTGGTTAGTTCTGTGCGGCGTAGGGTACGCCGCACACTTTTTTGGTCAGTTCTATGCGGCGTAGGGTACGCCGCACACTCTTTGGGCCAGTTCTTCGCGGCGTAGGGTACGCCGCACACTCTTTCGGTCAGTTCTATGCGGCGTAGGGTACGCCGCACACTCTTTTGGTCAGTTCTGTGCGGCGTAGGGTACGCTGCACACTTTTTTGGCCAGTTCTTTGCGGCGTAGGGTACGCTGCACACTTTTTAATAGAGGCGGAGTAGCGTTCCAGCCTGAATTTGATAGTCGGGCGAGAGGTTGTTGAGCTTGTAGAGGCTCTTGAGGCGTATGCCATAGTGCTGTGCGATGGCATACATGCTTTCTCCAGGCTGAATGGCGTGGTAGATGCCTTTGTAGCGTTTTTCGGCGTGTTTCTGCTTCTTTTTCAGATAAATCACCTCGCCAGGCGTGATCACATCGTCCTTGTTGCGCTCGTTGTATTTTGCAATCTTTCGATAGGAGATGTGGATTTCTTCTCCGATGCTCTTGAAGGTGTCTCCCGGTCGGGCAATGATGTAGTAGTTCTTATTATAAAGGTGTATGGGGTGCAACAACATGCCGTTACTGGCCGGCTTATCGGTTCCGCCTCGCTTAGCCATGAATTTGTCATAGCTTGTGGCCTGGTCGAGGGTGTAGAGCTTATAGAGTTCGATGAGCTCGATGAGCTTGTCGGCATAGCGTGGGTTGGTGGCATATCCGGCTGCCTTCAGCCCGCGTGCCCATCCTTTGTAGTCGGTGCGGTCGAGTTGAAAGAGGCTGCTGTAGCGGCTATTTTGCTTTAAAAAGCGGCTGTGGTCCTCGTAGCTCTGCAGCGCGTTGTCATAGGAGCGAAAACACTCGTTGGCCGCGTCGTCGTTGTGATAAACGGTGGGGCCTGTCCAGTTGTGACACTTAATGCCAAAGTGGTTGTTGCCTTTGATAGAAAGCTCGCTGCGCCCAGCTCCGCTCTCAAAGAGGCCTTGCGCCAGAGTGATGCTGGCGGGGATGTTGTAGCGCAACATCTCTTCGATGGCCAAGTTTTTATATTGATCGATGTAACTCTGATAAACCGAATTCCAGCGCATTTGTGCTTGCAAATGCAGGGAGAGGAGGAGTGAAAGGAGGAGAATGCATTTTTTTGTCATGGCGCAAAATTACGCATAATGGAAAAAAAAACCATAAAAGCCGATTTCTTTTATCAAATATTAGTAGTTTTGCACCATGTCGACGAAACAACCGCTCATTTTGGCTTTAGGAACCAACCATCATCGCCATGCAAATATGCAGCAGGCACAAGCGCTCTTGAGCGTGCTTCTGGGCGATGTCGTTTTCTCTTCGTCGCGGCTGACGACGCCCATCGGCATGCACTCGGCTGATTTTTTGAATTGCCTTGCCATGGGAGTCACGTTGCTCTCCTTGCCAGCATTGCAAATGCGACTTAAAGCGATTGAAACACAATGTGGCAACACGCGAGAGAAACGTGCAGCCCACTGCATAGAGATGGATATCGACGTGTTGGAATATGGCGGCGAGCGGCTGCACGAGGCCGATTGGCAACGCTCCTACGTGGCAGAATTGTTAACAGAACTACATAGCAAATGAAGAAAATTCTACTCTTTTTGGTTTGCGTGCTGGGGCTGCAAGTCCATGCACAGCAGTTTAATGATTATTTCGACGATGCCACGCTGCGCATCGATTACACGTTCTCGGGCGATGTGCACCAACAGCGCATCACACTCGACAAACTCAATCGCTCCCCTCGCTGGTATGGCAAGCGACAACGGCTTGCCGAAGTTCCTGTTGAAGGCAATGGGCAAATCATTGTGCGCCATCATGCTACCAGAAAGGAGATTTATCGGCAGTCGTTCTCTACGCTGTTCCAAGAGTGGCTCAGCTATGACGAACCGCAGCACACGGCACGCAGTTTTGAAAACGTGTTTCTCGTGCCTATGCCCAAGGATACGGTCGATATCACCCTTGAACTCTATAATAATCGTCGAGCGGTGATGGCTACCTTCACCCATCAAGTAGTGCCTACCGATATTCTCATTCGCCACATCGGCGAGCACCATCGCACACCATTTGTGCAACTGCTGTCGCCCAAAGACACATCGCGTTGCATTCATATTGCATTTATTGCCGAGGGCTATCAGCCCAGCGAAATGCCCACATTCATCGCCGATGCAACAAGCTCGATGGAAGCTATTTTCGCCCACGAACCTTTTAAAAGTCTCAAAGATCGCTTTTCGGTTGTGGCCGTACAAGCACCATCGATAGACAGCGGAACCAGTATTCCTTCAAAGGGCATTTGGAAACAGACAGCTTTGAGTAGCCATTTCGACACGTTTTATAGCGAGCGCTATCTCACTACGCTTAATCTCAAAGATTTGCACGACCAACTTGCTGGCATACCCTATGAGCACATCATTGTGCTGGTCAATACGACCCATTATGGCGGCGGTGGCATTCTTAATTCCTACAACCTCTCGATGGCGCATCATCCGCTCACGCGCCCCGTGGTGGTGCACGAGTTTGGGCATAGTTTTGCAGGATTAGCCGATGAGTATGGCTATGCTAACGAGCAAATACCGATGTATCCGCATGACGTGGAACCTTGGGAACCTAATCTCACAACTTTGGTGCATTTTGGCGATAAATGGAAGGATATGCTTCCAGCTCATACACCCATCCCAACGCCGCAAGTGGCAAAAAATCAGCAGCGCATTGGCGTTTATGAAGGGGGAGGATATGCTTTGCATGGCGTCTATCGTCCTATGATGGACTGTCGCATGCGCACCAATGAAAATCCTGAATTTTGTCCAGTCTGTCGGCGCGCTATTCGTCGGCTCATTCAATTTTATACTGAGTGAATGAAGATTATGGTGGAGTGGGGTACTGGCTGTCTATTAATTCGAGTGCCATTGGGCAGTGAGAAAAAATAGTACTCCGATTTGCTTTTAATCGTGCGTGGGCATCACATCATCAAAAAGGCTAAGTGGCATCTCCTTTTCCATTTCAATCGTGTTTTTCTCTTCCTCTTCGTGCGCTTTAAATTGTAGCAATAATTGGCTTGAGAGTGGATTTTCGGTGTTGATGCGGTAGGTTCCGCGTTTCTCTGTACGTACAATCAAGGAATTAGGTTTTCGCGCATTGGAAAGTAAATCTTGCATCACCGCTTTGTAAACACTATCATAGCTGATGGGCGCAAACAGGCTGTTGCACGCGTTATAAACGTGTTTGGCAATTTTCTTAACAGAGAGGCCATTGCTATCGGCTTCAGTTAAAATGCGCAATATTTCTTGATGGTAATCCAAAACGAAACATTTAAAAGGGGGAACTGCCTTTCTTTCAACAGTTCCCCCCTTTGTGAATAAGACTTTTGAGAATGGTTATGCAAGTGTTAGCAAGTTATTCTCATCTTTAACTTTTCCTTCTTTGAAGAGCCAACCTATCCCTAAGTAGGCTTCTTCAACACTAATGTTTGCAGCTTTTGCAATCTCGGCAACAGAAAGCGCGTTTCCTGCAGCAGCTAATGCCTGATAAACATCACCAGCCCGAAATCCTACGCTTTCGGCATTGATATACAAGACGGGAGCTGCAGAAGTAGTTTTTTTCGGTGCTGCAGCTTTCTTCACTGCAACTTTCTTAGGTGCAGTAGCTTTTGACGTAGCTTTTTTTTCTGTCATAATCGACTCTATTAATTATTGTTGCTTTTATCGAAACCGATTCTAAATGAAATGGATATTCGACGTTGCAAAAGTACTTAATTCCATTCAAATGGTCGTGATAATGACCGCAAAAATAGCGATTTGATGGAATCGTCGCAATAGATTTTGACCTATGTCAATCTTTTGTGTTCAAATTTAAGCGAATTTGCAACTCCTCCAACTGTTTGTCATCGAGTGTGCCTGGAGCATCTAACATGACGTCACGCCCACTGTTGTTCTTGGGGAAAGCAATGCAATCGCGGATAGAATCGAGACCTGCCATGATGCTTACAAAGCGGTCTAAACCGAAAGCCAAACCAGCGTGAGGGGGAGCACCATATTTGAAAGCATTCATGAGAAAGCCAAATTGTGCCTCAGCACGCTCTTTTGTGAACCCCAATACCTCGAACATCTTTTCTTGTAGTTTGGTGTCATGAATTCGGAGCGACCCTCCACCGACTTCTATTCCATTGCAAACAAAGTCATAAGCTTTAGCACGCACTTGCTCAGGGTGCTTATCTAACAATGCTAAGTCATCAGGATTGGGCATGGTGAATGGATGATGCGTGGCCATAAGACGTTGTTCTTCATCGCTCCATTCAAATAGTGGGAAATCGATAATCCACAAACATTTAAATGTGTCTTTATTCCGTAGTCCGAGACGATCACCCATCTCTAAACGTAACGCACACAACTGTATGCGTGTATTATTGGGTTTGTCGCCCGAAAGAATCAGCATTAAATCGCCTGCTTTGGCATTTGCTCTTTGGAGCACATGGCGTAAAACTTCTTCACTATAAAATTTGTCAATGGAACTCTTAATGCTTCCGTCTTCATTATATTTAATGTAAACAAGCCCTTTAGCCCCTATTTGTGGACGTTTAACGAAGTCAGTGAGTTCATCTAATTGTTTGCGGCTGTAGTGTGCGCATCCTGGTACACATATTCCACCGATATATTGTGCATCGTCAAAAACCGAGAAAGATCCTTTACCAGAGAAAGTCTCTTTAAGCTCAATAAATTCCATGCCGAAGCGCAAATCGGGCTTATCGCTGCCAAAACGTTTCATGGCTTCATTCCAGGTCATCCGTTCTAAAGGTGGCAAATCAATACCACGAATTTCTTTAAAGAGATGGCGAGCCATGCTTTCAAATAATTCTAAGACGTCATCTTGGTTGACGAAGCTCATTTCACAATCGATTTGCGTGAACTCTGGCTGACGATCAGCACGGAGGTCTTCATCACGGAAACACTTTGCAATTTGAAAATAACGATCGAATCCCGCAACCATCAGTAATTGTTTCAATGTTTGAGGACTTTGTGGCAAGGCGTAGAACTGGCCTGGATTCATGCGGCTAGGTACAACGAAATCACGTGCTCCTTCAGGTGTACTTCCGATTAATACAGGTGTTTCAACCTCTATGAATTGTTGCGCATCGAGGAAATTTCTAATGAGAATAGTCATACGATGACGCAATTCGATGTTACGCCGAACAGCAGTTCTTCTCAAATCTAAATAGCGATATTTCATGCGGATGTCATCACCTCCATCGGTCTCGTCTTCTATAGTAAAAGGTGGAACTAATGATGGTGAAAGCACTTGAAACTGAGTTACCAGAATCTCGATATCCCCAGTATCTAGTTTAGAATTCTTATTTTCCCGTTCACTTACTTCTCCTATAATCTGAATACAATATTCACGCCCCAATTTATTTGCTTCATCGAATAGTGAATAGTTCTTGATACTATTAAATACAAGTTGAGTAATGCCATAACGATCACGGAGATCAATAAATGTCATACCTCCCATTTTTCTAATTCGCTGCACCCAACCTGCTAAGGTGACAGAGGTTCCTACGTCGGCAAGTCTTAGCTCGCCACATGTTTTTGTTCTATACATATTATAGCTATGTTATAATGTCAATTTTTACACTGCAAAGTTACTAAATAAATACAAGATTAAATAATACTCTCAGAAGGATATGAATTCCATTGCAAAAGTTATTTCTTTTTAAGGTATTCATCGGCGCGCTTGTCACCGAGTTCCTTCGCACGGAGCAGTGCCTTGCGTGCTTCTTCAGGTTTGCCCAATTCTTGCCGTGCGATGCCTAAGAGCAGGAATCCGTCGGCATAATCGGTTGCTATTTCCGTACAGCGTAGGGCTGCCTGTTCGGCATCTTCATTGCGTTTCACCCGTAGGCAGAGCGAAGCCATCTCAGCATAGTAGACGGGTTCCTCTGGGTTGAGAAGAATGGTGCGCGCCAAGTCGTTGAGTGCCTGTTGGAACTGCTTGATCTTTAACTCACATTGGTAACGTTGATAGTAGAAGTCGCGGTAGCGTGACGGCCCTTGAGCAATACTGTCATAGGTATTGTAGTCCTTCACGGCCAAGCGGTATTGGCCCATCTCCTGATAGGTTGCACCGCGTGCCAACAGGTAGGTGGAGGCTATGCTATTCAGTGGTCTCGGACAAACGGCCACTGCGCTGTCTAAGAGTGCCAGTGCTTCAGTGATGGGGGCGCGCAGCATTCGCTTGCATTGGGATGCCTCATAGAACAACTCGCCACTGCGCAGCGGTGTGTGGGTGAGTTGCATAAAGAGGTCGCAGGCTTTTTGATAGTCTTGCTTAGCGTAGTAGATTTGTGCCTGCTGATGGATGTATTGCGGTAGCGGCTGAATGGTGGCAGCCTTTTCAGCTGCTTGCAGTGCTTTGTCTAATGACCATGGCGCAAAGGCGCGGTTGGGATAGTGGATTTGCTTTTGCAAGATGACCTTGGCGTATTCGCTGTAGGCCTCGTCCTTTCTCTCTACCTTCTCGAGAGCCGTTTGCATCACCTTTTCGGCTTCCTCGTCCTTCCCGGCATCGACGAGGCTCAGCGCCTTGTTGGTGTAACCCTCCTTGGCGGCGGGAAACTGCTGGATGAAGGCGTCGATGAGCGATTGGCGGGTCAAGGAGTCTGTGAGATTGGCCGACATGAGCAATGCCACCGTCGCGTCGTCAAGCGAAGCGGGCAGGGCAGGGCGAATGGCGCAGGTGCGCAACGTGGCATTGCTGAGGGCAAGGCTGTTGGCTTGCATCTCGGCAGCGAAACGGGCGTCGACCGCTGTAAAAGTGCCATCGGAGGTTGTCTGCAAGAGTCCGCAAAGCTGTCCTTGCGCATTGACGATAGGGCAACCCACTTGCTGCGCAGAAAGGTTTGAAGGGTTGAACACGTAATAGTTGAACCGCTCGTTGAACTGCTCAATGCGCTGAATGGTCAGCGACAACGGTTTGACTTTCTGCACACCATAAGGCAGTAGCCAGGCTGTCTTCGTTGTGGCCTGTGGCGCAAGCGGAACGGTTGGCGTGCTGTGCTCGATGGTGAATTTGCACACATCATAGAGCTCGTTGGCACCTATCATCGCCACGACGGGGTGTTCGGTTCCCGTGGCATCGATTACCACGGCACGGGCAGCCCCGACAAAGGGCTTCCAAGGCGCGATGGCCTCGCCTTGCGGACTGACGAACGTGCCATGGGCGGAGGCAATGATGTCGCCCGCAGCGTTGAAAGTGGTTAGTGAAAACACTGCTTTAGCGGCTTTCTGTGTGGCCGCTGACTGTGCGCTCACGGTGATAACCATGAGCACCGCGAATAGTGTCAATACAATTTTGTTTCTCATTATGTGATCGTTTTGTTTTGTTCTGAATGTACGTAAAAGGAGAGTGGGGCTGGGATGCCTATGTGTGGCTGAGCAGCGATTTGGCATTGCTGATGGCTTCGGGTGTGACGCTGCTGCCACTTAGCATCTGGGCAATCTCTTGAATGCGCTCGTCCTCGTTGAGCAACTGCATCTGGCTGTTGGTGCCTTTGCTCGTCTCTGTCTTTGATACTTTATAGTGGAAGGCTCCCCGTGCGGCAATCTGTGGCAGATGCGTAATGCTGATGACTTGGCGATGATGCGCACCCATCTCGTGCATTATCTGCGCCATCATTTCGGCAACACGACCGCTCACACCGGTATCAATCTCATCGAAGATGATGGTGGGCAGCTGCACAGTGCCACTGATCATCGCTTTTAGCGAAAGCATGACGCGCGCAATCTCACCCCCTGAGGCAACTTGCGTAATGGGTTGCAGGGGCATGCTCTTATTGGCACTGAAAAGGAAGGCAATGCGGTCGGAACCGTCGTTGGCAAGCGGCTTGTTGGAAAAGTCAACCTGGAACTTCACGTTGGGAATGCCCAAGGGCGCCAGACGTTTGGCCATATCCGTTTCGATGGCTTTGGCTGCTTTCACACGCGATTGTGTGAGCACGGCGGCCAAGGCCTTACATTCGCTTTCCAACTGCTGGAAGCGTGTAGTCAGTTCGGCCAGTTGCTCGTCGGCATTCTCGATGACGTTGAGCTTCTCGCCTAAGTCATCGCGTATGGCTATCAGCGCTTCCACCCCGTCGACATGATACTTTTGTTGCAGACTGTAGAGCAGGTCTAAGCGCTCATTGAAGCGATTGAGCTGGTCGGGGTCATAGTCGACGGCCTCCATTTGTTGGTTTATCTCTTGCCCGATGTCTTTGAGTTCGATGTGACATTCCTCCAAACGACTACCGAGCTCGTTGGCCCGCGGGAAGACTTTGGCAATGCTTTGCAATTCGCCGATGGAACGTTTCAGCAGGGTGAGTGCACCTTCGTTGTCACCATTGAGTTGGCGGTCGGCTTCGAAAAGTGCGGCCTTAATATCTTCGGCATGCGAGAGCAGTTCTGTCTCGCGTTCGAGGGTAGCAAGTTCGTCGGGCTGAAGGTTTGCTTGTGTGAGCTCATCAAACTGAAAGACCATGAAGTCTTGTTGCGTTTTGTCTTGGCTGATGCGTTCCTTAAGTTGCTCAAGTGCTTGGTGTGCAGCGCGGAGGGCTTCGAAACGTTGGACAAATTGCTTTCGCTGCGCTTCGTTGTGTGCCATGATGTCGACGACATTGAGCTGAAAATCCTCTTTCTGTAGCAAAAGGTTCTGATGTTGGCTGTGAATGTCGACGAGGGTCTCGCCTAACTCGCGCAGGGTTGTGAGTGATACAGGGGTATCGTTGATGAAAGCGCGCGATTTACCATTGCTGCTGATCTCGCGCCGAAGGATGCAGTCCTCGGGGTCGTAGTCAATCTCGTTGAGCTCGAAGAAAGCTTCCATGCCGTAGCCTTTGATTTTGAAATGGGCCTCGATAATGCACTTGTTTTCGCCTGTCTTGATGGCTTTGCTGTCGGCACGTTGCCCCAGGAGGAGATTGATTGCGCCGAGGATGATGCTTTTGCCCGCACCGGTCTCTCCGGTAATGACGGAGAACCCGCTATTGAACGTGATGTTGAGCTCGTCGATGAGCGTGAAGTTCTTAATGTATAACTGTTTGAGCATATTGTTTATCGTTTGATGCTCTCCCATGCGCCACTTTGGCTGGCGTTGATGGAGAAGAGGATGCTATATAGTTGTTCTTTCTCTTTGGTTGTGCCTTTTCCGTCGTAAATGGCGGCCAATTCGTCTCTCTTATAGTCGGTCCACAGCTGGGGTAGCAGACTGTTGGGACGGTTTTGGTGGGCTGACGACAGAAGGTTTGTAAGGGCGGCCGAGATGTTGACGCGAGCCTTCTCAACCTGTTGGCTCATTTGGTCTAATCCCGTGCGATAATAGGCATATTGCAGCTGGCGAAACGGGCGTAGCCGCTCATCCATGTAATCATTGATGAAGGCAAAACGACTCTTGTCGTTCGCAAAGCTTTCCCAGCCTTTATAAGGAAGAGCTTGTGCGGCATGTGCGGTGTTGAGACAACGTTGCAGCACGTCGGTTCCGCCAAGTGGGGCAAAACTGTCCAAGTTGATGCCGATGATGAGATAAGCATAGTAGGCACAGAGCGCGCTTAGCTGTTGGACGACGTGATCTTCGCTGAAAGTGAGCTGTGACAGATCGGCGTAGTCGAAATCAAAGTGTTCATCCACATTTTTGTAAATGATTGTGCTGTAGGTGGTGCGATAGACGGGACGGTTGGCTTGCACTATGGCGCTACACTTGAAACCATTGGCATGGTCGTAATCGTTCACCGTGATGCTGAAGCTACACGGGATACGTTCGACCGTCAGGAAGTGGAGCGGCGTCCATTTCTGGTCATTGAGAAACTGTGTGAGTGCGGTTTGTAAGTGGTCGAAGCGCGTTGCCTCAACGCCTTGAATCTTAGAATGATTGATGTGAACCGTAGCTTGCAGTTCTTGCGATAGGATGGAAGTGCTAAAGCAGCAAAGCAAGCTCGTCAATAATGTCATGCGCCACTTGAACTTTGGGCTTTTTCGCATAATCTTTCTTCCCTTGTTGATGAATGATGGTGATTTGGTTGTCGTCACTGATGAACGTTGTACCCGGGTTGCACATGGAGTTGAGTACGATAAAGTCGGCATGCTTTCGGTGTAGCTTGTCGATAGCGTGTTGCTCCTCATCATGTGTTTCTAAGGCAAAGGCCACCAAACGTTGATGGGGCTGTTTCATTTCACCTAAGGCTGCTGCAATGTCGTGGGTGGGACGCAGTCGTATCACGAGGTCGTCTTGGTGGCGCTTGATCTTTTCCTCTGCCACATGGAGAGGCTGAAAGTCGGCAACGGCAGCGCAGAGGATGGCTGCATCGGCCGTGGTGAAATGGCTAACGGCTGCGGCATACATTTCATCGCTACTTTCGACATTGATACGATGGATAGCAGATGAACACGATAGGGCTACCGGACCTGCGATGAGTGTCACATCGGCTCCCCGACGCAGGCATTCTTCGGCGATGGAAAAACCCATCTTTCCACTGGAGTAATTACCGATGAAGCGCACGGGATCAATCTTCTCATAGGTAGGTCCTGCCGTGATGAGCACGCGTTTGCCTGCTAAATCGTGCGCCTCTTGATTGTGGTTTGCTCCGACCTCCTCCTGCTCGTGATATAGTTGATTGTGGTTTGCTCCGACCTCTTCCTGTTTGTGATATAGTTGATGGTGTTTTGCTCCGACCTCTTCCTGCTCGTGAGCCTGAAAGAAGAAGTCTTTGAGGGTTGCAACGATACGTTGCGGCTCCTCCATACGCCCCTTCCCCTCCAAACCGCTGGCCAAGAAGCCTGATGCTGGTTGGATGATGTGATTACCAAAGGACTGGAGCAATTGAAGATTGGCTTGCGTTGTAGGATGTTGAAACATGTCTAAATCCATCGCTGGCGCTATGAACACAGGTGCTTTCATGCTCAGGTAAGTCGTTATGAGCATGTTATCAGCCACACCATGAGCCAACTTTGCAATGGTACCGGCAGTACACGGAGCAATAAGCATGAGGTCGGCCCAAAGACCTAAATCAACATGCGAGTGCCATGTACCATCGGACTGTGTAAAGAAT
This sequence comes from Prevotella sp. HJM029, assembly GCF_000599605.1. Classification (GTDB taxonomy): domain Bacteria; phylum Bacteroidota; class Bacteroidia; order Bacteroidales; family Bacteroidaceae; genus Prevotella. The sequence goes on along the minus strand of NZ_KK082665.1, from coordinate 7,127 downwards.
TCGCTAATAACGGGACGGTGGGAAAGTGTCGAAAGTGTTACAGGTGTGATGAATTCCTTCCCGGTAGGGGTAATGACGACCTGTACTTCGGCACCGCACTTAACCAGCTCCCGGATGAGAGAGCATGCTTTGTAGGCCGCGATAGAGCCTGTAATTCCTAAAACAATATTCTTTCCTGTAAGCATTACCGCTGCTGTCTTGTACGTGTGATTGCTGGAGCTGTTATGCCCATTAGTGCTTATTGAACTCCCTAAGCCGGATGCGAGTGAGAACTTGCTTGGTGTTGTTAGGGAATTCGGCTCCGAGCATCCAAGAATAGTAGCCGGGATCTTTGTGCAAGACTTCTGACACTGGCATGTCCTTATATTTACCAAAGTTAAATACTTCTTGCAGTTGTGGGGTTCCATCGGCGTTAGATAGTGGCGTCCCATCTTTATCGACTATGGGAGCCCAAATCATTCTTCCGGCGAAATCAACGTTGTCATTTTGCTTTGAAAAGGCTGCTAACTCACTCACATCGTTGGGTAGCACACGTTCCGGATCGTCTTGATTCGCCTCACTATACATCTCTAACTCGCCCAACAATACGCGATAAGTAGCTTCTGTATCTTGATCTGCACGATGAGCTTTAAAATCTTCGTCCATTTCGCGCCCGCAATAGAACTTATACGCTGCAGCAAGATTCCGTCGCTCCATCTTGTGAAAAATCGTTTGCGCGTCTATCAATCTGCATTTTGTGAAGTCGAAATCGACACCTGCTCTTAAGAATTCTTCTGCTAAGATGGGAACGTCAAATCGGTTTGAATTGAATCCTGCAAAATCGCAACCTTTAAAGTTCTCAGCTAATAAGGGAGCAATCTCCTTAAATGTCGGCTGATTAGCTACATTTTCATCACTAATTCCTGTTAAATCCGTCACAAACGCTGGGATAGTTCTTTCTGGATTTATGAGATGATTGTCCCTAATTTCTGTTCCATCAGGAGTTACTTTAATATAAGAGAGCTGAATAATTCTATCTGCTATAATGTCAAGCCCCGTTGTTTCGAGGTCGAAAACAACGAGGGGCTTTTTTAAATTGAGTTTCATATAAATGATATTATTGACTTTAGTCGCTGAGCAACATCGGCATTATAAGCGCTAAAACATTTTCATTTTCAGGCTGAACAGTAGGAACGATAACACCAGCTCTGCTTGGATCAGCTAATTGGAAAATGACTTCATCACAATCTATATTATTTAATATTTCTTGTAGTGAGCTACCTTTAAATCCTATATTCATAGTAGGACCAGTATAATCACATACTATTTGTTCATGAGCACTTGTAGCAAAGTCAATATCTTCTGATAATACTTCTAACTTCCCAGGTTCAATATGAAGGCGGACGAGTTGACTGCTTTCGCTTGCAAATGGGAGAACACGTCGCAATGTGGAAATTAAACTTTTACGATCGATACTCATATTGTTAGGGTTTTCGGGAATTACACTATTATAATTAGGGTAACTACCTTCAAGTAGTCTACAAACAAGCTGTCCACCATCAAACTTTATTTCGGCACTTCTATCATCAAACTTAATGATGATATTGCTATCACCTCTTGTAAGCACGGTCTTGATTAGATTTGCAGGTTTTTTCGGTAATATGAATGAAGCTGGCGTATCACTTTTAATATTAAGAATTTTGTTGCGTACCAATTTGTGACCATCCGTAGCTACAATAGCCAAATAATCGGATTGTAAGTCAAAATAGATACCATTCATTACAGGGCGTAATTCATCTGTAGCTGTTGCAAATAGTGTACGACTAACATTATTAATCAAAGTTGTTGCATTGAGAGTAATAGTCGTAGCACTATCAGGTACAATTTGTGTTCGTGGATATTCCTCTGCATTTTGTGCTGTGAAATTATATGCACCATTCTGATAATTGATAGTAACTGTAAGTACATTGAGATCAATCTCAAAAGCCAGAGGTTGCTCAGGAAGCTCCTTTACTGCATCTAAAATAGTACGGCTAGGTACAGCGAAACTCCCATCTCCATCGCTATTATCGAGCCCCATCACTATTGTCATAACGTTCTCACTATCTGAAGCTGTCAATTGTAATTGTCCACTTTTTACTTCAAAGAGGAAGCTATCAAGAATAGGCAATGCATTTTTGCTGTTAATTACTTTTGCGAGTGACTGTAGACGTGCATTGAGTGCACTACTTGATAATGTAAATCTCATCAGTATTCCCTGTTTAATAGTTATATTATATTTATTTTGAACACAAAAATACAAATTTCTTGTGTAGTCAACAAAAAAAAGCTTGAAATATTGCATTCATTAGAACAATTTTATTAATTTCGCAAAGCAAAAGTAAGGTTGTAGAGCCTTAAAGAATAATGCATCAATAAAATAATAAAAAATACATTCAAATTATGGATTTGCAAGGAAAAGTTATAGCAGCACTAAATGTGCGGACTGGAACATCAGCACGTGGAGAGTGGAAAGCGCAAGATTTTGTAATTGAGACGCATGAGAGTTATCCACGAAAAATGGCTTTTACAGTTTTTGGTGAAGATCGTCTACAACGCTTCAATATACAGATTGGGCAAGAAGTGAATGTTTCTTTTGATATAGATGCACACGAATATCAAGGACGTTGGTTTAATAGTATACGCGCTTTTGATGTCCGTCAGATTGACCCTGCTGCTTTAGGTGCTAGCGTAGCACCAGCTCAGGCTCCTATAGAAATGTCTACCCCTGTAGCCCCACCTGCCCAAGAACCATTTTCACAGCCGTCTGCAAAAGAGGAGTCTGATGATGGAGATTTACCATTTTGAGGTGTAGGGAATCTATTATTTTTGCGTAGATAGATTTTAAGTGCTATAAAAGAGTGCCCTTTTAGGTGCTCTTTTTTGTTAGGAGTTATCACTAATGATTATTGTAGTGTCATAGCATATTAAAAACGATAATTTCTCCATTTAAGTAAAAAGCACTAATTTTGTAGTCATAATAAAATAAAGGGAATAGCATATGCCTTTGAAGCTGTCCGATAAATTGCCTGCTATTGATATTTTGAAACAGGAGAATATCTTTGTCATCGGCGAAGCGCGTGCGCAAGGCCAAGATATTCGTCCGCTAAGGATTGTGATTTTGAACCTGATGCCGCTTAAAATCACAACAGAGACCGATCTTATCCGCTTGCTTTCGAACACACCTTTGCAGATCGAGATTGTTTTTATGCGGCTGAAGAGCCATACGCCCAAGCATACGCCCATTGAGCACATGATGATGTTCTATAAAGACTTTGCAGAACTGTCGCAGCAAAAATTTGATGGCATGATTGTTACGGGCGCACCCGTTGAAACAATGGATTATGAGGCTGTGGGCTATTGGAATGAAATCGTGCAGATTTTCGACTGGGCACGCACGCATGTCACGAGTACTCTCTATCTCTGTTGGGCGGCTATGGCCGGGCTTTATCATTTCTATGGTGTTCCCAAACATGCGTTAGCGCGGAAAATGTTTGGCGTTTATGCGCAAAAGGCGCTGATGCCGCTACTTCCCATTTTCCGTGGTTTCGATGACACATTCTTTATGCCGCAAAGTCGCCATACCGAATTATGGCGCAGTGACCTGTTGCAACATCCCGAGTTGCAGATGATAGCCGAGTCATCGGTCAGCGGCGTGGGCATGGTTATGGCGCGTGATGGCCGCGAATTTTTCATCACGGGCCATTTGGAATACTCCCCAACGACGCTTGATGCTGAATATAAACGTGATTTGGGTGTGCGCAACGATGTCGATATGCCGCAGAATTACTATACCCATGATGATTGTAATGCAGCGCCCATGGTGCGTTGGCGTGCACATGCCCATTTGTTTTATAGCAACTGGATTAACTACTATGTTTATCAGGCGACGCCCTATAATGTCAATGATATTAAGTAAATGCAGACGTTAGAATTATTAGCACCCGCCAAAACAGCTGTAATTGGCATCGAAGCCATTCGGCATGGTGCCGATGCGGTGTATATTGGTGCAGATAGCTTTGGTGCCCGTTCTGCGGCAGGAAACAGCATTGCGGATATAGCGCAACTTTGCCAATATGCACACACCTTTGGTGCTCGCGTTTATGTTACCATCAACACCTTGGTTTATGAGCACGAAATCGCAGCATTGAAACAGTTACTCTGTGCTTTGGATGCGATAGAAGTCGATGCGCTGTTGTTGCAGGATATGGGCGTATATGCACTGATTAAGCGGTGGACAACTGCTGAAAAGTGGCATTTTCAACTGCATGCTTCAACACAAACCGACAATCGGTCGGCAAACAAAGTGGCTTGGTTGCAGGCTTTAGGCTTTCAGCGTGCGGTGTTGGCACGTGAACTTTCGGTCGAGGAGATTGCAGCCATTCATGCCCAAGTACCCCAGATGGAGTTAGAAGTTTTTGTGCATGGGGCGCTATGCGTAAGCTATTCGGGGGTTTGTTATGCTTCGCAACATTGTTTTGGTCGTAGCGCTAACCGTGGAGCTTGTGCACAATTTTGCCGCATGAAATTTGATTTGGTCGATGCTACAGGAAAAGAAATCGAGCACCAACGCCATCTACTTTCGCTGAAAGACCTCAATCAGTTGAACCAAATCGAGCAGTTGGTGACGGCAGGGGCCTGCTCTTTCAAGATTGAAGGCCGATTGAAAGAAGCCGACTATGTGAAGAATGTAGTGAGTGCTTACAGCCAGCAACTCAATGCTATTGTAAAACGGCATCCGCAACGCTATCGTCGTGCTTCATGGGGCGAGGTGGATTATCATTTTACGCCCGATTTAAACAAAACGTTCAATCGTGGTTACACCCATTATTTTCTTGACGGACGCGTGTCTCACATCGCCAACTTCGACACGCCCAAGGCTATGGGTGAGTTTGTGGGCACCGTGAAAGCCATTCGTGGTCACGCATTGATTGTGGCGGGGGTGGCCTCGTTCTCTAATGGCGACGGACTCTGTTTCGTTAATGCACAACGTGAGTTAGAAGGGTTTAGGGTGAACAGAGTTGAGGGGAATAAGCTCTATCCTCAGCGCATGCCGCAACAACTGCGTGAGGGGATGCGCCTCTATCGCAATCAAGATGTCGCGTTTGATAAGATTTTGGCTAAGCCCACAGCCGAACGTCGCATGGTGCTTGACATGCTGTTGGGCATCACTGCCGATGGATTCTTTTTGCAAGCCAAGCACGATGGAATGGAAGAGGTGGTAAGTTGTACCATTACTTTTGCCCACGAGAAGGCAAAAAGCTTGCAGGCAGACAATATGAGAATGCAACTCACAAAGCTGGGTGGAACAGAATTTGTGTGCCGGCAGCTTACTTTTTCAGATGGCGTCGAGCAGCTGTTTTTGCCTTCGAGCTTGTTGACACAACTGCGTCGTGGTGTTGTGACACAATTAAAAGCGCTGAAATCTTTGCGCAATCAGTTGCTCATTACCCCAAAAACCAAGCCATTTCAACAGCCAATCTCAACGCTTTTCCCTGCCACTTATCAGCAACATCCCTACCTTTATAATATAGCCAACGCCGCAGCCCGCGATTTCTATGCGGCCGAGGGGTTAGACCATTTGCAGCCAGCTTTTGAACTTGCGCCGCCGACAAATCCTCTCATCATGCAATGCCGCCATTGTCTTCGCTACGAGTTAGGATTTTGTGTGAAACGGGGAGGGCAGCGCCCCACGTGGAAAGAGCCGTTGACATTGCGTTTGGGCGATGGCCGTCGGTTTACTTTGGATTTCGATTGCATGGCTTGTCAGATGAACATTTACGCTGAAACATAATCCCTATCAATAGAAGGAGAACAACATGAAGAGATTTGCCCCATTTGGTTTCCGGCCATTGCTTATTTTGCTTGCCTGCCTGCTCCTCACAACGGCTTGCCATCATGCACAACCTTCAAAGGCCGATGCGTGGACCATGTATGATGCGAAGCAGCGCGATTCGCTCTCTTTCCAGGCGAAACACCACTACACCAACAACTATAATTTCTTGGTGAAGGTTGACTCTTTCCCGTTGGTGCGTCAGCAACCCGAGGAAGCACATGCCGATTTGCCGTTGGATACCATCTACGTGTATCGCAACAACCATCTGGTGGTCGCCGACATTCGTATTGTTCCCAGCGATCAGGTCGATTCAGTTTGGATACAGGTGGCGCGTGATCAGGCCACTTTTGGCTGGACACACGAGCGCAATTTGCTAAAAAACGTGGTGCCTGATGATCCTATCTCACAATTTATCTCGCTTTTCTCCGACGTGCATCTGCTGCTGTCGTTCATAGCGCTTGTGCTCATCTTTGCGTTTTACATGGTGCGCAAACTCATGCGCAAGCATGCCCATTTGGTGCATTTCAAGGACATCGATTCGTTTTATCCCACCTTGTTGGCCATCATCGTGGCCACCTCAGCCGCCTTTTATGCCAGCATTCAGCTATTCGCGCCCGACGTGTGGCGGCACTTCTATTTCCATCCCACGCTCAATCCTTTCTCCGTTCCGCCCCTTTTGGCCATCTTCCTTTCGTCGGTTTGGGCGATGCTCATCGTGGGAATGGCAGCTGTCGACGACATTTTCCACAAACTGCCCGTTGCCGAGGCCATCCTCTACACTTGCGGTCTGATGGGCATCTGCGCCGTCAACTACATCGTGTTTAGCATTTCGAGCCTCTACTATGTGGGCTATTTGCTGCTGGTGGCCTATGTTTATTTTGCGCTCTATCGATATAGCACGAAAAACCGAACGCTTTTCATCTGCGGGAATTGTGGGAAACCCATGCGTCGCAAGGGGCGGTGTCCGAATTGTGGCGCATGGAACCGGTAGCATAGTCCATTCTCTTGTTTTTGCTAAAAACGCCTCGTCGGGAGTCCCCGAACACTTGGTTTTTGATAAAAATGCCCCATCGGGAGTCCCCGAACACTTGTTTTTTGATAAAAGTGCCTCGTCGGGAGTCCCCGAACGCTTGTTTTTGCTAAAAACGCCTCGTCGGGAGTCCCCGAACGCTTGTTTTTGATTAAAATGGCTCATCGGAATTTTCCGCAGCCTTGTTTTTGATTAAAATGGCTCATCGGAATTTTCCGCAGCCTTGTTTTTGATTAAAATGGC
>NZ_AZHT01000073.1 GCF_000599605.1 Prevotella sp. HJM029 | reverse complement strand
AGCGGCGTTCCCATACCAAAAATACACCCATTGTGCGCGGGGATTTTAACGATGGATGCGCCCTTATGGGGCGACACGGGCGGGCACACAGGCACCGCCCCTACCACGCTCCGTAATATTTTTCCACACAATCCCATACAAACAAAATTCCGTCCATGCGCAATTCACCCCAAACGAAATCAACCCTCCCACACATCATCCACCCAAACGGTATCAACCGCTACACGCAATCTGCCCAAACGAAACTGTAGGGGCGGTGCCTGTGTGCCCGCCCGAACGTCCGCGCAGCGGC
>NZ_AZHT01000072.1 GCF_000599605.1 Prevotella sp. HJM029 | reverse complement strand
AATGAGACACGGACATTGTAGATTGTGACAAATATTTACAATACATTTGTTGAGAAGTGGTTGGTCATTATGACGAATAGTTGCCGCATGCGTGCGTTTATGGAACACCGCATGAATAAGTATTTGATGTAGGTTTTGTGCCATTATTTATCGTGTTAGTATGTTGCAAATATAATCAAAATAGTTATTGAATGGTATTATTTCACCATTTTTTCATGTCATTTTTATTCCATTTCTCATTTATCCATTTGGAGTGATGGTGCCATTTACAAAAAGTACAACCCCCAAGGGGGTAGCATTCCACACACCTTGCTCCCCAGGGTAGCCTCCTATCGTCGGCAACCCCGGGCTATCAAGAGTACAACCCCGGTGGGGTTGCCATATCACCAACCATTGATTACCGCGTCACAACGTGGGATATCATCACGCCACCCGATGGGGTTGCCACATCATTGTCCATTTATTATAATTCCACAACATGAGGCGTGACCACATCACCACATTGGATTGCGTGCATCATGAGCATTCATCGCCAGGCCACGGCATAGAGATGGTGCGCGGCAACATGGGGTGTGACCATACCATCGCATGGAATTGCCCCATCAATAGCAGGGGCATGCGCGCGAAAAGGTGCGGGAGAGGTTACCCCGAAGGGGTTATACTTTCGAAAGGGCAGGGTTGATGAGCGCAGCGAAATCTACCCTGTCTGACGATGTTCGCCACAGAATCCTACCCCTTTGGGGTTATACTTTTTTAAATTTCCCCACGTCATTTTCCCATCATCCCCATTTTTATGACCATGTAAATCACGATGATGCAACGCTACGGATGGTTATATGCGATGGATTGGATAGTACACCGAAAGGAAGTACAACCCCCAAGGGGGTAGCTATCCTCATATATCATTATCCAGGGTAGCCTCCTATCGTCGGCAACCCTGGGCTATCGAAAGTACAACCCCGATAGGGTTGCCGTGTCACCAACCATTGATTATCGCGCCACAACCCGGAGATGAGGATAACATTGCATTGGAGTTCATCCATCATAGCCCATTTATCAACACACCATCGCATGGGATATCATCACACCGCCCGTTGGGGGTGAGCTCATCATTAGCATTTGCCACGGAGTGAAATCGCGTAGATGGTATATGGTATTGCCATTTACCAATGAGCGAAATGCGTATACTCCCCACCACATTACCATTCATCAACGAACAAATTTGCACGAATTGTCCACAACACCATAATGCACTATTAAACAATATCATATCTATATCGCCAGACACCCCTATTTTGCACAGCACATAATACGAGGGTTGCACACACAACATGATTACTCATCAATAAATGAAATGGCGCGCATTGCTACGCCATCACCCTCCAGAATCAAATGAAATTATGTGGATTGTACGCAAGGCATTATTCACCTGCATCATAACAAGGTCATTATCGTAGCGTTTGTTAGTCCATCCCCGCCGAAAGCGTCATCTCTTTTGGTGTATAATATGCACTGAGTTTCAATCTTTTTCTATCTTGGCAAACACGATTAAATGGGTTGAAGGCAAGGCGATTCCATGCAGATTGCGGGTGGAGGAATATGTCTGTGAGATAGGATTGTGTGGCGGTTGCGACGCATCATGTCTCCCGATGTATACAAAAGGCAATGTAATTAGCAGGGAAAATGATAGAGATTGTTGGATAAAATGGGTGAGATTGCTTTACAAAAGCATTGCTTTTAGTTGGTAACTAATCAACGAAAATGAAGAGAAATAGAAGTTGATGTAAACTAATTGATAATGAGGAAGAAACAGAACGATTTGCATAGAAGTGCTCTTTTCAAAAAGGGCAGGAATATGTAGATTTAGGCAAAAGTTCAGTTACCAAAGCATTACCTGATTTTGAGATAGGTAACGATGGAGTAATGTTCGGTAACTGAATTATTTTCGCTCGTGTGGCTGTTGCTGCGGTCGGCAGTTTTCTGCATAAGTGAGGAACGCTTTAATT
>NZ_AZHT01000071.1 GCF_000599605.1 Prevotella sp. HJM029 | reverse complement strand
CTGTTTCAAGGCAGCGTACAGACACGATGTATGCTTATCGAACGATTGGACATCCTCATCAGGGAGAAGAAAGAACATATTGGAATTGACATTAAGAGAGAAACAATTTCCAATTACTATACTACCCGTAATAATCTTCGGACATTTATCGAAGACAAGTACAAGGTGGAAGATTTGTCTTTCTCGCAACTTACAGAAAATTTCATTTATGATTTCAGGGACTACTACTTGAA
>NZ_AZHT01000070.1 GCF_000599605.1 Prevotella sp. HJM029 | reverse complement strand
CAGAAGCCCGTTGGGTAAAGAAGATGGGAAAGCTCCACTTCGGTTACAAGCGTCACACGGTAACGGATGAGAATGGATTGGTGCTTGCCGAGGAAACGACAGCTGCCAATGAAAGTGATATGGAACACTTAGAAACACCCCTAACGAAAGCTAAATTGCCACGGAAAGCACTTGTCTATGCCGATAAAGGATATGACTCGATGGAGAA
>NZ_AZHT01000069.1 GCF_000599605.1 Prevotella sp. HJM029 | reverse complement strand
ACCTTGCACATAAAAGGTTCGAGATGACGGTTACACCGGAATGATAAAAAAAAGTTCGGGTCGAAGAAACAAAAAACCTAAAAGGGTTGAGAATCGGGATGCCCAGAATAAAATAATTACTTCATAAAAATAGGAAAATGGAAAAAATCACTTTACAACGAGTTGGTATAAACTACAATGGTTATACTGCTTACAAGGATGAGAAAGGAAACTATTACTTGGATTTATCGCTGTCCCCACAAAGTAATCCAACAACGTTATATTGTGTATGTCCTGCCAACGATATGGACGGTGAAGCAGGTTTTGAGTTGAAGCGAAACTTTATGATTGCAAACCCTTATACGGAAAAGGAAATAAGGGAGTACAATTGTAGGGATAAATATATGATGCTTTCAAAAATATACCATGATTTGATTGCATACCTTGGGAAGACTGGTAATGAAGAGCAAGACAAACAGGATTTTCGCTACCACAACGACAAATATGGTCTTTGGGGAAATTCCGTCGATGAAACCATAGAAGAGGTAAAAAGACGTTGGAACATAATCCCCGAGGATTTAAAGCCCCAATGGTGTACGGTCGAGGATATTGCTGAATTGGAGCGCAAGGCAAAGGCTGCTAACTGATAATAATGTGTTCTTTTGTCGGGAAACCGACAAAAGAATGCTTCAAAGAATAAAAAACAACTTAAATTATAAAAACATGGCAAATTGGGCAAGGACAAGCTACCGTATTGAAGGTAGCGAGAGTGATTTGAAACGAGTGTTCGACGTAATTGACAGCTTTATGACAGACAAGTGTAAGCCTGTCGAGGAAAACGCATCCAAGGAATGGGAGGGAAATATCGTCAGAGTTTTGGGAGCGACGGACGAGCAGATGGAAAATAATTATCTCCGTGGTTTCATCCAAGAGTATGAAATGGATGGAGCCATCATTAGCATAGAGGCGGATGAAGCATGGGGAGCAACGGATTTCCGTCATGTGCTTACGAAGCTCATGCCTGACCTTACCGTCTACTACATCGTGGAAGAGCCAGGCTGTGAAGTCTATGCTACCAATGATGCCGAGAGCAAATACTTCACGGACAAGTTCTACGTGGACGCTTGTGTGAACGGCAACTATGAGAGTGATTATTTTGAGACAGAGAAACAGGCTATGGCTTATGCGGCAGAGTTGCTTGGTAAAGAGGAAGTCAGCAAAGGCGAATTGAAGAGCTGGAACGAAGAGCATAAGGAGGACAATGATTTCATCTACGTCCACGAGTTTGAGATTGAAGACTAAAAAATAAAGGTCATGGCAGGGCTAACCACCCTGCCGCAATCTTTTTTTAGCATGAAACACAAGAAGTTTGAGTTAAAGACACGCGAAACGACTATTGCAAGCTACAATGCAACATACGACGGTTATCTTCAATTTTGTGATGATATGGGCAATGAACCCTGCGAAGAAAATAGTGAAGATTATTCTGAATGGTTGGATATTGCCCAAAGTGAAGGCAGCTTTTATGTTGATTGAAAATGTTTGGGGATGAAATGTCCCCAAACATTTTGGGCTGCTCCTTAATGTCGCAGCCATAGGCGAACCATTGAGTTTCGCCTGTAAATAGGTCATTTTAGGTCATTAGACGTGACCTTATGATAAGTGCCTTGGATGTGATGTGGTGCATACCATCTTCTGTTAAAACGTGACTTAAAGTATTTTCCGTACACCCAAGTTCTTTCTCGGAGAGCTTCTTAAAGATGGCATTCACACTGCCAAAGTAATAATTCTTACGGCTATGTATGAGATGCACATGGATTACTTTCCTCAATAGTTTTCCTTTCATAAAACAACTAAAGTCTGAAATTTGCATTATTCTATCTTCTCTTCCCAAAGATTAGAACCAATACTGTCTCTTTGCTGATACATGTCTGTCGTTATTTCAATTTCAATACCTGTCCCAGTCCAATTTACAGAGACAACTTTGGTATTGTACTCATTGGAAAGCAGACCCTCCAATGATACTTCAAGGCCTCGATACCTGTAAAGGTCGCTGCCTTTGAACACGACATCTTCTTCGTCAGCCTTTATATGCCCCTCTTCTATGAAACTTTGAATACCTAAAGTATCTCCAGGAGACGGAACGCATGAAAACGGCCATGTTCCACGCCAATTATAAACATTTCCGGCCCAGCAAAATAAAATACGTACTTTCATATATCTTCTTTTGGGTACAAAGATAGCAATTTATATTAATAAAACTTCCAAATATTAAATATTTAGAAGTTTTCATCATCCAATTTCTTTATTATTAACTTGAAACAACGGACAAATGTCTATTATTATCCTCCGTAACCATTTCCATGCGTTCCGTCTCGCAATTTATGGAAATTCTATTTTACTTTTCCTTATCTATTTTCCCATTTCCGTTTCTGATTTCGACCTCACTTTTCATCCGCTTGTGGTCATCTTCGACTTTTATTCTGCAAAGGTATCGCAGGCAGGGAATACGGCAAACACCGGAACAAGTCCTATTGACGGAAAACTTTTCATGACCCTCCGAAATCAAAGATTGCGGTTTCCTGAAAACTTTGCCGGCCAATTCTTTGCCTTAGATTCCCTTAATACCTGTGATCTTACCTTGCACATAAAAGGTTCGAGATGACGGTTACACCGGAATGATAAAAAAAAGTTCGGGTCGAAGAAACGAAAAATCTATAAAAAGGTTGAGAATCGGGTTGCCCAGAATAAATATAAAATTCATAAAAAATAAGAAAATGGAAACAGCAACAATTCAATTTGTAACACCAATGTGGAACATTGAAAAGATGACAGGTTACAAGCCTCTCACAACATTTTGGAGTGATTTCTCTACGGCAGAGAAATTTGGCATAGAGGCAGTAAAAGGCACTTTCAAACGAGCTTTTGAAGAATGGAAAGGTGACTATAAATTTCTGACCGAGCTTGTTATGGTGCTCAATCATAAGATTTGGCAATGGTACGAGAAAAACGATGAGTTGGCACGTGTTTACGATGCCCTTTGGGAAGAAGCGGACAACTATGGGTGCGAGAACCTGAAAGGCGAAGAGTTAGACTATTTTTATGAAACCCTTGATTAATAACCAATGCAAGGTGCCCCCACCTTGCTAAAACATACAAAGCAATGAAACATTTTGATTATGCCCCTCTTTACGAAGAGATTTACAAACGACAGAAGCAGGAACTAATCGACGCTTTGCGGAAACTCCCTAACCATGAATTTCATTTTGGGATGGACTATGACAGCGAGGAACAAGGAGAAAAGGCGGAGCATCCTTACATCATAGGATACCTGGGAGATGAACCTGCCGACCTGGAAGTAATGGCGGTAAAGGAAGAAGACGGCTTCCTGTCAATATTGGTAAAAGACAAAGAAGCTGGCTTTGAGGGAACCATCACCGATTTGAAGCTGGATATAATCTTAGGGCATTTGGAGAACATACTTGATGAGTTGCCAGATATGTAGGTGATTTGATATGAGTGAGGTGTCAGGTATCGCCCGGCATCTCACTTCTTGAATTTTCATGCTGAAAAAATCGGTGGGGCTTACCGCCCCACACCCTGATTATGAACCGGCTTCCTTCAAGATTGAGCATCAAGGACGCTGTCGGAGCCTGTCCGCCGGGGTCGCTTTCACCTTCGGGCACGCCACAGGAAAAAGCTCCCAAAAGCGGAAGGGCAGAGACTTGCAGTCACTGCCCACATTGTTGGATGTAGGATACTCTCCCTTCTTTCTATATTGCCGCATATCTTTATTGTCATATAGCCGTATATATGTATATACGCATATATGACTATGCGAACATAAGTCTATACGGATTGCCTTGCAGACCTTATAGTGGTACAGTCCTTTTCCGTCTCCTACCATGGCACGGCTTGCAGCCTTCTTCGACCATTGTCTTTGGGACTTCCGCCCTTTCCCATGACGGCGGAACCAAGTGGCGAGACTGTATCATAGATTCTCTTACTGTCCATCGGCCTGTTCTCTGACGGCTTACCCCTTTACCTCTCCTTGCCCTTCTTCGGCAGCGGAAGCTTTGCTGGCACAACTTCATTCACCCTGGTTTCAGGGCCTGACAGCGGTACTGTCATTTTCTTTCCCGTGCGGTCAAGTGTGTTTACCGATACTGGCAGCGGTGGCAGCTTCTTGGTCTTGGTTTCATCCTTTCAGCTACCCTTCACTTCAAATCATTCATGGCGTTCTTTTCATTTTTCAGATAAGTCCGACATCCATTTTCCTTTGCAAAGTTAGCGCAAGCGGTGTTCCGCAAGGGTCGCCCTCCGGGACTTGCCTCGTGATTTTTTTCAAGTTTTTGGGGTGCGGTTGCTCCTGATCCAAAAACTCTATGGTCGGAGATGAAAAAAAATAACGGTCATCCCTTGCCTTTGCACACCTGCTCCTTGCCTGCTCCTTCATGCACGTAAAATAAATATCAACTTAAAAAATTACAATTATGAACGCAATGAACAATTTCACAGTTACGGGTTATGTTTGCAAGGATGCAGAAGTTAAAAACTTTGAGAAGGCTGCCATCGCACGCTTCGGTATCATCATCAAACACACAGAACGCAAAGGCAACGAGACCACTACGGTCTCTTCGATCATAGGCCTTGAAACTTGGGTAAAGAACGACGATACGGCTACCTTGGAACTGCTGAAGAAGGGCAAGGAGATTACGGTAGAGGGATTCTTCAAGCCGGAGAACTACACCAAGGACGGCAAGAGCGTCACGGTTCTGAAGAACATCGCCACAAAGGTTACCGCCTTTGTCAGGGAGGAAAAGCAGGAAGCTCCTAAAGCAAAGAACCGGAAGGCCAAGTAAAAGCCTTACTCCGAAAGACGGGAGACTCTTCAAGGGTCTCCTTTTTTCATGTCTGCTGCAATCGCATCTGCTATCACGCCATACGGCGCATACCTATCTTTCATGCAAGCAGTCCTACTTCTTAAACCCTCTTGTGTCTTCTTCCGTGCCGTGCCGGAACTCCATCAGACACAAGACAGCACAGACTTGCCGTCAGAGCTGCTTCGGGAGAGAGGACTATACTTCTTGTGGAGCCTGCCGCCCCACACCCGGCCACGGAACCGGCACACGCCTGAAGGCAAGTGCCGTTCCTTTATATCCGGCTATCTATACACCCACCTTTTACCGATAATACATATAGCTGTATATACATATAGGTGTATATACAGCTATACGGACATACGGCTACACACGCTGCACCTGCGGTGCTTGTTTTACATTCACTTATATCTATCTTTTCATTTCCGTTTCTGATTTCGACCTCACTTTTCATCCGCTTGTGGTCATCTTCGACTTTTATTCTGCAAAGGTATCGCAGGCAGGGAACACGGCAAACACCGGAACAAGTCCTATTGACGGAAAACTTTTCATGACCCTCCGAAATCATAGATTGCGGTTTCCTGAAAACTTTTACCGGCCAATTCTT
>NZ_AZHT01000068.1 GCF_000599605.1 Prevotella sp. HJM029 | reverse complement strand
TATCTTTCGCAAATCATTGTGCAGGCAGTGGTGCCCGAGGCGCAGGCCATCCGGGAACAGTTCCACAGCTATATCTTATATAATAGGTCGCAAAACTTCAAACTATTCATGATTCCGGCGCTGTTTGGCATTGTGATGATGCTGATGACGGGCTACCTCCCCACGCTCAACATCGTAGCCGAGAAGGAGAAAGGCACCATCGAACAGATGAATGTCACGCCCGTGAGCCGCTGCAGTTTCATCCTTTCCAAGCTCATTCCCTATTGGCTCATCGCCCTTTTAGC
>NZ_AZHT01000067.1 GCF_000599605.1 Prevotella sp. HJM029 | reverse complement strand
AATGGATGGCATCCAGCCAGCATATTGCATATACAGGATCAAGCATTCGTGAACGCCATGACTTGATTTCAGGCAGTACTCTGTCTGTGATGGAACTGATGGTTTCTGCAGATAGTTTGGTATCAAACTCACGCTCAAAATACTTGCTGATATCGCGAGTACTTGTACCAAAAGCATACATGTTTATAATCTGATCCGCTATACCTTCTGCAAGGATAGTTTCACGTTTTTTGATAGTCTGAGGTTCAAAGGAACCATCACGGTCACGAGGTGTCTCTACAGTGATCTCACCATAGCATGTCTGCACTTGCTTAGGCATTTTACCATTACGGCGATTGCCTTTTGAGCGTTCATCAATAGAGAGATGAGCATCCATCTCACCTTCAAGGGCAGCATTTAAAATGCGCTCCAACATTGGTGCCAAAGCACCATCCTTACCAAATAACGGCTCTCCCTTACGAAGCTGCTCAGCAGCTTGCTTGTAATCAATTTCATTGTTGTCCATAATAAATAAACTGTGTAAAACTAATTTTATTGTAGCATGACACTGTTTACTTTACACTCTC
>NZ_AZHT01000066.1 GCF_000599605.1 Prevotella sp. HJM029 | reverse complement strand
TATGCTGGCTGGATGCCATCCATTATAAGGTGAAGGATGAAACCGGACGTGCGGTCTCACGTGCCATTTATAACGTCTTAGGCATCAACAAAGAAGGACACAAGGAACTTCTTGGTATGTATGTCTCCAAGAGTGAAGGCGCTAACTTCTGGTTAAAGGTTCTAAGCGACCTTCAGAACAGAGGTGCCCAGGATATACTAATATGCTGCGTTGACGGTCTGAAAGGCTTCCCTGATGCTATACAGAGCGTATTACCCAATACAAGTGTCCAACTCTGTATTGTCC
>NZ_AZHT01000065.1 GCF_000599605.1 Prevotella sp. HJM029 | reverse complement strand
ACACGCAATCTGCCCAAACGAAACTGTAGGGGCGGTGCCTGTGTGCCCGCCCGAACGTCCGCGCAGCGGCGTTTCCATACCAAAAAGACACGGCATTATGTGCGAGGGATAACGACGATTGACCATAGCAAACCCCACGTGGTGTGCCCTTACCCCATCGGGGTTATACTTTCGATAGCGCAGGGTTGGCAAGTGCAACGCAGCCTACCCTGGGTAACAATGCAAGCAAGGAGGCTACCCACAACGTGGGTTGTACTTTCTTTCGCCACACGCTATTACCACGCGCGACGAACGGATGATTGCCCCGCACGCAAATGGATTTAAAGAAAGTACAATGCCGATGGCATAGGTTCCCCTCCACGACTTTACCCAGGGTAG
>NZ_AZHT01000064.1 GCF_000599605.1 Prevotella sp. HJM029 | reverse complement strand
TAACCTATGCCATCGGCATTGTACTCTCTTTTTATCCATTGCCAGCATGCCAATCGGTGGGGGATGTTTGGGCGGAGGGGTCGTTGACATATCCAAACAGATGGGATGTTTTGGCGCGGCATTTACCGATATATCCAATTGGATGGGATGTTTGAAAAGAGGGATTGCCAGCATATTCAAACGGATGGAATGTTTTGGCGCGACATTTGCCGAATGGTTCCATCCATAAAAACGACTTGGAGTTGCCCTCGCCCGCGATAACCACCTCTCGTTATCGCGAAAAATGCCCTCGCTCGCGATAACCACATCTTGTTATCGCGAAAATTACCCTCGCTCACGATAACCACCTCTCGTTATCGTGAAAATTACCCTCGCCCACGATAACTACCTCTCGTTATCGCGAAAATTACCCTCGCTCGCGATAACCACCTCTCGTTATCGCGAAAATTACCCTCGCCCGCGATAACCACTGCTCGTTATCGCGAAAATTGCCCTCGCCCACGATAACCACCTCTCGTTATCGCGAAAATTACCCTCGCCCGCGATAACCCCCTCTCGTTATCGCGAAAAATACCCTCGCTCGCGATAACTTGTGCTTGTTATCGCGAAAATTACCCTCGCCCGCGATAACCACTGCTCGTTATCGCGAAAATTGCCCTCGCCCACGATAACCAACGCTCGTTATCGCGAAAATTACCCTCGCTCACGATAACCACTGCTCGTTATCGCGAAAAATGCCCTCGCTCGCGATAACTACATCTCGTTATCGCGAAAAATGGTCTCGCTCGCGATAACCACTGCTTGTTATCGCGAAAAATGCCCTCGCCCGCGATAACCACATCTTGTTATCGCGAAAAATGCCCTCGCTCGCGATAATATTCAAGAGGAGGATGTGGGCGTAGCCTCTGCCGGCAATGTTATAAGGAGGGAAGATGTGGGCATAGTCTTTTCTGCCGATATTAAAAGGTGGAAGGATGGTGGCGTAGCCTTTTCCTACAAAGTGACAAAGTGGGAAACTTCAGTGAGTATCTTTTCCGCTGATGTTATAAAGTGGGGAATTGCCGTGAGTATCTTTTCCCGACAATGTCACAAGGAGGAAGGCTGTGGTCGTGGCCATTGCCGACAATATTATAAGGTGAAGGATTGCAGTTAATGCCTTTTCCGATGATATTATAAGGTGGGAGAGTGGTGGCGTGGCCTTTGCTGCTGATATGATCTCAAGGCTGGCGGTGGGAAGTGGCGTTGCTGAGGGTTAAGGGCGTGTTGTTATTTGGGAGGATGTGTTTGCGTGTGCGTTGTTGCTGTGCTTCCCATGCCATGATGATGGCAATCACGGCCGAGTAGCTTTTGACGCCTCCGTCGACGTGGTTGCTTTGCAGGTAGAGGTTGTAGATGAAGCGTTGTGTGGTGTCGATGATGGGGCTTCGGCGCGACAGCCAATAGTGTTGGTCGCTTTTTGCGAGTTGGATGATTTCGGGTCGGATGTGGTTGAGGAAAGTTTGGTATTCAGATGTGCCGAGTAGGTCGTCGACTTGTTGTAGCATGTGGAAAAAAATCTGGTAGTAGCCGCTGAATCGTATGGCTTTGTTGGCTGCGTTGGTGCAGATGATGTAGCTGTAGAAGTTGGCCTCGCCCTCGTTGGCAATGCCCAGGCTGTGGGCATATTCGTGGGCGCATGTAGCAGGGAAGTTGTGGGGTCTGACGTCGGCGTTGATGGTGAATTCGCCGAAGAAAGGTCCCATGCTGCCTGTTATGCCTGCCATGCTGCTGAGGGGCGAGAAGAGCATGGTTTTGGGACGCGGATGCCGGTTGAAAGGACGGTTGATGCCCATTTGGGTGCTGTTTAGCTGTTGATAGCCTTGCTGGATGTGGGTCATTGTTTCGTTTTGGTGGGGAAAGTTCAGGGTGAATGTGGCGTTTAGGCTGTCGGCATAGCGATAGGCGAAGTTGCGGAATGTGGCTTTGTTTGGAATGGTTGGGGGCATTTTCATGCGTTGAAAAATGTTGGATTGTGCATAGTTAAGTCCCCATGCGCAGTAGAACCAGGCATAGATCCAGAGCAGAAATTCGGCTATGTGCAGCAGCGTTGTGCGTTTTTTCTTTTTTTGGTGAGCGATGGCATAGATGGGGTAGGTGATGAGCCCTGCGAGGCATAGGGCAATGAAGAGGCCGTCTATGGAGAAGGGGATGGGGTTGGAGAGCGTGGTCAGCGTGCGCCCTATGAAGGGGTAGAACTTGGTGGTGTAGGCGTCGCCTAATTTGTGGCTGAAGCGGATGATTGTGATGCCGATGAGAAGTGCAATGAGGAGGATGTGGCGTTGGCGTGGGGATGGGATGTTGATGGGGGTGGTTCTCATGCTATAGATTGAGTTTGCGCTGAATGGTTTTGTTGAGTGCCTGAATTTGTCGGCTTCTGCGGTTGATGACACGGCTAAGGTCGGTGAGGTCGTTAAAGATCATCGTGGCCATGTTTTGGAATCGGTTGGGCTGTCGCATGCGTTTGTCGGCGTGTGCGTTGACCACTATGCGTATGCCTTTTTCTTTGAGCACCACGTTGATATCTTCTCCGGTTAGTGTGGGGTCGCCGTCGAAATGAATGTAGCCTGGGGCGCTGCGGTGGATGTGTAGCTGTTTGCAGCGGAAGGTTTTGATTTTGGAGTTTTTATCTAAGGTTTTGTTGAACATGTCGATGCTGATTTGTGGTGCTTCGAGTGCGCTGAATGGTTCCATGACCACAATGTCCATCAATCCATCGCTCATTGACGCTTGGGGTGCGATGTATGCGTTGTTGCCGTATTGTGAGGCGTTTGCGCACGAGATGAGGAACGCTTTGAGCCTTGTGGTGCCATGTTCATCGCGAATTTCGTAGGTTTCGGGCTTATATTGCAAGCCTCCTTTGAGTACATTTTCGATATAGGTGATAGGTCCTCGTTTTCCAGCCTCTGCAAATTTGTGACTGATGAAAGCGTCGAATCCCATTCCACAGGTGCAGAAGAAGGGGTGGTCGTTGATGATGCCATAGTCGAGCGCGTGGATTTCGGCCTCGTTAATGATTTGTATGGCTTTCGCTATGTTCATCGGTAGCATCAAGTGGCGTGCTAATCCATTGCCCGACCCGCATGGGATGATGCCCAAAGCAGTGTTGCTCTGCGCCAGTGCTCGTCCCACTTCGTTCACTGTTCCATCGCCACCAACGGCCACCACGATGTCTATTCCTTCGTCTTTGGCTTTCGTTGCGAGTTCAACCGCGTGTCCAGCATAAGCCGTTTTGGCAATCTCATAATCGAAGCAATCGTGGTTCAGATACTTCTCTATAAGGCTTGGGATAGCCGCTTTACTCATGGTTCCCGAGATGGGGTTCATGATAAAAACAATTTTTTTCTTGTTCATTGGTAATTATCTTTTGACAATAGGCGAGAAAAAGAAGGCATCATCTATTGTAAGCACATTCAATTCATATCTCTTTGCAAAGATAAATATTTCGATGTTATAAAAGATGTGTGTCTTTGATTATTTGCTGTTTTGCAACATTTATTGCCAAAAGATAGGCCGTTATTCATAGTTTTTTGTATCTTTGCAGCCTAAAAAAATCAAAACGTAGTTTTCTACACCTATTAAAAATGGGACAATTACAAGAAAGATATAAGCATTATCGCGAGCCTCAGAAGTACATAGAGGCAGGCGTATATCCTTATTTTCGTGCCATCACCAGTAAGCAAGGCACAGAAGTTGACATGGAAGGACACCATGTGTTGATGTTTGGTTCTAACGCCTATACAGGTTTAACAGGTGACCAACGTGTCATTGATGCCGCTAAACGCGCGCTCGACAAATATGGTTCGGGTTGTGCTGGAAGTCGTTTCCTCAATGGAACCTTGGACATTCATGTGCAGTTGGAAAAAGAGTTGGCTGAGTTTGTGCACAAAGATGCAACGCTCTGTTTCTCTACTGGCTTCTCTGTTAATCAGGGTGTATTGGCACAAGTCGTAGGCAAGGGCGATTACATCATTTGCGATGATCGCGATCATGCCAGTATTGTTGATGGGCGTCGCTTGTCGTTTGCTCGTCAGTTGCACTACAAACATAACGATATGGAGGATTTGGAACGCGTGCTGAAAGCGTTGCCACAAGACGCCATTAAGTTGATTGTTGTTGATGGTGTATTCTCTATGGAAGGCGATTTGGCTAAACTTCCTGAAATTGTTGCATTAAAGAAGAAATATAATTGCTCGGTAATGGTCGACGAGGCTCATGGCTTAGGTGTGTTTGGTAAGCAAGGACGAGGCGTTTGCGACCACTTTGGACTGACCGATGAGGTGGATCTCATCATGGGAACATTCTCTAAGAGCTTGGCTTCTATCGGTGGGTTTATAGCAGGTGATGCCGATACCATTAATTATTTGCGCCACACTTGCCGCACCTATATCTTCAGCGCATCGAATACTCCTGCAGCAACAGCTGCAGCAATGGAAGCACTTCACATTTTGCAGCAAGAGCCCGAACGCTTGGAAAATCTTTGGGAAGTAACCAAATATGCTTTAGAACGTTTCCGTGAAGAAGGATTTGAGATTGGCGATACAGAGAGCCCCATCATACCTTTGTATGTGCGCGACATCGAAAAAACATTCTTGGTAACGAAGTTAGCTTTCGATGCAGGTGTATTTATAAATCCTGTTATTCCACCAGCTTGTGCTCCACAGGACACTTTGGTGCGGTTTGCATTGATGGCCAATCACACTAAAGACGAAGTTGATCGTGGCGTGAAAGCGCTCAAGAAAATCTTTGTTGAGCAAGGTATTATTAAGTAAGAATTCATTTCTCATTCATAAAAGCGAGATTGCACATTTGTTGCAGTCTCGCTCTTTTTTTGTGCGTGTGCAGTAATAATAGCATGCGATTACCCCTATCGTGTGAGAAGTTTGTAGGTTGCATTTTGAAAACAATAGGGATTGTTGCATAAAATGAAGGATATTGTTATGCAAAATCATAAATTTTCTCCATCAAAGTCGTAGTTTTTCCTTTTCACTCCCTCATCACATTCCATACGTATTGCGGCAATTATTGTCCAACACAACTTCAATCGGAATCTTAATCGTGCAATCTTTCTTAGCAAATGGCAATAGCATTGCATAGAAAAAGCCATAAAACTTTGGTTGCTTCAATTTAAAATACTACCTTTGCACACGCAAAAACAAAATCGCATTTATTGCGGGGTGTAGCGCAGCCCGGTAGCGCTCCTGGTTTGGGACCAGGCGGCCGCAGGTTCGAATCCTGTCGCCCCGACGAAGCGAAATAGTTTCATGGAAGCTGTCTCGCTTTTTTTGTTGTATGCAATGTGTTAGATTACGTTGAATAAAAATCATATTTAAATTTGCATTATTCATAAGAAACACATATCTTTGCAACCCATAAAGTAGTTTATATGTATTCTCAATACATGAATTTTGTTACCGTCTAAATAGGTATTGCTGCTGCTTGTTGATTATTTCAACTCTCTGCGGTCAGCTGGTTCATGTGTGTATTTGTTCCTCATTGAGTGTAGCTCAGTGAGGAGGAGGAGCATTATAAATGACTTTGTTTTATAAAAAATAAGATGCGGTTCATCTTTGTAGTAGCGTCGCAAGATTTCTTTTTGTAGATAGGATGGTTAAAAAAAATAGCAGAAGTTCAAACATTGAGTTGTATAGAATTCTCCTCATGATGATGATAGTGATGCATCACTATGTGGTTAATTCTGGGCTGTTAAGTGAAATGTGTGCAGCTCCTACATCTTTTAAAAGCATATATCTTTTCCTCATGGGAATGTGGGGAAAGACAATTATTAATTGTTTTGTGCTTATCACGGGGTATTTTATGTGTACATCGCGTATTACGTTGCACAAATTTGTAAAATTGCTATTTCAATTAGTATTCTATAATTTAGGGATAGGACTCATATTCTTGTTGAGTGGCAAGATGCCTGTAACTTTAATGAACATCGTTAACATTCTTAATCCGATTCAAAGTGTTGATACGGGATTTGTAAGTTGTTTCCTGCTTTTTTATTTGTTTATTCCTTTTCTCAATCGCTTGTTACAAGGAATCTCTAAGCAACAGCATCTATTTTTAGGTTGTTTGGGAATAGGTATCTATACTGTCATAGGAACGAATCCGGTTATTCATGTTGCATTTAATTATATAACATGGTTCAGCGTATTGTATGTGGTAATAGCTTATATCCGCTTTTATGGCATATTCCGTGAACAAAGTGTAACCTTCTGGGGGGGGGCTACCGTCATTTTGATATTGCTAAGTGTCTTGAGTGTATTATTCTTATTGTGGTTCCAAATGATAAGAGGACGCGAAGTGACATGGGAACATACGACGTTTTTTGTAACAGAATCGAATAGAGTATTAGCTTTTTTAGTGAGTCTATCAAGTTTTATGTTTTTTAAAAATTTGCATGTACCGCAGAATAAGAGCATTAATACAATTGCTGCTTGTTCTTTTGGCGTATTGTTAATACATGCGCACTCTGATACTATGCGTACATTTCTTTGGCATGATGTTTTCCGTAATGTAGAAATATATCATACATCTGCTATTTATTGGCAAGTGGTTCTTGTTCCAATAGTCGTATTTTGTGTTTGTGTGATGATAGATTATGCTCGTATTCGCTTAATAGAAAATGTATATCTTGATAAATTAGTTTCTTTTATTCAAAAAAACCGGCATTATTGCTGGTTAGCAAATCAATTCAGAATTAATGGATAAGAAAAATATAACCGTAACTTCTCCCTTATTGCCTGATTTAGAGGAGTTCACCAAATCATTACAAGAGATTTGGCAACGGAAATGGATTACTAATAATGGAGTACTGCATGCGCAGTTGGAGTTGGCATTGGCAGAATATCTAAAGGTGCCTTATGTGAGTTTGTTTACTAATGGTACGCTGCCGTTGCTTACGGCTTTACAGGCATTACGTATCACCGGCGAGGTTATAACTACACCTTATAGTTTTGTGGCAACGACACATGCTTTATGGTGGAATGGTATTAAGCCAGTGTTTGTGGATGTGGATTTGTCTACGGGAAATATTGATCCTGAGAAAATAGAGGCTGCAATCACGCCCCGTACAACTGCAATTTTGCCAGTCCATGTTTATGGAAAACCTTGTGATACTGCAGCAATCCAAGCCATTGCTGATAAATATGGTTTAAAAGTTATTTATGATGCGGCACATGCTTTTGGGGTAGAGGTGAATGGGAAGAGCATCCTTGAGGCTGGAGATATGAGTACCCTTAGCTTCCATGCTACTAAAGTTTATAATACAATAGAGGGTGGAGCAATGATTATGCATGATGCTAAAACGAAACAGAGGATAGACTATTTGAAGAATTTTGGCTTTGCAAGTGAAACCGAAGTAATAGGTCCTGGCATTAATAGTAAAATGGATGAAGTGAGAGCGGCTTATGGTTTACTCAATCTTAAACAAGTTGATGCGGCCATTAATGCTCGGCAACGTGTTGCAAAGGTCTATCGAGCAGCTTTAAAAGATATAGAAGGGCTATCCTACTGGGAGGATATGCCTGGTGTAAGGCATAATTATAGTTATTTCCCTATTTTTGTTGATGCAATGAAATATGGAATGACTCGAGATGAACTTTATTTCAAATTAAAGGAACAAGGCATCTTGGGGCGGCGATACTTTTACCCGCTGATTAGTGAATTTTCTACCTATCGTGGTTTAGAAAGTGCTCGTCCGGAAAATCTTCCTAATGCGCATAAGATGGCTGACACAGTAATTTGTTTACCCATGCATCATGCTTTGACGGATGATGATGTGGAGAGGGTGCTCAATGTCATCAAAAAATAGCCATGGTATTTTATCAACAATACGCACATTAATATAAATATATGAAGAACCTTCTTATTATTGGGGCACGTGGCTTTGGACGTGAAGTTTATTCTTTAGCAAAAGAGGCACAAGGTTATCATAAAGAGTTTGTGGTAAAAGGTTTTTTAGATGATAAAGCAGACGCATTGAATGGTATGGGGAATTATCCTCCAATAATAGATAGTGTGGAGCATTATTTACCGGAAGAAGATGATGTGTTTGTTTGTGCATTAGGTGATGTGATTGATAGAAAAAGGTATACAGATATGATTTTGGCTAAGTCTGGTTGCTTTATCAATCTAATTCACAACAGTGCTGTTGTCTGTGAATTTGCGAAATTAGGTGTAGGGTGCATTATTATGCGTGATGTTGTTTTATCTAATAATTCGCATATAGGTAATTTTGTTACTATGCATATAAGATCTGGTGCAGGGCATGATGTTCGTGTTGGAGATTATTGTGAAATAGAAGCCTCCGTTATTACTGGAGGAGGAGTTTCTATTGAAGATTTTGTAACGATACATCCTGGTGCAATCATAACACCACATAAGAAAATAGGGCATCATGCTGTTGTTGGTGCCGGAGCGGTAGTCGTTCGTCATGTAAAACCAGGGATAACAGTATATGGAAATCCTGCTCAAAGATTAGAATTTTAAAATTAAAATATTGATTATGGAATTGAAAGAATTTATTGAGAACTTTGCAGAACAGTTTGATGATACGGAGATTGGTGATTTGAAGCCAGATACCGATTTCAAGGAACTTGATGAATGGTCTTCTTTATTGGCATTAAGCATCATAGCAATGGTTGATGAAGAATATAATGTAACGTTGAAAGGAGACGATATTCGTAATAGCAAAACAATTGCAGACTTATTTGAACTTGTAAAGAGTAAAAGCTAACAGATGGTTGGATATAATCCTTTCACCTTAAAAGGTAAGACGATATTAGTTGTAGGCGCATCATCAGGTATAGGGCTTGCTACGGCTATAGAATGTGCAAAATTAGGTGCAAATGTCGTTTTAAATGGCAGGAATGAGCTTCGTTTAAAAGAAGGTTTATCGCTATTGGATACTTCGGAAGGGCAGCAGCACCATTGTGTCATTGCTGATATAACTTTAGATGATGTTGTGCAGACAATAGCTTCTTTAGATATTACTTTAGATGGAGTCTTTAGTAATGCAGGTATTACAAATGGGAGCAAACCAATTAAATTTGTTAGTGAGGAAGAGTTGTTAGCGGTGTTCCAAACGAATGTACTAGCACACTTTCAGTTAGCAAAAGCTGTATTTAAGAAGAAACTTTTGAAAAAGAATGGTGCTTATGTTTTTACTTCTTCAATAGGTGGAAATATAAGTTACGTTGCAGGTGCAGCAGCTTATGGTATGTCCAAAGCAGCTTTGAATTCATTCATGAAATACAGTGCAATAGAGTTTGCTAATCGTGGTATTCGTTGTAATAGTGTCTGTCCAGGCATGATACAAACACAGATGATACAGCAAGATACTTTGTCTGAGGATGATAAGGCTTCTGATAAAGAAAAGTATCTATTAAAGCGTTATGGACGACCTGAGGAAATAGCACATGTTGTGGCATTTCTTCTTTCAGATGCAGCTTCTTTCATAGATGGTGCTTCAATAGTTGTTGATGGTGGATATTCATTAAATCATTAATATGGCTTTTCTTAAAGTTAAAAATGTTTCGATAAGAGGAGTAGCATGTGCTGTTCCTAAAGACGTAAAAGAAATTAAGGATTTACCTTTCTTTGCTCCAGGAGAGGCTGAGAAAGTTATTGCACTTACGCATGTTGAGCGTTCAAGGATAGTCCCTAAAGGTATGTGTTGCTCTGATTTGTGTCAAGCTGCTGCAGAAAAATTGTTAGACTCTTTGGGATGGGAGCGGGAAACGGTAGAAGCTTTAATATTTGTTTCTCTTTCACGTGACTATATTACACCTGCTACTGCAAATATTCTACAAGAAAAACTACATCTACCAAAGTCTTGTATGGCTTTTGATATACCTTTAGCCTGTTCAGGATATGTGTATGGACTTTCTGTTATAAGTTCATTAATGTCTTCTGGGAATATCAAAAGAGCTTTACTTCTTGTTGGTGAAACGACTTCAGTTTTGCAATCGCCGTTAGATAAAACATTATGGCCATTGCATGGAGATGCCGGTTCTGCAACTGCTCTTGAATATAAAGAGGGGGTAGCACCAATGTTTTTTGACTTGATGAGTGATGGATCAGGTGCTGGTGCAATTATGCATGAATATGGCGGAACTCGTAATCCTATGAATGAAGATAGTCTAAGGATGAGAGAGAGAGAAGATGGAATTATTCGTAAAGGGTATCATGGCTATATGGATGGAATGAGTGTTTTTTCATTTTCAGTAAAAGAACCTCCTGCTGCAATAAAGGCTTTATGTGAACATAATGGCATAAACTTGGATACGATTGATTATCTTTTGCTCCACCAGGCTAATAAGTATATGGATGAAAAAATAGGAAAAAAGTTAAAAATTCCATCAGAGAAGATACCTTATTCATTGATGCAATATGGCAATACAAGTAGTACTTCTATACCAATGACAATAGTAGTCGGTATTGGTGATAAATTAAGTCAGGAACAGGCAGATGTAATTATGTGTGGTTTTGGCGCGGGATTATCCTGGGCTGCAGCATATATAAAGTTAAACCATATTGTTAGTTTACCTTTGATAGAGTTAGGATGAAGAAAGTATTATTTATCACAGGTGGTAATAGAGGGCTGGGGTTGGCACTCATAAATTTATTTGCTTCAAAAGGCTATGATATTGTTGTAACAACGAGGAAGAGTTACAAAGATTTTGAAGTTCATTGTAAGTCTTTAGAGCAACAATATGGAATACTCATACACATCCTTTATATGGATTTAGAAAATCGTCAAGCTATTTCTTTGGGCTTAAAAGAGTTTTCTGCTTTGAAAATAGTTCCTACTGTGCTCATTAATAATGCTAGTATATTTTTTGATAAGACTGTCTTGATGAGTACGGTTGATGATATAGAACGATGTTTCCAGGTAAACTATTTTGCAGCAGTGCAAATAACACAACGTGTCGCAAAATTAATGCTTAGGAAAGGTGGAACTATTATAAATATATCATCTGTTTCAAGTTTCACGAAGCAGTCTGCTGTTACAGGATATGGTGCAAGTAAGGCCGCATTAAATATATTTACTACATCTTTAGCGCAAGAATTGGCTCCTTTTAATATTAGGGTAAATGCGGTTGCTCCTGGTGGAATGGATACAGATATGTTTACAGAGCTAAATAAGAAAAATAAAGAAGTTTTAATAGCGAATACTGCTCTAAAACGAATAGGCAATGTTTCTGAAATAGCAGAAGTTGTTTATTTTTTAGCTACGGAGAAATCTTCGTACATAAATGGGCAAGTGATTCGAGTTGATGGAGGATTAATTTATTAAGATAGAGTGTATGAATAAATATCAAGTCATAACAGATTGGTCGCATAAAATGCGAATACAGTGTATAGAGCAAACTTATAAGGCTGGACGGAATGGAGGTCACATGGGGGGAGCTCTTTCGTCTATAGAAATTTTTGCTGCTTTATATTCAAGTGTTGCTAATATAAATCTTGAAAATCGCTATGATGAAAATCGTGATAGAATCATCGTTAGCAAAGGACACTGTGTGCTCTCTTATTTTGCTGCATTAAATTTAGCAGGATTTATAAGTGATGACTTGTTGACAACTTTTGAAACAAATGGTACTACTTTATATGGACACCCACATCGTAATTTAGAGAGAGGAATAGAATTCTCAGCAGGCAGTTTAGGGTTGGGTATCTCTTTTGCGGTGGGAGTAGCAAAGGCTTGCCAACTTAGAAAATTCAATAATCGTATATTTGTCATTTTAGGTGATGGAGAATGTAATGAGGGCATTGTTTGGGAGTCTTTAGCGTTTGCTGCCCATCATAAACTTTCTAATCTTACAATTATCCTTGATAGGAATCATCTACAGTTAGATGCTCCGACTGTAGATATATGTGATATGGAATCTTTCGAGAAGAAATTTAGTGCATTTAATTTAGCTGTAGATACTGTTGATGGCCACAATCCTGAGTCATTGTGTAGGGCTTTAGAAAAAAGATATGATCGAACAAATGTTGTAATTGCTGATACAATAAAAGGAAAAGGGATTTCTTTTTTGGAGAATAATCCTGCGTGTCATCATATTGTGTTAACGGAAAAACAATATAAGCAAGCTTTGGAGGAGAATAAGTATGAAATTAAATAAACTTAAAGCAAAGATATTCTCAAATATGGGGGAGCCTGCCTCTATATTTTATGTGGCATTGATGGAATATATGAAAGAAGATGATAAGGTGATCGTTTTATCTTCTGATGTTTCTAATTATGCCGGGTTAGATAAATTTAAACGGACGTATCCTGATCATTTTATAAATGTAGGTATTGCAGAACAAAATATGATAGGAATAGCCGCTGGCTTTGCAAGCGAAGGCTATAAAGTCATCGTTGAAGCACAATCTTGTTTCCTAAGTATGCGTAGTTTTGAACAATTACGTCAGTATAGTGGTTATATGGGTTTCCCTATAGTCTTCATAGGTATTAATGCTGGACTATCTTTAGCTTATATGGGTAATACACACTTCTCCATTGAAGATTATGGATTAGTTCGGAATATAGCTGGGATACAAGTATTTTCACCATGTGATGCAGGTGAAGCTGTAAAGGCTTTTTATGCGGCAATGCAGTCTGATGTGCCATCATACTTACGGTTAATGGGTAGCTTAGGTGCACAAATGGTATATGATGATGATTTTAATTTTGAAGTCGGTAAACCCATCTCATTATCAGATGGTTCTGATATTCAGATTTTGGCAACAGGAAATATGGTAACTACAGCTTTAAAAGTGCGTGCGCTTTTGGAAGAAAAAAACATTAGTGTGCAAGTCATGGATGTACATACAATTAAACCATTCGATGCGACTTGTCTGTCTTTGAATGCAAAGTTAATAGTTACTATAGAAGAGCATACATTGGTGAGTGGATTAGGAAGCATTGTCGGTTTTGAGCTTGCGCAATTAAAAAATACTCCCAAATTATTGCCAATTGGACTACCCGATAGCTATGGTAAGGTTGGAGAATATAACTGGATGTTGGAGGATAGAGGACTTTCCGCTGAAAATATTGTAAATAAGATATTGTCAAATATAAATTAAAATGAATATGGATATATTAAATGAAGTAAAGAACATCGTTGCAGAAGTTTGCGAAGTAGAGATTTCTAAAGTTAATAACGATAGCTCTATAGGCGATTTTGATGCATGGGATTCTATTGGTCACCTTACGATTCTATCAACGGTTGAGGAAAAATTCGGAATAGAGTTCGATCCAGAAGAGATGATGGATTTGGAAGATATAAATGATATTGTTAAAGCTGTAGAAGGAAAAGTAATGTAAAGAAGTTATGAGTATAGAAGAAGTCATCTATCATCATGCACGAGAGACCCCTGAAAAGGTAGCAATTATATCAGGGGCAGAGCAAATAACTTATGCAGAACTTTGGGAGGCTATTAAGCGAGTTGCCGGGACTTTGTTAGAGCGAATGGCTCCTGGCAATCGTATTATTCTGTCGGCTAATAAAGAGATTGATTTCATTTATACCTATTTCGGAGCTCATTTAGCACATTTGATAACGGTTCCCATTGACTCGGAAACGAATGTAACACGTTTACAACGTATCGTGGATATAGCAACTCCTAAACTTATTATTGGGAATTTGAAATACGACGGTGGAAAGAAAATCACGCCCTTTTCTGAGATTTGCAAGAGTAAAGCCCCATTAGAATCCATAATTTTTCCTGATGAAAATAATATCTCTGATATTCTTTTTACGACAGGAACTACAGGTTTACCTAAGGGGGTAGCTCTTTCTTTCCATAATCAAATGATAGCAGCTTCTAATATTAATAGTTTTATAGGAAATACAGATAGCGATATAGAGTTATTAGCTTTACCGATAAGTCATAGCTTTGGTTTAGGTAGAATGCGATGTGTATTCTTGGCAGGTGGAACTTTAGTCTTGCTTAATGGTTTTGCAAGTATGAAGAAATTCTATGGCGAATTAGAACGTTGTAAAGTCACAGGCTTCGGAATGGTTCCTGCAAGTTGGTCTTATATTCAAAAAATGAGTAAAGACAGGATTGCGAATTATGCACATCAGTTGCGCTATATAGAGATAGGAAGCTCGTTCATGTCCTTATCAGACAAGGAGCATCTTATGACACTTCTACCCAATACTCGCATTTGTATGCATTATGGGCTAACAGAAGCATCACGTAGCTGTTTTATTAGTTTTCATCATGATAAAAATGCGCTATCTTCTGTAGGAAAGGCCTCTCCAAATGTTGATATAAAGGTCTTTGATGAAAAAGGATTCCCTGTCAGCGACGGAAGTGATGGGGAAATTTGCGTAAAAGGTGAGCATGTATGTACAGCTTATTGGAGAGTTCCAGATGAGATATTTCATCAAGATTTTAATGGTGACTATTTTAAAACGGGTGATTGGGGACATATGGACTCAGATGGTTATGTATATTTACGGAGCCGAAAAAAAGAAATAATAAATGTAGGTGGGAAAAAAGTTTCTCCAATAGAGGTTGAAGAGCAGCTTAATCAAATAGAGCATATAAAGGAAAGTGCCTGTGTTGGCATATTCGATGCTGTTTTAGGTGAAGTTGTAAAAGCTTATATCGTTAGTGAAAAACATGATATAGACTTTAACCAAGTAGTAAAACTATTGGGTAGTAAGCTGGAAAATTATAAAATCCCTGTAAAATTTGAGTATATTGATGCTCTACCTAAAACTCAAAATGGAAAAATACAGCGGCATTTATTAAAAGAGAAAAATTAATAAATATGGAAAAGGAAACAAATATAGATAAGCTCTTTACATTAGATACTTTTTCAAACGATGCAATATCAGATAAACTATTTTTTAATTCTTTAAAAGATGAACTGATATTTCACTATGAAAATAATGAAATGTATAAGCAATTTTGTATAAGGAAGAACTTTAATCCTTATACAAATTTCTCACTTGAAGATATTCCACCTGTTTCTGTCAGTGTTTTTAAAGAGTTAGGGAAATCTTTATCTTCAGTCCCCCAAGATGAAATTAAATTAACTCTTCAATCTTCGGCAACATCTGGCATTCCTAGTTCTATTGTTGTTGACAAGATAACTGCTAAACGGCAATCGAAAGCTATGATACGGGTGATAGAGGAAGTAATAGGGCATCAGAGGAAGCCTTTCCTTATTATGGATATTGACCCAAAATCTGAATTTAAACAGCTTTTAGGAGCTCGTTTTGCTGCGGTAACAGGCTATTTAAAGTTTGCAAGTAAAGTTGCTTATTTCCTTAAAGTAAAAGAAAATAATATATCTTATTTTGATATAGAGGCAATGAAGACTTTTATTGATAGTTTAGATAGAAGTCAACCAGTTGTTCTTTTTGGTTTTACTTATATTCTTTATGCAAATGTTTTAAAAGGGATTTCTTCTAAGAATATTAAAATACAACTGCCAAAGGGTAGTCAGATTATTCATATTGGAGGATGGAAAAAATTAGAGTCTGAAAAGATAAGCAAAGACAAATTTAATATTGAGCTTGCCCACTGTTTTGGAATAGAACCTTCTGACATTATAGATATTTATGGTTTTACCGAGCAGATGGGATTAAACTATCCTGATATGAAGGATGGGTGGAAGCATTGTTCTGTTTATTCAAAGGTAATAGTACGTGATGTTGTTACACACGAGGTGCTTCCTGCAGGTAAAGAAGGTATGTTAGAGTTTATATCTCCAATCCCGCATTCATATCCGGGGAACGTTATTCTAACAGATGATTTAGGAGTTATTGATCCTAATTTTACCTCTAATGAGATAGGGGGAGAGCGTTTTAAGGTTTTAGGTAGAATAAAAAAGGCAGAAGTTCGTGGTTGTGGTGATATTTTATCTCAGAAATTAACTTTCGTAAAGAAAAGAGAGGATAAGGTGGTTGATAATCATCTACAGGTATTATTGCATGCTGAAAGTTTAAAAGCTTCAGACCCACTATTACAACTTCAAGAATTGATTGTAAAGTTAAAGGCAAAGCAAGAATGGCTTCGCCATCAACCGACAGAAGCTCTTATTGGACTTATTGCAGAGGTAGCGAAAAAATGGTCAGACGATACTTCTTTAGCCTTCTTGAAAGATAAAGGGCTATTATTCCTTTCATCATGGTGTGATTATAATCATTTGTCCTCAATGGCTCATTTGGGTATTAAGGGGAACTATCAATATTTAGACCAATATTTGGCCTTTCCTAATTCTGAAAAGCACATGCTACGTGCTAATGCTCGTGGCTTGGTATGCCATTGGTTAGCAGGAAATGTTCAAATACTTGGGTTGTTTGCTTTGGTTCAATCTATTATCTCTAAAAATGTAAATCTTTTAAAAGTGTCTTCAAGAGATAATGGTGTTTTTGAGACTATACTCAATTCCTTTAAAGGTGTTTATTATAAGACAGCACAGGGATACACAATAACTGGAGACGAGCTGTTAGATACAATAGGTTTGATATATTTCTCTCATCATGCAGATTTGTTAGGCGAGGAGATGTCAAAGCAGGCTGATGTACGTATAGCGTGGGGAGGAAAAAGTGCTGTAGAAACAGTTTGCGGTTATCCTACTAAATTTGATGCAGAGACAATCATCTTTGGACCAAAACTTTCTTGTGCTGTTATAGCAAAAGAGATGTTGACGGATGAGTCTGCCGTAAAGAAGTTGGCACGCCGTATTTCTGTTGATGTTTCTGTATTTGATCAGACGGGCTGTGCCTCACCCCATAATCTTTTTATAGAAAAGGGTAGCAACATATCAATTGAAAAATTTGTAGAAGCATTAGCAAAGGCAATGGAACGGACGGAAAAACAAATACCCAAAGGTACAGTATCCCAGGAAGAGGTCTCTGCTATTCATTCTATTCGAGGAGTTTATGATTTTAAGGGTAAAGTTATAGGGAGTCCAACAATGTCTTGGACTCTATTAATTGATACGCAAGTGAAATTAGCTAATCCGATCTATTCTCGTACGCTATTTATTCATCCCGTTGAAAATTTAATGGAGGTGATACCTCTTCTTAATGAAGATATTCAAACAGTTGGTCTTGCAGCTCCTAATGAACGAGCAATCTCTTTTGCTGAAGCTGCAGCACAAAGAGGCGTTGCACGTTGCCCTCAATTAGGAAGGATGCTTAATTTTGAAATGCCATGGGATGGTATTTTCCTTTTTGATAGACTTGTACGTTGGAGTACGTTAGGTGGACCGTTGCGATAATTTCCCTCCCACACAATAATTGTTTGTTATAATTTATTTGTGAATTTTAAATTAAGATGGAGAAAGAATGCAAGAAAATATGTAATTTACATTGTGTCCCTGACGATAAGTTTATTGATGGATTAATTGAGGTAATGGATTATACATCCAATGCTAAGGTAAAGAATGAATTTATCTGTATATCCGAACATGAATTTACTTATAAGTATATCAAAAAGAAAGAACGAGTAAAGTGCATAACATCTTCACAACTGTTGAGTTATATTGCCCATGGCGAGTTTAATGTTATATTTCTTCATAGCTTATATTCAATTCCTCTTAATGCTATTATAACAATACCAAAGGAAATTAAAATTGTGTGGTTAGCATGGGGCTACGATTTATATTGTAAACCTACAATGTGCTCCCCTTTCATAAAAGTATCGCTTTACCATAAAAAAACTTGTAAAGCATTAAAACGAACTTCTTGTAAGGAGGCATTATATGAAGGCTATTGTTATGGCAAATATCTTTTCAATAGAAAAAGAATACAAAGGATTGTCAATCGTATAGACTATTTTTCTGGTGTAATACCAGCCGAGTATCATTTAATGTCCCGACTCCCTTATTTTAAAGCGCAAGAGGTTGTGTTCAATTACTTTAAATTGGATGCTATTATATCAAGAAAAAATTTAGATACTTTTTCCCCCATAGGGCGGAATATTCTTGTTGGTAACTCAGGAGATCCCTCCAATAACCATTTGGACGCATTTGAGCTATTGAGACATTTAAATTTAGAAGGAAAAAAATATATGTCCCTATTAGCTATGGCGGAACAGCAGATTATCGTGGTAAAGTAAAAAAAGAAGGAGAAAAGTATTGGGGGAAGAATTTTATAGCATTAGAAACATTTCTGCCTTATGAAGAGTATTGCAGAATAATCGCATCATGCGGTTCTGTTATTATGTTCCATGAGCGTCAACAGGCTTTGGGCAATGTATCTGTTGCTCTGTGGAATGGATGTAGCGTTTTCCTTTCTGAAACAAGTGAAGTCTTTAAGATGTATAAAGCAATGGGAATTCCATTATTCAGTCTACAAAGCGATTTAGTGGATGATAATCTTCAACAAGTTTTCTCTCGAGAGGAAATCATGCACACACGAGAAAGACTATTAGCGTTTGGAGCAGAAGAAGTGTTACTTGGTAATATTCAAAAATTATATGAAAAGTTGCAGCATGATATTTTTACTTCCCCATCTAAATAATCAGTACGTGGTTTAATGAAACGATGGAGGATTGGACATGAGCTGATTTCAAAACAGAAAAGGTTGGTGCGAATTTAAGCAAGAATGACAGACCCTTGTAAGATATTAACAATGAGTGTGTTGTCGGAGATCTTAGTATATGCCCTTTGAAAGTAAAATACGAAATGGTACATTTCCATCGGTTTTATCCAATAAAACAGTTTGTTTTGTGCAGAAAAAGCATTGTAATTATGAAGTAAAATGATTGGCTTTGTGGCGCGAAAGCATAGCTTTTTAGAGTAAAAGGAGTTGAAGAATGAAGAAGATGCATGTTCATAGTTTATTAGGGCGTTATTTCATTATGTTTGAAAGGATGTATTTTGGTATTTTATTCTTACAAAACAGAGAGGAAGGTCGTTCACTCATCCGTGTTGCTTATTTCCGTTTAAGCTTTCAACCGGTTATCCAACTGCTTATCAATTAATTTATATTGATAGCCCCCATTTTCTGCTATTTTATTTACTTATTAACATTTTGTTAGTTATCTCTCCTATACATAGGTGTCATGTCTTATTGGATGATAGGACAATGCGACTAACCATCAAGCAGAATTCGTACAGGTTTTAATGGAACAATCAGAAGTTATTTAGTGAGAGACTTTTCTTATATATTGGTATTTTGAGAAGATGGAAAATAAATCTTTAAAATCTAAAACAACAAAAGGATTACTTTGGAGTAGTATAGAGCGGTTTTCTAATCAAGGCGTTCAATTTCTATTCTCTATCGTATTGGCACGACTTTTAGACCCAAGTGATTATGGAATTGTTGCTATGGTGGCAATATTCTTTATGCTTGCCCAATGCTTTATAGAGAGTGGATTTGGTTCTGCGTTGGTGAGGAAGCAGGATAGGACTGAAGCTGATTTCAACACTTGTTTCTATTTTAATATTGTTGTAGGCATTGTTTGTTATTTGTTGCTATTTGTCTGTGCGCCCTTTATTGCTGATTTTTATAATCAGCCTATTCTTAGTCCCATTGTCCGGGTTTCAGGTTTAAATGTTCTTTTTAATTCATTATGTATTGTCCAAGGTGCTCAATTCACTTTTAAAATAGATTTTAAATCGACTGCAAAAATCTCTTTTTCTTGTACTATCGTTTCGGGTATTATTGGAATTGCTTTGGCTTATATCGGCTTTGGCGTTTGGGCATTGGTATGGCAGGGTGTCGTATCAACATTCCTTAAGATGGTATTCTATTGGATAGTTGCTGGCTGGTGGCCTAAATGGATTTTTTCTTGGGAATCGTTTCGGTATCTATTTGGCTATGGTTCGAAACTATTAGCCTCCTACTTGATAGGAGTAGTTTATGAAAATATCTATCCGTTGGTAATAGGTAAGTTTTATACACCAGCACAGTTGGGGAATTATTCAAGAGCATTAGGATGGGCACAGCTCCCATCTTCTAATATAACGGGGATATTGCAACGGGTGACATTTCCTGTATTAAGTGAAATGCAAGGCGACGAGGAGCGGATAGCAACCAATTATCGTCGGTTAATCCGTTTGTCTGCATACATTATTTTCCCATTGATGATTGGGCTTGCTGTTGTTGCATCTCCTTTAATTAGAATCGTATTGACAGAAAAGTGGGATGGCTGTGTATTATATTTACAGATTATTTGCTTGGCATTAATGTGGTATCCTGTGCACGCCATTAATCTAAATTTATTAGAGGTAAAAGGGCGTTCAGATTTATTTCTTAGATTAGAAATTATTAAGCGAGCTGTTGGTGTCGTTATAATGATTATAACAATCCCTATGGGGGTTTTGGCAATGTGTTGGGGAATGGTTATCTCTTCTTTGATAAGTCTGTTCTTGAATACACACTACACAGGAAAACTTATTAAGGTGGGTTATTTAGTTCAAATGCGTGATTTATTACCCATTCTTTGTGTTTCATGTGTTATGGGCGGGGTAAGTTTTTTAGTAGTTAATTCTGTTTCTGTGGAATGGCTGAGCCTTTTGTTAGGTGTAGTAGTTGGTGGAGCTCTTTATTTGACCCTCTCCTATATTTTCTTGCGTGATGAGGTTGATTATATAATGAGTATTATCCGTAAAAAATAAAATGAAGATACAACGTATTATAATCGTCAGACCGCATAGTACATCTGGAGGAGCTTTAGTGTTGGCTGCTTTATGCCGTTTATTGCGCGAGCGTGGTATAGATGCACGTTTGTTTGATATTCATGTTGAGCCGACGCGTAGAACAAAGTTATGGAAATTTTGGTATTCTTGGATAAAGCATGTTTTGCGTTTCCTAATTTATCCTTTATTGTGTCGCTTTAACAATCCAAATAGTCCACGATATAAGATTTATCAGACCTTTCTTCGAGAACCCATAGAAGGAGTGAAATTACAATGGAACCCTTTTTTCAGTCGTAAAAATACAGTTGTATTATATCCTGAAAAGGTATATGGGAATTTCCTTAAAGCAAGACATGTTGTGCGTTGGCTACTTTATTATAATCCTTATCCAAATGATGAAAAGGCATATGGGAAAGATGATTTGGTAATAGCTTTCCGTAGTATATTTAACGATGAGAAGCTCAATC
The DNA here is from genome assembly GCF_000599605.1 of Prevotella sp. HJM029. GTDB lineage: Bacteria > Bacteroidota > Bacteroidia > Bacteroidales > Bacteroidaceae > Prevotella. The sequence goes on along the minus strand of NZ_AZHT01000064.1, from coordinate 41,899 downwards.
CAAAAGGTTACCAACTTCAAATTTCATGGTTTGATAATCAGCTTTATAGACAATATAATTATGGTAAGCGAGAAGGGAATTGTTATATTATACGTAAAGGAGCGAATAGAAAAGATTTGCCAACCCATTTTGATGGTCCTGTGATAGATTCTTTATCTGAAGAAGAAAAGGTGCAAGTACTTAATAAATGTGCTTATTGTTATTCCTATGATTTGCAAACATTTTATTCGGCGATAGCAGCGGTGTGTGGTTGTCTATCTATTGTGGTCTTAGAACCCGGTAAGCGAAAAGAAGATTATTATAGTATAAGTGAATTGGAAAGTGCGAATGGAATTGCTTTCGGGGATTGTCCTGAAGAGAGAAGAAATGCTTTAGCAACTCGAAGCAAGTTGTTGGAGTCCCTTAATTTCACAGGAGGCAATAGGCAAGAATTAGATACATTTCTGACATTGTTGCAAACTAAATTTGGTTAATAGTTATTGAACTTATGGTGGAGGCTGATATAATAAGCATATAATACGTTTTTAAAAAGAAGATATTATTTTTGTAAGTTATTATGAGTATACGTAATTTATTATCTTTATTATACAAACAATACAAGTATTATCGTTTTACACATCAGGCAAGGTTTAAAATTGCATCTACACAAGAAACAATTGATTATATCGTTTCTCAGCGTTGTTCCGTCTCACGATATGGAGACGGTGAATTTGATGTGGCTTTCGGTGTAAGTAAATTTTTCCAAAGCGCAGATCCTGAATTAGCGGAGCGCCTTAGGGATTTGTTGAATATATCAGAGGATGGTTATATCGTATGTTTGCCTCATTCTTTATTGATATTGGAAGGTTTGTGTAAAGGAGCGCAGAGACATTGGATGAGTTTTGTTCGATATAATGGGGATAGAATACAGAGACTGCTTATGCAAAATAAGTATTTTGATTCCTTGTTTACACGCTTTTACATGGATCGTGTTGATAAGATAACAGCTAATGCTATTGCTTGTAGCATTAAACAAATATGGAATGGGCGCGATGTATATATTATAGAAGGTAACACTACACGATTTGGAAAGGGGAATGATTTTATATCCAATGCTAAATCTGTTCATCGTATTCTATGTCCACCAAAGAATGCTTTTGCAAAGTATCATGATATATTATCGGTAGCAGGAGAGAAAATTCCTAAGAAGGAAAATGTCCTTGTGTTAATAGCTTTGGGTATGACAGCAACAGTAATGGCGTATGACTTGCATAAAATGGGTTATCAAGCAATTGATATAGGCCATGCTGATATTGAATATTCTTGGTGGAAAATGGGTGCTACAGAACGTTGTCCCATTCCTGATAAAGCAACTTTTGAAGCAGGGGTTTATGAAGGTATAGGTGATGTTAATGATGATATTTATAAAAAGCAGATAATTGCAGAAATTAAATGAGTTCTAACTATTTATGGAATGTAATTAATATGTTTAGAGTCGTTGAATAATTTTTCTGTTACTATTTTATTGAGTATTTGCTTTAGCAATACATAAGATGTAGGAATGAAGTTATTATTTCTCTTGAAGGGTTGTTCTTCCTATTTTAATTCATAATTTATTGAAGTTGAAAGAGTGAATATTTATCTTTGGTCTCGTAGAGTAATGACTGCATTATAGAGAAATTAATATGATTAAATTTAGTATTATAGTACCTTGTTACAAAGATCTATTTTTGGATGAATGTATCAATAGCATTCTTGCACAAACGTATGATAATTTTGAATTAATATTAGTTAATGATGGATCACCCTATCATTTAGATGAGATAATTACGAGCTATAAAGATGATAGGATACGATATTATAAGCGAGAGCAAGGTTTTGGAGCAAAGCGTTTAGTTGAAAATTGGAATGATTGTCTTCAATATGTTGTTGGGGAGTATTTGATTATGATGGGTGATGATGATAAATTATTACCTAATTGTTTGCAAGATTATATTGATTTGATAGAAAAATTTCCTCATCTTGATATTTATCACACGGGATATGAATATATTGATGAAAAGGGAGATGTAACAGGTGTTGTAAAGGATGGTCCTGATTGGGAAACCGTCTATTCTCTGATGTGGAATTGTTGGTTTGGAGAGCGACCTATTGCTATAGGAGATTCTTTGTATAGAGTCGAAGCGTTGCGTGAAAGAGGAGGTTTTTATAATATACCCTATGCATGGCATTCAGATCGCATTTCAGCATTTATCATGGCGACAAAGACAGGGATAGCCAATACTCATGTTCCAGGGTTTCAATTTAGAATGAGTCGATATGAAATATCTTCAGATGTATCGCTAACGGGAGAAAAAATAAGGGCTTGGTATGGAGCGAAAGATTGGTATAAAATCTTTTTTGCGGATCAACCAACGGATGTAGAGGATATATTCTATTACCAGTCTTTGAAGAAAAATCTAACAAAATTTGTTGAAAATGAGATTTTAGGTCTCATTAATTATGATATGTCTATGTCGCGATGGCATCTCTTTTATTGGCTTCGAAAGGCATATTCATTAGATTTATCCCTTCGCGTTTTAGGAATTACATTTTATAATTTTATTCTTAAATTCAAGAAGAATCAAAATAATACATTCCAATAATATCTTTTTAAAAGGATTTTATTTATGTCTTTTTGTAGTATTCTGCCACAATCTCCAAAGGTTTCAGTCGTTGTTCCATGTTATAAGGTAGAAGGTGAATTGGAATGCTGTGTGAATAGTATTCTCAAGCAAACTTTTAAAGCGTTTGAGCTGATTTTAGTTGATGATGGTAGCCAAGACCAAACTGGTGTGGTTGCAGATAATATCGCACGTCAAGATCCCAGAATTAAAGTTATCCATCAGGCAAATAGTGGAGTTATGACAGCACGCCATACAGGGGTAAAAGCTGCAAGTGGAGACTGGGTTTGTTTTGTTGATAGTGATGATACTCTCCCAGAGGATGCTTTACAAAATCTTTATACTGGTACAAAAGCGATGGAAACTGTTGAGATGGTCGTAGGGTTTCGCGATGGCGTGAAGATTAAGATGTTCGATGCTGCCTATAGTTTAGAGGATTATCGTTATGACACCATTGCGCGGAAGGATTTACATGTAGCAGTATATGGGCGCTTATATCGACGTAAGCTGTTTACGAATTTTATGTTTGACATTCCACGAAATGTATTGAAAGGTGAGGATTGGTTGTTTAATGTCCGTTATGCTTTTGCAATGCAGCATAAGCCTGTTATAGTAGACAAATGTGTTTATCATTATATTATCAATACGGATGGATTACACACATCTCCAGAGACACCAGAATCTTTGATAAATTATGATTTGTTGCGATTGGCTTCTATTCCTCAACAATATCAACAACAATACATATCTGCCATCATGGAGGCACGATTCATTCTATTGTTAGATTGGACATTTGCGAACCTTTTTAGTGTAAGGTGGCAATCAAATGCTTTTGTAACTTATCTTAAGGAGAAAATAAAGGAAGCAGGATATACTTTAACACTCCAGCAAAAGATGCTGTTGAGCAAGTGTATCTTCGGAAGGATTGTATATTTTAATCTTTTGAGAATTAAATATCATATTATATAATATCTAGAGCACGTCTCGTACACGCTTTTAGTAGAACTTAAATGAAACGATAAACGCAATGAAAGAATATCACATTACATGTAGTACAGATGATAACTACGTACAGCATTGTATGGCAATGCTGTGTTCTTTGTTTGAGAATAATGCAGGTTATATATTCCATGTGCATCTTTTACATCATGCTTTATCAAAGCATGGGCAGCAATTAATTACAACATTGTGCCAGCGATATAGTTGTGCTATTTCATTTTATGACATTGATGAACAATATACTTCCGAATTTAAAATAAGCGAAAGTCATCCGAATCTTTCTGTCGCAACGTATTATCGGATATTCCTTCCTTCATTATTAACGGCGGATATAGAGAGGATACTCTATTTAGATTGTGACATTATTGTTCTCGGAAAAGTTATAGATTTATATGAATTAGAACTTGATAATTATGGTGTCGCAGCGACATGTGATGGGACACCCTTAAATGATCGACATCGACGAATTCTAAGTATAGGCTTAGGTGATAGAGGCTTTTGTGCAGGAGTTCTCATGATAAATTTGGCGTATTGGAGGGAGCATGATAGTTCGAATCATATGTTGGAGTATATTAATAGGATGGGTGACAATCTGATGATGGAAGATCAAGATGTGTTGAATCATGAGTTTCGGCACCATTGGCTTCAATTGCCTTATAAGTATGGTAAATATCCAATGACTTTTGTTTTACTTGATGGACGGCAAAAGATATTTGATCTCTATGAATATGCTATGGCACCTTGTATACTCCATTATGCATCATCGTTTAAGCCATGGCTGAATGTGAAAATTCCTGATGGGAAACATTATTGGAAATATGTCGCATTATCGGGCTTTCCGAATCCTAAGACAATCAAGATTGATGCTAAAGAGAACCTGAAATTGAGGATACTCATTCTGCGTTATTATCTGAATTGTTATGTCCGCCCATTTATTCCCAACACCTTTGAACTCATAGCGAAAGATATTGCAGCCTTACTTATGATTCCATTCTACTTTTTAAAGCGTGATGGGATGAAACGATACCGCTTAAAACGGTGGCTTGAGAAGTATGGCATGTGATAGTTCCCATAACTTATTCATAGCTTTGTAATGCTGATTTCTATTCTCATTTTACTGATTTTGTTGGCCCATCTTCCATGGATTGCAATTATAGTTGTCTATCCATGGAATGTGTTGGCCGTCTATACTTGGCTGCATCCACAGAAACGATGGGCGAGGCCATTAGCCATACCTTATCGAGTGGTAGCTCGCTTCACCCGATCAGGTTGGGAAAAGTTTTGCGCTGTGCATATTGGTCACCTTCCTTCTTATCATTTGCGGAAATGGATGTATAAAGGACTTGGAGTGCAATGTGAGGAGAATGTCATATTTCGCTATGGCACCGAAATATGGTCAGCCCACCATTTGCATATCGGAAAAGGGATGATTGGCGGATATGATTTGTTATTAGATGCACGCAATGGGATAGAGATTGGAGCGAATGTGAATTTTTCGGCGCGCGTTTCCATCTATACAGAGCAACATGATTATCGTGCAGCCGACTTTGGTTGCGATGATTCTATTTGTAAGAAGGTAACGCTTGGCAATCGTGTTTGGGTAGGTCCCAATGTGATTATTCTTCCAGGAGTGACGATTGGCGAAGGTGCAGTGTTGGCCGCTGGATGTGTTGTGGCGCACGATGTGCCACCTTTTACTGTTGTTGCAGGTATTCCTGCCAAGAAAATCGCTGAGCGGCCGCAGCATCTTACTTATCAATTTAATGGGAAAGGCGGTCGGCTTTATTAACGGAGTTTTTGCTTATGGCACAACATAAAATCAGAATTGCTTATATCACCGAGGGGCTGTGGCATGCTGCAGGCATGGAGCGCGTGCTTTCTTTGCGGGTAAATGCGATGTGCCATGATTTGGATATCACGTTTATCACGTTAGATGATGGAAGCCGTCCCGACATTTTTCCATTAGATCAGCGCATCGAGCGGGTGCATCTTCCGGTGAGGACCAAGGCCGAATGTTATGCGGCATTGTCAGCCTATTTTGAGCAGCATCCGCAAGATATCATCGTTTCAACAGGAGGTTTAGAGTCTTTTGTGCTCTATAAGTTGAATGATGGAAGTAAGAAAGTTTTCGAGTTCCATTTCTCTTTCAATATCTCATGGGTTTGGATGGGGCAACATCGGCGTGGGCTGCCTCTGCAAATCGCAGCATGGATGCAAACTCTACGGCGCATTCTGTTGGCCAGGAAGTATGATAACTTGGTGGTATTGAGCCAGAGTGATGCAAAGAAATGGAAGCGTTTCGTTCCACAGACCACCTTTATTTATAATCCTTTGACCATCCATCCGCAAGCCCTCTCAACTTGTGAGCATCCTAAGGCTATAGCTGTTGGGCGGCTGCACTATCAAAAAGGATTTGACTATTTGATTAAAGCTTGGCAGAAGGTGGCACAACGCTATCCGCAATGGCAGTTGGATATTTATGGCGAAGGTGAGTTAAGGCAGCGTTTGCAGCAGCAAATTGATGAGGCTGAGCTGTCGGAAGTCGTAACTCTGCGGGGGGAGACAAAGGATATCGTGGCGAAATATGTCGATGCCTCGATGTTTCTATTAAGTTCGCGTGATGAGGCTTTCGGATTGGTTATTACCGAGGCCGAGGCGTGTGGTCTGCCCGTTGTGGCTTTCGATTGTCCCTCGGCTCCTCACGAATTAGTGCATCATGGGCAAAATGGTTTTATGGTTCCTTTGGGCGATGTTGACGATTTTGCCGATAAAATTTGTAAGCTGATAGCCGATGAGCAACTCAGAAAAGCTTTCGGGACAGCGTCGGTTGCCGTTGCAGCGCAATTTAAAATAGAAGCCATTCAGGAACAATGGATGGATTTGTATTATAAAATTTGTCATCACGATGGAAAATAAGGCAACATGGAAGGGGATGAGAGCCAGCATAGCTGCCGATTTTAAGCGCAATTATACCTACTCTTGGTTAAAGTTTCTTTTGGCCGATTTCTTTTTCCCCAATTATCGCTTTCGTTTCCTTTTTTGGCTGCGCGTGGCAGAGATGGCACAGCGCAATCGGCGTTTCCGGTGGCTTTATCCGCTGGCCGCCATTTGCTACCATCATTATTCACAGAAAGGAAACATCGAAATTAGTTTCCATTCGGTGGGGAAGGGCGTGAAAATACAGCATACGGCAGGCTTCATCATTGTGCATAGCGAGGCTCGTATTGGCGACAATGTGCATCTCTCGCCGGGCGTGATTGTGGGCATTAGCTCGCTCAATCGCCGGCACGAACTCCCAGTTATCGGGAACGATTGCTATTTAGCACCTAACGCCAAAGTGTTTGGGAAGTGTCACATTGGCCATCGGGTGGTGATTGCGACCGACACGGTTGTGCGAGATATGGATGTGCCCGATGATGCCATCGTTGTGGGTACACCTGCCAAAATTATTCTGAAGGCGCATTGAAGCCTGTAGAAATGCACCATCGCACGTGTTCAGAGCAACAAAAATGAGATAAAAGCACAAGGAATGTGGCCTTACTGCAACGAAAGGAATCTTTTTCTCGAGGGGACTAATCTATTGTCCCTCGTGTGGCACGGGAAATTTTTTTTCTCGTGCAAACGACCCTCAGTTGTTACGGGAAATTTTTTTTCTCGTGTGAACGACCCTCGATTGTTACGAGAATTTTTTTTCTCGTGCAAACGCTCTAATGGGCAATGAAAGCAAGATAGATGCATGATTGTCGTGTGATGGAGTAGCACATGTATCGAAATGATATGGCAAAATCGTTAGTTTATCTTTCCCAAGAATATGCATTCATTACACAAGATAGTGTTGATATCCCTGTCAACACCCACCTATAATAACGTCAGAGCAGCCTCGGCGTTACCCTATCACCTCATTCGGGCACAGCGTGGAGAAGGGACTGCGTTCGTGGTCTATTCGTTTAACATCAACGAGATTGCGCCTGATGAAATCAAGCAGATAGAGGCCTCCTTGGGCATCACCATCAGGTTGCTGCCGCGTCCGCGATGGATGTTGGTCATGATGCGGTTGCGGCTACTTCTGTTGCGCGTGTTATTGCGTTATCCTTTGGCCTCTTATTATCGTCTTTCGTCAGCTGCGATACAAGCTGTGAAGGCCGAGAACCCCGACGTTGTATGGATTTATGGTGAAGAGATTGCAGGCTTGGCACGCTGGTTTAGTGGCACAAGATGCGTAGTTACGATGCCCGATTGTGAGTCGTTGTTTTATTATCGCTTACTGGGAAAGGCTTTTGCCACACGCAACCTCTTTCAGATATTAAAGTCGTCGTTTGCCTATCATCAATATCTCGTTTTAGAGCGCCATATTAGTTTGCCCCATGTGCGTTATCATTTTGTAGGGCAAGCCGACGCCTCATTTTTCCAATCACATGCAGAGCAGGGCGAGACGTTGTTCCTGCGACATCCTCTTTATGATTACAAACCCCAACAAATTGCTTTTCATCAACCGCGAATTAAGCTGTTGATAGCAGGGCGTAATGATTTTTATATGGCCGATGAGGTGCAAAAGGTGATAGCCTTGCTCACGGATCGTGATGCTGGGGCGGAGGTTAGCACCATTAAAACGCATTACGATATCGCCTTCTTAGGAAAAGGGTGGGAGAGAGATGTCGAAACATTGCAGCACGCAGGGTTTACTGTGAGCCATCAAAATTTTGCGGAGGATTATATCGAAGCGCTACAAGCCCACGACATACAACTTACGCCGATAGCAGTAGGAACAGGAACGAAGGGCAAAGTGTTGGATGCAATTGCCAATGGCTTGTTGGCAGTGGGGACACCAGGCGCTTTAGAAAATATAGCTGTGGAGCATGGTAAGTCGTGTTTGTTATATCATAGTCCTCACGAACTTGTCACGATGTTGGCAGCAATTCCGCAACACATTCCCGACTATGAGCGTATGGCTGAGGCGGGACGCGAACAAGTTTTAGTACACCACCAGTGTTTAGCCATCGTTCACAAACTGTTTCATTGGGATATTTCATCGGCGGAATGAGATGGTATCGCTTAAAGTAGTTTCAGATTTAAATGTTTCTATATTTATTCCTTTTTATAGTTCTCATTGCTATTTATAAGTTGACTTATCGTGGCACAGGCTGCGACAAACGGCTTTTCTTCTTTATTGTGATAGCATTGGGACTCTTTGTTGGGCTATCCGACATGTTAGGTGGCTATGATCGTTACATCTATGCCGAATATTTTGATCAGGCAGCAGATGTGGGGAAAACAGCGATGCACGATTATCTCAACGAGGCTCAGATATTTACACACTGGGAAGGTGAGAAAGGTTATGGATGGTTTAACGTTGCCATTTCATTCTTTACCAGTAATCGTTACATCTTTATTCTCATCTTAACACTGATAGTTTATGCCCTGTTATTCGTGTCGATTAGTGAGTATACAGATGATAATCTGATGGCACTCATGGTGTTCATGGGGTTATTGTTTTTCTTCACGTTCACTTATTTGCGCCAGGTCATGGGCTTTAGTATTGGTTGGCTAGCCATTCGTTATGCTTATCAGCGTAGCTTTTGGAGATTTGCACTGATTGTATTGTTAGCTTATTCGATGCATAATTCCGCGGTTATTTTGTTCCCACTTTATTTTATCCCCATAAAGAAGTATCCCAAGGGAGTAGTGATAACAGTATTAATCATCTGCTTGTTTTTAGGTGCTTTGGGTGTCGCCAATTTCTTTTATGACACTTATAGTGATGCAGCCGATGACTCGCGTGGCGAAAGCTTGAATGAGAGTACGGGCTCTTTACGTCCTGGTTATTTGATAGAGGCTGTTATTTTTGCCGTGCTGATTTTGCGTAACTATGAATATGTCTTAGATACTAAGCGGCATATCTTGTTGATGAATCTTGGTTTATTTTTCTGTTGTGTATTGCTTTTGTTTATTCGTTCAGAGAATGGTGGACGTTTGAGCTGGTATTACGCTATTGGTGTCATCGCGACATTGGCCAATATCGCAGCGCAAAAACATAATGTGAATATGCCACAATCTAATGCCCTAAGTGGATTCCATCTCTTCCTTATTGGCTTAAGTTTCTTTTTATATTTCCGAATTCTTCGCGGTTGGGGTGAAGGTGGGTATCAAATCTTGTATCCTTACAAGACCTTTTTGACGAATGGTCATCGAGACCCTGATAGGACTTATGACGAATATGAATATGATTTTAGATATGACAAAGATAAATTCTACCGATAGCCCAACACACCAAGTGGTAAAACCCTCACGACAGTCGGGTATAGAGTTGTTACGCATTGTCGCAATGCTGTTGGTGATGATTGTGCATATCTATCCAGGTACTATCGGTTTTAGCTATCAGCGCATGCATACAGCTCCATTTTCGAGCATCAATAGTTTTGTGTTAGAGTCAATGGCTATAGTCTGTGTAAATGTGTTTGTCTTTATATCGGGATGGTTTGGTATTAAGAAAAACTTGCAAAGCATAGGTAATTTATGTTTTCAAACGCTATTCTTTGCCGCGCTCATTTATGGTGTGCTATATTGTTTCGCTCCCCAAAAATACGGAAATGTAGATGCGCTGTCAACCATTTTAATGTGGCATACAGATGATTACTGGTTTGTTAAGGCCTATTTAGGATTAGTGATATTCTCACCCATACTAAATAGTTTTACCGAGCGATGTTCTGAAAAGCAACTACGTTGGGTGTTGATAGCTTTTTATGTATTCCAGACATTATATGCTTGGATGAGCATTTATGGCGCAATCTGGTTTGCTGGTGGCTATTCGGCGACTTCTTTTATAGGATTATATCTTTTGGCCTATTATATGAGGCATCATGCGTCCGTTTGCAAACAGTGGAGTAAAACGAAATGGTTGTTATTGTTCTTTGGAATAGCTTTTCTACAGGCAATTTTGGCTTCATGGTTGACATGGTATAATATTCTCATTGCAGGGCGTCTTTTTACTTATACCAATCCTTTAGTGATAGTACAATCAATAGCTCTATTCATGTTTTTCTCACAATTGAAGATAAAGAGTAAGATTATAAATAAACTCGCGCTATCCTGTCTCGCGGTTTATTTGCTTCATGCGAATCCTTTGGTCTTACACGCTTCCTTCCGTAATCTGATTTTAGATTTGGATGCAAACCTTTCCTCATATGCCTTTGCATGTTCTATCGCTTTATTATTTATAAGTATTTTTATAGTTGCCTTTTTATTAGATCAAATCCGTTTATTTTTATATCAAGGACTTTGTAAAATTGGCCGTAATTTCTTACAGAAGCAAATAAAATGCTCATGATAACGATATTAACACCCACTTTTAATCGCGCACATCTGTTGCCTCGTTTGTTTGAAAGCCTGGTGCATCAAACCAGCTTTAATTTTGAATGGTTGGTGATAGATGATGGATCTACGGATGGAACCCAGGATTTATTTGTAAAAGAAGCATTCATGTCAGCCCCTTTCCCTATTAGATATTATAAGCAGGAGAATGTTGGAAAACATCGTGCTTTGAATGCAGGTGTAAGACAGGCGAAGGGTGACTTTATCTTTATTGCAGATAGTGATGACTGTTTGTTGCCAGAAGCAGTTGCAATAGTAGAACAGCATGCGGTGGCAATAGCCAATGATGGTACTTTTGCAGGAGTAGCTGGTTTAGATGTTTTTGATGATGGACGTGTTGTTGGAACGGGTTTACCTCAAGATGTTATTGATTGTAATGCGATGGATATTCGCTATCGTTATCATGTAGATGGAGATTTAAAAGAGGTTTTTAAGAAGGCTGTTTTGCAGGAATATTCTTTTCCAGAAATACAAGGTGAGAAATTTTGTCCAGAGCAATTAGTGTGGTTTCGCATCGCTCAAAAGTATAGGCTTCGTTATTTTAATACTCCAATTTATGTCGCAGAGTATCAGGCTAACGGAATAACAGCTTCTATCATTCGAGTTAGAATGTTAGCGCCACAAGTAACTTGTATGATGTATGCCGAGATGTTAGCCTATAGAATTCCCTTTAAAGAAAAAGTGAAAGCAGCTATTAATTTTTGGCGTTTCAAAGCTTGTGCTCCTTCTCTGGTGATGATAACACCCTTAAAAGGTGGGTGGCAATTATGCTATCCCATAGGAATGTTATTTCATTGGCGTGATAAAAAGCAATTGGGAACTTCCTCATCATTAAAATAAAAGATAGGATAACAATGCAGTTTGAATCGTTTTCTTTTTTAGTTAGTTTGGCTTTAGCCTGCTTGGTCTATTGGAGTATTCCTTCTAGCAGGGGGATATGGCGTAAATATTTGTTGTTCATTTTGAGTTATGTTTTCTATAGCTTATTTGATTGGCGCTTTTCTTTCTTTCTTTTTTTTATTACCATTTTTTCTTATGGTTGTGGAAAGTGGCTCATGCAGTTAAACGATAGGCACATAAGACAGCGAAAACTCATCGTTGGGACTTATTTAATAGTGAGTGTATCTACCTTGCTTTTATTTAAGTATCTATCATTTTTTGCGACTATGTTGGCGCCATTCCTCAATCATTTCATGATTGTTGATAAATTGAGTTCTTGGCATTTGCTGTTGCCGATTGGTTTGAGTTTCTATCTTTTTATGTCGATGAGTTATGTCATTGACAGCTATCGGCGAACGATAGCAACGACTCCTTCTTTTTTGAATTATGTGGTTTATATGAGTTTTTTCCCACATTTAGTAGCTGGTCCCATTGATAGAGCACGATTGTTTATTCCCCAATTAGAAGATGAGAAGTATTTTAAGCAAGACCTCTTTATAAGTGGTTTACGACAAATGTTATATGGTTTTTTCAAAAAGTTGGTCATTGCAGATAATTTAGTACTTATTGTTTTTCAAGTCTGGAATACCTATCCACAGCAGAATACTTTTGTCATCCTTTTGGGAGCCATGGCTTATTCTGTCCAAATTTATGCTGATTTCTCGGGCTATTCTGATATTGCAATAGGTATAGGGCGACTGTTTGGGATAGAGATGATGCGTAACTTCAGTTTTCCTTATTTCGCCAGGACTGTTGCAGAGTTTTGGCGTTCTTGGCACATCTCACTGACATCTTGGTTTACAGAGTATCTTTATATACCATTGGGAGGTAGTCGTTGCGGAACATTCCGGACGATAGTGAATACGCTTATCGTGTTTACTCTTTGTGGATTATGGCATGGTGCTAATTGGACGTTTGTTATTTGGGGATTTTTATGTGGAGCATTGTTTGTCCCCATTTTATTAGATGGCGGAAAAAGCAAGCAGAAATGGAAGCAAATACCTGTTACTTTTACCTTCGAAAATGTCATTCACATGGCTTTGGTATTCCTGGCAATTACAGTTTGTTGGATATTTTTTAGGTCTATTTCTGTCGAACAGGCTTTTGATTTATTGGGTTGTATGTTTAAAAATATCACTATAAGTAGTTCTGTAAGCGTAGTTACGATGGTGATGCCTCCAATATTCTTTATGCTGTTGTTGAGTTTTGTGGGTATAGAGTGGAAGGGGAGAAACTATAATCATGGATTAGACTATCTTCAAAAGAAATCACGTTTTTTCCGTTGGACGGTTTATATATTACTGATATTCTCTATTTTCTTCTATATGCAAACAGAAGGTGGACAATTTATTTATCAAAACTTTTAAAAGATGAAAGCATTATTTATCAAGCTCTTTTCTTTTATTGTTTTTTTCTCTGTTTGGGTAGGATTATTATTTCTTCTTAATAAGTTTTGGCTTGCAACAGATCATTATAACAATGAATTTACGATTAAAGGTCAGCTTATTCAAATGAAGACTCGAATTCCCAAAGTTATTTTTGTGGGTGGTAGTAATGTTGCGTTTGGCATTGATTCTAAAACAATATCTGATAGTATAAAACGCCCCGTCTTTAATTCTGGGCTTATTGCAGGTATGGGAATGCGCTATATTTTCGATAGCTATGAGCCCTATTTTCATCGAGGAGATATTGTGATTTTAATGCCTGAATATGATCATTTCTATGGCGACAATGCCTATGGCAATCCTGAGACTTTAGGTTATTTGCCCTATTTAAGTGATTTTAATCCTTGGCTTCTCAATAGTAAGCAGTTAGGAGTTATGAGCTTAGGTTTCCTTAAAACAACATTGCAGATTGCTGTTAAGGGAATTTATTTTAAGGTGCTTCATGCCTTCAAGCCAGCTGGGAATGTGTATGAGTACAAGAAGAGTGGATTTAATAAATGGGGAGATGAAGTATCGCATAGAACACTGCCACCTAACATTAACAATATAGGTGCTTACTCCATTTTAGGTGATTATAATGCAAGTTATACTCAGCATTTGTTAAATCAAGTACATAGCTTACAGGGAAGGGGTGTGCAAGTCTTTCTTCTGCCTCCAATAACCAGTAAGGATATGGTATCGCTCAATCGAAAGCAAATTGTTAAGATTGAACAGAAATTAGCTGCTTCTGGTTGTGCTTATGTCGTCTCTCCAGATAGCTTAGCCTATCCTGATAGTTTACTTTATAACACAGTTTACCATCTGAATGCACGAGGAGTAGCTATAAATTCAAGGCGTTTAGCAGGGTATCTGAAAGCTTGTTTACAAACATCTTTGCATAAAAAATAATTTCAATGCGCATACTCCAGGTTATAACTTCTTTGGAAATGGGAGGGGCCGAGACTTTATTGGTAAATATGATACCTCGTCTACAGGCCTTAGGACATGTAGTTGATCTCTGTGTTTTTAATGGAAAAGAGACTCCATTGATGAATCGATTAAAGGGACTGAGCCCACAAACTAAAATTTATATATTAGGAACAGGCTATTATAATCCTATATATATATTCAAATTGATGCGGATGATGCGTAGATACGATATTGTACATACGCACAATTCTTCACCTCAACTATTTGTAGCACTGGCTAGTATATTATATAGACCTCAGTTATGTACAACAGAGCATAATACTTCAAATCGCAAACGCAATTGGGGATGGTATCGACCTATAGAACGTTGGATGTATGGGCGTTATAATAGAATCATTTGCATTAGTAATATTGCAGCTCAGAAATTACGTGAGTATATGGGTAGAGGGTGGAATAATCCTACATCGCCATTTTATAAGCGCATTTCAACGATTAACAATGGTATTGATGTAGAATCTATTCATACGGCTAAGCCATGTCAAGAATTACTGGAGGCAAAGCAGCATAGGTGTGCTATACTAATGGTTGCAGCCTTTAGAAAGCAAAAGGATCAAGACACGCTCGTAAGAGCTTTAGCATTGCTTCCTAAAACGGCGTATGAAGTGTGGTTTGCTGGGGTAGGAGAACGTTTAGAGGAAGTAAAAAAGTTATGTGAAACTTTAGATGTAGCCTCTCATGTAAGATTTCTGGGTGTTCGTACTGATATTCCGCAGGTGTTACAAGCTGCTGATATTATAGTGATGTCTTCCCACTGGGAGGGGTTGAGTCTTAGTAATGTTGAAGGGATGTCGGCAGGAAAACCTTTCATCGCAAGTGATGTGAATGGTTTGCGTGAAGTAACAAAAGATTGGGGACTTTTGTTTCCACATGAAGATGTAAACAAGTTGGCCGCTCTACTTCAGCGTTTGGCAACCGATGATATCTATTATAAGCAGATTGCCCATCGTTGTTATGAACGTGCGCAGCAGTTTGATATTAACAAGATGGTACAATCATACAATCAGGTGTATTTGGTGTTGTGCAAAACATAACAAATAATGATAAAATAAGTAATACAGCAATGCAAAAAAATATATTAATTACATCTGCAGGTCAGCGTGTTGTGTTGACAGAGATTTTTAAAAATTCACTTGCTACTTTGCATCTTGAAGGGAAAGTGTTTACAACGGATATGAATCCTCGAATGGCACCTGCAGGATATGTATCAGATGGGTGTTTTGAAGTAGAACGATGTACTGCTTCTACTTACATCACGCACTTGTTAGAGCTTTGTCAATTGCACAATATCGGTATCCTTGTTCCGACAATAGACACCGAACTTTTAATACTGGCACAACACAAGGAGGTGTTTGCTGAATCTGGTGTTCGTGTAATGGTTTCGGATGAAGATTTTATTTCAATGTGTCGGGATAAACGAAAGACAGCAGAACTTTTTGCTGATTTGGGAATTGATGTGCCTCGAGAGATAGACAAGTTCCAACCAACATTCCCACTTTTTGCTAAACCCTATGATGGTTCTTTAAGTACTAATCTTCATATCATTCATCATCAGGAAGAATTGACTCCAGAGTTATTGGCTGATGAGAAACTTATTTTTATGGAGTACATCAATCCAGAAGAGTTTAAAGAATTTACAGTGGATATGTATTATGGAATCGATCATCAGGTGAAGAGCATTGTACCGCGGGAACGCTTAAAGATTCGAGCTGGTGAGATCAATAAAGGCATTACACAAAAAAATAGTTTAGTGGCATTCCTCAAAAAGCGCATGAATTATTTGCCTGGTGTTGTGGGGTGTATCTGTATTCAGTTGTTCTATCGTGAGGCAGATGAGCGTGTTTATGGTATAGAAATTAATCCTCGTTTTGGCGGTGGCTACCCATTAAGTTATTATGCAGGGGCAAATTTTGCAGATTTCATATTGAGAGAGTATTGTTTAGGTGAGAAAATAACATATCGAGACAATTGGAAAAATCATACGCTGATGTTGCGTTATGATCGTGAAATTATCGTCCATGAGGGATAAAGTCGTTTTTTTTGATTTAGATGATACACTCTATCACGAAGTCGATTTTCTGAAATCGGCTTACCGAGATATAGCCTCTTTTGTAGAAATAAATTATCATTTGCAAGGAATTTATGCAGAGATGATTGGCTATTGGGAAGCAGGTAAGAATGTCTTTGAATGCTTGTTAGCATCGCATCCCTTACATGATTTGACTATAAAAGATTTACTTTTATCTTATCGGACACACATCCCAAAGATAGCATTAAATATTGAAACAAAACATACTTTAGACTGGTTGCATGCAAAGGGTATCAGACTGGGGCTAATTACCGATGGGCGAACATTAACGCAGCAAAATAAAATAGCGTCATTAGGGCTAAAAAACTATTTTGAGGAGCAGGATATTTATATTTCAGAAGCGTTTGGGTCTGAAAAGATAGAAGGGAAATCTTTTCAGGATGTACAGCAACGCTATGGCGAAGGAAATAAAATATTCTATGTGGGCGATAATCCTAAAAAAGATTTTGCATGGCCCAATGCTTTGGGATGGATTACAATTTGCGTGTTAGATGATGGGCAGAATATTCATTCCCAGCAATTTAATGTTGATGAAAGCTGTTTGCCCCAATACAAAATACATCATATAGAAGATTTATGCAAGCTCATAGACAAAAACTCATTCGATTGACAACAGTCGACATATCGCTTTATAACTTATTGGTGGGACAACTGAAATTCCTCAATCAATATTATGAGGTTGTTGGTGTCTCAGCTGATACAGGGGTGCTCCATGATTTGGCCAAGCGTGAAGGAATTCGGGTAATCAATGTGCCAATGGAGCGTGAAATTCGTCCCTTTGCAGATATAAAAAGTTTGTGGTGCCTAATAAAACTCTTTAAAAAGGAACGTCCGTATATCTTGCATGCCAATACTCCAAAGGGCTCTTTGTTGGCAATGATTGCGGGGAAAGTGGTTGGGGTTCCCCATCGTATATACACCGTTACAGGCCTACGTTATCAAGGTGCTAATGGTATTTTACATTTCATTCTGAAGACTATGGAACGGCTCACCTGTCTTTTTGCGACGAAGGTAATTCCAGAAGGAAATGGAGTTTTACATACGTTGCAGGTTGATGGTATTACGAAGAAGCCACTTGCTGTTTTAGGAAATGGGAATATCAATGGGGTTGATACCAATTATTTTTCAAGGTGTAGTACAGAAGTAGACCTTATACATGATAGTCGTTTTAGTAAAAGTACAGGAATGGCGGCGCAAAGTGCACCAAATCGTGCTTCGATTCGCGCGACTTTAAACTTCGATCTCGGTGATTTTGTTTTTGTCTTTGTAGGTCGCTTGGTGAAAGATAAAGGAATTATAGAGTTGCTTCATGCCTTAAATCGATTGCATGTGAATGGTTATCAGCAGGCAAAGCTCCTTATAGTAGGGAGTTTTGAGTCGGGGGATGCTGTGGGCGAAGTGGCTGAAAACGAGATTAAAAATAATCCCCATATTGTGTGGGTTGGTTGGCAAAACGATGTGCGCCCTTATCTCTTAGCAGCCGATGCGCTGGTTTTTCCCAGCTATCGGGAGGGCTTTCCTAATGTCCCTTTGCAAGCAGGTGCTTTGGAATTGGCATCTATCGTTACTAATATCAATGGATGTAATGAAATTGTCAAGGATGGTTTAAACGGAAAAATTATAGTGGCTCCACTTTCAGATGAGAGGAAACAATTAGCTAAATCTGGAGGAACGGTGATGGAGGATGCGCTCTATCACGTCATGGAATGGTTTATAACTCATCCTACAGACGTTATACGTATGGCGCATAATGCGCGTGAACAAATTGTGATGCGTTATAGACAGGAGTTTGTTTGGCAGGCTATTTTGCAGTGCTATCAATCACTTTAAAGAAGATTTATGTATAGAAAATTTTTCAAACGTTTTTTAGATATTGTAATTTCGTTTTCGGTGCTCCTTTGTTTGTCACCATTGTTGTTGCTACTTTCTATATGGTTGCATTTTGCTAATCATGGTGCAGGGGCATTCTTTTTGCAGGAGCGTCCAGGTAAGGGGGGAAAGGTATTCAAGGTAATTAAGTTTAAGACGATGACAGATGCACGCGATGTAGCAGGTAAGCTATTGCCTGACGAGGAACGAATCACACGTGTTGGTGCTTTCGTACGGTCTACTTCCCTGGATGAATTGATGCAATTTGTGAATGTATTAAAGGGTGATATGAGTTTAATAGGGCCACGTCCTTTGTTGGTTCAATATCTACCATTGTATAATGCTACACAGGCGCGCCGGCATGAAGTTAGACCTGGCATTTCAGGTTGGGCGCAATGTCATGGGCGCAATGCACTCACTTGGAGTGAAAAATTTGCTTATGATGTGTGGTATGTCGACCATCTATCGTTCCTCACCGATTGTAAGGTGGTGGCCCTGACGATAAAAAGTGTGTTGAAACGAGATGGTATTGCGCATGAGGGATCGGCAACGATGGAACCTTTTAATGGACATAACTAACGATAGATGTAATGGTTATTGGTTGAAGGTTGTAGAGATAGTCACTATAACAGTGCAACGAGATAGAAACTGATGTATTCTCTATCTCGTTGTGTAGTTTATAATCGCATTTGGAGGAGTGAGACTATTCTTTTAGGAGTGCTTGATGTGCTTGTTCAAATTGTTTGGGATAGTTGCTAATGAAGCACATATTAACGATGCAATTGGCCAAGAGTTCTATATCACTAAGATCAACTCCTTTCTCACGCGAGACATCCTTCCCGATAATCACCTCCCAATTACCTCTAAAGTTGGCATCTTCTGCACCCATGTATTGTTCATCCCCGTTTCCTTTCATAATTTTATAACGGATGCTCTTTGAAGAATTTACGGGGCGAAGCGATTCTAATATGGTATAAGCCTCTTTTAATGGCTCACGATATTTGACCGTTCCAGGGAACATCTCATTGATGACAGGCATGAGCTCATCAAATGAATAAGCTTGTATTAATTGGTAGAGTTTCATTCGATAATTAAAATTTAGCCATTTTAATCGCGTCAATAGCACACTCATCTCCTTTGTTTCCCAGTTTCCCACCACAGCGATCGAGGGCTTGCTGCAAGTCGTTGGTGGTGAGGAGTCCATATATGACAGGAATCTCTTGTGTGGCATTCAAGTGAGCAATGCCCTGTGTCACTCCTTGACAAATGTAATCAAAGTGAGGAGTCTCACCGCGGATGACGCTACCTAATACAATAACGGCATCATAGCCACCATGTAGCACCATTTGATGTGCGCCATAAATCAACTCGAAACTTCCTGGAACTGTTTTTACGTGGATGTTTTCTGGAAGTGTCCCATGTTGCTTAAGCGTTGCCATTGCGCCAGATAAAAGGGCACCAGTAATGTCAGGATTCCATTCGGCCACAACGATGCCAAAGCACATGTTGCTGGCATCAGGAACCGTAGCAGGGTCGTAATCTGAGAGGTGATGTAGTGCTGTAGCCATTATCGTGAAGCCCTTTCGATATATTTATCAATCTCTTGACTCTGTACCAACTGTGCATTCACATAGTTAGCTTTGATTTTTTTGTAGAGTTCTAAAGCTTTGTCCTTTTTGCCTTGGCTCTCTAAAAGAATACCAGCTTGCAGGTAAAATGTTGGCGCAATAGAATTATTAGCACCATCTTTAGCTTGCTTGTCGGCCATTTCGGCAGCTTTTTCTAAGTTGTCAATGGCCTTGTCGAGTTGATTTATATGTGCATAAGCGTTGCCAAGTGCAGCGATTGCAGCAGGACTAACCATAGCATCGTCAGCAGGGCTATAGGCATCTAAGTATTTCACAGCATCATTCCATTTGTTCAAATTGGCGTAACAAAGTCCTGCATATAGATTGGCTAAGTTCGCCGCGTCGGTGCTGCTATAATCATTGATGATGTTTAATAGTCCCATGTAGCCTGTCCCGTCGCCTTTTAATGCTTTATCGAATTGCTCGGCATCGAAGTATTCTTGTCCTTTAGCCAATGCAGTGCTGGCTTTATCTTCGCGTGGTTGTGCAACATAAGCTTGGTAGAGGAATCCACCTACTACAGCAATGATAATAGCTGCAACAGCAATGATGATGGCCTTTCGATATTTCATTGCAAAGGCTTCAGGCTTCACGAGCGCTCCATTGTGGAGTGCTTCTTGTTCTTTGATGTTTGTCATTTGTTTATTCTATTTTTTTCTATTTGTATTCCTTCTCCAGTGTATATACGCCTAAGGCGCGTGCAAAATAAGCAGCACAAAAGTACTGAAATAATCTCAATTGATGAAATATATTCTTCCTTTTTTTCGTTATTCATCATAAACTCATAACTTTGCACACTGGTATGGTATTGAACAGATTATCGATTATCAATTATAAAAACATTCAGGCAGCGACGATAAATTTGTCGCCTAAGCTCAACTGTTTCATAGGTAATAACGGCGAAGGCAAAACCAATGTCTTAGATGCGGTCTATTACCTGTCATTTTGTCGCAGCGCATTTAACCCTGTTGATGCGCAGGTAATGCGACACAACGAGGACTTCTTTGTGTTGGAAGGGGAGTATATGAGCGAGCTCGGGGACGAAGAACATATCTATTGTGGGATGAAGCGCGGAACGAAGAAGCACTTTAAACGCAACAAGAAAGAATATAAACGCTTGGCACAACACATAGGACTTATCCCGTTAGTATTTGTTTCGCCTGCAGACGCGGCATTAATTGAAGGTGGAAGCGAAGAGCGACGCCGTTTGATGGACGTCGTGATATCGCAATACGACAGATCTTACATAGACTCGCTCATCGCTTACAACAAAGCACTTCAGCAACGCAATGCCTTGCTCAAACAGGGAGACTTAGCCGATAGCGCATTGCTTAGCATATGGGAAGAGCAGATGGCACAGCACGGCACAACTCTTTATAACAAGCGTACGGCCTTCGTGGAGCAGCTGGTACCAGTGTTTCAGGAGATTTACACCTACATTTCGGGTAACAGCGAGCGCGTGGGGTTGCATTACGTTTCCCATGCGCAACGGGGACCGCTATTGGATGTCATTCAACGCGACCGGTTCAAAGATTTGGCCGTGGGATATTCGCTCCACGGCACCCATCGCGATGACTTAGAGATGCTTCTGAATGGTTTTCAGATGAAGCGAGAAGGGAGTCAAGGTCAGCACAAGACATTTGCCTTAGCGTTGAAATTGGCACAATATAATTTCTTACATCGTCAGGCAGGTGAGCAAAAGCCGCTGTTATTGCTCGACGATATCTTCGACAAGTTGGACGCCATTCGTGTGGAACGCATCATTCAGCTTGTAAGTAGTGACGCCTTTGGACAGATTTTCATCACCGACACCAACCGCACGCATTTGGATATGATTTTGGCAAAGGGAAACTTTGACTATCATCTCTATGCTGTGACCGGAGGAAATGTAACCCTTGACAGCCATGTTTAAGCGCGATGTAAAACCATTGAGTGACTTGCTACAGACATTCTTGCGCAACGAAGGATTGGAGACGCCCTTGAAGCAAAAGCGACTGTTAGCAGCTTGGGACACTGTTGCAGGTAAAGTGGTGGCACGCTACACGGGCGAGAAGTTCATTAAAAACCAAACGTTGTTTGTGAAAATGCTCAATCCAGCCCTCAGGCAGGACCTGAGCATGATGCGTCAACGTTTGGTACAGCAACTCAATGAAGCTGTTGGCGGTTATATCATCAGCGACATCCATTTTTATTGAGATTTACACCTTGTTTGCCTTAAATCGGTTATGCTTGGCAGCACAAACCACATGTCTTTTTTCGTATGATATGCAACACGGCTTATAAATAGCATAGCGTTGCATGTAGTATAGTCAACATTGTGTCAAGATTGAGTTGGCTGATGTTGACATATAATCAACCTTGCGCACAACTGACACTATTTTATTCAAAACATTATCAACCATGTGCATTGTTGATAATGTATGCTGTTTTGTATAGTCAACATTGCGCATAGCTATTGTTGTTTTATTCAAGACATGGCCAACCATGCGCATTATTGATAATGCAAATTATTTTGTATAGTCAACATTGTGCACAAGTGACATTATTTTATATCGCAAATAGCCAACTATGCGCATTGGTGTCAATGCTTGTCGTTTTACATGGTCAACCATGCGCATGGTTGGTTATGTTTTAAACATATGATGTGCAACTATGCGTTAATACTGTTGTGTTTTGCTCTTTGTAGGCTGTTGTGCGGTAGTTAGATGATGGTGGTCGAGATTGTAAACTCATGTTCCCTTTAACCGACCGATATGTTTAGCATGGTTATCATTCAAAAGCGTTCGGTCAATCATGTATCACTTCATCCATCATGATGTCTTCGGCAGTGGTAGGCACTTGCTCTACCATTTGGAATGCAAAGCAAAGCCCTATTTTGTAAGCCTTTGGTAGCTGTGCAAGTAGGCGATCGTAATAGCCCTTCCCATGTCCTAATCGCCTTCCTACATCATCGAAGGCTACTCCTGGTACGACCACTGTGTCAATGTCATCATAGCGCGTGAATAGCGGTCCTGTGGGTTCCATGATGTGATATTTCCCACTGGGTTGCAACTGCTCGTCGCCTGTGTAGTACCTCAGTTCGAGTGTTTGTGGCAGCGTTACGGGTAGCAATATCGTCTTGCCAGCCTGTGCCAGTAGATGGATGAGTTGGCGGGTGTCCACTTCGTCGGGCATGGCATGATAGAGCAGAATCGTGTGAGCCAGCCTGATGCGATGGTGATTCAGCAGCTGTTGCATGCATGCAAGCGATGCTTCAAGTCGCTTTTCGGGACTGAAGCATCGTTTACGTTGCGCTATTTCTTGTCTGATTAGCGCTTTTTGCATCATTTTTTGCACTATTTTTTCACTGTTTTGGCCTTTTTAATGGCTTGTGGTTTCTGTGGAAAAGCTGCCTGATTCTTGAACACGCGCAGCGATTTCTCAATCACCTTGTCATCCTGGTTGATATAGGCATTCCAGGCCTCCTCGTCGAGCATGTTATAGATGATGCGACTTGCAATATAGCGATAGAGCAGCTTGTGGCTCTTGCGAATCATGAGATTACGGCGCTTTAATCCATGTTTATCGGCATAGGAGGCGAACTTCTCGACTAAGTTTTGCTTGTCAAGATAGCTACTCAGTTCGGCCAATGTCTTGTATTTGACTAACTTTGGTCGATTGTCGTCCGTATAGTTGAATGCATATTGCAGAATGAGTCCGCTCATTGCCGCTTGCTTGAAATAGGAGGTCATGGCAATGGTGTCCTCAGGTACAAAAATGTCGGGTGTTATACCTCCTCCGCCATATACTGTTCTGCCCAGGCGCGTGTGATACGCTGGTCCGCGGTGTTTAATGCTGTCTTGTGAAAAGAATTCACCATGTTGATAGCGCATGAGCAGGTCCTGTTGGTAGTCTTGCGCGTCCCCATTAATGTAGGGCTTCTGAATGCACCGGCCGGAGGGCGTGTAATAGCGCGCGATTGTGAGACGTATCATGCTGCCGTCATTGAAACCAATTTGCTGTTGCACTAAACCTTTGCCAAACGAACGTCGTCCAATGATAGTAGCGCGGTCGTTGTCCTGCATTGCACCTGCAAAGATTTCGGCAGATGATGCCGAGGCCTCGTTGATGAGTACCACCAACGGAATGTTTTGATAACTTCCGCGGCCATCCGATCGATAGTCTTCGCGCGGGCTCTTCCGGCCTTGTGTGTAGACGATGAGACGATTGTTGGGCAGGAATTCGTTGGCAATTTGCACAGCGCTATTGAGATATCCCCCCGTGTTGTCTCTCAGGTCGATAATGAGACTCTTGAAGTTGTGTTGTTGTAGCTTCGCTAAGGCAATGAGCAGCTCGGGATAGGTTGTTTCGCCAAAGTTTTTGATGCGGATATAGCCTGTAGTAGCGTCAACCATGTAAGCGGCCGATATACTTTTTTGTGGAATTTCTCCACGAGTGATGGTGAATGTCTTTACTTTTCTCGTACCATATCGAATCACTCCTATTTTTACCTTTGTGTCTTTTGGTCCCTTTAAGCGATGTTGGGCCTCTTCGTTAGTAACGATTTTTCCGACGAATGGTTTGCCATCAACGCTGATAATCTTATCGCCTGCTAGAATACCAGCACGTTCAGCTGGACCATTTTTAATTACGTTTTGCACGTGTATCGTGTCCTGCCGAATGGTGAATTCGATGCCAATGCCTGAGAAAGAGCCCCTCAAGTCGTCATTGGTCGACTGCACATCTTTAGCGTTAATGTAGACTGAATGAGGGTCGAGCTCAGAAAGTATTTGTGGAATGGCATAGTCTACCAATGAATCGATGTTGACCTTATCCACATATTGGTCGTCAATGATGTGTAATAGGTTATTTAATCGGTTACTGCCCGAATTGATGATGTTGAGACGATTGCCTGAAAAGTGATTGGCATAAAATATTCCGATGAAAATGCCTAAGATGACGCAGACGGCCATGATGATGGGCATCCAGCGGTTATTTCTCTTCTGTTCCATAGTCTTTATTCGTTTTCATTGAGGTAAATCACCTCTATACCTGCGCGTTGTAACAACTCGATACCATCTTCTAACCGATATTTTTCGGCATAGACAACACGCTTAATTCCTGCTTGAATGATAAGCTTCGCACATTCGATACAGGGTGAGGCTGTAACATAGAGCGTACTTCCATCGCTGTTATTGCTACTACGTGCCAACTTGGTAATAGCGTTGGCTTCTGCATGTAAAACGTAGGGGACAGTTAGGTTATGGCTGTCTTCACAGACGTTATCAAAGCCGCTTGGCGTACCATTATAGCCATCGCTGATAATCATTTTGTCTTTGACAACCAAGGCGCCCACCTTTCTGCGCTTACAATAGGAGTTCTCAGCCCATATCTTGGCCATGCACAGATAGCGATAGTCTAATATCAGTTGTTTCTCGTTGCCCATTTCTCTATGTTTATTGAATTGCAATACCATTCCTTTCTAACAGAGCATCAATGGTAGGTTCTTGCCCTCTAAAACGTTTGTACAAAGTCATTGGATGCTCTGTTCCACCTCTCGACAAGATGTTATCTCTGAAGCTCTGAGCTGTTTCCTGATTGAAAATGCCCTGCTTTTTGAACAGACTAAAAGCGTCGGCATCCAAAACCTCTGCCCATTTGTAACTATAATAACCTGCAGCATAACCTCCAGCCATGATGTGACTAAACTGTACAGTCATACACGTTTCGGACAGTTGCTCGGTGATAATAGCCTCCTTCCAAGCAGCTTTCTCAAAGGGAATGATATCGGCATCGAATGCTTTTTTTTGTGTGTAATATGCCATGTCTAAAAGGCCAAAGCTTACTTGTCGCAGGCAAGCATAGCCCGCCAGGAAGTTACGACTGTTGATAATGCGTGTGATGAGTTCGTCTGGAATAGGTTCCCCAGTCTCGAAGTGAGTTGCGAATGTGCGTAGAAACGCTTTCTCGACAGCGTAATTCTCCATGAACTGTGATGGCAATTCCACAAAGTCCCACCACACATTGGTACCGCTTAGACTTTCAAAGCGAGTATTGGCAAACATACCATGGAGCGAATGGCCGAACTCGTGTAGGAAGGTTTCCACCTCACCGAGCGTTAAAAGGGCGGGCTTCTCGGCTGTAGGTTTGGTGAAATTCATCACTAAACTCACGTGTGGTCGACTGTTCCGACCTTTGGAGTCAATCCATTGGCCTTTAAACTCTGTCATCCAAGCACCACCTTGCTTCCCTTTTCTCGGGTGAAAATCAGTGTAGAGCACGGCCAAGTATGAACCATCTTTATCGAACACTTCATAGGCTTTCACGTCGGGGTGGTACACGGGGATATCCTTATTCTCTTTAAAGGTGATACCATAGAGCTTTGTAGCCAATCCAAACACCCCTTTGATGACCTTTGAAAGTTCAAAATAGGGTCGCAACATCTCGGCATCAAGGTTGTATTTCTCCATTTGAAGGCGGTGAGAATAGTAGCTGAAATCCCAAGGTTTCAGGTTAAAATCAGCACCCTCCTCCTTTCTTGCTAAAGCTTCAATCTCGGCCATCTCTTTCAATGCAGTTGGTTTATAGGCATTAAGGAGTGAATCGAGCAGTTGGTAAACGTTAGCAGTATTGCTGGCCATACGATGTTGCAGCACATAATCGGCGTAGGTCTCAAAGCCCAAGAGCTGAGCAATCTCACGTCGTATGTTAATCAAGCGTTTGCAAATCTCGATGTTGTTCTCTGCATTCTTATGTGTGCACAGCGTGTTTCGTGCCATATAAAGCTGTTGGCGTAGCGCACGATTTTTGGCGTAGGTCATGAAAGGACTGTAGCTTGGGAAATCAAGCGTAAAGAGCCATCCTTCCAATTGCTTTTCTTTTGCTGCCAGACTTGCTGCAGCTACGGCTGTTTCAGGCAGCCCTTCTAATTGTGCTTTGTCTGTGATGTGCAATTCAAACGCTTTCGTTTCTTTTAATAGATTTTGTGAGAATTGAAGTGTGAGCATGCCTGCTTCTTCCGTGAGCTGTCTTAATTTTTCTTTCCCTTTCTCATCTAATAGGGCACCGCTCCGTACAAAGCCATCATAACTTTTGTTGAGTAGCATTTGTTCTTCCGGAGTTAGCTCGCGATGATGGTGGTAAACATACTGCACCCGTTTGAAGAGTTTCTCGTTTAAGCTCACATCGTTGGCATGCTTGGTAAGTATAGGACTCAGTTTTTGTGCCAATGCATCAAGCTCATCGTTTGTTTCAGAACTTAGCATGCACGAAAAGACATTCGATACTCTGTCTAACAAATCATAATAATGTTCGCCTTTTTCTAAGTCAACTCTGGCAATTGTATTCTCAAAAGTTGGTGTGGCAGAATCGTTAATGAGTTTGTCGATTTCTTCATCATCTCGACGAATACCCTCCATAAAAGCTTCTTCATAGTCTTCAGTTTTAATCTTATGGAAGGGTACTGTATAATGAAGTGTGCCATAATCCACAAAGAATGGATTTACTCTTTTGGCATTGTTATCTGTTTTATTCATATCGCTGTTTTATTTTAAATAGCAAGATGTTGGAGTATTTCTTCCAACTTTTCAATTTCTATATAGTTTCGTCTTAAACGAATTAATCCCATTTGTTGTAAATTGTTGAGCGCCCGTGACACATCTAACCGGCTATCATTTATTTCTGTTGCTAATTGTGTCATTTTTATTTTAATTGTTTTAGCCCCAGCTAATTGTAGACAACGATCAGCAAAAAAATATATAATGCGATGTTCAAGACTGGCTGAGGTTAAGCGTAATAGTCTACGCTCACTTCGTTGTGCAGCTGTACTAAGGAGATTAAACAGATTAATCCTAAAAATGAGGTATTGATCGCAAAGTTTCATTATCTCACTCTTCTCAATGCTCAGTATTTGGCAAGATGTCTTACATCTAAATGATTTTGTGTAGAATTGCATTAATCCCCATAGACGTTCGGGCTGTAATAACCCTGGGGCGTGTAATATTTCTGTAATCGAATAATTATGATTGGCTGCAATCGTCTCAACTTCGAAATTGCCTTTGAGGACAAAGATAAGTTGATGACATGGTGCGTTTTCTTGCACAATGTATTGCCCCTCGTTATACGTTTCAAAGCCCAATCGTGTATGTGTCACGACCTCTTCTAAGTCTCCTTTGCTCAATCCCTGGAACAGAGGTAAACTTAATAGTTGCTTATAGAGTTGTAGGTCGTTTCCCATTATCTTTCTATTTTACTATTTTATTTTCCAAACTGGGTGAGAACCAGACTTGATTTTTCCCATCATGTCCCACATAAATAAAATAGGCCATGAGCTCCTGATGCTGCTTGAGCACTTCTTTTGCACGTTCAATACCCATCACCATAAAGGCCGTTGCATAGGCATCGGCTTCGGCACAGCTGTTAGCAATGACAGTAGCCGAGAGTAAACTGTGTTGGACGGGGTAGCCTGTGCGTGGATCTATGGTGTGTGCAAACTTCTTTTTCCCGCGATAATAAAAGTTGCGATAGTTGCCACTGGTAGCCATTGCCTTATTGGTTATATTCAGAACCGTTTGCAATTCCTCGTTTTCTTCAGTCTTGTTGTCATTGGGCTTAGTCACACCAATTTTCCAAGGAAGGCGTTTCTCATTTAAGCCACTGGCCACTATTTCACCTCCAATTTCAATCATATAATTTTTTATGCCATGACGTTTCATCAAATCAGCCACAACATCGCTACCATAGCCTTTAGCTATAGCACTAAAATCGAGCATAAGGTGAGGATGCCTTGTTGACACAATAGTCTTACCATTCTCATTGTTTATCAAAATATATCGCATGCCCATGAGCCTTCGCAAGCTATCCACCTGTTGTTGATTGGGTAGTTGTTGGTGTTTGAATCCGAAGCCCCAAGCATTGACAAGTGGTGCAACGGTAATATCAAATGCTCCATTTGTTTCTTGATGTATCGTTTTTGAAAGTTGTAATAAGTTGGCAAACATTGGGGTAGCCGTTATCTTTCCACTTTGATTAAATCGAGTAACAGTCGACCTTTTATTAAACATTGAGAACTCAGCGTCTACGCGGTCTAAAGCTTTTATAATCTCTTGATTAAGATCTTTATCGTATTGGTATGTAGCATGGTAAGTCGTTCCAAAGATAAAACCCTTATTGGTTTGAAAGGGAACATCACGTTGTTGTCGTATGATGATGATTGTTCCTATGACGAGGAAGAGTAGGAATGCTACCTGAAAATATATTTTTTTACCTTTTCTCATAGTTCAACTATTATATTAAATTCACCTCCTAAGCGGCTATTACCATTGCGTCCGAAGCCTGGAACATACCAAGGTTCACCAATCTCTTGTTGTCGATGGAAGAGCCTTCTTTTATATCTTACGCTCCATCCCAGACGTAGTGCGCCCCATAATTTGGCATCTAAAGCAAAGACTAACTCCATCCAGTGCTGCGAAGCTTGTTGGTTGTGTGCTGAAAAATCGGCTGGTTGTTTCCATACAGGGTCAATTAGCCCATGACTATCGATATTATATTTAAAAGAGGTATAGGCATATCTAAAGCCTGCATAAATGCGATAGCTATCATTTTTTTCTTTGTTGATGTTCCAATCCATACCGAGACGGCCATAAGGAGCCCCTGTCTGATAGCTCAATTTTGTAGAAACATCATCAGCATTTGCCTTTCCATAGCCCACTTCTGCTATTGGGAACCATTTATTTTTGAGATTCACTCGTAGCGCAGCTTGATACTGACCATAGCTACTCACCATGAGTTGTGCAGGGCCAATGAGGTCGGCAGAAACAGCAATCCCGTTGAAAAAGGGTATGGAGTCGGTTGCTGTTGCCGCTGCTTTCTTTTGCGCATGCAATGGTTCTGCTGCGCATAGGATCAGGCTAATGGCTATGATTTTTAAAATAAATGAGGAAAGTACTCGTTGTAACATTATTGGTTACGTTAGGGTTGTTAATGATAATGGAATCGATGGCATGCTTCGTATGGCTCACATGAGTGATGTAGTGAAAAACCATAGGATTGCAGTCTACCGATTCAAAGTGTGGAATATTCGTTTTTCTGATTTTCACTGTGTCACGATAGCGGTTTGATGGATTGGCTACTTCATAATAAAACACATCTTCATCTTGTTGATAGCTCATTGGGAGCGAAAAGCTATCTGTTTTCTGAGCCTTATTAATAATGACTGAATCATTGCCATTATGCAGGTCGGCTGTGATGGTTAGGGTGTCATTTAATGTTGTAACATCCCCCGCAAGTTTATATTGGCAGTACACACTATTGTTAATACCACAGTCAATGGTTGAACATCCAGCGAAGCAAAACAACATTAATAAGAGTGTAAACAAGGCTTGTTTATGATGTAATCTCATCTTCTTTTGTTGGTAATTTGTTATACTTTTCTTCTCCATGTCTAAATCATTTCTTCTATTTGATAGTCGTTGCGATTAGGATTCTGACGACTAATGAGGTCGCCTATGAAGCCCGCTAAGAAAAATTGGCTACCCAACAACATGGTGGTCAGAGCGATGAAAAAGTAAGGAGTATCGGTGATTAAGCGTTGCGGAATGTGGTTAAGCAGCGCATAGGCCTTGTCGGCGCCAATACAAATAATAGCAATGAAGCCAATGAAGAACATGATACTACCCAAGAAGCCAAATACATGCATGGGCTTTTTGCCAAAGTTGCTGAGAAACCACAGCGTAATTAAATCAAGGTAGCCATTGAAAAAACGATTTAATCCAAATTTGCTTGTTCCATATTTGCGTGCTTGGTGGTGGACGATTTTCTCGCCAATCTTATCAAATCCTGCATTCTTTGCCAAATAAGGAATATAACGATGCATTTCGCCATAAACCTCAATATTTTTCACAACGGCTAACTTGTAGGCCTTCAGCCCACAGTTGAAATCGTGAAGATTGTGCACCCCACTTATTTTTCGTGCGGTAGCATTGAAGAGTTTCGTGGGAATTGTCTTGGATAGTGGATCATAACGTTTTTGTTTATAACCTGAAACTAAATCATAGCCTTCATCCTGAATCATACGATAGAGTGCAGGAATCTCATCGGGAGAGTCTTGAAGGTCGGCGTCCATTGTGATGACAACATTGCCTTTCGCGGCTGCAAATCCACAATAGAGGGCAGGGCTCTTGCCATAGTTGCGGCGGAATTTGATGCCCTTCACGTGTTCATCGGCTTTTGCTAAGTCTGAAATGACCTCCCATGAGTGGTCTGTACTTCCATCATTGATGAAAATAATTTCATAAGAAAAATGATTTTCATTCATCACGCGCTGTATCCAGGCGTGCAATTCAGGAAGAGATTCTTCTTCGTTATAAAGTGGAATGACAACAGTGATATCCATATCTTGAATAAATGAGTTCAACGTTTAAAAAGAGCAAATATGGCAATAAAAATCGAAGCAAACCAACCTGCAACCAAACCATAGGTAGCAAAGAGGAAAGCTAAGTTGAGGGGTGACATGGTTGTTACAAGCATTTGCGCGTCATTAAGCACTTTCGTATCAATTCCATGTTGTTGATAGATGGGTGTAATGGCTTGCATTGTTACATTGAAAAGCGCTATCAGTTGCCCTTTGCCCAATGTTACGAAATAAATGAATAGTAACAAGCCAAAGAGTAATGCGGCATAAAAGAATGCTGAAACGCAGTAATAAAAGGCTCTACGATAAGAAATTCTTCCTTCGAGGGCATAGTTTCTAAAAACGATGAGTCGCCAAATCATAAAGATGGGGGTTGCTAAAGTGAGTAGCCCGCCGATAGATGATTGTGGCATATATAAGCTACTGGCAAAGGCTACACACCAGAGGAGTCCTAAAAGTGCACCATCTTGTCGTGCAAAGGCCTGTGCCTGACGAAGCGATTGTGAATTAATCATTAACCAAAATTACGTTTATAAACGATACAAAGGTAGTGCTTTTTCGCTATAAATAGACATATGCCCTTTAGTTTTTGTCTTATTTTTACTTTTTTGTTACCTTTGCAGGCAAAGAAAAAATCATCATGACCTATCCCAATAATTTTGAAGAAAAGATTGGATTTTCAGCGATACGTTCCTTATTGCAGAGTTATTGTTTATCACCTTTGGGCATGGCTGAGGTTGAAGCGATGCAGCTTTCTTCTGATGAAACCATTGTGAGCGAGGCGCATGCGCAAACAAATGAATATCGTTTGTTGTTAGAGCAGATGCCCGATTTTCCGCTTCATCATGTCTTTGATGTGCGCGAATGTGTGCGTAAAGCGCGTATCTCAAATGCTCATTTAGAAGTGCATGATTTTTTTGATTTACGGCGTTCGCTATTCACCATTCATCAGGTTGTGAGTATTTTACATCCTGACGCACCAGAAAATCGGGTGGGGGAGGCTCTGTATTCCTTGGCAGACGGTATTGCAACACATCCACAGCTGGTACAGCGCATAGATCAGATTATAGATTCTTATGGGCGACTCCGTGACACCGCATCTCCTGAATTGGCACGAATTCGGCGCGAATTAGCACAATCTTCGGGTGCCGTCTCACGTGTGCTTCATCGCATATTGACTACTTTCCAAGCCGAGGGCATGGTTGAGAAAGATGTGACACCCACTGTGCGTGATGGACGATTGGTCTTGCCTATTACGCCGAGCTTGAAGCGCAAAGTAAATGGTATTGTGCATGATGAGAGTGCTACAGGGCGCACACTTTTTGTGGAACCTGCCGAAGTGGTTGAGGCGAATAATAAGATAAGAGCATTGGAAAGTGAAGAACGGCAAGAGGTGTTGCGCATACTCACTAAGTTAACGCAATATGTGCGCCCGCATGTGCATGAGATTTTAGATGCGCTCCATTTCTTGGGGCAGCTCGATTTTATTCAGGCAAAGGTGCATTTTGCAGAAGTGTTTCGTGCGATTTCGCCACAAGTTTCTGCTGAGCCTTGTGTTGATTGGATTGCAGCACGTCATCCTTTGTTAGAAGAACGACTGCAGCGCCATGGCGCAAAGATTGTGCCTTTAGATATTACCCTCAGCGCCGAAAAACGCATTTTGATTATCTCGGGACCTAATGCGGGTGGAAAATCGGTGTGCCTAAAGACGGTGGGATTGCTGCAATATATGCTGCAATGCGGGGTTCCTATCCCGGTGAGCGAGCGTTCGAAATGTGGCATTTTCACCGACTTGATGATCGATATTGGCGATGAACAAAGCATAGAGAATGATTTGTCGACTTATTCCTCGCACCTTTACAATATGAAGAACATGATGCGACAGGCATGCCCCACATCGCTCATTCTTATTGATGAGCTGGGCACAGGCACAGAGCCGCAAATTGGGAGTGCCATTGCCGAAAGCATTTTAAATCAGTTCTATCGCAAGGGAGCTTGGGCGGTCATCACCACGCATTACCAAAATCTGAAGCATTTTGCCGACCATCATCCCGAAGTGGCCAATGGAGCGATGCTTTATGATCGCCACGAGATGCGTGCCTTGTTTCAGTTGGCCATCGGAAGACCTGGTAGTTCATTCGCCATTGAGATTGCACGAAAGATTGGATTGCCCGAGAATGTGATTGCCGAGGCTTCGGAAATCGTTGGGTCGGATTACATTCAGAGCGATAAATATTTGCAAGATATTGTGAGGGATAAGCGCTATTGGGAAGGAAAACGCCAGACAATTCGCCAGCAAGAAAAGGATGCTGAACAGGTGATAGCGCAATATGAGCAGGCAAAGAACGATTTGCAACGGCAGCGCAAGCAAATTCTTGCGCAGGCAAAGGTTGAGGCCGAGCAGTTGTTACAGGAGGGCAATCGGCGTATTGAAAATGCCATTAAGGCCATTAAAGAGGCGCAGGCAGAGAAGGAAACGACGCGGAAAATACGTGAGGAGTTGCAGCAGTTTACGCAGACGGTGAAGAAAGAGCCCGTAAAAGAACAGGGATTATTGACCCAGGATGAATTTGAAAAGAAGATAGAACAGCTTAAGCAACGCCGGCAACGCAAGGAGAAACGTAGCCAAGAAAAAGCACAACGCGAGCAACAAATAGCCGAAAAATTGCGCACAGCGGTCTCTACGTCCTCAGAAATAGCACCTCGCGCCTTGAAGGTTGGCGACGCTGTTCGCATCAAAGGCACCACCACGGTAGGGCTGTTAGAGCGTATAGATGGTGCAAAAGGTGTCGTTATTTTTGGAGGTATGCGTTCAACCGTGGCGTTACAACGCTTGGAACGCGTGAAAGATGGTGTGCAAACAGCCCCCATAGCGGCAGACACGCAACATTTAAGTCATGCCACACGCGCAACGATTGATCAGCACAAGCAGCAGTTCCATCAGGACTTAGACTTGCGCGGCATGCGTGGAGATGAAGCACTAAACGCCGTGCAACACTTCATTGACGATGCCATTTTGTTAGGTATGCCACGCGTAAGAATTCTCCATGGTAAGGGCAACGGCATCTTGCGCACGCTCATTCGGCAATACCTGGCCACAGTACCTAATGTGGAGCATTATGCCGACGAACAGGTGCAATTCGGAGGAGCGGGCATCACAGTGGTAGATTTGTAAATAAACATTAAATTAATGAACGATATTTTGCCGCTATCGATAAAAACTATACTTTTGCAATCGCTCAAAAAAAGCATATGGGCAAGTCCCTTACGGTCAGCTCCCTTGGAATCCCCCAGGGCGGGAACGCAGCAAGGGTACATGGTTGTAGCGACGCGATAAGGATAGCTTGCCCACCCGCCTCTTTAGCTCAGTTGGCCAGAGCACGTGATTTGTAATCTCGGGGTCGTTGGTTCGAATCCGACAAGAGGCTCAAAAACAACGCAAGGAGCGCATCAATCATTTGATGCGCTCCTTTGCTTTTTATGAAACTTCTCGCTTTTGGGGTAAACAAAGACTTGTATACCTGTTCATGCACAATCCACCCCAACGAAACCGTAGGGGCGGCGCCTGTGTGCCCGCCCGAACGTTCGCGCAGCGGCGTTTCCATACCAAAAATACACGCATTGTGCGCGGGGGATGAACGACGAATGCGCCCTTGCAGGGCGACACGGGCGGGCACACAGGCACCGCCCCTACCAATCTCCATCAAACCACGCGGTGTGCCATTACCTCATCACATTGTACATTCGATAGCCCACGCCAACCACGCGGTGTGTTCATACCCCACCGTATTGCACATTCGATAGCTCCAAACCACGTGGTGTGCCATTACCCCATTGGGGTTATACTTTTGATAGCGCAGGGTTGGCAAGTGCAACGCGCCTACCCTGGGTAACAATGCAAGCGAGGAGGCTACCCCCTTGGGGGTTGTACTCTTTCTCATCGCACATCATTACCACACGCGGCGAATGAATGATCTCCCGCATGCAAATAGATTTAAAAAAGTACAATGCCGATGGCATAGATTTTCTCCCGCTACCTTCCCCAGGGTAGGCTCCTTTCGTCGCCAACCCTGGGCTATCAAAAGTACAAGCCCTACAGGCTTGGTTCTCCCCACAACCATTTGCACACGCGGGTTAATGGTATTCGCACATAGGCACCGCCCCTACCCATCTCTACCAAACCCCACGTGGTGTGCCATTACCCCATCGGGGTTATACTCTCGATAGCGCAGGGTTGGCAAGTGCAACGCAGCCTACCCTGGGTAACGGATGCAAGCGAGGGGGCTACCCCCTGGGGGTTGTACTTTCTTTCGCCCACGCGGGGTAACGATGTTTCACACATCACCCACCCAAACGAAATGCGTAAACAACCTCACCCCACAAATCGGGGGCGGAAATGCATCGCGCACTCCCGCCCCCTCAACTCTAAATGAATGGAATTTTATGGTTTTGGTGTCACCGTGGCCGAACCATGTTCGGCGCTGGGATTTTCGCCGTTGGCATGGCTGCCATGCGAATTATCGGCCGCACCATGCTTTTTGTTTGACGATGCTTTCGGCAAATCCTTCTCGGCCACCTCAACCAATTTCTTCTTGCGAAACACCTTCACCCAAACATCATTCGCACGGCCGTCAATCGTCAGTCGATAACATTTCTTCGCACCCGAACCGCGGCTCTCGCCCGAATAATGCACGGCTTCGGCCGCCACACCCAACGTCTTGCCCAGCGCATCGAACATCGGGAGGAGCATTTGGCGCTGCTGTTCAACCCTCACCGCATTCTCATGCGCAGTGCTGTTTTTATGCTGTTTCATCACCGTGTGACGGTCGTGCACATAGTTGTTATAATGCTGAATAAGCGCCGTGATGGCCTCGCTCGGATCCAATTCGTTCAGTGCCACCACGCGCAGCAACACCTTGTCGATGGCATCGTCGGTGGCTACGCGCAGTTCCTTCAAATCGTCCACTGCCCTACCGCTTTTGTAACGGTTGTGATAGCTGTCGCCGAACGCGGTGTTGGCCGTCTCCAACCGCGTGATGGCCGCTGCGAGCTTCAGTTTTGTTACTGCCGCCGTGCATTCGGCACTCTTCAAATCGGTCACAAGATTTAGAATCAACCCCGTCTCCCGGTCGTAATTCGCCCGCACCACACCCGGATACCTCTTCATCACATCCTTCAGCTTCTCGGCGGCTTTCGCCTCGTCGGCATCGGCACTCAATTCGGCTGCCTCCAGCGCCTTCATCAAAGCCCGATAGGCCGTGTCGCGCACGCTGTCCAAAGTGTCGAGCTCCTTCGAGCCCTCCTTGGAACGCGGACGGTTCAACGCCTCGTCTTCACGGTTTAGCGCATCTTCTAAAGGTTTCAACACAGCGGTGAGCTTTTCAACGCCCGCCTCTTTACACATGCGCAGCACATGGCCGGCATACTGGTAGTGCTCCATCCCAGGGAGCTTGCTACGGTCTAAAGCAGTTAATTTCATTGCTTGCTAATGTATTTAAAGTTGACTTTGGGAATATCCCAAAGCGTAGTTTTTTCGTGTTCTATCCCATTCGGGGGTCGATATGACCGTTACATCGCTGCAGCAAACGATTCGGGGGTCGAAATGATCGTTACATCGCTGCAGCAAACGATTCGGAGGTCGATATGACCGTTACATCGCTGCAACAAACGATTCGGAGGTCGAAATGACCGTTACATCACTGCAGCAAACGATTCGGGGGTCGAAATGACCGTTACATCGCTGCAACAAACGATTCGGAGGTCGATATGACCGTTACATCGCTGCAACAAACGATTCGGGGGTCGAAATGACCGTTACATCGCTGCAGCAAACGATTCGGGGGTCGATATGACCGTTACATCGCTGCAACAAACGATTCGGGGGTCAATATGGGCTTTTGCATCATTGCGACAGCCCATTCGATACTCCCCAAACATAGCTTTTTACGCCCTTAGTATTTAACGAAAGGCAGAATATAGAAATTGGCACCTACCTTGTTGAATGTAGGCCACCAAATCTGCCCGGAACTACTACCGTTGATGTAGAAGCTAACAGGTGTATAGGGACCAAAACCACCTGTATTTGCAGCATCACAAACCGTGCTCGTCCATAGGAATTGATACTTGAGGAGTAATCCACTGTTTACTTTCGTGAAAGCTGCGAGCATTTTGTCGATATCCGTTTGTGCCATATTGCAATTGCCACGCCAAGGCTCGTTAGCCGGCACGGTGATGGTGCCAAATAGGCGGAACAGTTCCATCACTTCTCCTGCGGCTGGTATATACCATTTGCCAATATTTGCACCCGTGATGGTTGCATTGCTGGGGGTGTAATGTCCGGCTTGATAGAACGCAGGATATTTTTCTTTCGCGTCACCGCGCACCACATGGTCTTTCGTGCTGTTGGCATCCCATGTCCAGTTGTAGCCGTTCATATCGTTCTGTCCATCGTGCACACCATTGTAAACCGTAGTGTTTAGATGGTCTGGATTCGAGGGGAGTGTTTTGGTTTCATCTTCCCACGCATAGGCATCACCGTGCGTTACAGGATTTGGGAAAACAGGATCTTTAATGATTTCTAACGCGCAGGCCGTGCCTTTTTGGTTCGTTGGCTCCCACTTCTG
Source organism: Prevotella sp. HJM029 (assembly GCF_000599605.1). Lineage (GTDB taxonomy): Bacteria > Bacteroidota > Bacteroidia > Bacteroidales > Bacteroidaceae > Prevotella. The sequence continues at coordinate 3,942 of NZ_AZHT01000064.1, read as the reverse complement.
CTGAATAACGAGCCCAATGGGCGTATGTGTGCCTCGTCCGGCGTATACACGTGCCTTGCCGTCTTCAAACAGGTAGAGCTGGCCTTTGACGTTGACGTTGATGGTGATGCTTTGATTGTAATCCCATTGAAAGCCCGTGGGGAAAGTGGCACCACTCAAATTAATCGCTTTGCTCGCTAAGGAGCCACCACCAATAGTGCCGGCAGTGAAGTGGAGGGTATAGTCTTTCAAACTATTGTTCGATTCTGTTGAAGGCAACATATAGCCGTAGGCCGACGTGCAGGTCGTGCCTGCTTGCGTCGTAACAGGCGCGATATTCGTAAAGGTCAATGGTTGCGGCACATTATAAAAGAAGTTGCCCGTGTTATCGAGTGCGCCGGAATAAGCTGTGTGCCAATCTTGCATCCAATAACCAGTAAGAAAAGTCGTTCCCTGCAGATAAGCATCAATGGGCGTGTTCTCTGATAGAATATCCGACGTAATGTTGAGGCGCACACGAGCAGCTTTGTGCTCCATGTTAAACGCCACTTCGTAATCATCGCCCGCTATCGTTTCCTGCACATGGCCAATCGTCGGACTCTTGGTGAGCCAGTTTTTAACCACTAGTCGTTTGTTTGGCTCATCATATTCCACAGGCTCGCTGAAACAGGTAAAGTCATAGGTGCCGGGGTCGAGCAACAGTTTCTGACCGGCATCAGGGGCAAACACGCCGCCCGTGACGCTGCCCTCCAGTTTTCCTTGCAAGTTGTGGGTGCTGGGGTCGAAGGCGAGGATGGTATACTTGCCATCGCTGATGGGATCAACGGCGCGCGTTTTGCCAGTAGGCGCATCGGGAGTAACCGATACTTCGGCCTCCAAGCCGTCGCCCAAGTCAACGGTCGTCGGTTTCACGGATGCCGCAGCACGTGTCACAGCCTGGTCGGCCTGATAGGCCACTTCGGTAAATTTGAAGTGGCTGCCGTCAAGCGCTATCTTTTGGTTCTCGCGGGTTGCCTCTTCGTCGCTTGCGCAACCGGCGAATAACCCTGCTGCCATCAAGGTCAGCACAAGGGTCAATCTATTTATTTTTTTCATTACGTTTCGTTTTACTTGTCGTTTCTTAATTGTCTAAATCAATCTCGGTGCCGCCCACTTGCTGCTCGCTTCCCCATTGCTCCTCGGTTGAGCCTGGCACCTTCGGTGTCACCCTCGTTTTGGGTTCGGCCACGGGGCGGACAGAGTACCCCATCGCCAGAGAGTAGGAGTACTGCGGGAGCACGCCGCCTAAGTAGAAGCTCAGTAAGGAACCGTAGTGCGCGTAGCCCGCGTCGTACGGGACTGCCGACCAATAGGAGCCGAAGTCCTCGTTGCTCAGCAGCGAACCGGTAGGTTCGCGCCAACCCGAAGCGGGGAAATATACGGTGGCATCAGGAGAAGATATCTTGTTGTTGAAGTTCCACCCGTAGTCCCAAGCACCGCTTACATTATTATTCGTACCTCCGTTCTGCCCATTTGTCGTGAAGCCGGTGAAGGCGTTAGAGGCGGGCATCTTGAAACCGGCGGGGCAGGGATCGTAGATGGTCTTGACCACGGCATTGTCGTTGAAGTCGGCAGTGGTGTTGTCCATCGACCAGAGGTTGTAGTAAGTGTAGCCGGTAGGCGGATTGCTTCTCCATGAATTACCCCATGTGTAGAAGTTCTCGGGATGTTGGATGCCGTTCTGAATGGACATGTTGTCACCGCCGCTCTTGTTGAAAGAACCGTCGCTCACGGCGTCAATGCCCGGCAGGGCATCCTTGCGACCGAACTGGTAGAACGTGTTATAGCCTCGCCGCGCGTTACCCGGATTCTGCGTAATGGTGATGTAGGCAGACTGTTTCACGCCGCCATTGGCAACGGTCTGCTCCACCTTCACCCTGACCTTGCGGGGCGAGGTGTAGCTGGTACCACTCAAAGCGGTGTATTTCCAGCCAAGGTTCTCCTGTGTGAACTTGTATTTATGGCCTTGAAAGTTTGTGCAAGTGACGGTGTTGAGCGCATCGTCATGAACAAACCACAGATGCCACGACCACATCACGGTACCCGAGGCGTTCTTGACGGCGATAACAGCATTGCCGTTCTTAATTTTGTCTTGGGGTACGCGGAAGCGAACGAAAGCGTTCGTTCCAGCGTCTGCGATGCCGAGGCTACTTGCCTCTATGATGCCACTTTGGTCGGTCCATACGATGCTGGCCTGGGTGGCAGGATTGGAAGCATTCTGCACATTGATGTACGGAGAGCTGATGTCCTGACCGGCGTGGTCCTTGAAATGCTGAAGGATGTAAGCACCACTGTTAGAGGTCTGATAAGCATGACTGTTGGTTATACCGTTCTTGATGGCATTACCATAGACCAGCGGGATGCAATAGTAGCCCGGAGCAGAGATGAGATAACAGTTGGCACTTTCTTCTATATTCATCAGAGAACCATTTCCACCGGGATTGGCCAAGTTGTAGGGATTGGCAGCTGTGCCTTTGGGCGTAGCACCCTTGAGCACTTGGTTGTAAGCGGCAAGTTTATCAACAACAGTGGCAGGTTTCACTGCGGCGTTGCCTGCTTCTGCTGCTGTGCTACCATTACCCTGATCGGTGAGGTCGCCGAGCCAAGCGGGTTTGGTTGTACCTTTATCAACCCAGCTATTGGTAGCGTAGTCCCATTCCTCATATTTGGAAATCTTCCAAGGAATGGGCTGCGGTGTAGTGCCATCGGGTGCCTGACGATAGCTCTTCACTTGGAACTGTGCACTTCCCAAAGCGTAGCCTCGATAGTCGAAGGTTTTGCTGTTGTCGGTGAGGGTTAACTGATAGTCCCATGAGGAGTTCTTCTGCGAGAGCTTATATTCGTGTGTGGTGTTGGGCTTCCATTCACCCGTGAGTGGGAATGAAATTTGCTTGGTAGAACCACCTTCCTCGTAGTAAATCGTAACCTTAGCATGATTGACATCTGATTTATTTGGTAAGGTTTGCGGAATCATCAAGAATGTATAAGCTTCGCGTCCTGCACGATTGTTGGGATTTGTCGCAGGATTGAGTGCTCCGGCCAACATCGTGTTGGGTCTGTCGGCAGCATTCATGTTAATTCCACTGAGCGTTACGGTGGTTGTGGCATTGTCAACAGACGTCCATGTGCCCATTGCATTCAACGCATTGGGCAATTCGTAACGACCTTTATATTTCACACCCGAAACTTCAATCTTCTCAATGATGACAGGTGAGAGGTTGCTACCGATGGAAAACTTCACAGCCGCTAAGGCATGCGTGAACTTGAGGTTGCTCGTGGGGTCGTTGCCATGCTCATAGTGCACCTCGCCCGAGCAAGCTGTCATCAAGTCTACTTGGTCAACCACATTGCTCTTTACTTCAAAGTCCACATAAGGCACCTGCGCAGAGTTGCTCGGTGAGAGCGTGATGCCATTGGCTGCTGTAGCCTCGGGCGACACAGCATAGAAGCGACCATAAACATTCACTGGCCAGTCCCAATCGTAACGACTTTGCAACGTGCCATCGGGATTGGTCTTCTCACCATGAAACCACAACAATGCCGTGCTCGGATTAGCTGCAGCTGTAGGACTTGCCGCACGATAGCCAATCGAGGAGAAGGTGCCAAGTGTGCTGGCAGTGAGAATCGTTCCGCGCGTCTTCGCATCCACTTTCACAGGGTTAAGACCCTCAACGGTAGACTCTATCAAGCAAAAGTCGTGGGGATTATTGCCTGTGGCATCAATCTTGCGCGGAGCAAGATAGCTTGCTGGAATGGGCTGCATACTCAAACCGCGCGTTTGCCCTGCGCCATTTTGTGCCAAGGCATCCATCTGCATATCGCTCACATTGAATGCTAAGGCGGTGCCCGTGTGTTTGTTGGACTTGTCGGTTGCTAAATCATCGTCGGCACAAGCGGCTGCCAAAAGAGCAGCAGCACCAACGG